>CACZYF010000016.1:0-37981 GCA_902785355.1 uncultured Ruminococcus sp. | reverse complement strand
TGATATCGAAAACGTCGGATAGGGCTTACAACATTCTGTCACAGCGGGCGGTCAATGACCGCCCCTACGATGTCGCTGTGCGAATGTCCCTTGCGGGAGGCGGGAGGGTCAAGACCCTTCCTTACATGAAAAACCTGATATAGGGTCGTATGCGTATGATAAGCAGTCGTTATACCAATCAAAAAGCCGTCAGGCATTCCCAAAATTCCTAACTCCTAACTCCTCATTCCTAACTCCCTTATTCGCCTATATTTGTCAACACATTTTATGGAGGCTTCTATGTACAGAGATTATTTGAACAGCGATGTTTCACCTGATGAGATCTATCCGCAGCCGCGTACCGTGCCGCGTGGAGAAACGCCTTTTCGCGATGAATACGAGGAATACATCCGCGAGTACCCGGGGCGCGGCACGCTCAAGGTGCAGATCAGCGTAGCGCGCGGGGCGTTCCCGCTGAAGAACGTGCTGGTGGATGTGTCGCAGGTGTGGCA
The DNA here is from genome assembly GCA_902785355.1 of uncultured Ruminococcus sp. Lineage (GTDB taxonomy): Bacteria > Bacillota > Clostridia > Oscillospirales > Acutalibacteraceae > Ruminococcoides. The sequence goes on along the minus strand of CACZYF010000016.1, from coordinate 37,490 downwards.
GGGCGTTCGCTACAGCCTGTACAACGACGTGACCGACATCTCCGGCATCGTCGACAACATGGTGTTGCCCGCGCGCTCCATCGAGAGTACCCTCAACTTCGAGGACTCCCGGATCCCCGAGGCGGAGTATCTGGTGACGATCTTTCACCCCGACTTTCAGGAGCTGACCGACTGCTCCGTGATCATCCACGACAAGACCGAGACCATCCTCCCGATCTCGCTCGTGCCGCTGACGGGGGAGAGAGAAGATGGCTGAACTGCCGACGATCCCGACTAACGTTACCGTCCATCTCGGCGCGCCGAATACACAGGCGCGCAACGTGACCGTACCCTTTACCGATTACATCAAGAACGTCGCCTCCTCCGAGATCTTCCCGAGCTGGCCGCAGGCGGCGCTGAGGGCGAATATCCTCGCCCAGATCTCCTATACCCTCAACCGCGTCTATACCGAGTACTACCCCAGCCGCGGATACGACTTCGATATCACCAACGATACCCGCTACGACCACGCCTATACCGAGAACGGCGAGGTTTTCGATACCGTCAGCCTGATCGTTGACGAGCTTTTCAACAACTATATCCGCCGCAAGGGGACTGTCGAGCCGCTGGCGGCAAAGTTCTGCGATGGAAGGATCACGCTCTGTGACGGGCTGCTGCAGTGGGGGACGGTGGAGCTTGCGAATCAGGGCTATGATACCCTGGAGATCCTCAAATACTACTACGGCGACGATATCGAGATCGTGGAGAACGCGCCGCTTGCCGACAAGACGGAGTCATACCCCGGGACGGCATTGTCTCGCGGCTCCTTCGGCGACGACGTGAGGACGATCAAGAACGAGTTGAGTCGTATCCGCCGCAATTATCCCGCGATCCCCGCCTTGACGGTGACCTCCGTGTATGACGGCGAGACCGAGGCGGCGGTGAGGGAGTTCCAGCGCATCTTCAACCTCACGCCCGACGGTATCGTCGGCAAGGCGACGTGGTACCAGATCAAGCGCGTCTATACCGCGGTGAAGCGCCTCGCGGAGCTGACCAGCGAGGGTCTGACCATCCCCGAGGTGGAGCGCGTGTTCCGCACGACCCTCTCTCTCGGCGATCGGGGCGTTGAGGTTGAGGCGGTGCAGTATTACCTCGCCTTCCTCGGCTACTTTTATCCCCAGCTGGCGCCGATACCGATCAACGGCTTCTTTGATGATATGACCCGCGACGCGGTCTTTACCTTCCAGAACGCCTACGGCTTGCCCGTGACGGGGGAGATCAACCTCGAGACCTACTATACCATCGAGCGCGCGTACAAGGAGACCGTCGCGCAGCTGCCCGCGAATTACCAAAGCGCCATCGGTGAGCCATACCCCGGGCGGTTCCTCGTGGAGGGCGACAGGGGAGAGGAAGTCCGCGTGATACAAGGGTACCTGAGCCGTATCTCCCGCACCGATCCCGCGATCCCCGACGTCGCGGCGGACGGCATCTTCGGGCCGCAGACCAAGCGAGCCGTCGTCGCGCTCCAAAAGCAGCTCGGCGTAGAGGAAAACGGCGCGATCGGTCCCGTAGAATGGGTTGAGATCATCCTGAGAGGAAACAGAGTGTAGGGGAGGGAGGAGTGAGGAGTTATAAACGTCGGATCGAGTTGCAGGGGTCGGCTCCCAAGACGACCCGCAAACTCCGACGTATGATCGTGCCGTAGGGGCGACCATCGGTCGCCCGCGAATGACGAGCGTTAGGTCGAGTCGTAGGGCGGGGGCTTGTCTCCCGCCGGAACCTATCCTCTAAATGCCGTTTTCACGCGAAGTATGACAAGCCTTTGATTTGCTCCGCGTTTCACATTGATGTCACCGCAGCGTCTCGGCGGGAGCAAGCCCCCGCCCTACAATATAGCCATACTCCTGACGTCTCGCAAACATCTAAAGCTTGATCGTGCCGTAGGGGCGACCATCGGTCGCCCGCGAACGATGAGCGTTATTCATCTCGAAAGCGTCGGATAGGATATGCTACGCTCTGCGACAGCGGGCGGTCAATGACCGCCCCTACGAGATCGCTGCGCGAATGTCCCTTGCGGGACGCGGGACGTCGAGTCGCCGTCCCCTACAACTCCTCACTCCTAACTCCTAACACGCGTCCCTGCGATCCGCTGTACATGATCTTCACTGCCAATATTGCAACATCCGTGACCCCGTGGTATAATAACCGCATAAATCCGGTTATTATTTTATATGCCCGCCCAGTTTGTCGCTTCGCGACAACGGGCGATGGCTGATTATACCATATCTCCTTCGGAGTTATGGTATAATAACCGTATAAATCCGGCTGTTATACAGATTTATATGCCCGCCCGATTTATCGCTCCGCGACAAGGGCGATGGCTGATTATACATCACTATCAATCAATAGGAGGTTACTATGGAATATCGTGTGTTTGACAAGAAGGTTTATGTCAGGCTGGACAGGGGTGACGAGATCGTCAGCTCGCTTTTGAGTGTGTGCGAGCGTGAGGATATCCGCGTCGCTCAGGTGCAGGGCATCGGCGGCTGCTGTGAGGCGACCGTGGGCGTGTTTGACGGAGAGTCCCGCACCTATCGGGAGAAGAAGGTCACAGCGCTGCTGGAGCTGCTCTCCTTAGACGGCAACGTCACCGAGTATGAGGACAAGCCGTATCTGCATGTTCACGCGGCGTTCGCCTATCGTGAGGGCGACGCCTTCTGTCAGCTGACAGGTCATCTGCTGAACGCTGTGATCGGGCTGACGGGCGAGATCGTGCTGACTCCCGCACAGGGTAGGATCACCCGCCGCTATGATGAGGAGCTGGGCATCCGCGTGTGGAGCTTCAAGGACTGACGCCGACCGCCTGTACAGGGGCGAAGGGACAGGAGAGGGACGCATATTTGGGGTGAATGGTGTTGGGAAAGCCTGATGGCTTTGTTGAACTAAGAACTAAGAAATATGAAATAAGAAATAGGAAGTTACGGAAAGCCTGACGGCTTTTGGATTGGTATAACGACTGCTTTTCAAACGTCTATGGCTCTGTATAGGGTTTTGTACGCAGTTTTTTATCAAACGTATATTAATCGGGTGCGGGCTTTGCCCGCCCTCCACCATTCACCATTCACCATTCACCATTCTCCGTTAAACAAATAAAGAAATATTGACGACCTCTCCGCAACGTGTTATAATTCTGACAGAATTCGACACGGAGGGATGTATATGGAAAAGAAGTCCGCAAAGGTACAAGTCCGTTATTTCAGCGGTTATATCCGCAATTATAAGGCGCTTTGCGCCGAGCTGGGGATCGAGCCCTCGCTCCCGCGTGAGGCGCGTGAAGAAGCGATCCTGACCGCCGCTTATGAGAAGTGGGGGACATCGCTCCCCGATCACCTCTACGGCGCTTTCGCAATCGCTTTGTATGATACAGAGAAGCAGATCACGCTTGTGTTCCGTGATCAGGTCGGTCAGAAGCAGATGTTCTATGCCGTTGTCGGCGGCGAGCTCTTCTGCTCGGGCGATATCGACGCAGTCGTCGCCGATTCGCATATCGAGAAGGCACTCAACAAGCGCATGCTGCAGCAGTACCTGTTCTACGGCTACCCGATCGGTGAGGAGACCTTCTATGAGGGCGTGTACAAGCTTCGCCCGGGTCATTACCTTACCTTCGACGGTGAGAAGCTGACCGATACCCGCTACTTCAAGCCGCAGTTCGAGCCTGATTCTTCCAAGTCCGTCGATGATTTCGCAAAGGAGATCGAGGACGTCGTCGAGGAGATCCTCAGCGAGGAGCGCGGCGATACCGAGCTGCCGTATAAGGAATCCTTCCTCTCGGGCGGTGTGGATTCCTCCTATCTGCTCGCGGCGAGCGACGCGCAGGGCGCCAATACCGTCGGCTATGTGGAGAGCGGCTTCGACGAGTCTGCTTTAGCGCGCCGGACTGCCGAGATACTCGGCAAGAAGATCTCCGTCAAGATGATCAGCCCCGAGGAATACTTCGACCGACTCCCCGTCACCATCGATAAGATGGGTCAGCCGCTGGGCGACGCCTCCGCTGTCGCCTTCTCCATTGGCTGTGCGGCGGTCTCAGAGCACGCGAAGGTCGTCTACTCCGGCGAGGGTATCGACGAGTTCTTCGGCGGCTACAACGCCCATAAGCGCGAGATCCCGTCGGACTGGGTCTATCTGACCTGTTCCCACATCATGAGTGAGCAGGTGGTCAGATCACTGATGAAGGACTATGATCCCGCCGTGAAAGCAGAGGATCCCGTGCGTGAGCTCTGGGACGAGGTACAGGGTCAGGATCCGCTCGCGCAGAAGCTGACTGTCGATATCTCGCTGTGGCTCGAGGGCGATATCTACCTCAACACCGACCGTACCTCCACCGCCTGCGGTATCGAGCTGCATACACCGTTCTCCGATCTCAGACTCTTCAACGTCGCGCGGAGGATCCCCGCGGCATACAAGTTCATGAACGAGCAGAATAAGTACGTGTTCCGTAAGGCGGCGAGCACCAAGCTCCCCGACGAGGTCGCCTTCCGCAAGAAGGTCGGCTTCCCCGTACCCGTTCGCAAATGGCTCGCGGATGAGCGCTTCAATAAGCCGATCGAGGAAAAATTCTTCGGCGAGACCTCGCAGAAGTTCTTCGATCAGGACGCGCTGAGAGAGCTGTGGACAAGCTTCATCGGCGGCGAGGAGCAGTACTGGGGCAGGATCTACGCGATCTACGCTTTTCTGCTGTGGTATGATTTAAAATTCTGATAGAGAAATATGCCTGCGTGGGGAAACCTGCGCAGGCGTTTTTTTAGTGAATTATATGGCTCCTTTCGCTTTAACAACCTATTGACATAGTAGTTAAGTTGGTATATAATAGGCGGGAACAGAAAGGAGCTGAGTATGTGAAAATATACGCAGATAACGCCGCGACTACCCGCATGAGCGACGCGGCGATACAGGTCATGACGGACGCCATGCAGAATACCTACGGCAATCCGTCGAGCTTATATACCATCGGTCAGCACGCAAAGGAGAAGCTGGAGGAAGCCCGCTCTTCGATCGCCGGGATCATCAACGCCGAGCCCCGCGAGATCATCTTCACCTCCGGCGGCAGCGAGGCGGATAATCAGGCAATCCTGACTGCCGCTCTGAACGGGAAGAAGAAGGGCAAGACCCATATCATCTCCACCGCCTTTGAGCATCACGCCGTCCTCCATACCCTGGAGAAGCTTGAAAAATACGGCTTCACGGTCACGCTCCTACCGGTGCATGAGAACGGTATCGTCAGCCCGTCGGAGCTGGAAGAAGCCATCCGCGAGGATACCTGCCTCGTCACGGTCATGACCGCCAACAATGAGATCGGCACCATCCAGCCCATCGCCGAGATCGGCGCGATCTGCCGCAGGCATAACGTCGTATTCCATACCGACGCCGTACAGGCGGTGGGTCACCTGCCCATCGACGTCAAGGCGCAGCAGATCGACATGCTCTCTGCCTCGGCGCATAAGTTCCACGGTCCTAAGGGCGTCGGCTTCCTCTACGTTCGAAAGGGGATCATCCTGCACAGTCTGATCGAGGGCGGCGCTCAGGAGCGCGGCAAGCGAGCCGGTACCGAGAACCTGCCCGCGATCCTCGGGATGACGGCGGCGTTACAGGAGGCGGTCGCAAATATGGACGGCAACAACGCCCGTATGCAGAACGTCCGCGATCACCTGATACAGGGACTCTCCGAGATCCCGCACAGCGCTCTCAACGGCGACAGGGTACAGCGGCTTGCGGGCAACGTGAATTTCAGCTTTGAGGGTATCGAGGGCGAATCCATCCTGATCCTGCTGGATCAGAAGGGCATCTCCGCCTCGTCGGGCAGCGCCTGCACCTCGGGCTCGCTTGATCCCAGTCACGTTCTGCTTGCGATCGGCAGGATCCATGATGTCGCCCACGGCTCGCTCAGACTAAGCATCGGCGAGGATATCACGATCGAAGAGGCGGATTATATCATCGATTCCGTCAGAGAGATCGTCGCCTACCTGCGCAGCTTCTCGCCTGTATGGCGCGATCTGACAGAGGGCAAGAAGGAATTTATACTATAAAAGTGGCTCCCTTTGGTAAAGGGAGCTGTCGCCGTTAAGGCGACTGAGGGATTGTAATAATGGAGCGAAGCGACTCAACAATCTTAGTATGAAAGGAGTACAAAACTATGGCTTTATACAGCGATAAAGTAATGGATCACTTTTTACAGCCGCGCAACGTCGGCACCATCGAGAACGCCGACGGGGTAGGGGAGGTCGGCAACGCCAAGTGCGGCGATATCATGAAGATGTATCTGAAGATCGACGACGATATCATTACCGACGTCAAGTTCGAGACCTTCGGCTGCGCGAGCGCGATCGCCTCGAGCTCGATGGCGACCGAGCTGATCAAGGGACAGAAGGTGGACGACGCCTTGAAGCTGACCAACGCGGCAGTCGCCGAGGCGCTGGACGGACTCCCGCCGCATAAGATGCACTGCTCCGTACTCGCGGAGGAAGCGATACAGGCAGCGCTGGAGGATTATAAAAGCAAGGCAGCCACTGATTAATTCACGCCTGAAGGCTTTTTCCGGAGAACGGTGAACGGAGAACGGAGAACGGAGAACGGTGAAGGGTGGGCGATGCTCACACCCGATTTGTATAATATGATAGAACAAAAACATCTGCGACCCTATATAGAGTCGCAGATGTTTTACTTTAGAAGTTGTTATATCAATCCAAAAGCCGTCAGGCTTTCTGTAACTTTTTATTTCTTATTTCTTATTTCTTATTTCTTAGTTCTTAGTTCAACAAAGCCGTCAGGTTTTCCCGACACCGTTCACCGTTCTCCGTTCTTCTACCGTATTCGCGCAAACTCGCGCAGAGTCGGTTGAAAAAATTTTGTGAAAGTTTACTAAAATATATCAATGTCTATAATGACAACTAACAAATCGACGTTTTGGTGACTGAAAATGACCGATTTTGCTTGACTTTGATTAACCGAGTGGTATAATTTAATCAAAGAGGTGAGTTCCATGCTGACCGAGGAACGGTATCAATTGATTTTACAGCTCCTCAATGACCGAAACGCCGTGACGGTAGCTGAGCTCTCAGGACTTATGCATATCTCCGAATCTACCATCCGCCGCGACCTGAACGCCCTTGCCGAGATGGGAAAGCTGCGTAAGGTGTTCGGCGGAGCGACCGCTCTGGAACAGAGCTCCGGCGTCTATGAAACCGGCGTCGCGAACCGTGCGCTCACGATGAGCGAAGAAAAGACCGCTATCGCCGCGTATGCCGCGACCCTGATCCACGACGACGACTTCGTCTATATTGACGCGGGCACGACGACGGCGCGGCTGATCGACTTCATCGAGAACCGCAGAGCGACCTACGTCACCAACGGCATCCTCCACGGGCAGAAGCTGATCGCAAAGGGGCTGAACACCTACATGATCGGCGGCAAGATCAAGCCGCTGACCGAAGCGGTGGTCGGCGCGGAGGGTATCCGCAGCCTCGAGGGACTCAACTTCACCAAGGCGTTCATGGGTACCAACGGCATCGACGTCAAGGCGGGCTTCACCACCCCGGATATCGACGAAGCGCGCGTAAAGCATGCCGCCGTCAAGAACAGCTATATGACCTTTGTCGTAGCGGATCATACCAAGTTCTATCAGGTATGCGCCGCGACCTTCGCACCGTTAAAGATCGGCTGCATCATCACCGATGCTTGTCCGGATAGCAGATACAGTAATATCACCATCGTCAAGGAGGTAAAGAAATGATTTATACCGTGACCCTCAGTCCTTCGATCGACTACATCGTACGCATGTCGAGCATGCGCACCAACGTGACCAACCGTACCGACAGCGAAGAGTTCTATTACGGCGGTAAGGGTATCAACGTGTCGCAGGTGCTCGCTGAGCTTGACCTCAACAGTACCGCGCTCGGTTTTGTCGCGGGCTTTACCGGCGACGCGATAGAAAAAGGTATCCGGAACAGTCGTATCCACACCGAGTTCATCCGCCTCAAGGAAGGCTTCACCCGTATCAACATCAAGATCAAGTCCGGCGGTGAGACCGAGATCAACGGACAGGGTCCCGATATTCCCGCCGAGGCGCTCGAGGAGCTGATGCAGAAGCTCGACCGTATCGTTGACGGCGATACGCTGGTGCTCGCGGGCAGCATCCCCAAGACCTGTCCCGACGATATCTATGAGCGTATGCTCGAGCGCGTTAAGGACAAGAAGATCATGATCGTGGTCGACGCGACCAAGCAGCTGCTGGTCAACTCGCTTTCCGCACACCCCTTCCTCATCAAGCCCAACCGTCAGGAGCTCTCCGAGATCTTCCACGCGGAGGTCGAGAACGCTCAGGACGTTGAGAAATATGCCCGAAAGCTGCAGGAGATGGGCGCGAGAAACGTCATCGTCTCCCTCGGACGTCAGGGAGCCTTCCTCGTTGACGAGAACGGCGAGACCCATACCTGCGGCACCCTGAAGCAGCCGGTCATCAACACCGTCGGCGCGGGCGACAGCATGGTAGCGGGCTTTGTAGCAGGTTATCAAAAGACCGGCGACTACGGCTATGCCTTGAAGCTCGGCTCCGCCTGCGGCAACGCGACCTCCTTCCTCCCGGGTCTTGCGACAAGGGAGAAGATCGACGAGGTGTTCAAGCAGCTGTAAGAACGGAGAACGGAGATGAGAAAGCCTGACGGCTTTGTTGAACTAAGAACTAAGAAATAAGAAATAAGAAGTAAGAAGTAAGAAGTAAGAAGTTACGGAAAGCCTGACGGCTTTTCTCGGAGAACGGTGAATGTTGAAGGGCGGGCGCTTCCTGCGCCCGATTGTGTAACGACAGGAAATGTTCGATTGCATGATCTGACAGGAATCCAAAACGCGAAGCGTTTCCCATAATTTCTCATTCCTCATTCCTAACTCCTAACTCCTACTGCCTTTGGTCATAATTGTTATCGTGAGATAACGCTTTTGATATTGAAACGTTAGTACTGAAAACAGTATGAAAGGAGAGTATTTATGCGTATTACTGATTTGTTGAAAGCGAACGCGATCAAGCTGAACGCGGCGCCTTCATCAAAGCAAGCGGCGATCGACCTGCTGGTTTCTCTGCACGATAAGGCGGGCAACCTCAAGGACGTTGCTGCTTACAAGGAGGGTATCCTCAAGCGAGAAGAGATGGGTACGACCGCGATCGGAATGGAGGTCGCTATCCCTCACGCGAAGAGCGAAGCCGTCAAGGCTCCGGCTCTCGCCGCTATCACCGTGCCGGACGGCGTTGACTATGAGTCTCCCGACGGCGCACCCTGCAAGCTGATCTTCATGATCGCTGCTACTATGGACGGCGACGTCCATCTGGAGGTTCTCGCACGTTTGATGCAGATGCTCATGCACGAGGACTTCACCGCAAAGCTCAAGGCTGCAAAGACTCCTCAGGAGTTCCTTGACATCATCAACAAGCAGGAGGCTGCGCAGTTCCCCGAGGAAGCTGCTGCTCCCGCTCCCAAGAAGGACGGCTATCAGGTACTCGCCGTCACCGCTTGCCCCACCGGTATCGCTCATACCTACATGGCTGCTGAAGCGCTGCAGAAGGCAGGCGACGAGATGGGTATCTCCATCAAGGTCGAGACCAACGGCTCCGGCGGCGCGAAGAACGTGCTGACCGCTGCTGAGATCGCAGCCTGCGACGGTATCATCATCGCGGCTGACAAGAGCGTTGAGACCGCTCGCTTCGACGGTAAGCCCGTCTACTCCACCAAGGTTGCCGACGGCATCCATAAGCCCAAGGAGCTCATCAACAAGATCGTCAACAAGGAAGTCCCCGTATTCCACAGCGACAAGAAGGTCGAGGGCGGCTCCGGCTCGGTCGGTAATGAAAGCTTCGGCAGAAAGCTTTATAAGCACCTGATGAACGGTGTTTCCCACATGCTTCCGTTCGTTGTCGCGGGCGGTATCTTCATCGCGATCGCGTTCCTGATCGACGCCCTCTCCGGCGCTCCCCAGGACGGCAACTTCGGTTCGGTAACTCCCGTAGCGGCCTGGTTCAAGACCATCGGCGGCGTGGCGTTCGGCTTTATGCTCCCGATCCTCGCCGGCTTCATCGGTCAGTCCATCGCTGACCGTCCCGGTCTGCTCGTCGGTTTCGTCGGCGGTTCGCTGGCGGCTACCGGCTCCACCTTCGCTGCTCCCGGCGGCGACGGCGCTGCTGTATCCGGCTTCTTAGGCGCTCTGCTCGCCGGCTTCCTCGCCGGTTGGCTGATGAAGATGGTCGAGAAGATCTGCGATCATCTGCCGCATGCGCTTGAAGGCATCAAGCCCGTTCTGATCTACCCGCTCGTGGGTCTGGGCATGGTTGCCGTTATGATGTGCGCTGTCAACCCGATCGTCGGCTGGCTCAACGGCAAGCTGACCGAGGGTGTTGGCGCTATGGCTTCTAACCCCGCTCTGATCGTTCCCGCTTGCGCTCTGCTCGCCGGTATGATGGCGATCGATATGGGCGGCCCCTTCAACAAGGCTGCTTACGTTACCGCTACCGGCCTGCTGGCGTCCGGCGTCATGGGCTCCAACGAAGGTCCCTTCATGATCATGGCTGCTGTTATGATCGGCGGTATGGTTCCCCCGCTCGCGATCGCTCTGTCTACCACTATTTTCCGCAAGAAGTGGACTGCTGAAGAGAGAAAGAACGGTCCCGTCAACTTCATCATGGGTCTGTCGTTCATCACTGAGGGCGCGATTCCTTACGCTGCGGGTCATCCGTGGCCGGTCATCCCCGCTTGTATCGTAGGCTCCGCTGTTGCGGGTGCTCTGTCCGCTCTGTTCGGCTGCACCCTGATGGCTCCTCACGGCGGTATCTTCGTACTGCCCACCATCGGCAAGCCCCTGATGTACTTCCTCGCACTGGTCATCGGCGCTGTTGTCGGCTGCCTGGTTCTCTCCATATTCAAGAAGAACGAAGAGCAATAATCATTATATAAGTATCCAAGGCATGGGGAGGGCGACCTCCCCGCGCCAAGCAAAAGAAAAAGGAGAAATGCACTATGGTATCGAAAAAAGTAACGATCGTAAACGCGCAGGGCTTCCACATGCGCCCCGCTTCCACCTTTGCCAATGCTTTGGCGAAGTACGCCTGCGACGTGACCCTCAAGGTCAACGGCAAGGACGTCAACGCGAAGTCCCTGATGAATATCATCGCCGCCTGCATCAAGTGCGGCAACGAGGTTGAGGTCGTATGCAGCGGCACCGATGAAGAGGCGGCTCTGGCTGAGGCTACCGCTATGATCGAGAGCGGCTTCGGCGAATAAATCCGATCCATCCGTCACTGCGGGCGGTGCGCTGCGGCAGCACGCTTCCCGCAGTGATTGTTTATATTATAATATTGAATATTGCGAAGGGCGGCTTTAGCCCTGTAGCAATCTCAACTGATTAAGAGGTGATTACTTATGATGAAAGGATTAGGCGCTTCCGAAGGCTACGGCATCGGCAGAGTGATGCTGATCGTCGACCGCGAGCTCACATATACGCCCCGTGAGGTCGCCGATATCGACGCGGAGCTCGAGCGCTTTCACGGTGCGGTCGAGACCTTTACCGCGAATACCCTTGAGCAGGCGGACGCGGTACGCAAGTCGACCGGCGATAAGGAAGCAGAGATTTTAGAGGGTCATATCGCGATCATCAGCGACCCCTTTATGAAAGGCGAAATCGAGAATCTGATCAAGGCTCACCAGTGCGCCGAGGCGGCTGTGGAGCAGATCTGTCAGATGTTTATAGATATGTTCACCGCGACCGGCGACGAGCTGACCATGCAGCGTGCCGCCGACGTCAAGGATATCCGCGACAGCCTGCTTGGTATTCTCTTAGGCGTACAGGAGGTCAAGATCAGCGACGCACCCGCCGGCACCGTTTTGGTCGTCCACGAGCTGACTCCCTCCATGACCGCGGGCATCAAGAAGGATAATATCGTCGGTATCATCACCGAGACCGGCTCCCAGACCTCCCACTCCGCGATCCTGGCGCGCGCGATGGAGATCCCCGCGGTACTGAGCGTTCCGAACGCCCTGTCACAGCTGAGCTCCGGCGAGCAGATCATCGTCGACGGCAACAACGGCGACGTCATCACCGCTCCGTCTCAGGAGCAGGTCGACGAATATACCGCGAAGCGAGATACCTACCTGCGTGAGAAGCGTGAGCTCGAGATGTTCAGAGGCAAACCCACCGTCTCCGCCTCGGGCGAAGAGTATGAGTTGTGCTGTAATATCGGTACCCCAAAGGACGCCGCGAAGGCGATGGAGAAGGACGGCGAGGGCGTAGGTCTCTTCCGTACCGAGTTCCTGTTCATGGATCGTACCTCCCTGCCCACCGAGGACGAGCAGTTCGAGGCGTACAAGGCTGCCGCCGTCGTCCTGAAGGGCAAGCCCCTCATCATTCGCACGTTGGATATCGGCGGCGACAAGGAGATCCCTTATCTCGGCCTTGAGAAGGAAGAGAACCCCTTCATGGGCTTCCGCGCGATCCGTTACTGCCTGCAGAACCGCGATATGTTCAAGTCGCAGATCAAGGCGATCCTGCGCGCGTCTGCGTTTGGCGACGTTCGCATCATGTTCCCGCTGATCACGGCGGTCGAGGAGCTCCGCGCCGGTAAAGCGCTTGTAGAGGAAGCAAAGTCCGACCTGCGTGCTTCGGGTATCGCGTTCAATGAGAACAACCCCGTCGGCGTGATGACCGAGACCTCCGCCTCCGGCGTGATCGCCGACCTGCTGGCGAAGGAAGCGGACTTCTTCTCGATCGGCACCAACGACCTGACCGGCTACACGATGGCTTGCGACCGCGGCAACTCCAACGTCGGCTATCTGTACTCTCCGTTCCAGCCGTCCGTCCTCAGACTGATCAAGAGCATCATCGAGAACGGCGTGCGCGCCGGTATCCCGGTCGGTATGTGCGGCGAGGCTGCCGCCAACCCCATGATGATCCCGCTACTGATGAGCTTCGGGCTGACCGAGTTTTCCGTCTCCGCGGTATCCGTCCTCAAGGTGCGTAAGAATATCGCCAAGTGGACGAAGGCTGAGGCTGATAAGGTCGCTGAGAAGGTCATGGCGATGACCACCGAGAAGGAGATCACCGACTATCTGAAATCCGTTATCTGATCATCCGTGAGCAACGTTGATAACGGTTCATAAATGACAAAATGATAAGGGTGCGGAAGATTTCGCACCCTTATTTTGCACAAAAAAAGATGTCGGAATTTGTGTAAATCTCATAATGTAACGATAGACATTTTTCGATGAATGTTTTATACTTTAGGTGTCACATAATATGTGTGACTCATCAATAACATTCAGAAAAAGAGGTTTTATATATGGCAGAAAGCTATTATAAGGACGCGCTGAAGCTGGGACAGAAGGAAGTCCAGTCCTGCAAGGCAAACGGCGTCAGCCCCTATCTGCCGGCGCTTGACGACATTATTCCCGAGGATCAGAACACCTCTATGGTCAGTCTCGGCCTCGTGCATATCCCCTTAAAGCAGGTCGTCGGTACCAAGACCGCCGGCCGTGCCACCTCCTTCGCGGCGAATTTCATGCCGATCCTCGAGGAGAATACCGAGTTCGCCGTCAAATGGCAGCACCTGAGCGAAGCGCATATTGAAGAGGGTATCCATGACCCGATCAAGGCGTTCGAGTACATGAACCGCTTCTACGTTCAGGAGGGCAACAAGCGCGTCAGCGTGCTCAAGTTCTTCAACGCCGATTTCATCGAGGGCGAGGTCACCCGTATCCTGCCCGAACGCGACGGCAGCGGGCGCATCGAGATGTACTACGAGTTCCTCTCCTTCTATAAATATACCAAGATCAACTTTGTCGAGTTCTCTAAGCGCGGCTGTTACACCGAGCTGCTCACCGCGCTCGGCAAGGAGCTCAGCGAGGAATGGAGCGTTGACGATCAGCGCACCTTTGTCGCGGCTTACAGCAAGTTTGAGAAGGCATACATGCTCAGCGGCGGCGATAAGCTGCAGTCCACCATCGGCGACGCCCTGCTCGGTTATCTGCAGGTCTACAGCTACGACGAGCTGATCGCCGAGGACGCCGAAGATATACGGAAGAAGCTCAAGAAGATGTGGGAGGACGTCCGGCTCAAGGACGCCGAAGAGCCCATCGAGCTCAAGACCGAGCCTCCCGTCGATAAGCCGCAGGGTCTGATCTCGCGTATCGTGTCGAACGTCGTTGAGAAGTCCCTGCAGGTCGGCTTTGTCTATGACGGCACGCCCGCGCGCTCCGGCTGGGTGCATGAGCACGAGGAGGGCAGGATCTATGTGCAGGAGAAGTTCGAGGATAAGATCGACACCGTGACCTACCCGAACGCTCTTGCAGACGACCCCTATCAGGTGATCCTGCAGGCGATCGAGGACGGCTGTAACGTGATCTTCACTACCTCGCCGCGCCTGATCCAGGCGAGCGTACGCGCCGCCGTGGAGCATCCCGAGGTCATTATCCTCAACTGCTCCCTGAACCTCAGCCACCGCTACGTCATGACCTACTATACCCGCATGTATGAGGCGAAGTTCATCCTCGGCGCTGTCGCGGGCACGCTGTCCGACAGCGGTAAGCTCGGCTACGTCTGCGACTACCCGATCTACGGTCAGATCGCGGGCATTAATGCCTTTGCTTTAGGCGCTCAGATGACCAATCCCCGCGCCCGGGTCTACCTCGAATGGTCGTCCGTCAAGGGCGCCGAGGGCGCCGCGAAGGCGCTGGCGGAGCAGGGCATACACTTCATTTCGTCGCAGGATACCTCCCGTTTCCTCGCCGACGACCGCGAGACCTACGGTCTGTCCTTTGTTGTGGATGACAAAAGCGAGTCGTTGATGCACTCCGTCTGGTGCTGGGGCAAGTACTACGAGGAGATCATCACCCGTATCCTCGACAAGAGTTTGCAGACGGCGTACAGCAGGTCCGATAAGGCGCTCAACTACTACTGGGGCATCTCCGAGGGTGTTGTCGACGTCTGGTATTCCGACAAGCTCGCGCTCTCGACCCGCCGACTGGTCGACTTCCTCAAGGAGAGCATCAAGCAGAATATCTGTATCCCGTTCCTGACTCCGCTGATCACCCAGAGCGGCGAGGTCATCGGCGAGGGACAGAAGTCACTGACCCTCGACCAGATCATCAACATGGATTACCTCGCTTCGAACGTCATCGGCGAGATCCCGAAGTATAACGACCTCAACGATATGGGCAAGGCAACCGTCACCACAGCCGGTATCGAGAAGGCGCAGAACGACCCCGAGCAGGAGGCGGAGAAAAAAGCCGAAGAGGAGATATGAGGATCCTCGCAGTAGCGGATAAGGAATCCGCGGCGCTCTACGACTACTACCATCCCGGTAAGCTCGACGGCTTCGACCTGATACTGGGCTGCGGCGACCTCAGCGAGGGGTATCTGGAATTCCTGATGACCCTTGCCGACTGTCCGCTGGTGTATGTCCACGGAAATCATGACGAGAACCATAAGAAGGTACCGCTGGGGTGTATCTGTGCGGACGATAAGGTGGTCGAGGTCGCGGGCCTGCGGATCCTGGGGCTCGGCGGCTCGATGAAGTACCGCGAGGGGAAGTATATGTACTCGGAGCGTAGGATGCGCCTGCGTATCCTACGCAGAAAATTCAGCATCATGCGCCACGGCGGGATCGATGTGCTCCTGACCCATGCGCCCGCGAGAGGGCTGAACGACCTCGAGGATCTCCCGCACAGGGGGTTTAAGTGCTTTCATAAGCTGTTGAAGAAGTACAAGCCCGCGCTCTTTGTACACGGTCATGTTCACCGCGAGTATAACCACAATATCCCGCAGCGCACCATCCACAACGGTACGCTGGTGGTCAACGCCTTCGGCTACGCGGTCATCGAAATATAATTCTTACATAGAAAAAAGGCTATCCGAATGAGCGGATAGCCTTTACTGCTTCTTATGATTATTTCAGCGCTGCTTCGATCACGCCGGTGATCTCGCTGAACTTGTCACTGACGACCAGATAAGCGTAGTTGCCGACTGTCTTAGCGGAGCAAGCCTCGATCATCGCGACCTGATCGGCGTCGTAGCTCTTCGCGTTGTTGAGCTGAGAGCTCAGGTGAGCGTCGAGCTGGGTCTTGATGTTCTGAGCCGCGTTGCTGTCCTTCGCCTCGACGATGACGACCTCGGTGTACTGAGAAGCCGCGGTGGAAAGCTCGCCCGCGAAGCTCTTGACGTCAGCCTCGTTGATCTGGTAGTAGCGGTTGAGCGCCTTGGTGTCCTCGAGGGTCTTTAAGCCGCTGAAGCCGAACTGGCTGTTGATACCGGTCATCACGCTGTTCAGGTCGACGCTCTTTGCGCCGCCGCAGCCGGCGAGAACCGCCGTTATCATCAGGACTGCTAATATGATTGCTGTAATTCTTTTCATTTTCATACCTCTTTCTGTTTTTTCAGTGACCTTATTATACCGTATCGAATACGGAAAATCAAATATTGTATCAAGATTGTAGTAATCCTTGTGCGAATTGAGGCGAGTTCTTGTATTTTGAGGTTCGATATGGTAGAATATGACCGGTGAAACGAAAGGATGATGAAGATGGTACAGCATATCAGCGTAAACGGTATCGAGATGGATTATGACCGTTTCGGCACGGGGGAAAGGGCTTTCGTTATCCTCCCGGGTCTCGGCGTGAAGAGTGTTCTGCTGACCGCGAAGGCGGTCGAGTCGGCGTACAGTATGTTCGGCGAAAAATACACGGTGTATCTCTTTGACAGGCGGTCGAATATGCCCGATCCGTACCCCATCCGTCAGATCGCGCATGATACCGCCGTCGTGATGGAGGCGCTCGGGATCGAGGGTGCGGACGTGTTCGGCGCGTCGCTGGGCGGCATGATCGCGATGTCCCTTGCGCTCGAGAAGCCCCGGCTGGTTCGCCGTATGGTGCTCGGCTCCACGATGGCGAGGATCAACCCCGAGATCAGCGGCATCGGCAGGTGGCTCGAGCTCGCGCGCTCAGGCGATATGGAGGGGCTGACCGCGAGCTTTCTCGACAACCTCTTCTCCGAGAATACGCTCGGTCAGTTCAAGGACCTGCTTGTCCATATGAATGATGACGCGACCGAAAACGATATCGCGCGCTTCATCATCCAAGGTAACGCGATACAGGAGTTCGATGTGCTCGATGAGCTGCCTGCGATCACCTGCCCGACGCTGGTGATCGGTGCTGAGGGCGATAAGCTGATCCCTGCCGAGAATTCCCGCGCGATCGCCGATGCTCTCGGCGGCGAGCTGTATATGTACGGCACGGAGTACGCTCACTGTGTATTCGATGAAGCGCCGGATTACAAACAGCGGATGATGGACTTCTTCGGAGAACGGCTTTGTTGAACTAAGAATTAAGAACTAAGAAATAAGAAATAAGAACTAAGAACTAAGAAGTTACGGAAAGCGTGACGGCTTTTTTCGGAGAACGGTGAACGGAGAATGGTGAAGGGTGGGCGCTGTCCGCACCCGATTTATATACCAACTGTCAGTATTGAATTGAAGTAGAGTATGTTACGCTATTATTCTTTAAACGAATATTACAATCGAAAATACGGGCAGAAGGTCTATAAGCTCGCGATCAGCGGCGGGATGACCTGTCCCAACCGTGACGGAACGCTGGATACCCGCGGGTGTATCTTCTGTGCGGGCGGCTCGGGTGACTTCGCCGAGTCCTGTGCGCTGTCTGTGTCCGAACAGCTCGAAAGAGCCAAGAGCCGCGTTGCGAAAAAGACCCCCGGCGGCGCCTATATCGCCTACTTCCAGCCCTATACCAACACCTACGCGGACGTTGCGTATCTGCGGCGCGTTTTCCGTGAGGCGATCGCTCCCGATGACATCGTCGGGCTGAGTATCGCGACCCGTCCCGACTGCCTCGGCGACGACGTGATCGCCCTGCTGCGGGAGCTGAACGCACGCAAGCCCGTAACCGTAGAGCTGGGACTCCAGACCATCCACGAGACCACCGCCTCCTATATCCGCCGCGGTTATCCGCTGTCGGTCTACGATACGGCGGTCGCCGATCTGCATGCAGCGGGGCTCGAGGTCGTCACGCACCTTATCCTCGGCTTACCGGGGGAGAGTCCCGAGATGATGGAAGAATCTGTCCGCTATGTCGGTCGGGTCACCGACGGGATCAAGCTCCAGCTGCTCCATGTGCTCGAGGGTACCGACCTTGCCGATGTGTATCTGAAAGGCGCTTTCGAAACGCTCACGCTCGAACAGTACACGGATATCCTCTGCCGCTGTATCGGGCTGTTGCCCGCGGATGTCGTTATCCATCGGCTGACGGGCGACGGCGCAAAGAGCCGGCTGATCGCCCCGCTGTGGAGCGCGGACAAAAAACGCGTACTGAACGCCGTCAACCGTGAATTTGAACGCCGACAGGTGATTCAGGGCTCGCTTTTATAATTCTATTACAGAAAAAATAAAATTGTTAACAGATTGTGATAATTCTAAATTGGAAATATACGGATAATCTGTTGTGCTATACTTTTCCACATCAAAGAAACGAACGAAACCCGAGAGGATGTGTAATAGATGAAAGGAATCCGCTGTACCGTTACAGCGATCATGCTGTGTCTGATCCTGACGCTCGCAGGATGCAAGGCGGTCGTCGATAAACAGAGAGCCACCGAGCCCCCGACCGAAGCGGTCGTCGTCGAGACGACGGCAGTCGATAACGGCTACGACAATACATCTCCCAAGACCGCCGAATGGTTTGACAACGCGGTGCTGGTCGGTGACAGCGTCACCCTCAAGCTCAGTTACTACTGCGCCGATCATCCCGAGGCACTGGGTAAGGCGGAGTTTTTCTGCGCGGGCAGTCTGGGCTATACCAACGCCCTGTGGACGCTTGACGACCCCAACGCGGTGCATCCCTACTATCAGGGAGAAGTACACCTGACCGAGGAGTGCAGCTCGCTGACTGGTAAACCGAACGTATTCATCATGCTGGGCATGAACGATATCGGACTCTACGGTACCACGGGCGCGATGGACAGCTGTAAACAGCTCGTTCAGCGCATCCTTCAAAAGACCCCCTCGGCAAAGATCTATATCCAGTCCGTGACGCCGATCATCGCCGATAAACAGCAGGAAAACTTCAACAATAACCTCGTCAAGGAGTTCAACGGCATGCTCAAGACCTACTGTGAACAGAGCGGCTACAAGTACCTCGACGTGTTCTCCGCGCTTGCCGATCAGGATGGTAACCTGCCGCTTGATTACTGCAGCGATCCCGATAACATGGGTCTGCACTTCAACGATACTTCTTGTCAGATCTGGGTGGAGTATCTGAAAAATAACGCTTAATCATGATTTACGGCAGCGTAGTTTGCGCTGCCGTTTTTTCAAAATGTCATTGTGAGAGTGAATACAAATTGTCATTGCGAGGAGGGACAACGTCCCGACGCGGCAATCTCAACCGATTAAACATCATCTCGCGAGGGTTTTAGCCTATGCGATTCCAACCGATATACAGTTCAGAAAGGTGAGTGTCTATGGCACGCAACTACAGTACAGGCGAGGTCAAGCGGCTCAGACGGAAGTATGAGGAGCTGTACGCAAAGCTCAGAAAGCTCGACAGCCTTGCCGACCGCTCTTATCAAGAGATCACCGCGGCTACCGCGAAGATCGCGGGCAGCGGCTCGATGGAGCTGCTCGAAGCTATCCCCGTCGACGAGCTCAACCGCGAGAAGAAGGGCATCCGCGTCAAGGCTCTGCACGACGCGGGCTTCCATACCGTCGCCGATATCGTCAAGGCGAATGTACACCGTATCTCCGCGATCAACGGCATCAGCCCCGAGGGCGCGCAGGCGATCAAGCAGGCGGCGGCAGAGCTGGCGCAGACCGCTCAGAGCGGCACGAAGATCAGACTGAGCGCCGACGATAAGAATCCCGACTCCACCGCGCTGGTGACGGCGCTGTGCAAGTATAAGCATATCCGCTCCGCTGTCGAAGCCGCGTCGCAGTTCCGTCAGAACTACGATACCGTTCTGACCCAGGCGATGACAGCCTCCAAGCCCGCCTCGGGCGGCATCCGCTGGCTCTTTACGTCAAGCGCGAAGAAGAATGAAGCTGACGCCGCCTGTGACGCGCTCGCGCAGATCCTGTCCGATACGAACCTCGCCCCGCTGAACCGTGAGCTCGAGGTGCTCCGTCAGTTCACCTTTACCACCTCCAAGGACGCGTGGGATGATTTCTCCCGCGACAGCATCAGCTATATCAACATCCTCGAGAACATCGAGCCCGACCGCGTCGGCTCGGGCGACGGCGTTTACGGACTGCCCGAGGAACTCGCCGAGTCGGTCGCCGACGTTGAGCTCGATCTGACGGGCTTGCGTTGTACCCTGCGCCGTTATCAGGAGTGGGGCGTGAAGTACGCGGTCGCCCAGCGCCGTATCCTTCTCGGCGACGAGATGGGTCTCGGCAAGACCGTGCAGGCGATCGCCGTGATGGTACACCTGCGCAACAAGGGCGGTACGCACTTCGCGGTCGTCTGTCCCGCTTCTGTACTGACCAACTGGTGCCGTGAGATCGCAAAGCACAGCGACCTCTCCGTCATCAAGGTTCACGGTAACGGCAAGGAAGCCGCCTTACAGCAGTGGCTGACCGACGGCGGCGTAGCGGTCACGACCTATGAAACGACCGCCGTATTTGATCTTGCCGACGCCTTCCGACTGACCATGCTGACCGTGGATGAGGCGCATTATATCAAGAATCCCTCCGCTCAGCGGACAGGTAACGTCAAGCGCCTGTGCGAGCATGCCGAGCGACTCCTGTTTATGACCGGTACCGCACTCGAGAATCGGGTAGGGGAGATGGCGACCCTCATCAACATTCTCAATCTCGATGTGTCCAAGACAATACAGCCCATGCTGGCGCTTTCCTCCGCGCCTCAGTTCCGCGAGGCGGTCGCGCCGGTCTATTACCGCCGCAAGCGCGAGGACGTCCTCACCGAGCTGCCCGAGTTGGTCGAGAGCATGGAGTGGTGCAACCTGCAGCCCGAGGAGAAGAAGGTCTATCAGGAGGCGCTTTCGGAGTCGAACTTCATGGCGGCACGCCGCGTCTCATGGAACGTGGACGATCTCTCCAAGTCCTCCAAGGCGCAGCGCATGCTGGAGATCATCGAGGACGCGCGTGAGCAGGACCGCAAGGTGCTGATCTTCTCCTTCTTCCTCGATACGGTCGGTAAGATCTGCGCGCTCCTCGGCGAAAATGCCATGGAGCCCATCACCGGCTCCGTGACCCCGATGCGCCGTCAGGAGATCATCGACGAGGTCGATAAGGCGCCCGCAGGTACCGCGCTGGTCGCTCAGATCCAGTCCGGCGGTACGGGGCTGAACATCCAGAGCGCCTCGGTCGTCATCTTGTGCGAGCCTCAGCTCAAGCCTTCGATCGAGAACCAGGCGATCTCCCGCGCTTACCGTATGGGTCAGGCGCGTTCGGTGTTGGTGTACCGACTGCTGTGTGACGATACCATCGACGAGCGGATCATGGATATCCTCGCCGAGAAGCAGGGCGAGTTCGACGCCTTCGCCGACGAGAGCAAGGCGGCTGACGATACCCTCGAGCTGGATAAGGCGGCGATCGCCGACATCATGCAGGCGGAACAAGCCGCGAACGGAGAACAGAGAACGGTTAACGGTTAACGATGTTGGGAAAGCCTGATGGCTTTTGGATTGATATAACAGCTTCTATATTCAAACGTCTGCGACTCTATGTAGGGTCGCAGACGTTGTTTCTTTATCAAAGTATTATCAATCAGGTGCGGACAGCGTCCGCCATTCACCATTCACCATTCACTATTCACCGTTCTCCATTCACCGTTCACCGTTCTCCGAAATGATCTCCCTGATCTCTGCTTCGGCTTTTTGGATCTCTTCGAAGAATTCGCGGCAGCTTACGCGGATGGCGCCGTTGCCGAGGATGATCAGCTGTTCCATCCCGTCGGAGGTCACGACGCGCACGCGGTTGTTCTTCGCGAGCTCATACGACGCGCGCTCGATGTACATATCGGCGGTCTCCGCCTCCTTGGTATAGACGACGGTGATGTTGTTGATCTTCTCGACCTCGCGGTCATGCCCCTTGATCTTGTAGGCGTCATACACGAGGATCAGCTCGCACTTCCTGTAGCCCTGATAGTTGCAGAGTGTGTTCTCGAGCAGGGTGCGGGCGGTGTCCATATGCTCGCCGACAAGCTCTCTGAGGCTGTCCCAAGAGTGGATGACGTTGTAGCCGTCTACTAAGACATACTCGACGCCGTTATAGTCGGAGGGCAGGTTCTTTCTCTTTTTCTGCTTCTGATAATCGGGCGTTTTATAGCGCTTCGGCTCGCTGTAGACCTTGCGCCGTACCGGCCCGTAGGTCTGCTCGAAGATCTGCATCAGCTCCTTATCAAGCGCGAAGATGTCCTTCTGACTTTTGTAGCGGGAGAGATCGCGGATATCGGGCGAAGAGCTTGATGATTCTTTTTTAGAATTATCAAGAATACTCGGAAGGTGCATGTGCTTCGGTACCTCGTCCCACTTGACGGTATGACCCGCGCCGTGAGAGCAGAATACCGAGTCGGCAGTATTCTCGACGTCGCTGTCGGCGTCGTAGGCGAGCTGCGCAATCACCTCGTCGGCGTTGTGACAGGGCTCATAGCCCTTGAGCGTACAGCTCAGTCTGCCGTTGCCGCGGGTGTACTGCACGACCTCCTTCGAGTACCCGCGCATCGCTGATACGGGAGCGGTGCCGATCAGCAGGGCGTTCTCGCCGTCGGTCTCGGGCGGGGAGAAAGCGCCGCCCATGCGGGTGATATCGGTCATCGCTCTGCCGATATTCTCACTGGGGACAGAGAGAACAAAGTCATATACAGGCTCCAGCAGTATGCTTTCGGCTGAGCGGAGACCCTGACGTACGGCGCGGTAGGTCGCCTGGCGGAAGTCGCCGCCCTCGGTGTGCTTTGCGTGGGCTTTGCCCGCCTTGAGAATGATTTCCATATCGGTGATCGGCGAGCCCGTCAGTACGCCGAGATGGGTCTTTTCATACAAATGCGTGAGGATCAGCCGCTGCCAGTTTTTGTCGAGCTCATCCTCCTTACATTCGCTTTTGAACAGCAGTCCGCTGTCGCGTTCGGCGGGCTTTAATAACAAATGTACCTCGGCATAGTGCCTGAGCGGTTCGAAGTGCCCCACGCCCTCGACCGTGTTTCGGATGGTTTCTTTGTAGATGATGCTGCCCTGTCCGAACCCGACCCGGAAGCCGAACCGCTCGGGGATCAGGCTCTGCAATATCTCGAGCTGGATCTCGCCCATCAGCTGCAGCTGGATGTCGCCGCTGCGTTCGTTGAGGCTGACGTGCAGGGTCGGATCCTCCGCTTCGAGGATCCTCAGCTTCGCGAGCGCTGTATGTACGTCGACGGTATCGGGCAGAATCACCGAGTAGGTCAACACCGGCTCGAGCACCGGCAGCCCCGAGTCGCTCTCGGTACCTAAGCCGTCGCCGGGGCTCGTGAAGCTCAGTCCCGTGACCGCGCAGACCGTACCGCTCTCGGCGGTATCTGCGACGGTGAATTTCTCGCCCGAGTACAGGCGGATCTGGTTGACCTTCTCGCCGGCGGTATTCTTGCGGGAGGCGGGGATATCCTTGACCCTGAGACTGCCGCCTGTGATCTTCATGAAGGTCAGGCGGTTGCCCTGATTGTCCTCGCTGATCTTGTAGACCTTCGCCGCGAAATCGTCGCCGCAGCGGGGCATTACGGTATAGGCGTCGAGCGCTTGCAGAAGCTCTTCAACGCCGCTGAGTTTCAGCGCGGAGCCGAACAGCACGGGGTAGAGCCTGCGCTCGCGAATCACGCGGACGATATCGTCATGACCGACCGTCTCGGTCTCGTAGTAGCTTTCAAGCAGCTTTTCATCGCATAAGGCGATATTCTCGTACAGCTCGTTCCTCTCGGCGGTGAAGTCGACGGCGCTGTCGCTGAGCTTCGATTTGATCTCGTTGAGCACACGGCTTTTATCGGCGCCGTCCATATCCATTTTGTTGACGAAGAGGAAGCACGGCACGCGGTATTTTTGCAGGAGCTTCCAGAGGGTAGTGGTGTGGCTCTGTACGCCGTCGGTGCCGCTGATGACGAGGATCGCGTAGTCAAGCACCTGAAGCGCTCGCTCCGTCTCTGCGGAAAAGTCCACATGCCCGGGGGTATCGAGGATGGTATAGCGGGCGTTGGGGGTGGTGAATACCGCCATTTTCGAGAAGATGGTGATGCCCCTGTCGCGCTCGAGCTGAAAGTTATCGAGAAAGGAGTTCTTGTGATCGACGCGACCGAGCTTACTGAGCGCTCCCGAGAGGTACAGCATCGCTTCGGTGAGGGTGGTTTTTCCCGAGTCAACATGCGCCAGCATCCCGACGGTGATCTGCTTCATCTGTGCAACCTCCTTTCTCATAACCGTGAAGTAATCGTTTTCTGTTGGATCATTCTGCTGTTATTCTACCATGAATCCATGCTCCTTGCAAGAAGAATGATACCATATTTAGAGCTAAAAACGATCGTTTTCTGCAAAATATGACAAGATATTGTTTATAATTCTAATAAGTAAATATAGCACATATAATATCATCTATAATAAATCAGTTAGCACAATCTCACTGTATGTTGGGGTAGAATATGGAGAAAGAACATCAGGCGCGGCATTTTCGTGAAGAGCCTGTTCCCGCTCCTAAACGCAGCGGACCCGCTCATGCGGCGGGTAGGGGACGAGCGGATAACGCCTCCCGCGCTTCGGATAAGGCTGCGGCGGGGAAGAGGGCTGTGCGCGTTTCGACAGAGAACACAGCGCCGCGCAGAGCGACGCGCGTCAACGTCGTGCGGGATACTGCCGCCGATACGGTTACATTCCCCGGGAGAAATAAGCTTGACGCGGACTCGGGGACGCAAGGTGCCATAAACAGAATAAAGGATAAGCTGAACGATCCTGAGATTTCGCCGATCGAACGTGCAAAGGGATTTTTCAGAGATTTTTCGTGGAAAAGAAGGTGGCCGGTCGTCGCCGTTGCCGCGATGGCTCTCGTGGTTTTAGTCTTCACGATCGCGTCAGCCGCTTCATCTCATGTCGGCAACGTAAAGGGGCTCGAGGTGACCGGTACGACGAACGACTCCGTTACCCTACAGTGGGAGCGGGTCGAGCACGCCGACGGCTATAACGTCTATTCCCGAAAGATCGGCGACGAAAACTATGCCCAGGCGGGCGTGGTCATGGAGCCGAACCCGCCGACCTATACGGTGTCTAAGCTCGATCAGGCGAGCGAGTACAGCTTCTATGTCACGGCGTTCAACGATAAGTCAAAGAGTGGCGGCCATACGGCGGTCGATTCCGTCTGGACCCGTCCGCAGAAAACCGATATTACCACACTTTCCTCCGATACCGAGGGCGTGATCCATGTCGAATGGCTCACGAATCCTTCAGCCGCGGGCTTTTGTATCGAATACGCGAAGGCGGATACAGAGAACGCGGAATATCAGCAGAAGTGGATCGACGACGGCGGTATCAGCGCCGCCGATATCGAGGGCGTCGAGCCCTACAGCACCTATAACGTCCGCGTCGCTCCTTATATCAACACCCCCGATAAGCTCATCGGAGATATGAGCGATATCAAGTCGGTTCAGGTGCATATGGATATCCGTGAGGTAGCGTATAAGCCGCTCGATGAATCGATCGACCCGAGCCGCCCGATGGTGGCGCTCACCTTTGACGACGGGCCGCTCAGCGGGGATTCGGGTGAACGAATCCTTGACACCCTTGAGCAGTACGGCGCGAAGGCGACCTTCTTCATGATCGGCTGTAACGTCGCCGAGCACGCAGATAACCTCAGGCGTAAAGTCGAGCTCGGGATGGAACTCGGTAATCATACGTGGAATCATAAGAATTACGGTGAGGATGTGACCGCCGAGGATATCAGCAAGGCGAGCGAGGCGATCTACAGCGTGACGGGTCAGTATCCCACCGCCTTCCGCTCTCCGGGAGGTCTTACAACCGAGGCG
This sequence comes from uncultured Ruminococcus sp., assembly GCA_902785355.1. Classification (GTDB taxonomy): domain Bacteria; phylum Bacillota; class Clostridia; order Oscillospirales; family Acutalibacteraceae; genus Ruminococcoides. The sequence goes on along the minus strand of CACZYF010000016.1, from coordinate 11,430 downwards.
ATACAGCGCGAGTGCGCCGCTGAGGGTATGCCGCTCTACTACTGGACGGTCGATACCCGCGACTGGGATTCGCTCGACGCGAACGAGATCTATAACGAAACGATGAACCATGTCGAGGACGGCGCGATCATCCTGATGCATGAGATATACGATACGACTGCCGACGCTTTGGTTCAGATCGTCCCCTCGCTGATTCAGCAGGGTTACCAGCTCGTTACCTGTCACGATCTGATGGTCGCGAAGGGCGGGATCACCCCCGAGCCGGGCACACAGTATTACAGCGCATACCGATAACTTGACACAAAGCTGCCGTATCGCTTTGCGGCAGCTTTTACTATGATAATGAAACATTGAAAACCTAAGGAGGTAACTATGGTACAATGTCCGTCCTGCGGCGGCGGGCTGCGATTCGATATCGCGACCCAGCGCATGCAGTGTGACTACTGCGGCAGTCAGTATGACCCCGCTCAGATCGGCGACAGCGTCAGGGATGACGCGAAGTCGGCAAAGACCTACGAGGGCTATATCTATATATGCCCTTCCTGCGGCGGCGAGCTGATGACGACCGATAAGAACGACGCGGTGGGCTTCTGTCCCTACTGCGGCGGCGCGTCGATGATCTTTGACAAGACGCATAAGGAGTGGATCCCCGAGAGCGTGATTCCCTTCAAGATCACGAAGGAGCAGTGTAAGGAAGCTTATATCAAAGAGGTCAGAAAGCACATTTTCGTGTCGAAGAAATACCGCGATCCACAGCTGATCGACAGCTTCCGCGGCATCTATATGCCGTACTGGACCTACGTCGCGGAGCAGAAGGGCGGCTATGTCCTCGAGGCAAAATCGCGCGAGAAGCGCGTCAGCCTCAATACATATGAAACGGATATCTTTGAGGTCACGGGTCAGATGGATCTGACCGTTGAGGGCTATACCCACGACGCCTCCGCCGCCTTTGACGACAGTCTCAGCGAGAGCATCGCGCCCTTTGACGAGCAGGCGAGAACGCCCTTCGCGCCCGGGTATTTGAGCGGCTTTTATGCCGAGATCGCGGATGTTCAGCAGAATGAGTTCCGTCACCTCGCGCGCGAGGAGCTCAAGCAGTACAGCATCAACGCGCTGAACAACGATCCAAATATCACGCAGGAGCTCAAGCGCCGAAAGCTCAGGCTCGATCCCTCCGAGACGAATGTCCCGATCAATATCAAATCCCACAAGCGCGTTCTGCGCCCCGTGTGGTTCATGAGCTACCGCAATAATGACAAGATCACCTACGCCGTCGTCAACGGTCAGACGGGCAAGGTCAGCGCCGACCTTCCCCTGAGCCCCGCGCGTATCCTGATCGCGGCGCTTCTCTTCGCGGGTATCATCTTCGGTATCCTCATGGTGGGGATGAGCAATCTCCCGTCCATCAAGGGTGCTCCCACCCTCGGTATCGGCATCGGTCTGATGCTGATGGGATTGTTCTATACCCGTAAGTCTCTGTGCTGTTCGATGGAGAGCTACCTGCTCTATCCCGATCTTAAGCCTGCCCGATTCCTCCAACCGTCCGAGATCATCCCCTTCCTCTGTATGGTGGCGGGTATGACGTTGATCGCGATCGACGGCTCCTACAGCGGCGCTCATCGCGCGTTCGGCATGATTCTCGTGGCAGTCTCGTTCTTCATCCTGACGGTGAAATACATGAATCTGCATAATCTTTACAAAAAAACCAAGGACAGGATCAAAAAATCGCCCGATATGTTCCGTATGGGTACGGCTGCCGAGGCGATGAAACTGATCCATGACGAGCGCTGGCTGCGTATCGTCTGCTACGTATCGATCCTGATCGCTGTTTTTCTGTCGGTCTCCGACCACGCGCCGAACTGGACGATGTATGCGTTTGGATTTGTGCTGATGTTCGAGCTCTTCGGCATCGTGCTCTATACCATCCGCTTCCAGCGCGACGTCGCAAAGCGCATGCCGCCTCAGTTCAATAAGAAGGGAGCGCTGTATGATGAACAATAAACTCAGACGTATGCTCGCGCTCCTGACGGCTGCGGTGCTGATTGCGGCGCTCTCCGCCGTTTCCGCATCCGCCGCCGGGAATACCCCTTATACCGATCCCGAGACCGGCTACCGCGTCGTTATCATCGACGAGCTCGATCTGCTGACCGACGAGGAGGAGACCAAGCTCGTACAGGATATGCGACCGATCACGCGTTTCGGCAACGTCGCTTTCTGGACGACCGAGGAAACGACCTATAACGAGATCGACCAGGCGAGAATAAAGCGCAAAGAGCTATTTGAGTACGATAGCGCGACGATCTTCGCGATCAATATGGATATCCGCAAGCTGACTGTTCAGTCCTACGGTACGATCTACGATTCCGTCAGCGATTCTCTGGCGCGTTCCATCACCTCGAACGCCAGCAGTTACGCTTCTAAGAGCAATTATTACGCATGTGCGTCAGAGGTGTACAGTCAGATCAACCGTGTGCTCGAGGGCGATCATATCCCTGAGCCGATGAAGATCAGCAGTTACGTGATCATCTCCGTGATGGCGGGTCTGGTGTTCGCGATCCTTATTGCACTCGGTACACGCAGTCAGGGCAGCAAAAAGCAGAGTGTTCCTTCGATTGCGCCGATGGGCGTCGGTACGCTGACGGGCAATCAGCTGAATATCACCTTCGTGCGTAAGAAGACCCGCGTCGTTCAACACTCCTCGTGCAGCAGCGGCGGCTGCAGCTCGGGCAGCTCCTGCGGTGGCGGCGGCTGCAGCTCAGGCAGCTCCTGCGGAGGCGGCGGCTGCGGAGGCGGCGGCAGCTCGTCGTTCTGATGACTGATACATCATACGAGGGCTTCTTCACACTCCAGTGGCATATCACGCACCGCTGTAACCTGCGGTGTACCCACTGCTATCAGGACGATTATTCCGCCTTTGAGGACCGTTCTTCTCTTGAGAAGATCCTCGATCAGTACGAGGCGCTGTTGAAGGCGTACCGATGGAAAGGGCATATCAATTTCACCGGAGGCGAGCCGCTTCTCCATCCCAACCTGTTTTGGCTGCTTGAAGAAGCGGGAAAGCGCGGTATCACCACGGCGGTGCTCACCAACGGCACCCTGATCGGCTTGCGTGAGGCGAAGCGCCTGCGCGCCTGCGGGGTCGACTATGTTCAGGTCAGTCTCGACGGTACCGAGCAGGTGCATGACGCGATCCGAGGGAAAGGGAGCTTTCAGCGGGCAGTCAAGGGTATCTTTGCGCTGCGCTCTCAGGGTATCTTCACCAGTGTTTCCTTTACTGCTCAGCGGGAGAATCTGAAGGAGCTGCCGAAGCTCGCTCGCTACTGCGACGAGATCGGCGCGAACAAGCTCTGGTATGACAGGGTAATTATCCCCGCAGATGAGGATGTACGTCACCTGTCCCTGACGACGGATGATTTCATCAAGCTCAGCCGAAAGGCGGCGCGGCTTAACCGCCGCTACCGCGTAACGTGTCAGCGTGCTTTACAGTTCATTCCGTGTAAGAATAAGCAGATCTACCGCTGCACGGCGGGGGAGAGCCTTTTGACGATTCTCGCCGACGGTTCCGTGATGGCGTGCCGCCGACTGCCGATCACCGTCGGCAGCGTGCATGACTCCGATCTGTTGACGATCTACAAAACGAGTCCCGAGCTGATCGCAATACGCGGCGCGGGACTCCCGGAGGGCTGTAAGGGCTGTGATTACGCCGAGTTGTGCGGCGGAGGCGCCCGCTGCGTGACGTATGCCCGTACGGGGCGTTATGACTTGTCCGATCCTGATTGTCTTTTTGCACAAGAAAAGCGGTAGATTGAATAGATATTCTTTTACAGAATTATTTTGTAATCTTATTGACAAAGCTAACTTTTGCCCTATAATTGTACTTGTCGGATAGATTAGAATATACGGATATATTCTGCAAAGGTGGTTCATTATGAAAAAAAGAATAATTGCGTGTGCTTTAACGGTGGTCATGGTCTTGACTATGGCTTTTTCGTTTTCTGCCTGCGCTAAGGATATGACGGTCACGATCACGGACAGCACTGCGGTCTATACCGTGATCGGCAAGGACAATATGAATGTACAGCAGTTCATCGATATGGCTCAGATTAAGCTGAACCCTCGGGATGTCGTGACGCCCTCGCTTGAAACCGTTTTCAAGGAGAATGAAGATCACGCGATCACGATCCAGCGCATGGTGCGCGTCAAGGTCACCGACGGCACGAGCCCCAAGGATGTTGACGTCGCTCTCGGCGGCACGGTCGCCGACGCGATCGCCAAGGCGGGCTTTGACGCCGCTCATTTTGTTCCCGACGTCGACGCTTCTACGCCGCTGACCGACGGCATGACCATCACCCTGACCGATGCGCAGGCTGACGGCTTTGTGACCGACGCGACCGGCAGACATTATTACAAGGGCGGCGTGATGCAGACGAGCACCGTCGTCGGCGATGAGACCGAGGGTTATTTCTATGTCAATGAACAGGGCGTTGTCGACGAAGGCTACGTCGACGGCGTGAACGTTGACGGCGTTGACTGGATCGTTATCAACGGTAAAGCAACACAGGTATTGACCGATTCCGACGGAGCGCTGTTTTCCGCCGCGAAGGATATCGCGAAGTGTACCAATTCCTCGATGACGAAGGAAGAGAAGCTCAAGGCGGCTTTTGACTATATTCGTCAGAATTATCTCGAAGGTGTTCCGCATGATCCGCCCTATCGCGAATCAGACTGGCCTGTCGTCTGCGCCAACGACCTCTTTGTTTACGGCAAGGGAGACTGCTTCAGCTACGGCGCGGCGTTTGCCTACATGTGCAAGGCGATCGGCTGCACCGACGTTTACGCCTGCAACAGCGGCGGTCACGGCTGGGCTGAGGCTGAGGGAAAGATGTATGATCCCGAGTGGAGCATGCACAGCGACAAGTACAGCTACTTTGCTGTCGGTCCCGACGATGAGGTCGACGTCGCTTACTTCACGACCGTCAACGACGCTGAGTGGAAGCACAAGGCGATTGAGCTGAATCAGCAGTTTCAATAAGTAGAATCAAATAAAAGATAACCGGAGCATTCGCGCTGAATGCTCCGGTTTTTTCAGGTATTATTCCTTCGGCAAATAATCTCTGAGCTTTTCGATCAGCTCACAGTCCTCTGAAAGCTCGATCGTTTCGCCCTTCTCGATCAGGCTTTTGCTGTAGTTGACATACGCCTGATAATAGCGCTGACATTCGTCCCATTCCGCTTTGACGCTGTCGGATTTCTCGCGCGGAGAGAGTCCGTAATGCGTCTTGAGCACGTCCGTCAGATAGGCGGTGAACTTTTGCTGACCGTTGACATTCAGATGGTCGAGGTTGTAGAAGTCCGTCGCTTCATCCAGCCCGGTTTCAGCGATATCCCGCTCGAGATTCAGGTAGTCGAAGCCGTATTCCTTCACGATATCGCCTACGGTGTTGCCGCGCTCAAAGCGTGAGTAAGTACGTTTGACAACAATATGCGGGAAGCGGGCGAACACGACGTTCGTGAGGTTCCGGGAGCGGCAGTACTCGAGCAGATCGCGCAGACCTTTTTCTTCGATCCCGGTCAGCGGCGCCTTGCTGTCGGCGAGCTGCGGGAGCGAGCTGTTCATCGAGCGCTGGGTACTGCGGAAGACGCCGGTCTCGTTGAGGATGCCTTTGAGGTAGTTGTAGCCGCGGCGCCTGTTCTGCCAGATCGTCTTGCGGTATTTTTGATCGGCGGAAAGGTCGCTCCATACGCCGTGATATTTCATGATAGGGAAGAGGTACTCGACTTGATTCTTGCGAATATTACGGGCGATCCACTCCAGCTTGACGCGGTCAGTCGGCACGTTATCGGCATAGTTGCGGAGGTTCGCTTCCTTGGTGACCTCCTCCTCGTCGCCGTAGACAGCGCCGTTGAGCTCGATAACGATCAGCGGATCCTTCTGTCGGCTCAGGACGTTTTCCAGCTGGCTTTGATAGTTGAGGATAGAGTTCGCCTGTGTAGCGAAGAGATAACTGCTGATCCCGTCGCGCGCGTAAGCGTAGCCCGGCGCAAAGTCCGAGTAGACCTCGCTTGCTCCGAGGATCACCAGATCCAGCGAGTCCTTATCTTCTTCATAAAAGCCCTTGAGCCGCTCTCGGTTGTGATCGGCGCGGCAGAGGACATATTCCTGCAGCACGCCTACGCATAATGCCAGCGCCAGCAGAAAACACGCAATCTTGATGGCACGCGGTAGATACCGTTTCATAGCTTTCCCTCAAAAAAACGGCAGGGCGTGAAGCGGGATCCGTCTCACGCCGCTGCCGGATACTCAGTGATTATACGTCGTAATAGTAGTCGATTTCTTTAACGGTGTCGTTCTCGATGAAAAACTGCAGCGACTTGCCGTCTCCCGCTTCATAGGCGTAATACATACCGACGGTGCGGTAGCCATCGCCGTATGCTTCTGTGACCTTAGAGAGCGGATCGCCGACCTGGATACCCTTCGCGGTTGGGATGCCTTCGCCGGAGATAACGACCTCGAGAATACGGTCAACGCCGTCCTTGGGATAGGTGCCTACGCTGAAGCCGTTGTACTCATAGGTCTTGTCGTCGCCTTCGCCGCCGTGGCAGCTCAGCTGAGAACTGGTGTTGACGGGATCGCCCAGAGCGCCGATGATCGGTTCCGCCTCATCGTTGAGTACGACGGAAACGCCGTCGTGTGTAAAGACGGTGTCGTCGGGACTGATGGAAGAGGTTTGTGCAGCAGCTTCGGTCGCGGCGGGTGCTGCTTCGGTAGCAGCGACAGTCGCCTCGGTCTGAGCCTCGGTAGCGGTTTTATTTCCACCGCAGGCGGCGAGCGTGAACACAAGCGCCAGGGTCAGCAGAACGGTAAGCATAACGGTTAATGTTCTTTTCATTATAATTCCTCCTAAGAAATATACCTTAACCATTATATTTTACCTCATTTTTGACAAAATAGCAAGACATTCGACACAAAGTTTCACATAATATCCTGTTCTGTTCACTGAACCGATTCAGTTCTGAATCGTATTAAATCCGAACTGTCCGGTTTACACGGAGCACGGAAAATGATATAATAAAGTTGAATGAAGGATCGATACGGCGCCCGAAAAAAACAGAGGCAGTCATTTTGCAATCGGGTGGAATGATTCTGATACACATAGGGAACAGAAGGTGACGCCATGCATGATATCTGGAACCCGTGGCACGGGTGTAAAAAATGCAGTGAAGGCTGCAAAAACTGCTACATGTACTTTCTTGATGAACAGCGCGGCAAAAGCGGCGCGGACATCTACCGAACCAAAGCCGGCTTTCGTTATCCGCTGACTAAGGACAGGCTCGGCCGCTATAAGGTACAGAGTGGGGAACAGCTGCGCGTCTGCATGACCTCAGACTTTTTTCTGCAGGAGGCCGACCCGTGGCGGGACGAAGCGTGGGGCATCATCCGTCAACGGCCCGATGTGGTGTTCTTTCTCCTGACCAAACGCCCCGAACGTGTTCGCGGTTGCCTTCCGCACGATTGGGGAGAGGGATGGGAGAATGTATTCTTTAATGTCAGCTGTGAAAATCAAAAGCGTGCCGACGAGCGTATTCCGATTCTCTTGGAACTGCCCTTCAAGCACAAGGGCGTCATGTGTGCGCCGCTGATCGGCGAGATCACGCTCGAAGAATATCTTTCGACGGGTCAAGTGGAGCAGGTACTCTGTGACGGAGAGAACTACGCCGGAGCTCGCCCCTGCCGGTATGAGTGGGTGAAGCGTCTGCGCGATGAGTGCGAGCGGCATAATGTGACCTTTGTGTTTTGCGGAACCGGTCGGCGGTTTGTTAAGGACGGCAGAATGTACTGTATTGAAGGCAGCGAGCTTCAATCTCAGCAGGCATACAAGTCGGGGTTAAGCTACCGGGGAAAAGCTGTTGACTTTAAGCTCACGAACCTTCTCGGTATGCCGATCTCAAACGAGCGGCGTTATCAGCCGTACTTTGGCGAGAAATGCAGTACCTGCGGAATGAAGCCGATCTGCAACGGCTGCACTCGATGCGGAAAATGCAATCAGTGATCGCTTTAGAGCGAGCTCTGTTCTTTTTCTTTCCGGCTTCTGATGATTAAGACGCATATGACGAGCAGGATGGGAAACCCGATTCCCGAAAGAATGCCAATTTGCAGGTTGTCGCCTGCCAGTTGTGATACATTTCCGACAATCATAGGACCGGCTGAGCCGCCTAAATCTCCGGCTAAAGCCAGGAAAGCAAACAGTACGGTTCCGCCCTTGGGAAGAATAGAGGAGGAAATACTGATGGAGCCCGGCCACATAATTCCGACAGAAAAGCCGCATAACATAACGCCGATTAATCCCAGAACCGGGATAGGCGCCAAGCCTGCCAGCAGATAACAGCCAAAGCACAAAAGCCCGGAAAACGTCATAAATACGGTTAAATTGATTTCCTGATTGATTTTTACATACAAAACCCTGCTCAGTCCCATAAAAAACGCGAAGCCGCAGGGTCCCACTAAGTCGCCTACTGTTTTGGACACATGCAGGGACGATTCCGTAAAGGCGGAGGACCACTGTGCTATGACAGCCTCCGAGGAACCTGCGCAAACCATCAGAAGCATCAATACCCAGAAAATGCGGGATTTAAAAAGCTCCCTGACCGTCATTCCTTTTCCGTCTTTCACAATGGGTTCCATCGGACAGGTGGCGAAATTAACGATATTAAAGAGCGGTATCACCGCCCAAATGCAGGCTAAAATACGCCAATGCTCTACGCCGAATAGGGTAAAGAATAAGGTAGAGCCTAAAATAACGCCGACGGCGCCCCAGCAATAAAAGGAATGCAGCAAGCTCATCATGCCTTCTTTGTTTTTAAAAGGACACGCTTCGACAATCGGACTGCACAGCACTTCAATCAAGCCGCTCCCGACAGCATAAATAACGACGCAAATCAGTATTCCGATAAAAGGATTGGGCAAAATATCCGGTAAAAACGCAAGACCAATCAGTCCGGCGGCGGAGGTTATTTCCGATAGTACAATACTGATTCGATAACCGATTTTGTCCGCGAATTTTGTGCAGATGAAATCAATAATGATTTGCGTAATGTAAAAACAGGTGGGAATCAGCGCCAGCTCGCCAAAGGATATATGATAGGTTTTAAAAAATGTTATAAACAGCAGCGGCGCAAAATTAGCGGTTATGGCTTGCGTCACAAAGCCTAAATAACACGCCAGCAAGGTCTTTTTATATTTCGTGTTCATCGTTTCATCTCCGCTGCCGATTATAGCATATTCCGGTATTTCTGACAAGTCAAATTAAACGGCAGCCTTTACTATGCCGTTCGCACAGGTATCAAAAAAGATACCGGGTATCATCAAAAATCGTACTTGTGCTTTTTGAAGAACAGTCGTATAATAAAAGCAGTTCAAAAAAGTGACAGAAGATTAAAGCCTATGGAAAAGCAGACGACGCTTGACGAACGCTTTGGAAAGAAATCAAAAAGGATTCTGAGCATTTTTTAAATCCCGATGAATACGACAAGACTATTATTGACTATGCGCTGGAATTTGAAAACTACGATTTTCTGAAATATCTGGTGAACAATGAATATATATGGTTTGTTTCAAAGGATCCGAAAAAGGATTATTGTAGTGGTTTTGGCGCAGGTAAAGCAATCTCAAAAATTGCGACGCTGTAAACAAAGATAACGCAAAACTCCGCAACGCCATACGCAGGTGTTGCGGAGTTTTTATTAGAATATCAGCGGATTTTTTGGGCGGGTTTTGCCCCCAAAAAAGTGATGCTGTTTTGATGGTGTACCCGACGAATACGGTGGATTTTAAAGCATTTCATGCGATTTTTTGGTAGAAAAAGCGGTAGAAAAAGTGCTGCAAACACGAATACATACATAACAGAAAAACGGCTTAAACTCACTGTTTAAGCCGTTTTTAGGATGGCAGGGGCAGAAGGACTTGAACCCTCGGCACGCGGTTTTGGAGACCGCTGCTCTACCAACTGAGCTATACCCCTAAATATTGAGTTGAACGAGTGGGTGTCGCATAAACGTGCGGCACTTTCTTTCGTGCGAGGATAAGTATACCATCGAACGTGTGAAAAGTCAAGACATTTTTGCAAAGTGTGTCGCTTTTGCCGAACGATTCTACATACTTGCGCAGGACGTGTGTCGGATATGGCGAAATACACGTCCGATACATCATTTTTGCACGCAAGTCCTCTGTTTCAAACGCATTTCGACATTTTCTCTTCGTGCGGCTAATCTGCGGCTGAAGTGATATTCACGGAACGTGTTTTAATGACAGATAATCATCATGCTTCAATGGTTAAGACTATTCAGAATACTGTAAATAGTTTTTATTACCGAAATAGCTTTCAACTAGTAAGAGGTAATAGGAAAAATTTTCAAAAATGACGCGATTATCGCTCTGAAAGGTTCAAAAAACTGTTTGGGTTGTGGTAATTGAAAAACCAATATGTTACAATCAAACAGGTTTATTTTACATCATGACCGATCCCGTACAGGGAGAGGAAATATGGGAGTCAAAAAAGTCAGTCATTTGGACGAGCATGAGCTGCTGGACAACGACCGCGAAAAGCGCGTCGAGCTGCTGCTCGAGGACGGTGAGGGACGGATCATTTCCTACCATCCGTTTAAGAGCATGCAGATCATCTTTTATGATATTTATTCACCGGAGCTGCCTGATCTGTGGAAGCTCGGCTTTCGCCGCGGAGACGGCGGGCGTTACCTGCGCACGCTGATCTGCAAGCACGGCAGCTGCGAATTTACGGTAAACGGCAAAAAGAATATCCTCCCTGCGGGGCAGGTGATGATGGACTACAGCGTCGGCGACGACCGCAGCTTTGATTTCACGACTGCCCGCTTCACAGGCGTCGAGATCACGATGCAGGTGGACACGCTGGTGGAGGAAAGCCCCATGTTCCGCATGCTGCGCGTGGTGATCGAGTCGATGGGACTGCCGGAGGAGGATATCTTCGACGCGGACGGTTACTTGTTTGCTTATTCCAAGTCGACCGATCAGATTCTCGATAAGCTGCTTGAAGCGGGCTTCGAGAACAAGGCGGGCATCGTCATCCTCGCCGCGACCGTCTTGATCGGTCATAACCTCGGGTCTGACTTGAAAAGCAAACAGGACGGTCAGCTCAGCAAAAAGCAGAAGCAGATCGCCGCGGACATCTACCGCTGTCTGACCGGTGACTTCGGCACGAAGTACACGGCGGCGCAGTTCGGCGAGAAGTACGGGTTGAGTGATACCACCGTTAAGAAGTATTTCAAGCAGGTGTATGGCTACGGCTTCAAGGAGTATCAGATCAAGGTGCGCATGGAGTGGGCAGCGGACAGGCTGGTGGAGACCAACATGAAGGTCGGCGATATATCCGACCGCGTCGGCTACGCGATGCAGAC
>CACZYF010000015.1 GCA_902785355.1 uncultured Ruminococcus sp. | reverse complement strand
TTCATTTAGTTGTACAATTTTCTTGGACATAGTTTGCTGTCTCCTTTCAGAATGTTTTGTGTCGTAACTTCATTCTAACAGATTCTGCAAACTATGTCTGCTTTTTATGCCATTTTGTTTTTGCGCAATTTATTATACCTTATCGAGTCTTGGAGGTGTCCGTTATAGAACTTTTCTTCAACGGTTTCGTCATCGGACTCACGAGTTGTACCTTGATATCGAGAACCGCGGTACCGACGTTTCCCAGTGGAAGAAGGTGCTGACCAACGATATGATCAACCAGTATCTTTCCTCGGTGAACGGTACGAGGATCGCCGATCAGCGACTTGATCCGGTTACTACCAGCAACGGTATCACCTTTGTAAGTCAGAACGGCAGCTCCCGTAACGCGAATGAGACCTCATCCTATCTTGAGTTCAAGGTCTGGTTCATCGCTACCACGGATATGTATGTTCACCTGTCCGGACAGACCGTACAGGTTGAGGGCTCTAACGCTACCACCGCATGTACCACTACCGAGACCGGCTCCAAGGCGGATATCATCCGGGCGGTTCGTACGTCGTTCGAGGACAGCGGCTCCGCCGCTATTTGGGAGCTCAACCGCGGCACCCCGGTCAACGGCCAGAGTACCTTTGACGTAGGTCAGAGCTTCGGCGCCGATTCCCGGCTCTTCCATTTGAACAAGCTCGAGCCGAAGCAGATCACGGTTCGTATCTGGGCAGAGGGTAACGACCCCGAGTGTGACAACGATGTACAGGATTCAAATCTGACCATCCAAATGCTCTTCGGCGGAGCCGATGAAAACGGAAATTCGTTTGAATAGTTTTTTATGGAGAACGGATAACGGAGAACAGAGAACGGTGCATGTTTCTCGCTCCGCTCGTTCAATTATTGATGGTTTTAGATTATAAAAGGTGAACTGGCAACCTATTCAATAGAGTTTTCGCTGAGGATCATTTCTTACTATAAATGGCTTACAGAAGTTAAGCGCGAGTATGTCGTGGCAAGACAGATTCTTAGAAGCGGTACGAGTATAGGCGCCAATATCCATGAAGCTGAGTACGCAATCAGTAAAGCAGATTTTATTAACAAAATTCAAATAGCAGCAAAAGAAGCGAACGAAACAGAGTTTTGGCTTATTATTTTAGAACAATCCGGATTCTTTGATGAATCGTATAACGATTTAAAGCCTTTATTAAAGTCGTTGATCCGTATGTTAACAGCAACGCTGAAAACCTCAAAGAACGGTAAATAGATGAAACGGTATATATATTCAAAAATCCAAAGGATTTTCCCTTCACCGTTCTCCGTTCTCTGTTCTCCGTTCTCCCGAAACATTTTCGGTTTAAACAAGCGCAGAAACGCTTGATTAAATAGTAAATCTGTCCTCGTGTTTGGGACAAAAATAATTTAAGGAGGAATTCTCATGACAAACACTAAATTCAGAAAGAGAGCGTTACTCTCTTCCGTTGCGATGCTCCTCGTAGCTCTCGTAGCTCTTGGTTCCGCAACATTCGCATGGTTCGCTGCTAACCCTGATGCCGAAGCACACGGTATCTCCATGAAGACCACCGCTGCTGCCGGTCTGGTTGTAAAAACCGATACAGACGGTGAATGGTCTCACAGTGCTAAACTGAACAACGCAGACAACAATGCAACCTTCAATGCAACTCCTGCGTCCATCGCCTATGATGATCCTGCTGGTACTATTACTAACGACATCAAGTTCTGGACCGTTATTGCAGCTAACTCCAGCAACTACGGCGCAAAGAGCGGAGAGTCAATGACTACCGTTGATGCCGGTCGTTCGGGTACTGACGAAGTATATATGGAGCATATTTATTGCAGATTGTCCGATGGTTCTGACGCTGCTCAAGCTGCATCAAAGAAGTTTTACATTAAGGGCGTTTCTATTGCTGATACTAATCCTAATCCTAAATAAAAACCTTTATCATCTATTGCGCTATATTTCGTATAGCTTTGTTGTCGTCGTCGTTCGCTGTACTCGGGAAGTGACAGGCGCCAGCCTGTCTGCGTCTCCCGTCGCGCTATCCGAAATATATCACTAATATCTGATTAAATCTTTTTATCAAGGATTAGTATAAAAGTTCACGCAAAAGCTGTGAAGCAGGTGCTGTTCACAAAGAACGGCACTTTTTTCTTATTCGGAAATATACGGTTCAAAACTGGCTTGAAAAAGGCGTTTCTACGGTTACAATCATTTGATAAATATTGCAATCTACTATAAATTGTGTTAAAATCTATTTAAAATGGCTACATATAGGGTTTATAACGGTATTGTATGCCTTATAACAGTATAGAGAACGCTGACGATGCTATATAGCACGTGTTAGGGGTGTTTTACTGTTTTGTATGCGTCCGGAGTTCATCGAGGAGGTGTTGTGATGCAAAAAGCTGACCACAGCGGTCACCGTGCCCGCATGAAGAAAAAACTGCTCGAGCAGGGGATCGATATGTTTGCGCCGCATGAGGTGCTGGAGATCCTCCTCTATTACGCGATCCCTCAGCGCAATACGAATGATATCGCAAAGAACTTGATCGCTCGCTTCGGTTCGCTGTCGGCGGTACTTGACGCGAGTATGGATATGCTCAAGCGCGCCGGGCTGACGGAGCACCAGGCGCTGTATTTGAAGCTGTTCCCCAATGTAACGCGGCTTTACCTCGTCGATAAGCATCATAACCCCGCCAAGGTGATCAAGCAGGATTCGATCCCTCGCCTTATTATTGATCGCTTTATCGGTATGGAGGAAGAGGAGCATGTGTTTCTGCTGCTCATGGATCAGAAGGGTAAGGAGCTGTACAGCGGGATGATCGCTCACGGTGATTTTAACTCGGTGAGTATCTCGATCCGCGAGATCGTAACTCTGGCGCTGAACTACGGCGCTACCTCCTGTATCCTCGCCCACAGTCATCCCAGCGGCTGCGCTCTGCCCTCGCAGCAGGATGTCCGTCTGACCTTTGAGCTGATGGATGCGCTGGCGCTTGTAAAGGTGAATCTGCTCGACCACTTTATCGTCGCCGATCACGACTGCGTGTCGATGGCGGAGTCGGGCTTGTTTGATGTAAAACGAAAAGGATGATGAGGCTTGGATAGCTTTAAGCTTGTATCGGAATACCGGCCCACGGGCGATCAGCCCGCCGCGATACAAAAGCTGGTCGACAGTATCAACGCGGGGAATAGGGAACAGACCCTGCTGGGCGTTACGGGCTCGGGCAAGACCTTCACTATGGCGAATATCATCGCGCAGGTGAACCGTCCGACCCTGATTTTAGCGCATAATAAAACTCTCGCCGCGCAGCTCTGCTCCGAGTTCAAGGAGTTTTTCCCCGAGAATGCGGTGGAGTACTTTGTATCTTACTATGATTACTACCAGCCTGAGGCATACATTCCTCAGAGCGATACCTATATCGAAAAGGATTCCGCGATCAATGATGAGATCGATAAGCTGCGCCACAGCGCAACTCTCGCGCTGTCGGAGCGCCGCGACGTGATCATCGTCGCCTCGGTGTCCTGTATCTATTCACTGGGCGATCCGATCGATTACCGCAACATGGTGATCTCCCTGCGACCCGGAATGGAGAAAAGCCGTGACGACCTGATCCGTAAGCTGATCGAGCTGCAGTATGAGCGCAACGATATCAATTTCGTGCGCGATAAGTTCCGCGTGCGCGGCGATATTGTGGAGATCTTTCCCGCGTCGTCCTCCGACCGAGTGATCCGTGTGGAATTTTTCGGCGATGAGATCGACCGTATCACCGAGATCAATCCGCTGACCGGCGAGCTGATCGCAAACCTGCGCCATGCCGCGATCTATCCCGCCTCGCACTATATCGTCGACGGCGAGAAGATGAGCCGCGCGATCGCGGAGCTGGAGCGGGAGCTCGAGGAACGGCTGAAATATTTCCGCGACAATGGTAAGCTGCTGGAGGCTCAGCGCATTGAGCAGCGTACCCACTATGATATCGAAATGCTGCAGGAGATCGGCATGTGCCCGGGTATCGAGAACTACTCCCGCGTGTTGTCGGGTCGCGCGCCCGGCTCGGCGCCGTTTACCCTGCTCGACTACTTCCCGAAGGACTTTCTGCTCTTTGTTGACGAGAGCCACGTCACGCTGCCGCAGGTGCGCGGTATGTACGGCGGCGATCACGCCCGCAAGAAGAGCCTGATCGACTATGGATTCCGCCTGCCGTCCGCGTATGATAACCGCCCGCTTAATTTTGACGAGTTTTATGAACGGTTGAATCAGGCGGTCTTTGTCAGCGCGACTCCCGGTGTTCTGGAGCTGGAGAAAAGCGCGGTCGTAGCTGAACAGATCATACGACCCACCGGTCTGCTCGATCCGGAGATCTCCGTAAGACCGACCGAGGGTCAGCTCGACGACCTGATCTCCGAGATCAATATCCGCACGGAGAAGGGTCAGCGCGTACTGGTGACGACCCTGACGAAAAAGATGGCGGAGGACCTGACCGAATACCTCGAGAGCATGGATATCAAGGTGCGCTATATGCACCACGATATCGATACCGTCAAGCGTATGGAGATCGTGCGCGACCTGCGACTGGGTAAGTTCGATGTGCTCGTCGGTATCAACCTTCTGCGCGAGGGCTTGGATATCCCCGAGGTCAGCTTAGTCGCGATCCTCGACGCGGATAAGGAGGGCTTCCTCAGATCGGAGCGCTCGCTGATCCAGACGGTCGGCAGAGCCGCGCGCAACGCCGACGGTACGGTCATCATGTATGCCGACAGCGTGACCGAGAGCATGAAGAACACCATCGTCGAGACCAACCGCCGCCGCGGTATCCAGCAGAAATATAACGAAGAACACGGCATTACCCCGCAGACCATCATCAAGAAGGTCAATGATATCATCGAGATCTCGACCCATACCGATGAAGAGATGGAATACGTCGGCAGGATGTCGCGTGAACAGAAGAATGAAATGATCAAACAGCTCACGAAGGAGATGCAGGCGGCGTCGAAGCTGCTCGAATTTGAGCACGCCGCGTTCCTGCGCGACCAGATCAAGAAGCTGAAAGGTATCAAATAAATTGCAGGGGAGAGTTTCGGCTCTCCCGCGGCGCTGTCAGCGCCTCTTAACTAACAGAAACCAAGGTGAAACTATGGCTAAGGCAAAGAAAAAGCCGGATTACGGCAACGACAGTATCTCGTCCTTAAAGGGCGCCGACCGCGTGCGTAAGCGCCCCGCGGTCATCTTCGGCTCCGACGGTATCGAGGGCTGTCAGCACAGTGTTTTCGAGATCCTCTCTAACTCTATCGACGAGGCGCGCGAGGGCTACGGTAAGGAGATCGTACTGACCGTTTACAACGACGGCTCGGTCGAGATCGAGGACCACGGACGCGGCATCCCCGTCGATTATAACAAGGCGGAGGAGGACTACAACTGGCATCTGCTGTTCTGTGAGATGTATGCCGGCGGTAAGTACAACAACGCGAACGCCGAGAACTATGAGTTCTCGCTGGGCTTGAACGGTCTGGGTTTGGCGGCGACCCAGTGCGCGTCCGAGTATATGGACGCCGAGATACGCCGCGATCATAAGAAATATACCCTGCATTTTGAGAAGGGTGAGAACGTCGGCGGACTGCAATCCACCGATTACAACGGCAGAGATACCGGCTCCAAGATCCGCTGGAAGCCCGATCTCGAGGTCTTTACCGACATCAACATGCAGCCGGAGTTCTTCACCGAAATGATCCGCCGCCAGGCGATCGTCAACCCCGGCGTGAAGTTCATCTTCCGTCAGCAGGCGGGTCGTTCCTTCGACGTACAGGAGTTCTACTACGAGAACGGTATCAGCGACCATGTACAGGAGCTGATCGGCGAGGACGGCTTCACGACTGTCCAGAGCTGGAGCGGCGAGCGCATGTGCCGCGACCGCGATGACAAGGACGAGTACAAGTGCAAGATGAACGTCGCGCTTGCCTTCTCCAACAAGGTCAACGTGACCGAATACTACCATAACTCCTCGTGGCTCGAGCACGGCGGCGCGCCGGATAAGGCGGTTCGCAACGCCTTTGTCTACCAGATCGACAGCTACTTAAAGAGCAAGAACATGTATAACAAGAACGAGAGCAAGATCAAGTTCGAGGACGTTTCCGATTGTCTGGTCATCGTCATATCCTCGTTCTCGTCCGTTACCTCTTACGCGAACCAGACGAAGCTCGCCATCACCAACAAGGGCATCCAGGACGCAATGAACGATTTCCTGAGAAAGCAGCTGGAGGTCTACTTTATTGAGAATCCGCTCGAAGCGGACAAGATCGCCAATCAGGTGCTGATCAACAAGCGCTCCCGTGAAAACGCCGAGAAAACGCGCCAGACGATCAAGAAGAACCTGACCGCGAATATGGACATCACCTCTAAGATCGCGAAGTTCACCGACTGCCGCTCAAAGGACGTCGAGGAACGCGAGCTGTTCATCGTGGAGGGCGATTCGGCGAAGGGCGCCTGCGTACAGGCGCGTAACCCCGACTTTCAGGCGGTCATGCCGATTCGCGGCAAGATCCTCAACTGCCTCAAGGTCGATTACGACCGCATCTTCAAGAGCGAGATCATCACCGATCTGATCAAGATCCTCGGCTGCGGCGTGCAGGTCGATACCGGCAAGACCAAGTCGAAGAAGAAGGATATCAACGCCTTCAATCTCGATAACCTGCGCTGGAACAAGGTCATCATCTGTACCGACGCCGACGTCGACGGCTTCCATATCCGCACGATGCTCCTGACGATGATCTACCGCCTGACGCCCGATCTGATCAAGGCGGGAAAGGTGTTCATCGCCGAGTCCCCGCTGTATGAGATCACCGCGAAGGATAAGGTCTACTTCGCCTATACCGAGGCGGAGAAGGAGAAGTATATCAGTGAGATCGGTAATGCAAAGTTCACGATCCAGCGCTCGAAGGGTCTGGGCGAAAACGAGCCCGATATGATGAGCCTGACTACCATGAACCCCGAGACCCGCCGCCTGATCAAGGTCATGCCCGACGACGCAGAGCGCACGGCGCATATCTTCGACGTCCTCTTAGGCGATAATTTGCAGGGCAGAAAGGATTATATCGTCGAGTTCGGCGCGAATTACACGGATAACCTGGACGTTTCGTGATGACGGTAACACGGTTTTTGTATCGTGAATCGTTGTAAAAGAGTTCTTCAATCAAAGGAAAAACTATGGCTAAGAAAAAACAAACGAAAAAACCTAATATAAAACCGATCACCAACGGCGTGATCGCCGGCGCGGGCGATATCGTCGAGCAGCCTATCGCTTCGACGATCGAAGAGAACTTCATGCCCTATGCGATGAGTGTCATCATGTCGCGCGCGATCCCCGAGATCGACGGCTTCAAGCCCTCGCACCGCAAGCTGCTGTATACCATGTATAAGATGGGCTTGCTCACGGGCGCCCGTACCAAGTCCGCGAATATCGTCGGCGCGACGATGAAGCTCAACCCCCACGGCGACAGCGCGATCTATGATACGATGGTGCGACTCAGCCGCGGCTATGAGGCGCTGCTGCATCCGTACGTCGACAGCAAGGGCAACTTCGGTAAGTTCTACTCCCGCGATATGGCGTGGGCGGCTTCCCGCTATACCGAGGCGAAGCTCGACCCGATCTGTAACGAGCTGTTCAAGGATATCGACAAGGACACCGTCGATTTCGTCGACAACTACGATAATACGATGAAGGAGCCGACCCTTCTGCCCGCGTCCTATCCTTCGGTGCTGGTCAACGCCAATACGGGTATCGCGGTCGGTATGGCGTCTAATATCTGTTCCTTCAACCTGCGCGAGATCTGCGAGACGACCGCCGCGCTGATCCGCGACAAGGATCATGATATCATCACCACGCTGCCCGCTCCCGATTTCTCCGGCGGCGCGCAGATTATCTATAACGAAGAGACCATCCGTGAGGTGTACCGTACCGGCAGAGGCTCGATCAGGGTCCGCTCCATCTACGAGTACGACAAAAAGCAGAACTGCATCGACATCACCCACATCCCGCCGACTACCACCACCGAGGTCATCATCGAGAAGGTTATCGACCTCGTCAAGAACGGCAAGGTCAAGGAGGTCTCCGATATCCGCGATGAGACCGGTCTCGACGGTATGAAGATCACCATCGACCTAAAGCGCGGTACCGATCCCGATAAGCTGATGCAGAAGCTCTTTAAGCTCACCACGCTGGAGGACGGCTTCTCCTGTAACTTCAACATCCTGATCGGCGGCGTACCGATGACCTTAGGCGTCAAGGAAATCCTCAACGAGTGGATCGCGTTCCGCGTCGAGTGCATCCGCCGCAGAACCTATTTTGACTTAAAGAAAAAGCAGGATAAGCTCCATCTGCTCGAAGGCTTGAAGCTGATTCTCTTGGATATCGACAAGGCGATCAGGATCGTCCGCGAGACCGAGGAGGAGGCGGAGGTCGTACCGAACCTGATGATCGGCTTCGGCATCGACAAGATCCAGGCGGAATATGTCGCCGAGATACGCCTGCGTCATCTCAACCGCGAATATATCCTCAAGCGTACCGCTGAGATCGAACAGCTGATCAAGGATATCGCCGAGCTCGAGGCGATCCTCAACTCCAAGGCGCGCGTCAAGACCATCATCGTCAAGGAGCTCAAGGAGGTCGCCGATAAGTACGGCAAGGACAGGCTGTGTCCGCTGCTGCGTGCCGACGAGCTGCCCGACGACGTCAACGTCGAGGAGGAGATCCCCGATTACGCTGTTCACCTGTTCTTTACGAAGGAAGGCTACTTCAAGAAGATCACGCCCCAGAGCCTGCGTATGAGCGGTGAGCAGAAGCTCAAGGAGAACGACGAGATCGTCTATACCACCGAGACCACCAACAACACCGATCTGCTGTTCTTCACCGATCGCTGTCAGGTCTACAAGACCAAGGTCAGCGAGATCGCCGATACCAAGGCGAGCGCCTTCGGCGAGTATATCCCCGCGCGTCTCGGCATGGATGAAGGGGAGAAGGCGGTATTCGTCCTCAAGACCAAGGACTATAGCGGCTATCTGCTCTTTGCATTCGAGAACGGCAAGGTCGCGAAGGTGCCGCTGAACGCTTACGAGACCAAGACCAACCGCAAGAAGCTGATCAACGCTTACTCGGATAAATCGCCGCTCGCCGGTATCGACTACTGCAAGGAGGATCGAGAGTTCCTCCTGACGTCCTCCGCGGGTCGTATGCTGCTCTTCCACAGCGGTTCGATCGCGCCCAAGACCACCAAGAACACCCAGGGCGTAGCGGTCATGAAGCTCAGGAAGGGTCATCGCGTCATGAGTATCGCACCCTACGAGGAGGGCAGGTTCAGCAAGCCTTCGCGCTACCGTACGCGCACGCTGCCCGCCGCGGGCGCTCTGCCGTCATCCGATGATGAAGCCCAACAGCTGTCGATATTATAAGTCAGCGGGAGGATTTAACAAATTTTGCGGGTTTATAAAAAAATACTTGCAATCTGATTGTTTGTATGATACAATTATCTTTGCATTTGAGTATAATCGCATTGAAAGGAAGATAAATTATGTCTGCTGTTGAAATTATCTTAGGAGCACTTCTGCTGATCGCTTCTATTGTACTGGTTGTTGTTATTATTCTGCAGGAAGGTAACCAGCAGGGCATCGGCGTTGTTTCCGGCGGTGCGGACACCTTCTTCTCTAAGAACAAGGCGCGCTCTTATGACGCGTTCCTCTCCCGCGCGACCAAGTGGTTCGCGATCGTCTTTGTCGTCGTCGTTCTGGCGCTGAACATCATCGCTTACGCTGTTAAGGGTAATGCCAATACCGCTGCTACCGCGACTCCCGACTCCGCGGCTGTGACCGCTACTGCCGACGAGGCATAATAATTTCATAACGTACAACATAGAATAGACTATCGGAGTGATCCGGTAGTCTTTTTGTTTTGGAGAAAAGTATGCTGTATGTGTTTTTAGCGGTCGGGTGTACCTTCCTGTTGTTTTCTTTCATCCATTACGCGGCAAAAAGTAAAAAGCCCTTCAAGAGGGCTTTTCTGTCGATGGTATTGGGAATCGCGGTACTGTGCGCGGTCAACTGCCTGTCAAATCTGATCGGGGTATATATCCCCGTTACGCGGCTGACGCTTTTGACCTCGATGATCGGCGGCGTCCCGGGCGTCGCGCTGCTGGTGCTGTTGACGGCGTTATAAACGGCTCCCCGGAGAAGGGAGCCGTTGGGCTTAGATAACGGAGCCGAGCTCGTTTAAGATATCTCTGACCTCGCGCTTGTTGCGGGTGAGCATGGCGATCATCACGTCGTAGAACATGTCGGGATTCTTATAGAAGTTCTTGCGGATCTGACGCGCCTGGGCGACATCCGGTACATATACGGTAAAGCTGAGCAGGTCCATATCGCCGCCCGAGATACGGCAGGTCAAGTTACAGCCGTTCTCGGTTTTCTCGATCGTGACCTTGTTGCTGCTCTCGATCTGCTCGCGCTTCAAGAGGCTCAGGGCACATTCGGTCGCGCGCTCGCGCACGGTGGGGGCGAGGGTATCCTCGAGCTGGGTTGCGATCATATCGCCGTTTTCGGTATTGTAGTACAAGCCCTTTTCGGCGTCGGTCAGTTCGATGTTACCCTTGCTGACCAGATCCTCAAAGCATGCGCTGGTCTCAAAGTAGTTCGCGAGCCCCTTCTCCATCAGCGCGTTGATCACGGCGTCCTTGCTCATGGGGGAGCCGACGCTCTTGTACATATAGCATATCAGGGTACGGATCTCCGTCTTGGAGCGCATACCGCCTAAGCTGATGCCTTCATCAAAGGTATCGAATGCCATCTCTTCACCGCCTTTATGTTTATATGGTATAATCAGCCATCACCCGTTGTCGCGAAGCGACAAACCGGGCGGGCATATAAATTTGTATAATAACCGGATTTATAAGGTTATTATACCATTTTGCTCTCTGCTATGTCAATAACAAAAGGACTGTGAAATAACACCTCCTTTGTCATCACTTCCGGCAATGACAGTGTTTTCCCACAGTCCCTTTTCTAACGGTCTATTCAGTTGTTTTGAGCGATCAAAACTCCGCTCCGAGGTTCTCCATAGAATCGATCACCACGACGCATGCAGGGTCAACGTGACGCATCACATAATACATCTGTTCCTCGGGAATCGCGACGCAGCCGCCGGTGCGGGGCTTTCTGTTGCCAAAGCAGTGTAGGAAGATTGCCGAGCCCGCGTGTTTGGTGCCGTCGGGATTATAGCTGATGTTCAGGCAGTAGCGGTATTCATACCGATAATCCACGATATGCTCGCTGCTCTCGGTGTCGAGGTCGGGATAATCCTTGATGCTGACCATCTGATTGTACATGACGTCATTGTCGCCCGACCAATAGGTATCTTCATCCGCCTTGGTGTAGGGGATCGCACAGCCCGGGTCATCGGCGATGCCGAAAGCCTTGTTAAAGCTGAAGGTGCCGACAGGCGTCTTGCCGTCGCCCTCCTTGGTCTTGCCCAGACCTTCTTTACCGATAAAGCCGGGCGTAGTCATAATCATTTTCCAGTTGCCGTTTTCGTCCTTTTCGTGCATGGAGATCCAAGCGGTCGAGCGCTCATAGCCCGCGACCACAAAGAGCTGCTTCGCATCCTTTGCCGCGTCGAGTTTTGTTACCCATTCGGGAGAATCCTCCGCGTCCTCCCCGATACGCTCGCGGGGCGTCGTGAACAGTACAGATGAGCTTTCGGCAGTGGTTTCGGCGGCGGTTTCGGCGGTGGTTTCGGCGGTGGTTTCGGCAGTGGCTTCAGCAGTGGTTTCGGTAGCCTGCGTCGGTTTTGTTGTGCTGCAGCCGCTCATGAATAAAGCAGAGCATACCAGGATGATCGCAAGGAGCCCCGCAGTTAATTGTTTGATTTTCATTCTTTCTCATTCTCCTTTTTTCTGAAATATTTGATCGTGAAAGCAATGAATGTCCGAGCAAACGAACACTACCTTCGTCATGTTCTATTATAACATAGAAAAAGTATGTTGAAAAGACGATAACGATAATTTCTCATCCGTAACAAAACCACCCGTTGCATAAAACGAGTGGTTTTGTGGATTAATACTAATCCTTGATAAAAAGATTTAATCAGATATTAGTGATATATTTCGGAGGAGACGCAGACAGGCTGGCGCCTGTCAAGGAGCCCAACAAAGCTATACGAAATATAGCGCAATAGATGATAAAGGTTTTTATTAAGGATTAGTATAATGAAGAGTGGATAGATCACGGGCAGCTTATCCCGCGTTTTTCATCTGTAATCTCAGCTTATCCGAGATCATGGCGATGAACTCGCTGTTGGTGGGCTTGCCGCGGCTGCCCTGGATGGTATAGCCGAAGTAGGAGTTGAGCACCTCGACGTCGCCGCGATCCCACGCGACCTCGATCGCGTGACGGATCGCACGCTCTACGCGGGAGGAGGTAGTGTCGTACTTCTTCGCGACGGTGGGGTAGAGCTGCTTGGTCACGGCGTTGATGATATCGGGCTTCTCGATGGAGAGGATGATGGAGTCGCGCAGATAATGGTAGCCCTTGATATGAGCGGGGACTCCTATCTGGTGCAGAATCTCCGTCACCTTCATCTCGAGGCTGCCGCCGTCAAAGCCGGCCGCTCGGATCCCGCCCTTGGCGCGTGCCTTTCGGCGCTTGTTCAGGCGAATGATATTCTCGGCGAGATCGCCCAGATTGAACGGCTTTAGCACGAAATACGTCGCGCCCGCGCTCATGACCTCGCGCTCAAGCACCGGGCTGTCAAAGCCGGAGTACACCACGAAGAGCGGAAGCTTCTCGGGCTTTTGCCTGTGAACGGCGCGCATCACGCCGATGCTGTCGATATGGGTCATGAACAGATCCATGATGACCACGTCGGGCTGATCGGAGGCGATCCGGCTGATGACCTCCTCTCCGTCCTTCATACAGAAGCTGACGGCGATACCGTGTTGTTCGAGGGTGTTTTTGGCGTCGGTCATATTCTCAGCATTATCTTGGGTCATCAAGAGCTTGATTCTTTCTGTCATTTTTACATCTCCTGTTTCGTTTTGTGAAATAAGCTTACCATAAATTGGTAAATTTGGCAAGAGGAAACTAAAAAATTTTCAAAAGAATCATTCGACAGATTTTGCGGATTGTGATTTAGGACGAAAAAATGCGGATGCAATGTCCGGCGCGTCGCTTTTCCCGACAGCCTTCATCGGCTTTGGCCTTTGAGCTTTGAGAATTAAGCTTTGACCTTTAAGCTTTAAGCTAAACTACGCCGTACAGCCGAGCATATTGCCGATACTGATGCCGTAGCCCTTCTCGGGCGTATTGACAAAGACATGGGTGACCGCGCCGATCAGCTTGCCGTCCTGTACGATGGGCGAGCCGCTCATGCCCTGTACGATGCCGCCTGTCGTATTCAGCAGTTTTTTATCCGTGACGCGGATGACCATGTTCTGACCGCTGTTAGCGTTCAGATTCAGGCTCTCGATGTTCACGGTGTATTCCTGCGGTTCGGTATCGCCGATCGTCGAGTAGATGACCGCTTCACCCGTGTGGATATCGCTGTTGTCGGCACATTCCAGCGCCCTGCCCTTCGGCACGGCGGTATAGCTGCCATATACGCCGAAGTCGCTGTTGACGGTCATATCGCCGATGATCTCGTCGCTCATATAGCCGTTCAAGCCGCCTGCAACGCCTTTCTTTGCTTTACTGATCGAGGTGATCTGCGCCTTGACGATTTTTCCGCTGCCCAGCGGCAGCAGCATTCCGGTGTCACGGTCGCATATACCGTGACCCAAGGCGCCGAAGGTGTGGGTCTCTTCGTCAAAATAGGTGACGGTACCCAGTCCCGCGGTGGAGTCGCGTACCCACATGCCCGCCGTGTAATCGCCTCGTTCGTCACGCTTGGGGGTCACGCTGAGGGATATCGGGCTCTTATCGCGCAAGACGGATAATTCGATATCCGACCCCTCTGACGTTTCGATCAGCGATCGCAGCTGTTCGTTCGAGGTGATCTCGGTGCCGTCGGCATGGGTGATGACGTCGTTCTCCTTCAGCCCCGACTGCTTCGCGGGGGAATCGTAGCTTTCGTCGATGTTGACGACCATCACGCCGCCCGTGTACATTGTCAGCCCGAAGGGGATTCCGCCGAGGATGACCTTCTTCGGCTTGTCTGCCGCCGATACCGTACAGACCGGGAACAGCAGCAGAAAAGCAACCAGAACGGATAGGATCTTTCGATGCATATTTTTCCTCCCTCCTTGGAGCAGACGCTCCGAGGGTAGTATGTGAGCGGTGCGTGTCGATACAAGAGGAAGGTTTTCGGCAATTCGGCTGCAGGCGCTGAGAAATCGGAAGTAATCTTGATTGGAAATGTTTGATTATTTCTGTTCAATTCTATTGTAACCTGTATGATTTAATGCTATACTGGAAAAAAATACGATTTTGGTGGATTATGAGAATCAATTTACCGGATAATGCCAAATATATTATTGAAAAATTGCAGAACGCGGGTTATGAGTGTTACGCGGTCGGGGGATGCGTGCGCGACAGCCTCAGGGGCGTTGAGCCGAACGACTGGGACTTCACCACCTCGGCGCTGCCCGACGAAATCGAGCGGGTGTTCGCGGATCACCCGACCGTTACGGTCGGTAAGCAGTACGGTACGATCGCGGTGATCCTCGACGACGCGCCGCATGAGATCACGACCTACCGGGTCGACGGCGGCTACAGCGATACGCGCCACCCCGACGAGGTGAGCTTTTCGAGCAGCCTTTGTGATGATCTTGCGCGGCGGGACTTTTCGATCAACGCGATGGCGTATAATGAGCGCGACGGGCTGGTCGATCTGTACGGCGGCAGGTCGGATATGGGCTTCGGTGTGATCCGATGCGTCGGCGAGCCGGAGCAGCGCTTCTGTGAGGACGCGCTGCGGATCCTGCGCGCGCTGCGATTTGCGGCGATGCTCGGCTACAGCATCGAGCAGCGGACGGCGGAGGCGATCCTCAAACAGCGGAGGCTTCTCGCCGATATCTCCGCCGAGCGTGTGCGCGACGAGCTGCTGAAGCTTCTGTGCGGAGAGAAGGTCGACTTCATCCTGCGGCGTTACCGTTCGGTGATCGCGGTGGTGATCCCCGAGCTGATGGGCACCTTCGACTTCGACCAGCACAACAAGCACCATAACCGCGATGTGTATCGTCATATTGTCGCTTCGGTGCGGAATATCGAGCCCGATCCGCTCCTGAGGATGACGATGCTCTTTCACGATATCGGAAAGCCGCTGGCGCAGACGGTGGATAAGAAGGGTGAGTATCACTATCGCAACCATCCGCAGATCGGCGCCGCGATGACCCGGGAGATCCTGCGCCGATTATGCCTGCCGAATCATTTTATCGACGAGGTCTGTACGCTGATTCGTTATCATGATGTTCGTTTTGAGCCGGATACGGTACAGCTCAAGCAGTTTTTAAAACAGCTCGGTCCGGAGCATATGAAGCGGCTGTATAAGATACAGCGCGCGGATATCATGGCGCAGTCGTCCTATATGAGGGACGAGAAGCTGCGAAAGCTCGGCGCAGTCTATACCGAGCTTCTGCGCATACTGGAATCGGGCGAGTGTTATTCGCTGAGGATGCTCGGTATCAGCGGGGCTGACCTGCTCCACCTCGGCTATCGTTCGGGGAAGCAGATCGGCGAGATGCTGGAGTCGGCGCTCGATCAGGTGATCGCCGGCGAGCTTCCTAACGAAAAGGCCGCGCTGCTCGCGTATGTAACGGCGACATTTGACAAAGCGTGAGTTCCTATATATAATAAGGTTATGAGTAGGTCAGGCAGTCGCGGTCAACGGGCGAAAGCCCCTGTCCGAGGAAAGTCCGGGCTTCACAGAGCGAGGATAACGGCTAACGGCCGCCGGGGGCGACCCCAGGGAAAGTGCAACAGAAAATTACCGCGAATCGTCGCGTAATGCTCCTTAACCGAGCACAGACCGTGACGACGTAAGGGTGGAAAGGCGAGGTAAGAGCTCACCGGAGTGGGGGAGACCTCACTGCTGTGTAAACCCTATCCGAAGCAACACCGCGGAGGGACATACGGCCTGCTCGGCTGTCCCGTGGAGGTGGCACCGAGCCGTCGCGGCAACGCACGGCCAAGATAGATGACTGCCCAATACAGAACCCGGCTTATAGATCTACTCATCCGAAAGCTCCCGTAAGGGGGCTTTCTCTGTTCAAAACGACAGGGCGGTGAATCTATCCTTTCTCAAATCTTTGTAAGATACTTTTTTCACCAAATCTACATCTTGTATGTCGGTTTTTGTCAACAACAAGCAGCATGAAAAAGTTTACAAAAAATGATACTTTTTCTTGTGCAAAAATTAAAGGGTTGTAACGAAAAGGTGAAAAATGTATCAAAAATTTAAATTTTCTTACAAAAAAGGGTTGTTTTTTTTCGAATAACGTATTATAATACATGTACATTCGATTTAATACGTTTAAAGAATTTCCGTAAGGAATTATTTAAAAGAAATAATTTTTCTGTATAGTATAGATTTGGGGAGATAAAATGAGACTTCGTAAACAGGAATTAGGCGATCGTAATCTTGTGGGTGCGCGCGTTGAAGCCGCCCGCAAAAAGAAGGGTATGAAGCAGAAGGAGCTGCTCGCTCAGCTGCAGGTCAACGGCGTGGATATGAACGCCTCCGGCCTCTCAAAGCTTGAGGGTCAGATCCGGTTCGTGACTGACGTAGAGCTCGTCGCGCTGGCGGATATCCTTGAGGTTTCGGTCGATTTCCTGCTCGGACGTGCTCCGCAGTAAGACAATTGAATCATTCAGAGTTTTTCCAAGCATTTTGGTTTCTGTTTTTCAAACGGTAGGTCTTTCGGGGCCTACCGTTTGAATTTGTACGAAAATCGTATGATTGCCCGTTTTTCAGCCATAACTAACCATATAAAGATGAGTCATTGCGAGGGAGTCCCCGCGGCAATCTCAACCATATAAAATTGAGTCATTGCGAGGGAATCCCCGCGGCAATCTCAACCGAATAAGGGTGGTGTTTCGGATGAATATCAGAGCTTGGCTGAAGAATCCGAGAGTCGTGTTTTTTCTGATCTATACATTGTGCTTTGCGCTGGCGATGCAGGCGGTCGGGTTTGTGCTGCCGTTCGTGATCGCGATGATCGTCGCCGTGGTGATGAAGCCGCTGTACGATTATCTTCGTGAGCGGTTTCGCTTTCGGTCTACCTTCGCGGCGACGTTGCTGACGCTTTTGATCTTCGGCGTACTGTTCGCGGCGGTCGGCTTTCTGCTGTTTCTCGTCATACGTCAGGCGCTGAGCCTGTTTACCGAGTACCGTTACATGATCGCGGATTATCTGACATCGGGAGAATTGCTCGATAATCTTAGGGCTCTGGCATTGTCGGGTAATCTGTTCAAGGTAGCTTCCGGCGTAGCGGGAACGTTGTTTCAGGCGGTTCCTACGGCCATTACCTTTGTAGTGGTGACGTTCGCGCTGACGGTATTTTTCCTCCATCATCTGGGAGATATCCGCCGTCGT
This sequence comes from uncultured Ruminococcus sp., assembly GCA_902785355.1. GTDB lineage: Bacteria > Bacillota > Clostridia > Oscillospirales > Acutalibacteraceae > Ruminococcoides. The sequence goes on along the minus strand of CACZYF010000015.1, from coordinate 32,097 downwards.
CTGACGGATAGGGCGGGGGAGGACTACGCGCCGCTGCTCGGGCGGGTGCTGCACATCGCCTATACGATGGTTCGCAGGTTTATCCGCTCGTATCTGCTGTTGTACCTGATCACCTTCGCCGAGGCGGTCGTGATCTTCTATCTGACGGGCGTGGAATATCCGCTGGCGTTCGCGTTCATCGCGGCGGTCGCCGATATCCTGCCGGTACTGGGACCGGGCGCGGTTTATCTGCCGCTGGCAGCTGTTATGATTCTCCAAAAGAATTATATCTCCGGGGTCGCTCTCTTGATCGGCTTTCTGGTGACGGTCGCGGTGCGCCAGATTCTCGAGCCGCGGATCGTATCCGACAGCGTGAAGGTGCATCCGCTGGTCGTGCTCTCGGCGATCTACTTCTCGATCCTGAGCATGAATATCGGGGTGCTGTTTTATATTCTGAGCCTGTTCATGGTGTATCGTGTGCTCAATCTCGCCGGAGCCTTTGAAAAAGGTTGATATTTTATAAAAAGATAGTATAATAAGATATAATGAATATTCTGTGCCTTTGGAGGGATTTGTATGAAACAGAGTATAGAATCATTTTTTCAGTCCATCAGCGGAAAGCGGATCGCGCTGATCGGCATGGGGCGCAGTCATATGCCTCTGATCCCGCTGTTTACGAAATACGGCGCGACCGTTATCGCCTGTGATAAGCGTGACGAAGCGGCGCTGGGTGAGATCGCAGAGAAAGCGAAGGCGGACGGCGCGCTGCTCTCGCTCGGCGAGCATTATCTCGATGATATCGACGTCGATATCGCCCTGCGTACGCCGGGCATGCGCTTCTACTGCGATGAGCTGAACGCCCTGCGCGAGAAAGGCGTCGTCATCAGCTCGGAGATGGAGATATTCTTCGACATCTGTCCGTGTAGGATCTTCGCGGTGACCGGCTCCGACGGCAAGACCACCACGACCACCGTCATCTCCGAGATGCTCAAGAAGCAGGGTTACACCGTACATATCGGCGGCAATATCGGTAAGCCGCTCCTACCCGAGATTGAGACCATTCGTTCCGAGGATGTCTGTGTGGTTGAGCTGTCCTCCTTCCAGCTGATCTCGATGCGTCAGAGTCCCGATACAGCAGTCGTGACCAACCTCGCGCCCAACCACCTCGATATCCACAAGGATATGCAGGAGTATATCGACAGCAAGAAGAATATTATTCTTTATCAGAATAAAGACAACAAAGCCGTTTTGAATCTCGACAACGAGATCACCGCGTCCTTCGCGCCTGAATGTAAGGGCGAGGTCGTGTATTTCTCACGCCGTCAGGCGGTCGAGCGCGGCGCTTATCTCGACGGCAATACCATTATATATACCGACGGAGAGAAGAAAACCGAGGTGCTCGATATCCGCGATATCAAGATCCCCGGTATGCACAACGTCGAGAATTACATGACCGCAATCTGCGCCGTTTGGGGCGTCGTGGACGTTGAGAACATCGTGTATGTTGCGCGCAACTTCGGCGGTGTGGAGCATCGTGCGGAGTTCGTCCGCGAGCTCGACGGCGTGAAGTACTATAACGATTCGATCGCCTCCAGCCCGACCCGTACCGCGAGCGGTACGCTCTCTCTGTACGATTTCAAGATCATCCTGATCGCGGGCGGCTATGACAAGCACCTCGATTATACCGAGCTCGGAGACGTGATCTGCAAGAAGGTCAAGACCGCGATCCTGATGGGCGCGACCGCCGACAAGATCGAGACCGCGATCCGTGAATCAAAGAGCTATTCCGAAAACAATCCGCTGATCATCCGCGTCAAGGATATGGCGGAGGCGGTGCAGGCGGCGCGTGAGCACGCGCAGAGCGGTGATATCGTGTCGATGTCGCCTGCGTCGGCGAGCTTCGACCTGTATAAGGATTTTGACGCGCGCGGCAAGCACTTCAAGGCGCTGGTGAACGCGCTGTGATCCGACTCGCCGAACGGGATTCGCTGACGGCTTTTCGTACCGACGATCCCTTCTATACACGCATCCTCTCGCTGTACGAGAGCTACGGTGAGGGCTATGCCTTCACGGGCTTTTGGGTACAGGAGCACGACGGGGAAGAGGTCGCCGCGATCTCGCGCTTCGAGGATAAATTCAGCCTGTACCTGACCGACAGCGCTGATTTTGACGAGATATCCGCCTTCCTGAGCTTTCAGGGGGCGGGTTCCGTTATGTTTGACGGACGATTCACGCTCGATATCAAGGCGAAGCGGGAGATAGGCGGACAGGTGCTCCGCTATTGCGGAGAGGATTATAATTCTGAATTAGAATTATATCAACCCGAGATCAAGCCGTTATACGCCCTTCTGCAAAGCTGTGCGAGCGATATTTTTATCGTGCCCGATTATATGGTATTTCTCTCGGATGTACGGCATAGGCTGAATCTCGGAAAGTGCCGAATCCTCGGAACGGACGTTGAAGGCTCGCTTGCGTCGGCAGTGATGACGGTCTCCGAGACGGAGAACGTCGCCATCCTCGGCGCGGTATCGACCCATCCCGATTACAGACGGCGGGGCTTATCGCGCGAGCTGGTAAGAACGCTTGCTTCTCAGATCAATAAGCAGGGCAGAGCCGCTTATGTGTTCAGCGCAAGTGAAGCGAATACACGCTTTTATCAGAATTCCGGTTTTGAGACCGTCGCGGTATTCAGAGAATGTTTTATTCATTAGTTATTGCAAAGCTTTGTGAATATTTTGTTTTACATAGCTGCGGCAATCTTAACCGATCAATAAGGAGAGTATATGAAAACACTGTTTGAAATTGATGAAAAGATACGCTTAGCCGCCGATCAGGCGATGGCGATGTGCGCGGAGCATTTTGCTCAGCTCGACCGCGTGCAGGAATATAACCAGCAGAAGATGCTCAAGGCGTTTCAGGAATACAAGGTCAGTGAGAGCATGTTCGCCGGCTCGACCGGCTACGGCTATGACGACCGCGGCAGAGATACGCTCGATAAGATCTATGCTTACGTTTTTGACGCGGAGGACGCGCTCGCGCGTCAGCACTTCATGAGCGGTACCCATACCCTGACCGTGGCGCTCTTCGGTATGCTCAGACCGGGCGACGAGATGCTCGCAGTTACCGGTACGCCCTATGATACGATACAGCCCGTTATCGGCATAACGCCCTGCAGCGGATCGCTCGCGGATTTCGGCGTAAAGTTCAGCGAGGTCGCGCTTCTGCCCGACGGCAGTCTCGACCTCGACGGAATCCGCGAGGCGGTCAGCGTGAAAAAGCCGAAGATGGTCTACATCCAGCGCAGTAAGGGCTACGCCCTTCGTCCGTCCCTGCGGAATGAGGAGATCAGGCAGATCTGCGATATCGTCAAGCCAATCTCGCCCGAAACCATTATCATGCTCGACAACTGCTACGGCGAGTTCACCGAGTATGAGTCCCCGATCACCGTGGGCGTTGATATCATGGCGGGCTCGATGATCAAGAACGCCGGCGGCGGTATCGCGCCTACCGGCGGTTATATCGCGGGTAGGGCAGACCTCGTGGAGCTGTGCGCCTATCGCCTGAGCGCTCCCGGTACGGGCAGAGAGCTCGGCTGTACCCTCGGCACGCTGCGCGAGATGTATCTCGGCGCGTATAACGCCCCGATCGCCGCTGCTCAGGCGGTCAAGACGGCTGTGTTTGCCTCGGCGCTGTTCGAGGTGCTCGGCTACGACGTGGAGCCTTCTTATCAAAAGAAACGTGGCGATATTATCGACGTGATCACCCTCGGCTCTCCGGAGAAGATGTGCGCCTTCTGCCGCGGTATCCAGAGCGGCTCGCCGATCGACAGCTTCGTGTCGCCCCAGCCCTCGCCGATGCCCGGTTATGACAGTGAGGTCATCATGGCGGCGGGCGCCTTTACCCTCGGCTCGTCCATCGAGATCAGCGCCGACGGCCCCCTGCGCGAGCCGTACGCCGTGTACTTACAGGGCGGCTTGTCCTTCAATACCGCCAAGCTGAGCGTGATGCTCGCCGCGCAAGAGGTCGAGAAGATACAGTAATGGATATAAGTAAAGCTCCCGCCGAAAACGGGAGCTTTACTTATACATTATATATCGAGCTTTTGAAGGATGGCTTTCAGCTTATCGCGGTTTTTATCGATGGCACGCTTATTCCCCTTGAGCCCGAGCACCAGACGGTCGGTTCTGAACAGCTCTGCGGCGAAAGCGGCGATTTCACCCTTGTTTAAGCTCATGAGCGTTTTCAGCTCGGCTTCTCCGTCCCGTGTCTGACCGAACAGAAGGTGGTGATAGGCGATATCCCAGTTGAGGCCCTCGATATCGTCGAGGATCTCGGTATGATCGGTGACGAGCTTCTGTATCGTCGTATCATAATCGAAGTCGCCGCTTTTGACGCGGTTCAGGGTGTCGACTACTGCGGTCATCGCTTCTTCCAACCGATGGTTGTACACCTCAAAGGAAAAGTCCAGGATACCGATATTGCGGTAGCGTTCAACACCCGAATCAAAGCCATAGATCAGCGCTCGCTTCTCCGACAGCTCCTGTTGGAGAACGGAATCGTAGCCGAAGAACAGGAGGAAGTAGAGAAAGTCGGTAAGGTGATAGTACGCGGCGGTATCTCCGAGATCGAATGAAAAATGCAGGTAGGTGTAGACGTCGTCCCTAATGACCATCGTACAGTCGCGGCAGAGATAGCGGGCGGGAACGTCGACCGTTTTCTCCTTGATCGGCGCGTCGGAGAGCGGGACGGACGCGAGAGCCTTCGACAGCATACCCAGTTCATCTCGGCTGACGCAACCCGTCGCAACGGCAAAGATGTTACCTCTCGAGATGACCTCGCGCCGATAGCGGTCCAGGGATGAAAGGGAGGCTCTGTTGATATTGGTGAGATAGCCGAGCTCGTCCTGCCGCGCCGTACTGCCCGCCCAGACCGTCTGTCCGCATAGGTAGGAGAATCGCCTGTGCGGTTCATCCTCCTTGTATTCCGCTTTGATACGGCTCTTCTCAATGTTGAATTCGCCCGTATTGACGACGAGCGCGCTGAACATGAGGGCGATGATCTCGCAGACGAGCGGAATCCCCCGGGGCAGTCCCGAAAAGGTGAATTGTATCACGCTCTTATGAGTGGAAGCGTTAAAATCGACGGCGTTCTGCGCCAACAGCGTGTAGAAGCCGTCGCCGTATTGCTTTTTCAGATTGCGGAACACGATATGCTCGAAAAGATGCGCGTAGCCGTTGTTTTCACGGCTTTCGTAGATCGCTCCCGCCTTGACGTATATACAGAGGCAGAAGCGACGGAGCGCCTGATCGGGAGCGTAATAGACCGGGATATCGCCCGCGTAGCGGAGTTCTGTATTCATAGATTCACCGTTTGCGAAGTTGTTTGAAAAATTCGGTGAGGATGGCGCCGCATTCCTGCTCCATGACGCCGCCCTCGTATTTCGGATGGAAGGCGAGGGGCAGCTCGAGGATGTTTGCGACGGAGCCGACGCAGCCGTTCTTGCTGTCATAAGCGCCGAAGAAGATCTGCGGGATACGGGCGTTGACGATCGCGCCCGCGCACATGGGGCATGGCTCCAGCGTAACATACAATTCGCATTCCCACAGCCGCCAGCCGCCGAGCGCCTTACAGGCGTTGCCGATGGCTTCCAGCTCCGCGTGGGATAAGGCGTTTTTCGCCTTTTCGCGGCGGTTTCGTCCCTCGCCGACGATCCGGCCGTTCCTGACGACAACGGCGCCTACAGGTACTTCGCCCTCGTCCGCCGCCTCCCTCGCGAGCGCGAGCGCCCGCTCCATGAATCGCCGTTCCATTACAGACCGCTCACCATCACGACCACGCAGTAGATCAGCATGACCGCGGCGAAGCTGATGATGAAGGGAGAGGTGCAGACGGTTTTCATCTTCCGCTTGAAGGGAATGATATCGTCGCCGCCCTTGAGACTGAACCAGCCGCTTTCCTTTTCTTTAATAATTCCGCGGATCGCGAGGAACGCCAGCACGCCGGTCACGACGAAGATCGCGCCGTAGATCAGGTTGGAGGTAGTTTCGGAAATGACCTTGTAGGAGGTCAGGATATCGGACAGCACCGACAAGCCGTTGTTGAGGAAGTGTACGATGATCGAGGGGAGCATGGAGTTCGCCTTGATGTCGATATAAGCGAACACCAGACCGCAGCAGAAGGTGAACGGCAGTTGGACGAAGTTGCCGTGCATCAGCGCGAAGGCGGCGGAGGATACGAAGATCGCCACTCCCTCGGAGTAGGGGCGCAGTACGCCCATGATCACGCCGCGGAAGGCGAATTCTTCAACGAACGCGGGGATGATCGCGACGGTCAAAAAGTACATCAGGATATTCGGATTATCTCCGGTCTCGAAAATGCCGCCGTTGTTCTCGATACCGAACAGACCGAGATTATTGTTCAGCAGATCGACGACATAGTTGCTCATCAGAGAGAACGCGATGCCGACGGCGCACAGGCGGTACAGCATCTTTGCGCCCGTTTTTTGAAAAGGGAACAGGGAGCTGAATCTGAGCTTGCGGAAACAGCAGTAGATCAGTCCCGTGACAAAAAAGACGACGGATGAGATCATACCGCTCTCGAGCATCTGCAGCACGTCAAGCTCCAGTACATCATTCGCCAGTCCGTGCGCGTAGAGGATGAACTGGGATACAAGGGCGATCAAAAGCTCCAACGCAAAGAAGCAGATCATCAGGATCCCCAGACCGTTCGCGGCGCGTCTGAGTCCCTTCTGATATCTCAGCGTCTGATATTCCTCGTTTGTCATTGCGGGCGGAATATAGCGCGGAGGCTGCGGATAGGCTTGCTGTGGCGGATTATACGGATAGTTTTGCACGATATTACTCCTTTGAGGGTTCTTTTTATCTTCCAATCAATGATAATACAAAGATTTGAAAAAATAATTCTTGACAATCAATATGAAAGATATTATAATACATATCGAAAACAAAGTAAAGCACTTTTAGCTTTCACCTGTGGGGTGTCGTCTGCACGGGTCAATACCGATAGGGGATATGATCCCTTTATGTTGTATTGTATGCGGACGGAGCTATCTGTCCGCTTTTCTATTTGTTTATGAAACTTTGGAGGTGCTTACTTATCAGCAAACAGGAACCTCAGATCAATGAGGAAATTCGCGACAAAGAGTTGCGCGTAATCGGTCCCGACGGCGCACAGCTCGGCATCATGTCAGCTGCCGACGCCCAGCATATCGCCGACCAGAAGAATCTCGATCTCGTCAAGATCGCCCCTCAGGCTGCGCCGCCCGTCTGTAAGATCATGGACTACGGTAAATATCGCTTTGAGCAGGCGAAGCGCGAGAAGGAAGCGAGAAAGAACCAGCACACCGTCGACGTAAAGGAGATCAAGCTCTCACTTAACATCGACACGCACGACTTTAACACCAAGCTCAAGAACGCGATGAAGTTCTTTGCTCACGGCGATAAGGTCAAGGTTTCGATCCGATTCAGAGGTCGTGAGATGGGTCATTCCGAGTACGGCTACGAGACGATGAAGAGGTTCTCGGACGCATGCGCCGAGGTCGCCAACATCGAGCGTCCCGCTAAGCTCGAGGGTCGCCAGATGCTCATGTTCCTGGCTCCCAAGCCCACAAAGTAAGCTAAGGCTTTACGGCGTGTTACGCCCTGATGAAAGCCGAACCCTAATGTATTAAAAGGAGGATTATCAATATGCCTAAGATCAAAACTCACAGCGGAGCTAAAAAGCGTTTCAAACTGTCTAAGAACGGTAAGGTTATCCGCGCTCATGCTAACAAGAGCCATATCCTGAACAAGAAGACCACCAAGCGTAAGAGAGGTCTGAGAAAGACTACCGTAGCTGATAAGACCAATGTAGCTCAGGTTAAGCGCCTGGTTCCCTACAAATAATTCAGCACTTTTTACTAAGATAACGGAGGTAACTATAAATGGCACGTATTAAAGGCGCGATGATGACTCGCAAGAGAAGAAAGAAAGTATTAAAGCTGGCTAAGGGCTACTATGGTGCGAAGAGTAAGCACTTTAAGATGGCGAAGCAGCAGGTGATGAAGAGCGGCAACTACGCTTACATCGGCAGAAAGCAGAAGAAGAGAGACTTCCGCAGATTGTGGATCACCCGTATCTCCGCCGGCTGCAAGGCTAACGGCATGAACTACTCCACCTTCATGAACGGTCTGAAGAAAGCCGGTATCGCCCTGAACCGCAAGGTTCTGTCCGAGATCGCAATCTCCGATCCCGCCGCTTTCACCGCTCTTGTTGAGCAGGTCAAAAACGCATAAAAAGCTATAACTGCGTTTGGGTAACCCCCAAACGCTTTTATATTTGGGAACGGATCATGGAGAACGGTTAACGGTGAATGGTGATTAGTGAATGGTGAATGGTGGCGGGCGGACGCTGTCCGCACCGGATTTATATAACGTTTGATCGGGAAACAACACACTCGACCCTTTATACAGAGCCGCAGGCGTTTGAAAAGCAGTTGTTATACAAATCCAAAAGCCGTCAGGCTTTCCCTTCACTCTTCACTCTTCACCCTTCACTCTTCACCATTCACTATTCACCATTCACCTTATCATAATAATAGGTAATAATATGGAACTTATTTCTTCTAAAGAAAATAAAAGAATCAAATATCTGAAAAAGCTCTTCTCCTCCGCTTCCTTCCGCAGGGAGGAAGGGGTCTTTGCCGCCGAGGGGCTGCGTCTTTGCTCCGACGCGCTGAGAAGCGGCGCCGAGGTCGTTTCGGCGTACTTTTCACAGAGCTTTATCGAAAAGAATCCCGACTTTATCGACGAAGCTCAGCGCAAAGCGGGGGAGTGCCTTGTATTGCGCGACAACATTTTCAGCGCTGTCAGCGATACCAAGACCCCTCAGGGCGTGCTGTTCGTGATAAAAAGACTTGACAAAAGCTTTGACTTTGATAAAATTAAGAATAATGGAAAAGTGTTGGCTCTTGAAAATGTTCAGGACCCCGTTAACCTCGGTACGATCCTCCGGACTGCCGAGGCATTCGGCGTGGATACGGTCATCCTCAGCAGAGATTGCTGTGACGTCTACGCGCCGAAGGTCGTGCGCGGCAGTATGGGCGCGGTGTTCCGCCAGCCCCTGCACATCACCGATGATCTGCCCGCGCTGATCGGGGATTTCAACCGCTTCGGTACCTCCTATGCGGCGGTGTTGGATCGCGGATCCGTTCCGCTGACGGAATGTGACCTGAACGGCGCCGTACTTTCCGCAGTCGGCAACGAGGGCAACGGGCTGACGCCCGAGACGATTGCCGCCTGTACCCGCAAGCTTTATATCCCCATGCGCGGCGACGCGGAGAGTCTGAACGTCTCTGCCGCCGCAGGTATCATCCTCTGGGAAATGGTGAAATGACCAACGCGACAAAGTACTTTATCTGGTTGAGTCAGGCGCTGGGCTACAGCACGCCTAAGTGCAAGGCGCTCGCGTCCTTATATCCCGATATCGCCGAATTTTACAACGGCGGTGAACCGGAGTGGCGATTGTCCGGCGTGCTCGGCACGAAGGATATCGCCGCTTTGGAAAGTACGCCCCTTAGCAAGGCGATCGAGGTGATCGCGCGCTGTAATCAGCTGGGGATCTCTGTCGTTTCGCTGGACGATCCGGCTTATCCGGAGCAGCTCAAAGAAATCTATGATCCGCCTGCAGTGCTCTATCTGAAGGGTCGGCTCCCTGATTTTGAGCATAATCTCTCGATCGCGATCGTCGGTACGCGCAACGCGACCGCCTACGGCAAGATGACCTCGCATGTGCTCGCGGGTTCTCTCGCAAAGGTCGGCGTGATCATCGTCAGCGGCGGCGCGATGGGTATCGACAGCCTCAGCCATACCGCGGCGCTGGAGACCGGCGGCGTGACCGTATGCGTGCTCGGCTGTGGGATCAACTACCCTTACCTGATGGGCAACCTCAAAATGCGACAGACGATTGTCGAGCGAGGCGCCGTGGTCTCCGAGTACCCGCCCGATTATCCGCCGGGCAGGTTCACCTTCCCCGAGCGCAACCGTATCATCTCGGGACTGAGCAACGGCGTTTTGGTGATCGAAGCCGGCTCAAAGAGCGGCTCTCTGATCACTGCGCGAACCGCTCTGGAGCAGGGGAGAGATGTGTTCGCCGTGATGGGCAACATCACCTCGCCTTATTCTCAGGGAACGAACGCGCTGATCAAGGACGGCGCGATCCCCGTGACCGACTTCACGGACATCACCTCATATTATCCGCGGTTTGGTATCGAGGGCGAGCCTGACGACGTTGTTAAGCCTATCCCGAAGCATAAGACCGATATCGACGTTTCCGAACAAGCGGAGAAGGTCTATCGAATGCTGACGCCCGACCCGACGCATATCGACAGTATCACCGAAGTCTCGGGACTGCCCGTGAGCGAAGTTCTGACAGCGCTGACCGAGCTGGAGCTCGAAGGGCTGATCGAGGCGGATAAGGGCAGAATGTACCGTATCATATAAGTTGTCATTGCGAGGCTCCTTTGGAGCCGTGGCAATCTCATTCTAATATACAGAAAGCAAAATCATTGGAGGACAATTATCATATGTCTAATCTGGTTATCGTTGAGTCGCCCGCAAAGGCGAAAACCATCAAGAAGTACCTAGGCAAGGATTACGACGTCGTCGCGTCCATGGGTCACGTCAGGGATCTGCCCTCGGCGCGCCTGAGCGTAGACGTCAACAACAACTTTGAGCCGAAGTATGAGGTCATCAGAGGAAAAGAAAAGCTCGTCAGCGAGCTGCAGGCGAAGGCGGAGAAATCCGATAAAGTCTATCTCGCGACGGACCCTGATAGAGAAGGCGAGGCGATCTCGTGGCATCTGGCGTATCTTCTGAACCTGCCGCTGGATGAGATCGACCGCGTCGAGTTCACCGAGATCACCAAGACCGGTATCAAAAACGGTATGGCGGCTCCGCGTACCATCAATATCGATCTGGTCAACGCCCAGCAGGCGCGCCGTATCCTCGACCGTCTGGTCGGCTATAAGCTCAGCCCCTTTGTATCACAGAAGATCCACCGCGGACTGTCCGCCGGCCGCGTGCAGTCTGTCGCGGTGCGTATCATCGTCGACCGGGAGAACGAGATCCGTGCCTTCAAGCCCGAGGAATACTGGTCTATCGACGCGAAGCTCATCCCCAAGGGCTCGCGCAAGGCGTTCTCCGCGTCCCTTTACGGCGATCAAAACGGCAAGCTGAAAATACACAATAAGGAAGAGGCGGATAAGATCCTTTCCGATCTTGACGGCGCTTCCTATATCATCACCAAGGTCAAGAACGGTACCCGCAAGAAATCCCCCGCGCCGCCGTTCATCACCTCCACCCTGCAGCAGGAGGCTTCCCGCAAGCTGAACTTCCAGTCCCGCCGCACCATGAAGGTCGCTCAGGAGCTGTATGAAGGCGTTGAGGTCGAGGGCATCGGCGCGATCGGTCTGATCACCTATATGCGTACCGACTCCCTGCGTGTGTCCAACGACGCGATCGCCGACGCGCAGACCTATATCCGCGATACCTACGGCGATAAGTTTCTGCCGTCAAAGCCCCGCGTCTATAAATCCCGCGCAGGCGCTCAGGACGGCCACGAGGCGATCCGTCCCTCCACCCCATCCATCACCCCCGCTCAGCTCAAGTCGAGCCTGACGACCGATCAGTATAAGCTGTATAAGCTGATCTGGGAGCGCTTCATGGCGTCCCAGATGGCGGACTGCATCCAGAAGACCACTCAGGCGGATATTGAGGCGAACGGCTATGTCTTCAAGGCGGCGGGTTACCGCGTCGACTTCGAGGGCTTCACCGTTCTGTATGTCGAGAGCAAGGACGAGGCGGACGATAAGGATAACCGAATCCTCTCGCTCGAGAAGGATACTCCCTGTAAGCTCAAGGAGCTCGTGCCGAACCAGCACTTCACCCAGCCGCCCGCGCGCTTTACCGAAGCGTCGCTGATCAAGGCGCTGGAGGAGTACGGCATCGGCAGACCTTCTACCTATGCCGCCACCATCTCTACCATCACCTCCCGCGAGTACGTCAAGCGCGAGGGCAAGACCCTGATCCCCACCGAGCTCGGCGAGGCGCTGGCGGGCTTGATGAAGGAGCGCTTCCCCAAGATCGTCAACGTCAAGTTCACCGCCCAGATGGAGCAGGAGCTCGATACCGTCGAGCACGGTACGATCCAATGGAACGATCTGCTCGACGAGTTCTATACCGACTTCGAAAAGACCCTCAAGAAGGCGAAAGCCGATATGCAGGGCGTGAAGATACAGCTCGAGGAGGACAAGACGGACATCATCTGTGAGAAATGCGGACGTCAGATGGTCGTCAAGGTCGGACGTTACGGCAAGTTTATCGCCTGTCCCGGCTATCCCGAGTGCAAGAACGTCAAAAAGTACGTCGAGAACGTCGGCGTGAAGTGTCCCAAGTGCGGCGGCGACGTGATCGTGAAGCGCACCGGCAAGGGCAAGACCTTCTACGGCTGCTCCAATTACCCGAACTGCGACTTTGTGTCGTGGTATGAGCCGGTCAACGAGCGCTGCCCGAACTGCGGCGATATCCTCTTCAAGCGCAAGGGCAAGAAGGGCGGATTATTCTGCGCCCGTGAAGGCTGCGGATATAAGAAATAAAACAGTTAGGAGTGAGGAGTTAGGAGTGAGGAGTTGAATCAACTTCCGACCACTGACTGCTGACAATGAAGAAAGTAACCGTTATCGGCGGGGGACTCGCCGGCTGCGAGGCGGCTTATCAGTTGAGCAGGCGCGGTATTCGCGTCGAGCTCTATGACAGCAAGCCGATAAAGAAAAGTCCCGCACATCACTCCGATCTCCTGTGCGAGATCGTCTGCTCCAATTCCTTCAAGGCGAAGCGCGTCAATTCCGCCGCGGGACTCCTCAAGGAGGAGATGCGTACCCTCGGCTCTCTGCTTTTGCAGTGTGCCGACCGATGCGCCGTACCCGCCGGGGGCGCTTTAGCGGTCGACCGCGAGTTGTTCTCACAGCTGGTGACCGACGCGATCCGAAGTGATCCGAATATCACCGTGATCGAAGAAGAGCTGACGAGCCTGCCCGAGGACGGCGTGACCATCGTCGCGACCGGTCCGCTCACCCATGACGCGCTGGCGGCGGATATCGCCCGGCGCTACGGACAGAGCCTGCGTTTCTTTGACGCGGCGGCGCCGATCGTGGCGGCTGAATCCATCGATATGGAATACGCCTTCTATGAGTCGCGCTACGGCAAGGGCGGGGGAGAGGACTACCTCAACTGTCCGATGAATAAAGAGGAGTACGAGGCGTTTTATGAAGCGCTGATCAGCGCCGAGCGCGCGCCTGTTCACGAGTTCGACGTGATGAATCCCAAGGTCTACGAGGGCTGTATGCCGATCGAGGTGATGGCGCAGCGCGGTGTGGATACCGTGCGTTTCGGCCCGATGAAGCCTGTCGGACTGCGCGACCCGCGCACCGGTCACCGTCCGTGGGCGGTGCTGCAGCTGCGCAAGGAGAACGCCGACGGCACGATGTACAACCTCGTCGGCTTCCAGACGAACCTGAAATTCGGCGAGCAGAAGCGGGTGTTCAGCATGATCCCCGCCTTACGTCATGCGGAGTTCCTGCGCTACGGCGTGATGCATCGCAATACCTTCATCGACTCTCCGAGGATTCTCAACTCGGATTATTCTGATAAGGAAAATAAAAACCGCTTCTTCGCCGGTCAGCTCACGGGCGTCGAGGGCTATATGGAGAGCGCCTCATCGGGGCTGCTCTGCGGTATCAACGCCGCGCGGCTTTTGAACGGAGAGCCTACCATGACCCTCCCCGCGACCACCATGATGGGCGCGATGAGCCGCTATATCAGCGATCCGTTCGTCACCGACTTCCAGCCGATGGGCGCGAACTTCGGTATCCTGCCCGAACTCGAACACCGTCCCCGCGACAAGGCGGAGCGCGGACAGGCTTATGCCGACAGGGCGCTGGGCGACCTGAAAAAGTTTATTGAGGATAATAATTTGCTTTAAATATATAAGATAAGGATTTGGTAATATGAAAATCATCGTAGATGCTTTCGGCGGCGATAACGCCCCCTTGGAGATCATCAGGGGGGCAGTTGACGCGAAGAACGAATACAAGGTGGATATCGTCCTCACCGGCGACGAGGACACCATCCGTCGTGTGGCGAAGGAGAATGAGATCAGCCTCGACGGTATCGCGATCGTGCATGCGCCCGACGTGTTCACCAACAACGACCAGCCCTCCTCGATCCGCACCAAGGCGAAGGCGAATACCTCGCTGGCGACCGGCTTCCGTCTGTTAAAGGACGGCGAAGGCGACGCGTTCCTCTCCGCCGGTAACTCCGGCGCGATCGGCGCGGGCTCGATGTTCATCGTCAAGCGTATCAAGGGCGTCAAGCGCGTCGCGTTCGCACCCGTCATTCCCAACATGACCGGCAAGTTCATGCTGATCGACAGCGGTATCAATACCGACGTCCGCCCCAAGGTGCTCCAGCAGTTCGCCGTGATGGGCTCTGTGTATATGAACAAGGTGCTCGGCATCGACAACCCCCGCGTGGGGCTTGCGAACGTCGGCACCGAGGAGCATAAGGGCGACGAGCTGCGTCAGGAGACCTATAAGCTTCTGCAGAAAACGCCCGTCAACTTCATCGGCAACGTCGAGGGTCGCGATATCCCGCTCGACGGCGCGGACGTCGTTGTCTGCGACGGCTTCACCGGCAATCTGATCATCAAGACCTATGAGGGCGTAGCGATCGGTTTGTTGAAGAAGATCAAGGGGATCTTCACCAAGAGCGTGAAGAATAAGCTCGCCGCCGCGCTGGTGCTCAAGGATATGAAGGAGTTCAAGGCGACGATGGACCTCGACGAGTTCGGCGGTACCGCGGTGCTCGGCTGCTCCAAGCCCGTCTTTAAGGCGCACGGCAACGCCAACGCCAAGACCATCAAGAACGCGATCCGCGTCTGTATGGGTTATGTTGATAACCGTGTGATCGAGACCGTGACCGAAGCGCTGAGTACGCTCGAGGACAGCGGAGAAGAGGATGAATGATGAAGGATCTACAGCAAATCATCGGTTATACCTTTCACAATCCCGCTCTGCTGACCGAGGCGATGACCCACTCGTCCTACGCCCATGAACAGCATAAGAATATGAAGTACAACGAACGGCTGGAGTTCCTCGGCGACGCGGTGCTCTCGATCGTTGTGTCCGATTATATCTACAAGCATTGTCCCGACCTGCCCGAGGGCGAGCTGACCAAGCTCCGCGCCTCTCTGGTCTGTGAAAAAAGCCTGTTCGATTTCGCCAAGCAGATCGAGCTGGGCTCTTACCTGCGCCTGTCTAACGGTGAACGCCGTAACGGCGGAGCTAAGCGCCCGTCTATCGTATCCGACGCCTTTGAGGCGCTGATCGCGGCGATCTATCTTGACGGCGGCATGGATGCCGCGCGGCGGCACATTCTGCGCTTTGTGATTCCGGAAATCGAGCATCATAAGAATAATTCTTTTAAAGATTATAAAACCGCCTTGCAGGAGATCATCCAGAAGAATCCCGGCGAGAAGCTCGAGTATCGGCTGATCGGCTCGTCCGGTCCCGACCACGACAAGCACTTCAAGGTCGAGGTCTGCCTGAACTCCAACGTCATCGGCAGGGGCGGCGGACGCTCTAAGAAAGAAGCCGAACAGCAGGCGGCGCGTGAAGCCCTGGAGCTGATGGGCTATTAGGGGTGCGGCAGTGTCTAAGCACGCTAACGTCGCGATCTTCGTCCCGTTCAACGGCTGTCCGCACCGGTGCTCCTTCTGCGATCAGCGCAGTATCACCGGCAGGGTATATCAGCCGACGGCTGAGGATGTACGTTCGACGCTGGAAACAGCTGTTGATTCTTTAAAAGAAAATACAAAACACAGTGAGATCGCCTTCTTTGGCGGTAGTTTCACCGCCCTCGACCGTGATTATATGCACATGCTGCTCGAAGCGGCCACGCCGTATTTTGACCGCTTCAAGGGGATCAGGATATCCACCCGCCCCGACTGTATCGACGGTGAGATCCTCTCGCTGCTCAGGCAGAATAAGGTCACGGCGATCGAGCTGGGTGCCCAAAGCATGGATGACCGGGTGCTGTGTATGAACGAGCGCGGACATAACTCAGCCGACGTTGTATGCGCGGCTGAACTGATCCGTAACGGCGGCTTCGAGCTCGGCTTGCAGATGATGACAGGACTCTACGGCAGCAGTGACGAGCTCGATCTATACACGGCGGAGCGGTTCATCGAGCTGCGCCCCGATACCGTGCGCGTCTATCCGACGATCGTGATGAAGGGGACAAGGCTCGGCGAACTCTATGAACAGGGCGTTTACCGTCCGCAGGAGCTCGACGGAGCGGTCGCGCTGTGCGCGAGACTTCTCACGCTGTTTGAGCGCGGGGGCATCCGCGTGATCCGCGTCGGTCTGCACGATACCGAGAGCCTGCGCCGCGATATGCTGGCGGGGCCGTATCATCCCGCCTTCCGCGAGCTGTGCGAGAGCCGTATCATGCTCGATAAGGCGACAGCGCTTTTGAAGGATAAAGAGCCCGGGGCATACACCCTTCGTGTGTCGCCGAGGAGCCGCTCCAAGATGACCGGCAATAAAAAAATGAATCTGATCGCCCTGTTTGACAGGGGTTATGATATCACTATACTGGAAGATGAGAATCTGAAGGATCTGGAAGTTATTCTATAAGCAAAAGAGGTTCATATGCTTTTAAAATCTCTTGAACTGCAAGGTTTCAAGACCTTTCCCGATAAAACGAAATTGACCTTTGACCACGGCATCACCTCGGTCGTCGGTCCCAACGGCTCCGGCAAGTCCAACATCAGTGACGCCATCCGCTGGGTACTGGGTGAACAGAGCGCCAAGGCGCTGCGCTGCTCCAAGATGGAGGATGTCGTGTTCAACGGTACCGATAAGCGCAAGCGGCAGGGCTATGCCGAGGTCACCCTGACCATCGACAATTCCGACCGCAGCCTGCCCTACGGCGGCGACGACGTAGCGGTCACCCGCCGCTACTATCGCTCCGGCGAGTCCGAGTACCTGATCAACAAGGCTTCTGTCCGACTCAAGGATATCCATGAGCTGTTCATGGATACGGGTCTCGGCCGCGACGGCTACAGCATGATCGGTCAGGGCAAGATCGACTCCATCGTCGCCTCCAAGAGCGAGGACAGGCGCGAAATCTTTGAGGAGGCGGCGGGTATCTCCCGCTACCGTTACCGCAAGACCGAGGCGGAGCGTAAGCTCGCCCATACCGAGGATAACCTGCTCAGACTGCGCGATATCGTCACGGAGCTCGAGGACAGGGTAGAGCCCCTGCGTATCCAGTCCGAGAAGGCGCAGAAGTTCCTTGAATACTCGGGTGAGAAACGCGGCCTGGAGATCGCTCTCTGGCTCGATACGCTGAATAAGAGCTCGGCGGTACTGCGCGATCACGAGGACAAGATCGCTGTCGCCAAGGCGCAGTATGACGAGGCGGAGGCGACCCTGAGCTCCATCGCGACCCAAACCGAGGAGATCTATGTCAAGAACGGCATGCTCAGCTCGCAGATCGAACAGGAACGCGCCGCTTCATCCCTCTTTGAGGCGCAGATCGCCGAGAAGCGCGCGCTGATCTCCGTATCCGAGAACGATATCCTGCATAATAAGGAAAACATCGAGCGTATCGTCGGCGAGATCGAGAAGGCCGAGAGCTCCACCGTCGACATCAAAAAGGTCGTCGAGACGAAGATCGCCGAGATCACCGCTTTAAAGGAGCAGATCGCCGCTAAGCAGTCGGATTACAACGCGATCTCCGACGAGCTGAACCATATCAACAACGACGCGTCGCGTTCGGGCGACGAGCTGCAGAAGCTCTCCGCCATCATCGCCTCGCTGTCCCAGCGATTAGCCGATGTGCGCGTGACCGATATCACCAGCGCGTCAACCATCGACGAGCTGGAGAAACGCGGCAAGACGCTGCGTGCTTCAAGTGAAGCAAAGCGCACCCAGCGCGACGATTTAATTTCCATAAAAGAAAATTACGAAACAAAGATCAAAACCGCGGAGCAGAAGATCGCCGCTCTCGGCAATTCGATCGACGGCCTGCAGATGAAGCTGAACGCCCGCGCGCAGAAGCGCGAGGAGCTCCGCCGCACCGCCGAGACGCTGCGCCTTGACGCGGAGGAGAAATCCCGCCGCGCAAAGCTGCTGTCAGACCTCTCCGCAAACTTTGAGGGCTTTTACAACAGCGTCAAGATCGTCATGAAAGAGGCGAAGCGCGGCGCTGTAGGCGGTATCTGCGGTCCCGTTACCACGCTGATCAAGGTGCCGTCCGAGTATAACATCGCGATGGAGGTCGCCCTCGGCGCGAAGATGCAGCACATTGTCGTCAACACCGATTCCGACGCCAAGCGCGCGATCGAAATGCTCAAGAAGCGTGACGGCGGCCGCGCGACCTTTCTGCCCATCACGACCATAAAGCCCCGTACCTTGGATGAAAAAGGGCTCGACGACTGCTACGGCTACATCGGTATCGCCTCCGAGCTGTGCTCGACCGAGCCGAAGTACGCCAATATCCTCTCGAATCTCTTAGGACGGATCGTCATCGCCGAGGATCTGAATGCCGCTTCCGCGATCGCGAAGCGCTACGGTTACCGCTTCCAGGTGGTCACGCTTGACGGTCAGGTCATCAACGCCGGCGGTTCCTTTACCGGCGGTTCGAGGGCGAAGAACAGCGGTCTGCTCTCGCGTGAGAGCGAGATCGACTCGCTGCGTAAGCAGGCGGCGGAGCTGAGCGCCAAGGCGAAGAACGCCGCGGAGAAGCTCACCGACGCCGAGCAGCAGTACGCGAAGGTCGAAGCCGACCTGCTCGGTACGCGCGCCGACCTGACCAATACCCAGAACGACAAGGTGCGCCTGAACGCCGAGTACAACGCCTGTCTGTCGGAGCTTGCCGCCGTCAGCCGCGACCTCGAGGATATCGACCGCGAGCTGAGTGCCGGCGCTGAGAAGATCACCGAGGCGAAGGCGGCTCGCGAGCTTGCGCAGAAGGATATGATCCGGTTCAACGCCGATATCGAGTCCACCGAGCTGAAGATCAAGACGATCTCCGGCTCCCGCAAGGAGCTTACGCAGAAGCGTGAGGAATATGCCGATAAGCTCCAGCAGCTGCGGCTCGACATCCTCGGCTTCGAAAAGGACGTCGATACCCGCAAGGCTGAGATCGAGAGCGCTGAGAGCACCGGCTCCGATCAGCAGCTCCGCATCCGTGAGCTCGAGAATGAAAAGACGGATTATGAGAATAATAATTCTGAAATAGAAAATAAAATCACCGGCTATCAGGCTGAGATCGAGGCGCTTACCGAGAAGCAGAAGCAGAACGCTGAGAACATCGAGCGCCTGAACAACGAGAAGCTGGAGCTCGAACGCGATACCGTCAAGCTCCGCCAGTTAGAGAGAGATAAGACCTCCGAGCGCGAGCTCGCCTCCAATGAGTTCTCCCGTCTGGAGGAACGCAAGGCGAGTAAGCAGAAGGAGTTCGACGATATTATCAGCAAGCTCTGGGAGGAATACGAGCTGACCCGCCGCGAGGCGGAGGAGCAGGCGATCGAGATCGAGAACCTCACCGAGGCGCGTTCCCGCCTGTCATCCCTCAAGAACAAGATCAAGGCGCTCGGCTCCGTCAACACCGGCGCGATCGAGGAGTACAAGGAGGTAAGCGAACGCTATACCTTCATGAAAACCCAGGTCGACGACGTCGAGAAGTCCAAGAAGGAGATCGAGAACCTGATCGTGAATCTCACCAAGCAGATGAAGGAGGTTTTTGTCGACTCCTTCGGCGAGATCAACCGCAACTTCACCGTGACCTTCAAGGAGCTGTTCGGCGGCGGCGAGGGTCATCTGGAGCTGTCCGACCCCGAGAACATCCTCACCTCGGGCATCGACATCATCGTCCACCCGCCCGGTAAGATCGTGGTGCATCTGGAGGCGCTCTCCGGCGGCGAGAAGGCGCTGGTCGCCATCGCGCTGTATTTTGCGATCATGAAGGTCCGTCCCGCGCCCTTCTGCGTGATGGATGAGATCGAGGCGGCGCTGGATGAGGTCAACGTCGACCGCTTCGCAAGCTACCTGCGCAATCTGACAAGCAGCACCCAGTTCATCCTGATCACCCACCGCCGCGGTACGATGGAGGAGGCGGACGTCCTCTACGGCGTGACCATGCAGGACGAGGGTATCAGCAAGCTCTTGGAGCTGCGCGCGAGCGAGGTCGCGGCAAGACTGGGAATGAAAGCGAATTAAGAGAATGGTGAATAGTGAATGGTGAATGGTTACGGGCGGGCGCTGCCCGCACCCGATTTGTATTTTCCTTGACTGACCATTGATAGAGAAGGAGTAGATTATGGGATTTTTCAGTAAATTAAAAGAAGGCTTAAAAAAGACCCGCGACAGCGTTGTGGGTTCGATCGACGCGATGCTCCAGACCTTTACGGTTATCGACGATAACCTTTTTGAGGAACTCGAGGAGCTGCTCGTCATGGGTGACGTCGGTATGGAAACCGCCAACAAGATTTGCGGCGAGGTACGTATCCGCGTGCGTGAGAAGGGCATCAGCAAGCCCGCGAAGATCATGGATGAGATCGCCGAGGTATCGGCGGAGCTTTTATCCGAGAACAACGCGATGCAGCTGAACACCAAGCCCTCCGTGATCCTGGTCATCGGCGTCAACGGCGTCGGCAAGACCACCTCGATCGGCAAGATCGCGAATTATTACATCAAGCAGGGTAAGAAGGTCACGATGGCAGCTGCCGATACCTTCCGCGCGGCGGCGATCGATCAGCTGCGTATCTGGGCTGACCGCAGCGGCGCCGATATCGTGGCGCAGGGCGAGGGGAGCGACCCCGCGGCGGTCGTCTTTGACGCGATCTCTTCCGCAAAGGCGAAGGGCTCCGATATCATCATCATCGACACCGCCGGCAGACTGCATAACAAGAAGCATCTGATGGACGAGCTCGCGAAGATCCGCCGCGTCATCGATCGCGAACTGCCCGACGCGGATAAGGAAGCGCTGCTCGTGCTCGACGCGACCACCGGTCAGAACGCCATCAATCAGGCGGCTGAGTTCGCCAAGGCGACCGGTATCACCGGTATCGTGCTGACCAAGCTCGACGGTACCGCCAAGGGCGGCGTCGTCCTCGCCATCAAGGATACCCTCGGTATCTCTGTGAAGTTCGTCGGCGTCGGCGAGCAGATCGACGATCTGCAGCCCTTCGACCCGGTCGAGTTTTCCAAGGCGCTGTTCGTAAAGGACGAGCGATGATGGAGCTGATGATCGCCACCGGCAACAGCCACAAGGTTGAAGAGATCGGACGTATCCTCGCCCCACTGGGTATGACCGCCGTCTCGGCGAAAGAGAAGGGGATCGACCTCGGCGACGTAGTCGAGGACGGCGATACCTTCGCCGCCAACGCCTATATCAAGGCGAAGCACGCCTACGACCTGTGCCGTCAGCCCGTGATCGCGGATGATTCCGGCTTGTGCGTCGACGCGCTCGGCGGCAGACCGGGCGTGTATTCCGCACGCTACGGGGGAGAGGACAGCACCTATATCGAGAAGATCTCTTTATTGCTAAAGGAGCTGAAGGACGTTCCCGAAGAGGATCGCGGGGCACATTTCTCCTGCGCTGTCTGCTGTATCCTCGACGACGATACCGTGATCGAGGTCGAGGGTCGCTGTGAGGGTAAAATCGCCCTCGCGCCGAGTGGGGAAGGCGGCTTCGGCTACGATCCCGTATTCACCGTGAACGGCGTGAGCTTCGCTCAGCTCAGCGGGGAAGAGAAGGATAAGTACAGCCATCGCGGCAACGCCCTGAGAAAGCTCCGCGAGGCGCTGCTTCCGTATTCCGCGATTCTGTGATAGACAAATCGCGGGATATTTGAATCACTATCGAAACATTCATTACCTTTAACGGAGGACGCTATGTTAACCAGTAAACAGAGAGCCCAGCTCCGCGCGCTCGCGAACCCCATCGACACCGTGCTGATGGTCGGTAAGGGCGGCTTCTCGGAGCAGCTTTATAAAACCGCCGACGAGGCGATCACCGCCCGCGAGCTGATCAAGGGCAAGGTGCTCGAGGCGTGCGAGTATTCCGCGCGCGAGGCAGCCGACGAGATCGCCGGGCAGATCGGCGCGGACGTCGTACAGGTCATCGGCTCCAAGTTCGTCCTGTACCGCCGCAATAAGAAAGACCCCAAGATCAAGCTGGTCAAATGAGGCGGGCGATCTACGGGGGCTCGTTCAACCCCATCCACAACGACCACATCCGCCTGGCGCTGACCTTTGCGCGTCAGTTTGAGCTTGACCGCGTGACGCTGATCCCGACCCGCGTCACACCCCTGAAGGATAATTCCCATATCGTCGACGGCATGCACCGCTACAGGATGTGCGAGCTCGCGGCGCAGGATTACCCGCAGCTGGAGGTCAGCGATATCGAGCTCAGGCGCGAGGGGGAGAGCTACACATCCGATACCATCGCGGCGCTGAAGAACGACGAGGACAGCCTGTTCCTGATCGTCGGAGCGGATATGTATATGACGCTCGACCGCTGGCACGAGTTCCGCTATATCTTCGATAACGCGACGATCCTTGTCGCGCCGCGTGACGAGCTGGATTATGATTCTTTAAAAGAAAAATACAAGGAATACAAACTGCTGTACAACTGCCGTACCATCATCGCCCATCAGGGTATCGGCGAACTGTCGTCCACCATCGTGCGCGAGGGGATCGCCTCGGGCGCGGACGTCAGCTCGATGATCGACAGCCGCGTATTGAAATACATTCAGGATAACGACTTATACAGGTGAGCTTATGAATATCGAACAATATCTCAGTGAGCTTGACGCTCTGTCCGAATACCGCCGCGTCCATTCGCTGAACGTGTCGAAGGAAGCGGTTCGCTTCGCCGAAAAATACGGCGCCGACGTCGAAAAGGCGCGTCTGGCGGGACTGCTGCACGACGTCACCAAGGAGACAGACGGCGATAAACAGTTGCAAATCATCGAAAAGGGTGGTATAATTCTCAGCGAAACCGAGAAACGCTCGCCTAAGCTCTGGCACGCGATCTCCGGCGCCTGCTATGTGCGCGACGTGCTGGGTATCGACGATCCCGATATTTTCAACGCGATCCGTTTCCATACCACCGCCCGCGCGGGGATGAGTATGCTCGAGAAGGTCGTGTTCCTCGCTGACTTCACCTCGGCGGAGCGCGATTATCCCGATATCGATATCATCCGTGAGCATGCCGAGAATTCCCTTGAGGAAGGGATGCTCTACGGGCTCAAATTCACCCTCTCCCGACTGATCGGCAGAGGCAATCTCGTCAGCCCCGACGCGCTCGCGGCTTATAACGAAATACTATTGAGTGAAGAACAATAAGAACTAAGAACTAAGAAATAAGAACTAAGAAATAAGAACTAAGAACTAAGAAATAAGAACTAAGAAATAAGGGTGAAGAGTTAACCGTTGACCATTCGCCAAAAAGAGGTAAACTATGGATTCATTACAGGAAGCAAAAGCTATCGCAAAGATTTTAGACGCCCGCAAGGGAATGGACGTCCGTGTGCTGAAGATCGCGGACATCTCCTCTCTTGCCGACTATATGGTGATCGCCACCGGTACCTCCTCGACCCACGTCAAGTCGCTCGCCGACTATGTGGAGTATGAGATGGACGAGCAGGGCGTGTCCGTCAGCCATATCGAGGGACACCGCTCCGATACCTGGATCCTGCTCGACTATGTGGACGTCATCGTCCATGTGTTCAACGAGGAGAGCCGCCAGTACTATGATCTCGACCGCCTCTGGGAGGACGGCGAGGTCGTCGATATCTCGGACGTCATAACCGAGTAAACAGGCTCCCTTTCTCATTATGACACGCTGCTTGCAGTGATAGATTAAACAAATGACAAGCGCCGACACCGTAGTATGGTGAATAATGACGCGCGCGTCCGCTTGGAGGTATATAACATGAAGTATAATCACAAGGCTGTCGAGCCTAAATGGCAGAAGATCTGGGAGGATAAGGGCGTTTTCCATGCCGAGACCAATTCGGATAAGCCGAAGTTCTTTTCCCTGATCGAGTTCCCGTACCCCTCTGGTCAGGGTCTGCACGTCGGACATCCCCGTCCGTACACCGCCCTCGATACCGTGTCGCGTAAGCGCCGCTTACAGGGCTACAACGTGCTGTATCCCATCGGCTGGGACGCCTTCGGCCTGCCCACCGAGAACTACGCCATCAAGAACCATATCCATCCCGAGAAGGTCACGGCGGATAACATCGCCCGCTTCAAGAAGCAGATTCAGTCCTTGGGTATCTCCTTCGACTGGAGCCGCGAGATCAATACCACCGACCCCGACTACTACAAGTGGACCCAGTGGATCTTCCTCCAGCTGTTCAAGCATGATTTAGCGTACAAGAAGGAGATGTCCGTCAACTGGTGTACCTCCTGTAAGTGCGTTTTGGCGAACGAAGAGGTCGTCAACGGCGTGTGCGAGCGCTGCGGCAGCGAGGTCGTCCGCAGGGTCAAGAGCCAGTGGATGCTGCGTATCACCAAGTACGCCGACCGCCTGATCGACGATTTGGAGCTGGTCGATTACCCCGAGCGCGTCAAGCTCCAGCAGAAGAACTGGATCGGACGCAGCTACGGCGCCGAGGTGGAGTTCGACACCACCGCCGGCGATAAGCTGACCGTTTATACCACCCGCCCCGATACCCTCTACGGCGCGACCTACATGGTCGTATCCCCCGAGCATCCCTACATCGAGAAGTGGGCGGATAAGCTTAGCAATATGGACGCCGTCAGAGCCTATCAGGCGGAGTCCGCGAAGAAGAGCGACTTTGAGCGTACCGAGATCAACAAGGACAAGACCGGCGTGCGCCTCGAGGGCGTGACCGCGATCAATCCCGTCAACGGCCGCGAGATCCCGATCTTCATCTCCGATTACGTTCTGATCTCCTACGGTACCGGCGCGATCATGGCAGTCCCCGCTCATGATACCCGCGACTGGGAGTTCGCAAAGAAATTCGATCTGCCGATCATCGAGGTCGTCAAGGGCGGCGAGGACGTTCAGAAGGAGGCGTTCACCGACTGCGCGACCGGCATCATGGTCAACTCCGATATCCTCGACGGTCTGAGCGTTGAGGACGCGAAGAAGAAGATCATCGAAGTACTTACCGAGAAGGGCATCGGTCATCAGAAGGTCAACTTCAAGCTGCGCGACTGGGTATTCTCCCGCCAGCGCTACTGGGGCGAGCCGATCCCGATCGTCAAGTGCGACAAGTGCGGCTATGTCCCGATCCCCGAGAGCGAGCTTCCCTTAAAGCTCCCGATGGTCGAAAGCTATGAGCCGACCGATACCGGCGAGAGCCCCCTCGCCAACATGACCGAGTGGGTCGAGACGATCTGTCCGTGCTGCGGCGGCAAGGCTTACCGCGAGACGGATACCATGCCCCAGTGGGCGGGCTCGTCGTGGTATTATCTGCGTTATATGGATCCCCACAACAGCGAGGCGCTCGCCTCTAAGGAAGCCCTCGACTACTGGCATCAGGTCGACTGGTACAACGGCGGTATGGAGCATACCACCCTCCACCTGCTGTACTCCCGCTTCTGGCATAAGTTCCTCTATGATATCGGCGTCGTCCCGACCAAGGAGCCCTATGCGAAGCGTACCTCCCACGGTATGATCCTCGGCGCGAACGGCGAGAAAATGTCCAAGTCCCGCGGCAACGTCGTCAACCCTGACGATATCGTCAACGAGTACGGCGCGGATACCCTGCGTATGTACGAGATGTTCATCGGCGACTTTGAGAAGGCGGCTCCCTGGAGCACCAACTCCGTCCGCGGCTGCCGCAAGTTCATCGAGCGCTTCTGGAATATGCAGGAGTTCATGACCGAAGACGACTTCATCCGTCCCGAGCTCGAGAAGGAGTTCCACAAAACCATCAAGAAGGTCGGTAACGACATCGAGAATATCAAGTTCAATACCGCGATCGCCGCGCTGATGGCGCTGATCAACAGTATCTACGCGACCGGTAAGGTCACGAAGAAGGAGCTGGGGATCTTCGCAATCCTGCTCAATCCGTTTGCGCCCCACGTGACCGAGGAGGTCTGGGAGGCGAAGGCGCTGGGCGAGGGCATCGTCGCCGAGGCAAAGTGGCCGGAGTATGATGAGGCGAAGTGCGTCGACGATACCATCGAGATCGTCGCGCAGGTCAACGGCAAGATCAAGGCGAAGCTGAATATCGCCGCCGACGCCGAGCAGGCTGAGGTGCTGGAGCTCGCGAAGGCGGAGCCGAAGGTCGCCGAGGTGATCAGCGGCATGAATATCGTCAAGGAGATCTATATCAAGGGTCGCCTCGTCAATATCGTCGTCAAGCCCTGACGCAGTATGATTCAAAGCCAAGCAGTCTTCAGGCTGCTTGGTTTTGTGCGTATCGTATAGGAAGGGAAGGTTTGGAATGAAATTCGGACAAGTCTACAACAAAATCATGCACGCCATCGCGAGAATGGTTTTTCCGAAAGCGAAAACGGTATTTGAAATACCGTTTGATAATGAACCGGCTGTGTTTGTCTGCAATCATTCCGGAATTCGCGGACCTGTGTTGATGACGCTTGATTTTCACGTCAGGCACAAAACATGGACCTTAAGCTACGCGATGGATCGTAAAAAGGCGGTCAACTATGCTTTTCATGATATCCTGGTGGGGGATAGCAGGCGCTTCAAGGGCTTTTACAGATTCTTGTCAAAGGTCATTTCCATAGCGCTGCCCGAGCTTTTGAAGTATGAACCCGTGATCCCTGTTTACCACGACAGTAATCTCATCTCTACCTTTAAGCAGAGTATAAAAGCTCTCAACGACGGCGAAAGCCTGGTGATCTTCGCCGAATCCTCAGAGCGATATACCGAGTATATCAACCGTCTGCAGGTCGGCTTTATCGACTTTGCACGCCTGTACTACCGCAGATCCGGTAAACGGATCAATTTCTATCCGGTCTATGTTGAAAAGAAAAACGCCGTGATCTCTGTCGGGAAGCCGATCGCCTATGATCCCGAGATCTCGATGGATGAACAGCGGCAGCGTATCGCCCTCTACCTGTGCGATAACATCGACCGTCTGGCGCGTCAGCTGCCGCCGCATACGCCCATGCCTTTTTTATCGCAAAAATGGTATGACGCCTACGGCGAGCGCTTTGAGCACGATACTGCGGGCTACTGGCAAATGATCGACCAAGGAGATTGATCGGCGACGCCGGATGATTTGTATAACCTTAGCTCGTATATTCGCCAATATGTAAAAATTTTGTACTCGAATTTGTCAAATTCCTACAAATTGGGCGTTAACCCTTGACACTTCGGGAACATTAATGTATAATCAATGTTGCTATATGCGAATTACCCCTGCCTTATGGCGGATGGGAGGGAAATACATGTCAGAAGTAAGACTCAAAGAAAACGAATCTTTGGAAAGTGCTCTGCGCCGCTTCAAGAAGCAGTGCGCACGCGCCGGCGTCATCGCTGAGGTTCGTAAGAGAGAGGCTTACGAGAAGCCTTCTGTAAAGCGTAAAAAGAAGTCCGAGGCTGCTCGCAAGCGCAAGTACAGATAATCAACAAATGAACGGACAGGTCTCCTGTCCGTTTTTTGCTTTATTGGAAACCGCGCGTTTCCATCAACGAAACGGTTACAGGCAAGCGTGTTCAGTTCCTTGACCGATACCGATTAAACCGGAGTAACCCAATCGAGGTGTCAGCTATGAAAAAATCTATCGCACTACCCGCTTTTTTACTGGGTGTGACGCTCTTGCTCTGCGTATGCCTTTGCGGCTGTTCTCAGAACGCTCCCGGCTTTCCCGCGGCGCTGTCCGATCCCGCCCGTAGCATGTACGAGCTCGCGGAGGAGAATTACAAGGACGCTCAGCTCGTCGAGATCTATAACCTGATGGCGTCCAGCAGGGATATCAACGATGTGAACAAGAAGTACGCGATCACCTGTCTGAGACAGGATGACGACGGCTATCATACCGTCTATGTCGGTGAGAATCAGATACTCGTGCTGTACTTTGATAAGGACGCGAATTGGATCGAGCGCTCAAAGCTCGAGTCGCTCCGTTATACCGTGCTTACCCGCGCTTATTTTGATAAGCTTCAGGTCGGCGATCCGATCGCAAAGGTGCAGTACGCCGACCCGTCCTGTTATTTCCCGTTTTTGCTCGACCGCGAGGGTCATGAGCTTGTATCCGACCATTATTCCCAGGACGGCTACCATACCCGCATCACCTACGACGACGACCTGAAGATCAAGTCGATCGACTATGATATCGCGTAAGACGTATGACAGCTGTAGAGAGAGTACAGGCGTTTCTGCCTGATGAAACCTCCGCCGCGCTGATCACGAGCGACGTCAACCGCCGTTATCTCAGCGGCTTTACCTCCTCCGCGGGTGCGGTATTAGTTACCAAGACCCGCGCGATCCTACTGCTCGACTTCCGTTACTTTGAGGCGGCGCAGAAGTCGGTGCAGCCGCCGATCGAGGTCATGCGGATGCAGCGGATGACGGAGAATATCAATAATATAATTCCATCAGAGAATATTAAGACCATTCTGATCGAGGATGATTCGATCACCCTCGCGGTGTTTCGACAGCTCGACGAGGCGCTTTCGGCTCAGGTGATTGCGGGCGGATTGTCCGAGAAGCTCAGTGAGATACGCATGGTCAAAACGCCCGACGAGATCGAGAAGATCATCACCGCCCAGCGGATCACCGAGCGCGCTTACACTGAGGTGCTGAATCTCCTACGTCCCGGTGTGACCGAGCGCGAAATCGCCGTGGAGCTCGAGCATCTGATCCATGTCTACGGCGGCGAGCGGGTCGCGTTCGACCTGATCTGCATCACCGGCGCGAATACCTCGCTTCCGCACGGCGTACCGGGGGAGAGGGTCGTCAGGGATGGCGACTTCTTCACCTTCGATATCGGCGCCGTCTACGACGGTTACCACAGCGATATGACCCGTACCGTCGCGGTCGGTCACGCGAGCGACGAGATGCGGATGATCTATGAGACCGTGCTCGAAGCGCATAAGAAGGCGCAGCGGGCGATCAGAGCGGGCGTACCCGCTGCGGAGGTTGACGCCGCCGCCCGCGACCACATCGCGATGTGCGGCTACGGCGATTACTTCGGACACAGCACGGGTCACGGCGTAGGGCTGGAGATCCATGAAGCCCCCGCTGTCAGCGGCAGATGCGGGACGATCCTTTCGGACGGCATGGTCATCACCGACGAGCCCGGTATCTATCTGCCCGGCCGCTTCGGCGTGAGGATCGAGGATATGTTCCTCGTCAAGGGGGATGAGGCGGTCGACCTCGCCGAAATCCCGAAAGAATTGACAATTATCTGATTTCAGTGGATTATTATTCTTTGAAAGTATTGATTTTTCCCGATAATCCCTGTATAATACTAGAGATAAAGTGCTGTTTGGCACTTGAAACTTAATTACTAGGAGGAAATGTATATGATTTCTGCCGGCGATTTCAGAAACGGCGTAACCTTTGAGATGGATGGACAGGTTGTTTCCATCATCGAATTCCAGCATGTAAAGCCCGGTAAGGGTGCCGCTTTCGTAAGAACTAAGATTCGCAACGTCATTACCGGTGCCGTGGTTGAAAAGACCTTCAACCCCAACGACAAGTACCCCACCGCGTTCATCGATCGCAAGGATATGGAGTACAGCTACAATGACGGCGATTTGTACTACTTCATGGATACCGAGACATGGGAGCAGATCCCGATCAACGCTTCTATCCTCGGCGATAACTTCAAGTTCGTCAAAGAGAACATGGTCTGCAAGGTCCTGTCCTACAAGGGCAATGTATTCGGCGTAGAGCCGCCCAACTTCGTTGAGCTGAAGGTCACCCAGACCGACCCCGGCTTCGCGGGCAACACCGCGACCAACGCGACCAAGCCCGCTACCCTCGAGACCGGCGCCGAGATCAAGGTTCCGCTCTTCATCGAGGAAGGCGAGATGATCCAGATCGACACCCGTACCGGCGAGTATCTGGGCAGAGCATAAGAATATACAAATCGTCATTGCGAGGGGCTTTGACCCCGTGGCAATCGCAACCGATTTAACAAGGAGAATAGTATGAATCTGACTGAGAGAATTGCGTATATCCGCGGACTGGCTGAGGGACTCAAGCTCGACGAGACCAAGGACGAGGTCAAGGTTATCAACGCGATCATCGACCTCTTGGAGGATATGGCGTACGATGTAGTCGATATGGAAGATATCATCGATGATGTGTGTGATCAGGTCGACGAGATCGACGAGGATCTTGCCGAGGTAGAGGAAGAGCTCTACGGTGACGGCGAGGACTGCGAGTGGTACGATGATGATGACGACGACGATGATGATGACGACGATGACTTCGATTTTGATGACGACGAGCCCTACTATGAGGTCACCTGTCCTACCTGCGGCGAGACCACGATCGTCGACGAGGACGCGCTGATCGAGGGCGAGCTTGACTGCCCCTACTGCGGTGAGGAGATCGAGTTCGACTTCTCTGAGCTCGACGAGGACATCAAGGCGCTCGAAGCCGACGCTGAGGAAGTTGAAGAAGATAAATAATCAAGAGAATGTAAAGCGGTGCGCTGCGGCGTGCCGCTTTTTTTACTTTATAAGAAACTGCTCGTTTCCTGTAAAGTAAAAAAGATTTGTATGCCCGCTCAGTTTGTTGCTGCGCAACAACGAGCGATGGCTATACGAAATGCGCGCAGAGCGCGCTTTCTTGGTTAGGAGTGAGGAATATTCGGAGAACGGAGAACAGAGAACGGAGAACAGAGAACGGTGGAAGGCGGGCGCTTCCTCGCCGGAGACGGCTCCCCTCTGTCGCTTCGCGACACCTCCCCTTAGGGGAGATCCCCCGCACCCGATTATTTGGTGAATGGTGAATGGGTAATAGTGAATGGTGAAGGGCGGACGTTGTCCGCACCTGATTTGTAAAACGGGATTTAACCGTAATGCCTGCGACCCGATAAAGAGTCGCAGACGTATGAAAAGCAGTCGTTATACCAATCCAAAAGCCGTCAGGCTTTCCGTAACTTCTTATTTCTTATTTCTTATTTCTTATTTCTTAGTTCAACAAAGCCGTCAGGCTTTCCCATCACCATTCACCATTCACCATTCACCATTCACCATTCACCATTCTCCGTTCCTAACTTCTCACTTCTCCTCCTCTCGCGCATATGATACCGTGAGGTGATATGATGCTGTGCCGTAAACGACCCACGCCCCGCCGACGCAGAGCGCGTAAGCTGATCACTCTGACGGTCGCGGGGATCATTCTTTGTCTGACCTATTTTGAGCTTGCGGTAAAAACCCAGCTCAGAGATATCATCATCCGCGATATGCAGACCCTCAGTGAGAGAGCGGTCACGCTGGCGGTCGACGATTATTTAGCGGAGAATCCCGATATCGGAGAGAGCTTGTGCCGTATCAGCTTCCATGACGGATCCGTCGCCGCTCTGAGCGCCGATACCGCTGCGGTCAACGCGGTCAAGACCTCCGTGACGAAGAGAGCGCAGGCATACATCGACGAGCTGTCGCACACGCAGGGGATCAGCACGCGGCTGGGCAGCTTCACGGGACTGGTCATTCTGCTCAACGTCGGTCCCGAGGTGCGTCTCCCCGTCGACAGTACACAGACCGTGTCCTGCGAGTTCGAGAGCACCTTCGAGGGGGCGGGGCTGAACCAGACCGTCCACCATATCACGATGACCGTGTACGTCGATCTGCTGGTCTATAATCCCTTCCGTATCCGTCAGACCGTCAGCACCTCGTCGACCTTCGAGATCGCCCAGACGGTGATTGTCGGCTCGGTGCCGTCCTACGGCGGGGTACTCGGCTCCTACTGAGCCCAATATTTTGCGTAAAATGTTGGTTTGTCAATGATGTGTTACACAAATTCAAGAAAAGATGACCTCGCTGGTATTGAGGAAATGGTAAAGGAACTCGCGAGGGGATTTCCA
>CACZYF010000014.1 GCA_902785355.1 uncultured Ruminococcus sp. | reverse complement strand
AGTGATGATCCTTTCGAATTGGTTCCGCAAACTCAATTCTACTACAGAATCGTCACTGTGGACTCTTTTATTGTTGCAACTTCATTTTACAATGCGCAAATATAGTATTTAGCAGATGCAAAATGCTTTGCCTGATCGTCCGTCAGCTGCAGCGTATATTTGCTCTCGGACTCCGACTCGGGTATTTCGCTGTTTGCGTAATCCTCATGCATATCCTCGCCCAGCCAGATCTTCTCATACTTCGAAAGATAATCGGTATATTCCGGAAACACATTCAGATCCCTATAGATCTTACTCCATTCGTTCTCATAGTAATTCTTATTATAGAACGGATAGTAAAGGGACATACCGGAGAGCCCCTCAGCATTGGTAGCATTAGAGATGACCATCTCTTCGATCAAGCCGGACAATTTTTTGGATTGATCAGGATATTCCTGTTCAAGCTGCTTTGCCAAGTCGCATAGATCAACCAAATCGTATTCGGAGCCTGTACTGGCTCTGCCCAGTGCGCGTGCGTCAACTCTGTGCGCTGCAAGCGCATCATACCTTTTTTCTACGTTCTTTGAAGCTTCCGCAAAAAGGTCGTTCACCGCATCGCTCAACTCTTCCGCACGAGAGAGATCCACGCACGCAAGCGTCGTATCACGATCATCATAATTCTTCTCTTTAAAGTAATCCAAACAGGTACTCAGATAATTCTGGGTTATATCTCCGATCAGACTTACCGGCTCCCGCTTGCCAAGCTCCTTCAAAAAGCTGTATTGCCAGCCAAAGGAAGGCTCGACCTCCTGAGAAGCAACCAGATATTGCGCGTACGGCGCCCATACACAGCAAAGCTCCGCAGACGCCATCAGACAAGCGTCGAACCCTACCCAGTCGAGCCGATTGTCTTTCGAGAACGATGACTTTTCCAGCGCGTCACTCATTTCACTCAGCGTCAACGAATCGTTATCAAACAACATATCCTTACCGTAACCGATCAGGGGACCGTTGCCGTGGTTCCAGAGAATAAGCGCATAATGCTCAGCCGGATGCTTCTGAACGCAATAATCCAAAAAACCGGTCAACGTTTTCGCTTCGCCCATCGAAGCCTGAGACATCTTCTCCTCAACATCATAGCCTTCACCGCTGAGTGTCAGGATCGTATTATTATCATTACCGATGGTATCGTTCTGCCACTCGGGGCTTCCTCCGGTACAAAGAACCACTTCGTTATTTTCGATGTCGATCCCGCTGTCTTGAATCTCGATCAGATCGTCCGTCGCAGCGCCGCTTTTTGACTCCAAATCGGAACCGATCATATAGATCATCAGTGTGGTTTTTCCGTTTGCGGCAGCAGAGTCGCCGACCGCTCTCCCTCCACCGCAGGCTGCCAAAGAAGCGAGAATAGCCGCAACCAGTAGTAACGCAAGCGCTTTTTTCATATTATATCCCCATATTCACCAAAATCTGCTATTAAGTATACAACAATCAGTCGATTTATGTCAACCTTTTTCAAAATATGACTATATTTTTTTGAAATACTGGTTATTATCACAAATAATAATTATACTCTGTTCTTCTTCTGTTTCATTCTCAATCTTCTAAGAAAACTATAATCAAAAGCGTAATACTATTTTCTAATGGAACGACTTAACAACTGTTGTGTCTGATTCCGTTTTATTCGAAAAAACAGTATAAATCACGACTCCGGAATCACCTTCGGATTGTTCCTCTCTTTCCGCGCTCCTACTTATACTAATCCTTAATAAAAACCTTTATCATCTATTGCGCTATATTTCGTATAGCTTTGTTGGGCTCCTTGACAGGGCTCCTTGACAGGCGCCAGCCTGTCTGCGTCTCCCGTCGCGCTATCCGAAATATATCACTAATATCTGATTAAATCTTTTTATTAAGGATTAGTATTATCGTATGAACAAATGTTATTGACATCACTGTAGATAAAAGATTAACAAGGCGCACATTCAGTCGTTAGCTGTGAATCAACCAACACCGCTCAAAGCACCGGAGCGGTAACAGCATCAATTACAACGTAGACTTCTAAAACAAAAACCCTCCCCTAACCTCGAAGTAATCGCCTCAAGGCACGAAGAGGATTATTGTCATAATCCTTGCGCTTTAATTCTGTTTCGGAAATATAGTCCATTATCACGCAATCCACGGACAACGATTATAATTCTAGTTTAGAATTATAGCTGCAACCGATCATATTTTAATATTCACCAAATGTGCGATCGAAGGTATCGTCTGCTTCTGAAGAACCGTTGTCGGACTGAGCAGAGCACCGGTCGCGATGAATAGGATATTATGATACCGATGCAGGCACATTTTTTTCAGAATATGTCCGCACAGAACAGA
Source organism: uncultured Ruminococcus sp. (assembly GCA_902785355.1). GTDB lineage: Bacteria > Bacillota > Clostridia > Oscillospirales > Acutalibacteraceae > Ruminococcoides. Next base: position 54,301 of record CACZYF010000014.1, on the reverse strand, counting down.
CGCACAGCAGCCGCATCCCGAGCCTCCGGCGTGTACATCCTGCTCCTCATCGAAGATCATCACACCGCAGTCCTGATGCTTCGACTCGATATCGATACCCTTTTCCTTCATCAGATCATACAAAAGCCCGCTTCCGATACGTCCCAAATCTCCGGTAAAAATAACATCATAGTCATCCACACCCGTCCCTGTCGCCCGTAAATACCGCGCTATGGTATCTGCAGCCGCAGGTGCCATAGCGGCTCCCATATTATTCTGGTCGCTGACGGCGTAATCAGTGATAATGCCCGGACACGCGGCGTGAATATACGGCATATGAGCGTTCGGGAGAATTGTTTGACGATGAGTTGTATCAGAGCGTTCATGCTTGCGAAGCTTGCTGTCTGCTTCTATCACACAGGCACCTGATCCTGTCACTGTCCATTGTGCCGTCGGCGGACGTTGAGAACCATATTCAAGCGGCATACGATATTGCCGCTCTGCCGTACAGTAATGGGATGACGCGGCACAGACCGCGCGTACGGCAGCTCCGCTGTCTACCGCCAGAGCTGAAAGCATCAGGCCTAACGCCATCGTAGAACACGCGCCGTAGATCCCGATATAGGGAATCCCGAGTCCGCTCATCGCAAAACTTGAAGCGACACACTGATTCAGCAGATCGCCGCAAAAAGCAAGGTCGATCTCCTCATGCATCAACCCGCCTTTTTCCAGTGCCGTCTCTACAGCGGTACGCATCATCTCCGTCTCGGCTTGTTCGAATGACTGCTGACCGAAATAACTGTCATAAACAGCCTTGTCAAAATCATCTCGCAGAGGCCCCTCCGCCTCCTTCTTCCCAACAACAGAAGCAAAGGCGCTGATACGCGGCCGGTGTTCATACAAAATGACTCCGTTTTGATTAATCATATAAATCTCCCCTTTGCGTTAGTGTTCGCAAAAGACCTTACTTCATACATAAATATTCCTGTCTAAAATCCCCATAAATACACAGATATAGTATTCAGTGTTATATACGACCATAATTCTGCTTTGGAATTAATTTTATAACAAAATGTGAATATTCGTTTTTTTTAGCTCGAAATATAGACAAAGGAGAAAAAATGATGTATATTATATTAGTTAAATCATACTATCATGCGGTAGTTTACTATATTCAGCTTCGCATGAAGATAAACAAAGGACGGTAATTAAAATGAAGAATTTTGCGAAAATCCTCTGTGTGGTTCTGGCGCTGGTCATGGCGCTGACCGCGGCATCCTGCTCCATGTCTAAGCAGTTCGCCTACCAGAAAGACGACGTCGAGTTGCCCATCGGCACATATATCCTTTATCTCCAGCAAGCTTACAACCAGGCTCAGGGATTTGCTCAGAAGTCTGATCTGTACGATTCCGAGAAAGGCACCTACGACGGAAAGAAGTCTTTCCTGAAAATGGAGATCACCGATGACGACGGCGAGACTGCCGTAGCGGAGGATTGGATCATTAAGAAAGCAGAAGATTTGACGATCGATGCGATCGCCGGTATGAACAAAGCTAAAGAGCTCGGTTGTACGCTTGACGAGGCGGCCGTTGCCGACACCAAAGAGCAGATCAAGAGTTTCTGGGATCAGGGCTACGGCGAGCAGTACGAGCAGTACGGTATCGGTATGGAATCTTTGATCGCTCTGAGCAACGCTTCTACCATGCGCGATGCTGCGTTCCATAAGCAGTACAGCGCTGAAGGCCCCACTCCGGTAAGCGACGAGGAGCTCGCGAAGTATTTCACCGAGAACTATACCTCCTACAAGTACTTCTCCGCTAACCTTTACACCTCAACAACCGCAACCGACGGAGCCGAGGAAGGCAGCGATACCGCTCAGACAGTTGATACTCCCCTGTCCGATGAAGAAATCGCAAAGTACCAGAAGGATTTTGAAGGCTACGCCTCTACTCTCTCCGGCGGCGGCAGCTTTGACGATGTTCTCAAGCAGTATATGGAAGCTTACAACGTCACCGAAGATCCTCATACCGAGAATGTTGCCGTTCTCGACGACAGTGCTACTGACGAGGTCATGAAGACTATCAAGGAAATGAAGGACGGTCAGGCAATGACCATCACCGTCGGAGATGACGCTGATTCAAAGCAAATCTATCTGATCTACAGAGAGCCCATCGAAAAGCAAGTCGACGCCTACACTAAGACCGAAGAGCCGAAGGCTGAGGCTACCGGTGACGAGGCGGCACCGGACACCACTGCCGAGAGCAACCGCGACACGGTACTTGAAAAGATGAAGTCCGATGAGTTCGACGAGCTTATGAAGAAGTATGCAAAGGATGCGGGTATTGCCCTCTCCTCCGCATGCAAGAACTACAAGCCCTCGATGTTTGAAGCGACTAAATAATATTTCCGCTGATTAACGATTAATCCGAACGGAGTTGATTGAATGAAAAAGTCACTGAAATACTTATCCCTTGTGATTGCCGCGCTGTTTATTATCGCAGGTTCCACGCTGGTAGCCTTTGCGGATGATCCGCCCGCAGTCGAACCCGTTACTCCCGAACCCGTTACTCCCGAGCCTGTTACCCCCGACCCTGTTACCCCCGACCCTGTTGTTGAACCGGATCCCTATATCGAGCCCGATCCCGGTCCTTACACTCCTGACGACGGCTCCGGAACGAGTACCGGCGTTGACGGTGACAGCGGCAATACAGGCGGTTACACCTCGACCGATGATTACTATCGTAACACCGACGATCCGCTCGTCTACAGCTTCGGCGATGACGCTAACGTCAATCGTCCTTCCGCAAGCGATGAGGCGGCCGGCTCCGTCACCTCCAAGACAAAGCTCTATGACTCAACAGGAATAAGCGATAAGGAAGCCGCTCCTAACAAGTGGACCGAGATCACTCTGGATGAGAAAAAGACTACGACAACCACAGGTGTAGCAGACTTCTCCTCCATCAAAAATGATACCAACAAAAATGCGCATCATTATGATTGGCTGATCTATGTCGGCTACGCATTGATCGGTCTCTCTGTACTGGGTATCCTCTACTTCATCATTGCAACTGCTGTTCAGCGTAAGGCTGACAAACAGTACGAGTATCGGGAGTCCTCCTACGAGGCGCCCCGTACCTCTCGCTTTGCCGACGAGGCGACCTATTGTCCGCGTAAAGCATCCGCTAAAGCAGACACGGATGAGGTATATGTTCCCCGCAGAGCAAGACACGCAAAATAACCCCATAACGTCAGAACCTCCCGATATTGCTCGGGAGGTTCTTTTTTTGATCGTGCCTTGCCGATTATCGGAAAGCGATCACGGTGTACTGACTTCCGCTTGAATTCAGGCTGATTCGGGAGCCGGAGGCAGCCGCCGTTTCAGATACTGTCACGTTACTGCCGCTGATGCTGACGCCGCCCGTACCACTTGCGCCGTAACCGGAACAGCCGCAGTTAACAACCGTAACGCCGTTTTCAACCATTACAGGCGGGGTATTGCGCTTATAGATAATGACGAGCTTCGGCGCAAAATCCAGTATGATGGTACGGCTGCTCTCACCCGAACCCGAATAGGTCTTTAGGACGAACGGAGCGGCTAGCTTCTGCTTTTCATCCGCTGTCATATGGATACCCGCGTTTGCGAGATGACCGCCCAGCTGTGCGTCGATGATCGCATTGTCCGAAACAAAGTCCGCACGCTTAGGTCGATCATTCTCCGTCCATGCACACAAACTTAGATTTGTCGTATAATTACTTGAAGCCATTTTACCTCCTTATGATTCGTTTTGTCGGTTGTCTATCTGATCCCAAGTCAGATCCTCACTGTCAATGGAGCTGAAGGTACGGTTCATATTGTCCAGCTCCTGCCAGGTCAACGTATTAAAGGATAATTGACAGATAAGATGAGCCGGGACCATTCCGCTGACCTGACTGCGAATAAACGCCTGTTCCTTAAGCGTATGATCGGATGTCACGGTAATATTCACCCTGCGCTGTGCGGGATATTCGTTCAGGTCATAGCTGACGCCGAGACTGTCAAGTGCTCTGCGTATTCCGGCAGGCGTAAAGTCATCTTCACGCAGCGACATACGCAGCAAAAGACTCTCGCGCCGCTGTTCGACTGTCTTGCCCTCTGTCACTGCGTCGAATAACCGTTCATATGCTCCGAGGCCTTCATCCTGCGCTGTCGTGACAAACCGCTCACGCAGCAGTCTGTCTAGTATTTCGCGCGATCGCTCGAGCTCCTCGGCATAAACCCTTATTTCGACACTCAGGCGCTCTGCGTCGTCGGAGTAGATTCCCGCGGTGCCGGTGCGCTCTTTCATTCTCTCATAGATCATGATAAGCTCCCTGTCAAAATACTGCCCGGAACAGGATACTGGCTGTCGTCGATCTCACGATTACCTCCGTAGGATTCCTGAAACTTATAGTCGATAACACCCTCTGTATGATGAACGATATCTCCGATGTTACTCAACAGAACATCCTGACCGATACCGAGCGACGTGATATATTCGCTGACTCTCTCCTTAACAGTGTTTGCAAGCGCGGTCGAATTGTATCCCGATTCCGCTTTCAGAGCAATATACAGATTCACATTCACCGCCGTGGGACTCTTCACCTGCACATCAACGTTTAACTCACGCGCTTCATTGTACTTCTCCTGTAAAAGTGTCAGCGTATTTTCGTCCAAGGGCGTCCCCTGACCGCAGACATAAACGTCTACCGTACCTGCGCCTCTTGAACCGCCGACAACCGCTGCTGAATATACGCCGTCCGTAGCCATCGCGATCGAACGATAATAAGCGGCGTTCGTTCCGTTGGAGATTTCACGATAACTGTTGATGATACGCTCTCTGAGTTCGTCGTCACTTTCATTATCGCTTCCGCCGTAAAATGCAGTCACATTTGTCACGCTGCCGACTCCCATGACCGGCGTAACAATCACACCCACGGTACCAATTGCCGCGTTATAATCGCTGCCGATCTCTGCCGCCGTCACCGTGACCGCCGCGGTACTGCCGGCGCTCTGGATATAGGTCACGTCGTCTGTCACGAAACGATGACCGTCTTCCGACGTACATACGACAGTCCCCCTCGGCACGGTAATCACATCATGCTCCGGCTCGGCGGCGGAGAACACTACTTCTCCGACCGCCTTGGTTCCGTTTTTACGTCTGATTCCGCGCACAGCGGCATGACCATCGAGATATGTACCCTGAGCTGTCTCGACAAAGGATTGCCTTCGAATGAAATCAGCATATACAGCCTGTTCATACAGCTCGCCTGCGAGAACTCTCAGACGCAGCATGATATCCGACTCATTCTCGGGAATGATCCCGCTGAGTTCCCGGTATTTTCTCTTCATTCTCTCTAAAATATCATTGTAGGATTCCAGATAGATCCACCTCCGTAGTTGTTTCTTGTCCGCCGTAGATCACGCGGATAACCGCAATGCAATTCTCACATCTCAGCACCTCAACATCCGTACCGAAGATATCGGCACAGGACTCCTTGATGACCATATCGAGCTTTTCGCAAAGCAGCGGGTCCGAACTGTCGATGCCGCTGTAATCCGTTCCGAGTTCACGGTCATAGACAAAGTCTCCCCGAACCGTCAGCGCAGAGATGCGCACACGCTGAACCGCCTCCTCGATACCGCATATGTACTCGTAACTGCCTGAGGAAAGCGCTGCGATATCGCCGTTGCTGATACGTACATCCATCATTGTACCTCCCTGCCGTTGATCAGCACCCTACCGTCGTTTTTCAGTACGATCGAAGCGCCGCCCGCAGACCTCAGCATCAGTTCGCCGGGTTCAAGATTTGACGGCGGCTGAATGATCACCCCGGGGCATACCGCACCGCCGGAGCTCTGCACCACCACGGTTCCCGCGCCGCGTCGAGGGATCGAAACAACCCCTTCCGGCAAAATCAGCGGAACGTGATGATACCCCCTTGTCGCACTTACGTCGACGCGGCCGTTCTGCACCGCGCCGACCCTGCCGATCACGCTCTCCTCCTTCTCTCCGGAGCGGGCAGCGATATATTCGTTTATCCACATAAGCTGTTTCTCCTTTTCAGTCTAACGTCCGTATATTCTCCGTTAGCAGTCAGCCGATACTGCAGCGAGCTGACATATAACTCCGTTCGCTCGCCCAATACCGGGTCATCAAGTTCAGCAATGCTGCCTTCTGCACCGAGCAGGCACCCAAGGCAGCGGAGCTTGAGTGAATATGCCTTATCAGCGCCGTTACGGAGCATCATATCAGCGCAACGCATGGGACTGTCGGAAAGAAGCGCATTCAGATACCGTTCGCGTTTGATTCCTCGTTTTTGTGCGTCCTTATTGCTTACACAAAGGTTGTAGTTTCCGGGATTCTCCGTTTTAACACGTACAGCGGACAGCTCGGCGCTGCGTTTGTTCAATTCGCTGATACGCAGATAACTCACGCCTCCTTTGCCGAATCGGATCCGCTCCCTCTCCTGCAATCCTTTCATATATAAAACGCCGTCGGAAGTAATGCGCGGCGGGGTTGCATAACTGGCGTTACAGAAGTTTTTCAGCACGCTCCAACAGGATGCTCCCTTCGCAATCGTCTGTTCCGAGATACTCACCGCATCATCGAGATCGGCGCACCTGATCCCGAACGGCGCAACATAGCGTTCATAGATAAATCCCGCTGTAGGGTGATCATATACGCACGGCATCGCCTCGTTGTCAAGCAAAAGCGCCGCCAAGCTGCGCGCCGAAATCCGAAGATACTCGCCGTCCCGATAGATTACCTTCTCCTCCTCGTCGACAATCCCGTGAAAAACCGTCCGATCGTCATTTAATACCGTAATCTCACAGAGCTCATCTGTTTCTACATACGGGAACTCAACATTCAGAGAATCGGCGGGGACTTTTTCATCCACGCTGACACTCATCGTGAGCGGGTAGGGCGTGATGATCTCACGCCCTTTGATATCTTTCCATACACATCTCAGCACAGCCTGACTCTCTCCCCTCTTTTCAGTTCATCAATATGCGGTATCTGCGGATTCAGTCGAACCAAGTTTTCGATCGGAACCTTGTATCGAAAAGCGATATTCCACAGCGATTCACCCTCTGTTTCCGTATCATAAGTGATACCGCACGACTCGTGCCGGCGGGGACTCTGCGCTTGTACGAATACAAATCGAAATGTCAGAATATTTTCCAAAGGCTCTGCCAGCAATCTCAGTTCTTTAAGATAAGCGTAGATCGGCGTCATATGAGGCAGTACCAGCTTGCTGCGCTCATGGGCGAGGCAGAGCTTTTCCAACGTGAGATACTGCTCCACACAATCCAAGCCGTACAGTTCCCCTTCTCCGCTGACCACGCAAGGCATACGATTCAGGTACAGGCTGTCCGGCGAGGCAGTCGGCGAGACGACCGAACGTATATGATGTTCATTCTCGATACTCAGCTTATGAGGATTATGATGCAGGCTGACGCCGCCAAAGCGTATCGGCGCATTCTTCATCGCAGTCTCACCTCGGCTTCTTCGGTGTAGGCCATATCGTAACGGCGCGCGTCACGCTCCATCTGATCGCTGATATCGTCATCATCCGCGTCGTCCGCCGGCAATATTTTTTCATACTCAGTCATCGTCTATCTCCTGCTCTCTCATAAATTGTGCTTCGATCTGAAACACTTCTTTTACGCTCTCATTTCCCTGCACATCGGTATAACGCTCCACGACGCGGCACTGCTCATAGATATACAAATATTCGCCGTCGTTCAGCGAGAGAGAAAAGGATCTGTCCATCGGGATCTGCTCACTGAACATAGACAGCAGCTTCAACCGGATGCGGTAGCGGTTGCCCTGACCGATCGCGTCATAAGGTGTTTCACTCAGGTATTCGTAGATATAGCGAAGCCTCGGTTTATCGGTCACATCCAGCTCGCTCAGTCCGAACAGCGGCGAGTTGTTGATCTTCGCTTCAATATCTCTGCCGCGAAGGACTTTCAGCGTACTCATTGCTCTGTCCCCTCTTCCGTTATGATTTCAAGCTTCAATATCACATCGCGGTACTCGGTACGCGACGCGGTATCAAAGCCGATTCCGGTCAGCAGAAAAGATCGGATCCAGCCCTCACTGTCCTCGCGTTCCGCTGCGTCCATCACCATAGAGGATGCACGCAGAAGCGCCGAGCCGGAGGTGCGAGAGGGAGCGTAGACCCTCAGCCGCAGCTTCACCTGTTCCAGATAACCCTTCTCGCGGAATCCGACGCGGTTACCGATGAAGAAGCGCTTATTGCTGACCTCGCGGTTCTCGACGGCGACCGTATATTTCGTGATAGGATTCGGCGTTTTACGCGGAGGATACGCGGAGATGAAGATAAACTCGGACAACGCTTGATTGTTCTTGAGACGTCTGATCAGCACGTCGATCCGATTATCCGTTAATGTCATCATAGTAATCCTCCTTACCTGTCGATTCGGGCATCAGTATTGCCCAGACATAAATATCCTCATCATGTGCCGTAAATATTTCCGAGGTCACAACCGTATATTCCGTGTTTTTACAAGTCACACGCATCCCGTCGTCAAGCGGTAGATCGGGCGATCCGATATACAGCAGATATCGATTATCGAAATAACCTGCCGGAATATAGCGATCATTAATATACAGCCTGTGGCGCCGCCTGAGCGGCTGGACAAAGGCCTTACTGACCTTTGCCCTGCCGTCATAACAGATTTGCACAGTGTTACCGTACCTTTTGAGCGCGCTTTTAAGATAACCTGTCATCCTCATACGCGCACGCTCCTGAATATCCCGCTTCCGATATTCCCGATATCGACGATATCCGCGATGCTCTCGCGTTCCTCAGCCCAGAGTCTCTCGGCATAAGCGCCGAGGGGCTCCGGCTCCATCTGTACGTCGCCGACGCGGAACGATTTCAGCGCGTCGGCACTGCCCATCATGCTGATCTTATAAAAAGCGTAAACGGCGCAAGCGTGCTCGGCACGCCTCTGATCCGCCTCGCTGAGATCATCATGCAGGCGTTCCTCAAAGTACAGACGGCAATCCTCGATAATCGGCAAATAGCGCGATACATCCTTCATTTCGAGACCCGACACCAGAGTGAAGCGGTCGATTACTCCTTTCAAGCTCAAGTGTCACGCCCCCTTTAGTAACTGAGCTTCTTTGCCGCGCCGTTGTAGATCTTGGCGAAGCCCGCGATACAGCTGATGGTCGCGCGCTCCAGCTGACGATCGATCAGCTTGTCGTAGTCGACCGCTACGTCGCCTGCGACGACCATCTCGAGCGCGCAGTTCTTATCCAGACCGATGATAGAGTTGCCGCTCAGTGCGGGAGTATGGATGAGCTGAGCACCCATCGGAGTGATCATCTTGCCGGTACCCTGGAAGTTCAGACCGGCGACTGCGTCCTTCATCTCGGTCATCGAGAGCAGATCGCTCATCGCAGCTGTGGAAGCCAGCACGGTATTCAGACCGAAGGGAGTCAGCGCGCTCCACATGGCGATCAGGTCGGCATAGCTCAGACTACCTGCAGCAGCGGGAGTCACCGTGTCGCAGGGATTGGCGTTACCGTCGCCGTTGATCAGTACATCGACCGCGTCAGCGAGCTGTGTTCTTGCGATATAAGCGCCGATCTGCTTCAGAGTCACGGTAAACAGGTCGATGCGCTGGAAGCGAAGCGCCTCATAGGAACTGACCAGCATTCTGCCGCGCTTATGGAGCTTGACGAGATTATCGTTAGTCTTGATCTCGGTCACGGGGATGAACGCACCCTCCGCAACGCGCTTGAGGCTCTTATCGTCCTCGGTCAAACCTGAGGAAATGGAGCGATAGTCCATGCCGTCGATCTTGGTGACAGTCGCGACAACGTCGCCCAGCACGTCCGCTTCCTCGATACCTGCGTTGACGGCACGGCTGACATACTCGGGGAACAGCGCCGCGGAGTTGGAGGTCGCGAAGAACTTCTCGATCGTATCGGAGCCCTTGCCGCTGACCTTGATATCAAAGCGCTTGAGCTGACGGGAGAAAGCGTCCAGCCCCTCCATGGATGTACCCTGATAGTTCTCGGAAGGATCCATCGCTTCGAGGATCTCGGTCAGTGATTTACCGTTCTGGTACATGCCCTTCTCTAATGTAATATTCTCATATTTTGCCATATTATCAGTCCTTTCCTCTTACAGAATGATGCCGACGGTACTCTCGTCGCTGTAGATGACCAGTCTTTCGATGCCCGAAGAGCCTGTCTTGACGCCCTCCGCGGCTGCGGTAAGCTTGTTATAGCCGACGTTGATCGTTCCGTTCTTTGCAGCCTCGGTATAGCCCTCGAGCTGTACAGCGGCATAGCCGTCTCTGACGCCCACGCATACGCCGACGAAGTTGCTGTTCTCTGCTGCCTTTGTCACCTTACCGGAAGAGGTCATCATCACGAGACCGCCCTCCTCCACGGTGTTATCACACGCAAAGGTCAGCACATTTTCCTTAAAACCGTTGAAATTAATATCCATCATAACCTCCGTTAAATTCTGAATTCCGTATTGCCGGGAACATCCTCGGCGCGACCGCCGCCGAGCTGCGGCATAAGCTTCTGTTCCTTCTTCTCCAGTGCCTGATACAGGGCTTTCGCCTCATTGACACTGAGCTTTTTGAGGATACACTCCTCTACGGTATAGTCGAGTTCGACGCCTTTCTTTCTCAGCGCCTTGCGGAGCTTGTCCGTCAGCTCCTCGCGATATGCCGCGGCACATTCGCTGTCCTGCTCCAAGCCGGCGATATACGCCTTGAGCTTATCTGCCTCGGGCTTGGAAAGAGTCACCTCGCGCTCACAGTCGAGCGCCTTACAGATCTCGTTCATATCCTTCTCCTTCATCATTTTGATCACGCCGGCTGACCGCTGGGCGGGTACGGCGACAAAGCTGAATTCATACGCGTCCTGCGGGTCGGTCAGCTCACCGTAGCACAGCGCGCCGTCATACTCGCTGCCCTTGTGGTGCGGGCACAGCGGAGAGTGCATGTCGTTGCGGCAGATCGAACAGAGCGTATGCCCCATACTGCAGCCGACGGAAACCTCCTTGACGATCCCCGCCTCGATCGCCTCGATCAGCTCGCGGTTGCCCTCGGTGCGGCGCATATAAGCGCGCGCCGTCAAACGAAAGAGCTGATCGCCGAGCGCGGTCACAGCACCGTCCACGCTCTCTACGCGACAGGAGATGATCCTCGCCTTCTGATTCTTCGCGGTCGGGTCATGATCGATAATACCCGTCTTGCCGACGAAGAGCTTCTCCAGCTCGAACAGCGATTCCACGGTAAACCGCTCACAGTCTCGGTCGATATCGTTATCGCATAATACAACTGAGAAGAGATAGACCTCATCCGCCGTAAGCTCACGGCGTGAATAACCGTTTACCAGCGTCAGTTCCTCGGCGGATACCGATTCCACGGCACTTTTGATCACCTGACCGTTTTTCATTCGTTCACCTCCATACTCTGTTCGAGCTGTGCCGCACGCGCATTATTCAGGCGCGCTTCGGCAAGCTCCGTTTCATCCTGCAGACTGATATTGCTCCACTCTACGCTGACGGCGGGATCAACGCCCTGCGCATAGAGATAGGATCTCGCGATCTTCTCGATGACCGGCGTCAGGAGCGAGCGGTAATACTCGAGCTCCGACGTCAGGATATCCGCCTGCTGCGTCGACATACGTTCCGTCGACGACCAAGACAAACCTAAGAGAAACGGCGGCACCGAGAGCTTCGACACGATCTGCTCGAGGATATGCCTGACCGGCACATCACAGTCCAGGATCTGGCTGTCCGCGCCGATTGCGCGGATGCTCACATCGCCGACCGATACGAAGTCGCAGACGTGCTTTTTGTCACGCATGGCGCGGCTCCACTCGTCGGCGATCTCCTTGACCCGCTGACGGGAATTGAACGTCGAAGCGCCGGCGGGCGGATTGTAGGTCACCGCGAAGCGCACGTTCCCCGCACGTTCAAAGTTCTGTCCCACGCAGTCGAAGATCTTCATCAGGATCTCGCTGACGAACGGCAGCCCCTGCAGGATCGAGGTTCCGTGTACCGTACCGGGCGCGGGATTCAGCAGGGTCAGCAGGATCCTCTCGGGATGCTTCGCTTCCTTTACGAGTCCCGCACCGCGAATCCCGATCTTCAGATCGAGGGGATTTTCGCCGACGCCCAGCTCCACGGCTGAGACAGGCGCATGATACAGCGCCTTGACGCAGCCCTCGTCGTCGCATACCATCTCACCCACCGCCGTCCCGTAGGTCAGCAGCTGGTCGAAGTACGCGCAGATAAAGCCGTATAACCCTGTACCCGCCGCACCTACCGGCACACGCCGTACAAAATCATCCATCATCCGCTGAGCTCTGTCATCGTTACAAACAACCGTAAAGCTGCCTAAAAGTCGGATCAGCTTCATGATCGCCGCGTCGATGATCGGCACATGATCCCTCAGCTCCCTGTAGAATCGGGCGGCAGCGGGATTATCCGCAGCAAACAGCGGAGGGATGATGCCCCTCGACGCCGCACAGGTCTGGACCTGCGGGGTATCGGGGGGATTTTTCTTGGGAAATAATCGCATACTTTCCTCCTGTTTGTGGACGTATTCGCCAAACCGATCAATGCGGTCTGAACAGATTATCCGTCCGTCTTTGTATAGAGGCACAGCCGAAGCCGTCGTCCGCCGCCTTTATATAACTGACAAAATAGCGTATGTCATCCATCGCGTGATCGTCGCGCTTGATGACCGTATCCATGGGCTTATTCTCATCCCAGCGATAAAGAGAAAACTCACGTATCGCGTCGGCACAGGTATTACAGATCACAACCTCGCCGTTACGAAGCGCCTGGGAGGTCTTGCGGATACCGTCAATGACATTGTTATCCGCCCGCGTTACCGCGTAGCGACCGTGGCGCTCGATCACCTCGATGAAGCTCGCCGCGGAGGGGTCTACAATCACCGCTGTCGGTATGATCGAACCGCATAATTCTTCCAAGGAATTATAATGCTCCTCATCCGTTCGGCTTTTCCCCTCCTTGCGCGCGTCATAATACGACTCGCGCAGGCGGTACCACGTTTCGCCGATACGACCCCACAGCCCGATCGAAGTCGGATTCACCGTGCCGTAATCGCAGGACACGCAGTATTCCTCACACGCCTCTGTCGGCGGGGATACGAACATACGCCCATCCTCCATGAAAGGATAAACAGCGCCCGAGACGCTCACCCACTCGCCCTCGACGAACCGGCGGTAAAACGCGCCCGAATACAGGCCCTCATACCGACGAAGCATCTCAGGCGACAGCGACGGATTATCGCTCATTCTGAAATGGATGTACAGCGCGTTCTTACGCTGTCGATTCTGTATCCACTCCCGATAGAACCAGTGGGACGGATACTCGGGATTACAGTTGAAGAAGAACCGCGAGCCCTGCACCGAGCATCGCGCAAGCGCCTGCTCCACAAAGGAACGCGGCATCAGCGCCACCTCGTCGAACATCACGCCCGACAGCGTCACGCCCTGGATCAGCGCCGCGCTGCCCTCGTCCTTCCCCGAGAAGAAGAAAAAGGTGTTTTCCCTTCCCGCGCAGCGCACCGTCATGCGGTTCGAGCTGATATTCTCTCTGACTTCGAGCCCGAGCTCCTGCAGACAAGGCAAGAGAGGCATGATCACGTTGCGTCTGAGCGCCGTGATTGTCTTGCCGCAAAAGCCCAGCAGTGCGTTGTCAAAGCTGAACATCGCCCACAGCACGAAGGACAGTGACAGCGAGAAGGTCTTGCCGGAGCGAACGGCGCCGTCGCAGATGATCGCGTCATAGCGCTCGGTACCGCTGCCCTCGACCCACCAGAAGAGGGATCGAAGCTGCTTCTCGGAAAACGGCTTATACTTCACCGTCATCCACCACGCTTCTGCCGCCGAGCGCCGCCGCGGACATCCGCATCGCTTCCAGCAGACCGCCCGCCGTTCCGGACTCATTACCGCCGCCGAGCAGCTCACCGAGCTTATCGACCGCCTTCACGCGGTCACAAAACTTGATCTCCACACCTTTATCGGTGCGCTTGATCTCCGACACACGGCTCAAGTCCATCTCCCTGAGCTGATCGGCAGTGAAGGAATCGCCGTACAGGAGCATCAGCGCGTCGCCCACACCGCCGTATGCGAACTTATACAGTCCGCAGATCGAGATACTCTCGTACACCGAGCGCATGTTACGGCTCAGACGTTTTATCTCATCGGCGATATCCTCCCGTGCCATCAGCTTACACAAGCTCTGCTCGGGATGTCTGAAGCCCGCCTCACGCACCGCCCGTATCGGGTCGGCACATAGCGCGAGCCTACGGCAAAAATCCTTTTCTTTCGGTTTCATCTGTTTACCATTCCTCCTCATCATGGATGATACCGATGCAGACGATTATCGGTATCACCTATAGCCGCATAAAGAAAAAAGTTGCATAAAACTATGCAACCGTACAAAAAATAATAGAAAATTTTGAAAATAATCTTTTTCTCATTCAAAGCCAAAGGAGAGAATGAATGTTTACAGCCGATTATGAGCAGAATCGAAAGCTGATCGCCCGTCTGCTGCGATCCGACGAATGCTTCGACATTATCGAACGTCATATTGTCATCGCGGGTAAAAAGGCAGTCATCTTCTACATCAACGGACTGATCAAGGATGATATCATGGAGAAGCTGATGGAGTTCTTCTACAATAACACCCGCCCCGAGTATCTCAGCTCCGCCGAAGAATTTACCCGCCACTGCGTACCCTACGTCGAGATCAGTATCGTCGATCATCCCGACGAGGTCGTCAAGAACGTATTGAGCGGTATCCCGTGCATGATGGCGGAGGGCTTTGCGTCCGCCATCGCGTTCGATATGCGCACCTATCCCCAGCGCAGTACCTCGGAGCCCGAGGACGACAAGGTGCTCCGCGGCAGTAAGGACGGCTTTGTCGAGACAGTCATCTTCAACTCCGCGCTGATCCGCCGCCGCATCCGTTCATCACACTTTATCACCAAGGCGATGACTGTCGGCAGAGAGAGCAAGAGCGATATCATCATCTGCTATATGGACAACAAGGTCGACAAACAGCTCCTACACAACATCACCGACCGTATCAAGGGGCTCAACATCGCGAATCTGAGCATGAATCAGCAGAGCCTGATCGAAGCGCTTTATCAGAAGAAGTGGCTCAATCCCTTTCCGAAGATCAAATATACCGAACGCCCCGACGTCGCGGCGGCAGTCTGTCTTAAAGGAAATATCGTCATTCTTGTCGACAACTCCCCCTCGGCGCTCCTGATCCCGACCTCAATCTTCGATGTGCTTGAGGAAGCGGACGACTACTACTTCCCGCCGATCACGGGTACCTACATCCGCGTCACCCGATACCTGATCACCCTTGCATCTGTTCTTTTAACCCCTCTGTGGCTGCTTTGTCTGCAAAATCCCGAGCACGTCCCCGAGATCTTCCGCTTCGTGCTGAATATTGAACCCACATCCCTGCCGATCTACTGGCAGCTGATCATCATGGAGCTGTGTATCGACGGACTCAGGCTCGCCGCCCTCCATACGCCGTCCTCCCTCACCTCGGCGATCGGCATCATCGGCGCGATTGCGTTCAGTCAGTTCGCCGTGGACGCGGGATGGTTCACCACCGCGTCGACTCTCTACGTCGCCTTCGTCACCATCGCGAACTACAGCCAGCCGAACTACGAGCTCGGCTATTCGCTCAAGTACGCCCGCTTCATCCTACTGACCGCGACCGCGATCGGCAACCTACCGGGCTTCATCATCGGGATCATCCTACTGATCGCTCTGCTCGCTTCTAATAAGACAATCAGCGGAAAAAGCTATCTCTATCCCCTTATCCCCTTCAAGCCGCAGGAGCTAAAGAAAAAGCTCATTCGTACACGTATGCAGCAAAATTGAAGATATCTTGATCGGGAGACGCAGACAGGCTGGCGCCTGTCAAGGAGCCCAACAAAGCTATACGAAATATAGCGCAATAGATGATAAAGGTTTTTATTAAGGATTAGTATGGGGAGGCGTATTCATGAACTGTCCTTACTGCGGCAATCCGATCAAAGAGAATCAAAGGTTCTGTACCCGTTGCGGTGCTCCCCAAAAGCAGATTTCCCAATCGCCCGTTAACGGTCAAGAAGCAACCAAGCACGACCGAAAAGTCCTTCCGATCGTGCTCATTATAATCGCAGTATTATTATGTATCAGCATCGCAGTGCTGATCCTACTCCTCTCCAATAATCAAAAGCCCGCTCCCAAGGTCGCTCCCAATTCACAGCCGCAGACGACAGCAGAAACGGAAAAGCCTACGGAGAAAGCAACTGAGGCGACCAAACCCGCCCCCACCGAAAAGCCCTTCTCGATCACGCCCGAAGAGATCGATTCAGAGATTGAATGGATCCGCGCCTGCTACTATACGCCCGGCAGTGACGACACCCGCCGAGAACTCACAAAGGGCGAGAACGGCTGGGATTACGCGCGGGATTACCGATATCATAACGGAAAGCTGATTTTCGCGTTCGTCTTTGACGGTTCGGAAGAACACCGGCTCTACTTCAAGGATGACCGTATGATCCGCTATATCGACGAGAACCATACCACCTTCGATTATCCCGCTACCGAACCCTATACCTCATGGGAACAGAAGGTACTGTCCGAAGCATATGAACAAGATTCAAAGTCTGCCGAAAGCGACTCATCCCCGTGGCTTGGCACATGGACGGCGGAAAACGGCGCAAGCCTGATCATCCGCAGTGTGACCGAGAGCGGGATAAGCCTCGTATTCCACAAGCAGAGTGAGTCGGGCAGCTGGATGGATATCGACTACGAGATGGAATTCGATAATGCCGACGGTACGATCGCATCCGAGATCGGCGACGCACAGGATCACGGAGGCTGGGAATACACCTTCAAACTGAGTGACGGCTTCATCACCGTTAAGTCACGCTATCCCGACCAGATCTTTTACAAAAGCTGAAAATGATCATCAAGAACGATCAACCCATCAGCCACCCCACCGTGACGACGCTCATCACAATCGCAGTAAAATCCGCCAGCAGTGCTGAAATCAGCGTATGGCGGATTTTTTTGATACCTGCCGCGCCGTAATACATCGTCACTGCATAGAATGTCGTCTCGGTCGAGCCCGCAATCACTGAAGCACACCTGCCGACGAAGCTGTCCGGACCGTTGTTCTCATAGATACCCGTCAACAGCGCCGTTGCGCCTGAGCCCGATACAGGCCTCAGCAACCCCATCGGCACCAGCTCCGCAGGGAAGCCGACCGCCTCGGCAGCGGGTCTTACCATCTCAGCCAGTCGGTCGAACACGCCCGACGCCTTCAGCGTTCCTACAGCAATCAATAGCGCGATCATCGTCGGCGCGATCAGTTTCACTGTCGTTATGCCGTCCTTCACGCCCTCTACAAAGCTTTGAAAGATATCAACACGGCACATAAGCGCATAGATACACAGCGCGACGGTCATCACCGGTACTACCGCGTCCGTTGCGACCACCTCCCGAAAAGCTTTGACGAAAACAGTCCCACCGCCAGCGCCGTGATTGACGTCAGCCATACGCACACAAGGATGTCAAAGGGCTCGCGGGAGCCGTAGTTCTTTCTCAGAGCCGCAACGGTCGTTGGGATCAGCTGGATAGAAGCGGTATTCATCAGCACGAAGGTCACCATACTGTCGCTCGCTTTTTCCCCGATGTGATGGGATTTTAATTCTTTCATAGCATTAAGTCCCATTGGCGTAGCGGCATTTCCAAGCCCCAAAAGATTCGCGCTGAGATTCATCGAGATATAGTGAAACGCCTTCGAATCTGAATCGACATCGGGATAAAGTCGTCTGAGAATTGGTGCCGCCAAGCGCGACAGCTTCTCGATCAGTCCGCAGTCCTGTGCTACCCGCATAAAACCCGACCACATACACAGCATTCCGCTGATACTCAGCAGCAGCTCGATCGCCTCCCCCGCCGAATCCATCAGTAGAGTGCCCATCATTCCCAAACTGCCTGTGCAAAGTGAAAAAAAGAAAGAAGCCGCGATCATCCCCGCGAACAAATATGACATATAATCCTCCTATCTGACAATTTCCACTGTTTTGAGAAAAAACTTGATATATCTTGACAAATTTACCTTATTTTGGTAAAATCTGATAAAATAAGCAGATGATGATTAATCCAAGCTCGGCCTAATCAGCGACTGCCTAAAACTTAAGGAAAGGAAGAGCTTTATGAGACCGGCAGGCCTGGTATGTAAAATTGACAAGCTCGGGCGTATCGTAATCCCCAAGCCGCTGCGCAAAGAATTTGAGATAGACACCGGAGATACCATCGAGTTCTTTACCGAGCCCGGTGCGATCGTGATGAAGAAATACGCTATGCGCTGTATCTTCTGCGGTAACCGCGACGACCTGACCGAGTATCAGGGCAAGCCTGTCTGCGCCGAGTGCATCGATAAGCTCAAGACCCTGTAATATCATATTCACGCGATAAATCCAATATTCCAAGGAGGTCATTATGAAACGAGAAGATCACATCTCATGGGACGAATACTTTATGGGCGTTGCCCTCTTGGCGGCAAAACGCTCTAAAGATCCAAACACCCAGGTCGGCGCCTGCATCGTCAATAAGGCGAAGCGAATCCTCAGCACCGGTTACAACGGTTTCCCCTACGGCTGTTCCGACGACACCTTCCCGTGGAATCGCGATGGCGAGGACACCAAGTACAAGTACGTCGTCCACGCGGAGCTAAACGCCATCCTTAACGCGCACGGCAAATCGCTCGAGGGCGCCAGACTGTACGTTGACCTCTTCCCCTGCAACGAGTGTACCAAGGCGATCATCCAGTCCGGCATCGCCGAAGTCGTGTATCTATATGATAAATATGCCGACACGCCTGAGATCATCGCATCCAAGCGGATGCTCGACGCCGCCGGCGTTCGTATGACCCAGCTGCAGCTCCAACGCGAGTCGATCACCATCGACTTCAACAAAAATAAATAATCATTTCTATGCAAAAAGCCATCTGCATTCTCCGTGCAGATGGCTTTATCTTATTGATTTAGTTATGTTTATTCAGCTACATTGCCGTCATCCGGCGTATCCTGGATCGCTTGCTGATCGAGCGCCTTATCCTCCGCTGTATTATTCCTATCCTTATTCTTCTGCTTCTCGGCATACTTATTGATCTCATCGATGCTCACGGCGTCCTCCGAGATCGTAATTCCGCCGTCGCCGGTCTTGCCCTGCTTCTTACGACTGTTCATCATCGCAACGCTGTAGTTATAGATCTTGCGATAATACTCAACCGAAACCTCCCACTCCGCCTTCTGTGCGTCGGTAAGCTCAGCCTTGGTCATACCGTAATCGTTGAGCAGCATATTCGCGATATAATCGGTCAGCTTCTCGCTGCCGTAGACGTTCAGATGATCCCAGTTGTAGAAATCCTTGTTAACATCAAAGCCCTCGCGTGCGCTGTAACGCTCGAGATTAACGAAGTCGTAGCCGTAGCTCTTAATGATCTTCTCCGCCTCGTTGGTACGCTCACAACGAGCGATCGCGTGACGGCGCACGACATGCGGGAAACGCATGAATACAACGTTGCGGATATCCTTATCCTTTAGATACTCAAGCGTTTCTCTCAAACAGCGTTCGCCGTTGACGCCCATCGGAGCGGTAGCATCGAGTGTCTCCAGCATGTCGTTATAGACCTTGACCGGGGGATGGAACTCATTCGCTGTGGTTTTGTAGCCGCGGAACAGGGAGTAACCGCGCTCCTTCAGCTGGAGCTCCGCGGTCAGGAACTTCACCTTCCACGGATAATCCGTCCATGAGCCGTGATACTTGATGATCGGTAAAAAGTACTCGGGGCGTTTATCCGCGCTGAAATAACGCTGGATATACCCAAACTTGATTTCATCGTCGGGGATGTTATCCAGGAACATGCGGCTGCTCGCCTCGGATGGAATCTCGCTGTCCTTATACAGGAACGCGTTGATCTCCACGATAATCATTTTGGGATTCTGATACTTTATGACCTCTTTGATCTGAGGTAGGACAATGTTCGCCGGAGCGCTCTGAGTAGCGTAAGGATAGCTCGTGTAGCCGTACTTCTCATACGCATAGGGCGCCGAATAACCGGCGTACACATCGCTCGCGCCGATCAGTACTGCATCAAGCGAACCCTTCTCCTCCAGATAGAACGCATCCATACGCAGCGAGTTGTTGTCGATGCGCTTGAGCAGAAACACCTGCAAGAGGTAAGTTGTCAATATCACCGCGAGGGCAAAGGCGATAAGCTTGATCCCCCGCGTGATGGTTTTCTTCTTTTTCATAGAGTAATGCCTCGTTCCGTCAGAACTGCATATATACAAAGTCAGCCGCCGCGTAACCGGAGCCGTAAATACCGAAGATGATCACCGCCATGATACAGAGGAAATAGAGGACAAAGCGGAGCACAAACGGCTTTTTATCCAGCAGATGGCGTATATCCGTATCAGTATGACGTTCCTGGATAATACTGATGATCAACACCACGAACAGGCATACGCCCAACAGGAGATAGTCTTTCCACGAAAGTCCGAGTTTATCAAAGATCTCGGTCTTGGCGCGCATAAGATCCTGGTTATTGAAGAATCGGGTGATGGTCATCATACCCTGTTCAAAGGACGGCGCTACGTCAAAAACATAGCCGACCAGTACGATGATAAAGGTACGGAACATCTGGAAGAAGCAGAACAGCCAATTCTTGCGGTTGATATGGAGCTTGTCGACAGCACCGTCGAACAGCGGCTGCATCAGGGTTGACAGCATGATGATCACACCGTTCCACAGACCGAACGCAACGTACTTATAGTTAGCTCCGTGCCAGATACCGACCACCAAAAAGACGATCAGTGAAGCAAACGCTGTAGGCAGAACCTTTGCGATATGAGCGCCTGCCTTGGTTTTGCCGAAGCGGGTGCCGCGCATCTTCTTGCTCGCGTTGAGGAACGCGGACGAGATTGCCAGCGGATTGAAGATATAGTCCTTCATCCATGCGCCCAGCGAGATATGCCAGCGGCGCCAATACTCGTTGATAGACTTTGAGAAATACGGGCGCTTGAAGTTGTCGATCATATCGATACCAAGCATCTGCGCCACACCGCGGGAGATATCGATACCGCCCGAGAAGTCGGCGTACAGCTGGAAGGCATACAAAAGGATGATAAAGGTCAGCGTCGTGCCGGAATACTTGTTATAACCATCCGCAGTAGCAGTCACGGTATTGATTGCGATAACCGCCCTGTCGGCGATGACGAGCTTCTTGAAGAAGCCCCACAGGATCAGCTGACAGCCGTGTTTGAAGCGCGTATAGTCAAAGTCATGACCGTCAAAAAGCTGATGAGCAAGCTGCTCATAGTTGCTGATCGGTCCCTGGATGATCTGCGGGAAGAAGGAGACGAACAGCAGAAACTTGAACGGATTACGCTGCGCCTTGGTTTTTTCGCGGTAGACATCCACGATATACCCCATGCTCTGGAAGGTGTAAAACGAGATACCCAGCGGCAGAAAGAGCTCCAGTGTCGGCGCTGAAAAGGTTGCGCCGAACGAACCTAAGATATCGTTCAACGAACCCGCGAAGAAGTTATAATACTTCAAAAAAGCGAGGATACCGAAGTTTAAGATCAGACACAACGCCATGATCCAGCGCTTTTTGATCTTTAGCTTATTTTTATAGTCTTTCTTCTGCTCGCGATCCCATTCGCCCTTCTTTGACTTCAAGAAAGCCTTGCCGTTTTCGTTCACCTTTTCGAGCCAGATGCCGATACCCATGGTAGACATAGCGGTAAATACGATGAAGACGGCATACTTATAGCTTGCCAGGCTGTAAAAAATCACGCTGGCAGCAAGCAGAACCGTCCAGCGGTATTTCTTCCACGGTAAGATGAAGTAAATCAGCGCTGTCGCAAGCACAAAGAATAAAAAGTTAATGGATGTATATGTCATAATGAACCTAATTCGGATTTATTTGAGTTTTTTCAATTGTGATTATCTGCGGGGAGTGTTCAGCTTATCGGAGAACAGCATACTTCTGAGGATACGCAGTCCTTCCTTCTCACTATACTCGGCGATAACGGGCAGCTCGCGGCTGAGGAAGGTCGAGATGCCCTCCATACACGAATAAGCGCCCGTGCGGCAGAATACCAGCACGTCGCCGATCTCAAGATCGGTGAACACGGCGTTCCTCGCCAGAACGTCAGCGGTCGTACAGATCGAGCCGCACAGCGTCCACGGCTGCTCCTCGCCCTCAGGCTCGCTGTCCTTGAGATGGAGGATCTCGGGAATCTGCATACCCTGCAACTGACCGTTATACTTAAGCTGGTTCATACCGCCGTCGACGATCGCGTAATTGATGTCGAAGTTGGTTTTTGCATCGACAACCTTGGTGAGATAATAACCGCAGGGAGCCGCGAAGAAGCGACCCATCTCGACAGTCAGCTCGGCGACCTCAGCAAGCTCCTTCAGCTTCGGCGCGACGGACGCGAGACGTTCCTCCTCCTCCGCATCAGCATTATCGGAGAAGTAATCGACCGCAAGCCCCGTGCCGTACTCGATACGCTGTACGGTAAAGCCGAGCTCCGCCTTGATGCGTGCTGTCAGGTCGATCAGGTAGTCGCACTCCTTCTCGATCGGCTTCGCTTTTCGCTTCGCCGTACCGGTGAAGTAATGCAGACCGACGATCTCTACGCCCTGATACTCGTCACGGCGACGGATGAGGTCAAAAACAGTCTCCTCGCTCATACCAAACTGGCTGCCGCCCTTGATGTCGGTCACACGGAGCAGAAGCGGGAAGACCTTGCCCCGGCGAACGCCGGCGTCGCTGACCAGTTTCAAATGCAGCGGGCTCTCAGCGGTAAAGGTTCCGACGTTATCATCGGCGGCACGTTCAACGTCGGCAAAGCCCTTGTTGACGCCGGAGAAGATGACCGTGCTCATATCGGCGCCGGTTCTTTCGCATACCGTCAGCTCACCGGGCGAGCACACCTCGATCTTATCAAAGCAAGCGGGCATCCTACCGAGCAGAAAAGGGTTCGCCTTGATGGAAAAGCACATACCGACTGTATCGCCGAAGTATTTTTTAACCAGCAAAGCACGCTTTTCAAATTCGTCGAGATCAAATATATAAGAGGGGGTTCCTACCGCGGGCAGAAGCTCCCTTAGTTTATTGATATCCATGCTATCAGTCCTTACTCGGGCTCCCTGTGACGAGGGAGCCCGGATCATTGTAATGACAGTTATTCGATCACTCGTCCTGGAGCTGCTCGATCAGCGCCATCATTGCCTTGGCGGAGTTGAAGTTCTCGGGAACCAGGTTGTTCGGCTTGATCTCGATATCGAAAGCGTCGTTCAGCTCGCCGACGAGCGCAACGATATCAAAGGAATCGAGGATACCGTCCGTGATCAGCGCGGTCTCGTTCTCAAAGTCAACATCAGGTCTGAGTTCTTCTAAGATTTCCATTAATTCATCCATGATTAAATCTCCTTTTTCTGAATAATTGATTTGTTTATTAGGGTTTGTTTATGAGGGAGGATTATGTCCTCCCGTTCACGCAACGACAATGAAGCCGCAATGCGCGTTATCGATTATTTAAACATCGCCTTAAGCGCCTGCATATCGGTCTTGCCGTTGGGCAGAGCGGGCAGCGCCTCAAGGTTGATGAGCTTACGCGGTACCATGAAGGCGGGCATGTTCGCTCTGAAATACAGCACGATCTCCTTGCTTGTCGCCTCGCCGGTGTAGAAGAGGTAGAGGGTCGCCTTCTCCTTATGATACAGGGAACAGCAATCCTTCACGCCGTCCACCTTGCGGGCGGTCTCTTCGATCTCACCGAGCTCGATACGATGACCAAGGTGCTTGATCTGGCGATCCATACGACCGTGAAAATACAGGTTTCCGTCCTCGCCCCATCTGCCGAGGTCGCCGGTTTTGTACAGCAGCTCGCGATAATTCCCGTTCAGCGGATTCTGGATAAAGGACGCCGCAGTCACCTCGGGATTGCCGTAATAGCCGAGTGCAAGAACAGGACCGCTGACGCAGATCTGACCGATCTCGCCGGGCTTAGTCGCGGTGTTATCATCGTTGAGCAGAGTGATACGGTAGTTATCATACGGCTTGCCGATAGGGAGCACGGTATCGTCGCTGACCTTCTCCCCTACCACATAGTAGGTGCAGGAGGCGGTCGCCTCGGTGGGACCGTACTGGTTGACATACAGCACGTCGGGCAGGTTCTCCTGCCAGATCTTCAGGTACTTACAGGGCATGACGGAGCCGGAGAAACACAGCTTCTTCAGATACTCGGGCTTACCTTCGTCAAAAGCGCCCAGCTTTGCGGGCAGCTCAACGCCCGCTACGCTCCAGCACAACGCAGTGATCTTCTCACGATTAAGCGTATTGAACAGCGCCGTCGGCACGGCGAATTCATTCTTCGGGATGATAAAGGTCGACGCGCCCTTGCTGATCGGGAAGTAGATATCGCGAACCGCCGCGATATAATCCAGCGGGCTCTGATTACCCATGATATCGGTATCGTTGATATCGAGCACCTTGCTCACGCTGTCGATATAGGTCATCAGGCTCAGGTGTGAGGTGATAACGCCCTTGGGCTTACCGGTCGAACCGGAGGTGAAGATCACATACAGCGGCGCGGTATTAACTAAGGTCGCCGCACGTTGAGCCAACAGTGCTTCATCCGCGGGGGTCTGCATGATCTGTTCCATCACGATGATCTCGCCGTCGAAGTCGAGGGACTGCGCCGCTTCCAGATGCGCCTGATCGACCAGCATATAGGGCGCCTTGATGACGGAGAGGATCTGATTGAGCCTCGCCTTGGGCATATCGCCGTCCATCGGGGCATAGAAGCATCCCGCCCTGACCGCGCCGAGAAAGCACGCGGGGGTGTAAACATGACGTCCGGACATTACCGCGACAGGGTCGCCGGGCTTCACAAGACCGGCAAGATAAGTGCCGATCGACCGGGTGAGCTCATCGAACTGACGGAAGGTCAGACTGTTCTCGGGATCCTTGAACATCACCTTATCAGCATAGGACTTTGCGACATAGTCAAGCCGTTCCAAAACGGATGTCTGCATAGATAACACATCCTTTCAAAATACTGCGGTCTTTTCCGAATCAACAGATTGACAGAGCTGAAAAGTCATCGGGACAATCATATATCAGCTTAACCGATTCAGAATATATTTATCCACATTACTCCATAATAATACATTTTATATTATATCATAAAATGTAATAATTTCAACTGTTTTTATCATGATTCGGCTGACTTTTCTGTTTTTCGCTATATTCGTGCAGAAAGTGAATAACAATTCATCGAAAGCCCTTAAAATACGATTCTCACACTTGCCAAACAACTGCTTTTGTGATAAACTGTGTCAGATAAAGCACAACCGAGGTATATTATGACATATAAGCTGATCGCACTGGATATCGACGACACCCTGCTCAATAAGAAAAAACAGCTCTCCCCCGTCACCCGCTCCGCCCTGATACAGGCGCAGAAAAACGGCATGACAGTCGCTGTCGCGTCGGGCCGACTGCCCTACGGCGTTCGTCCGTACGCCGAGAAGCTGGAGGTCTTTCGCTACGGGGGTTATTACATGGGCTTCAACGGCGGGGCGATCATGAACGCCCGCGATGAGTTGATCGGCAAAAGCTATCTGGACAGCCGCTACATCAAGCCTGTCTACGACATTCTCCGCCCCACCAACGTCACCGCCATGGTGCATAAGGGCAGTACTATCTACGCCGACAACAAGGTCAACGATTATACTCATATCGAGAGCGACGTCATCGGACTTCCGTTGAACGTGGTCGACGATCTGCCGAACTTCATCGACTGGCAGATACACAAGTATCTCTTAGCGGGCGATCCCGCAGAGCTCAGGGAGCTTGAACAAAAGCTGATCGAAGCTCTCGGCGACGAGGTCGATATCTATCTATCCGCTCCGTGGTTCCTCGAGGTCATGCCCAAAGGCGTCGACAAAGGCACCGGCGTCACAGCAATCTGCAACGACATGGGTATCACCACGGATGAAGTGATCGCCTTCGGCGACAGCTACAACGATATCCGCATGATACAAACAGCCGGCATGGGCGTCGCGATGGACAACGCCGAAGAAGCGCTCAAGGAGGCCGCGGACTATGTTACCGCAGACTGCGATCACGACGGTATCGTCGCCGCCCTGAGGCACTTTAATATCATTTGACGATCAATAAAACACCGCCGTTTCGGACAACTCCGAAGCGGCGGTTTCTTCATCTTATTCGGTTTCTTTTTCGGGCTTTAGCTTCTCGCCGATAAAGCCCAGCAGTTCATCGCTACACAGCTTCTCAATCATCGCGGGATGATCGGGCAGCGCAAGCAGAATCTGGCTCTTATAACGTACGATATAGCCCTGCTCCGCACCGTCGGCACTCAGCCGGCGCATATTCTCAAGACTTAATCCTGAGTTTGAAAACACCCGAGAAAGCACGGTTGAGAGATTATCATCCCCTTGAGCGCTCAACCCTCCGACGATCACGGTCAGCGGACAGGTACGCAAGCTGCGGGAGACCTCCTCGCCCAGCGTCACGGGAGAGGTCGCAGCGGTGATCCGGTAAACTTCTCCGTCAATTGACGACAGCGATCTTTTAACGGCCTTCTCACAGTAGGAGGTCTTTTTTGCAAGATAAAAAACTAAATTATATTTCATCGGCTTATTCCTTTGGCGTCGACTCTACCTTCGGGTAGATATCCAATCCGACATTCAGCGCATTGATATCTACGCCCGGGATATCGAGGTTCCATCCCTTGAAGGTGTAGTTGTAATAATCATCCGACGGCAGCTTTGGCACGCCGTCCGGGATGGGCAGCGGATCGCCCTCCTTGACGTTATAGGCAGCGTACTGGGTACCGTCGAAGTTGCGGAAGGTCACGGGATAATAGGTGACCACCGGCGGCTCGGTCGGGATGGTCTCACCGGGCTTCGGCTTCTCGGTGGGTGGCTCAGTGGGGTTCGAGGCTGCAGTCGCCGTCAGGACCTCACTGCCCTCCAGGTTGCCCTTGCCGTCATACCAGCCGATCTTACCTTTACCGTTAGCGGACTTAAAGGTTCCCGGATCGGGTCGGGTTCCGCCGTAGCGTTCGTAGTACGACTCGGGGAACAGTGGAGAATCGTTGAGCTCCGCGAGCTTGACGTCAACTCCCGGATCCTCTCCCGGACGCACCTTACGCGCCACAACGACGCATCGCCACTGATAGAACTCGTAACAGCAGGTGGAAAGCGTAATGATCTGATCGCCCTCGTTACAGGTGACGGGAGTATTGACCATAGAACGAATTCGCGTATGATAAACAAAGTTCATAAACTCCGCGTCGGAGTTGAACTCGCCCTGCATATAATTAAAAAACTCGCCGTCCTCATAACGGGTCGAAGTTTTGAAGATCGAGATGATCTTGTACTTTGCGTCGCCGTCCGGGGTGTTGAAGGTGATAACGGGATGGTCTCGGTAGTAATCAAGATCCGCTTTCAACGAGCCTTCATGCGAATAATTGAGCAAGGAATGGAACTGACTGCCGTCACGCATATTATGACCGTGCATGATCACGTTGCGTGACTTTACGCTGTCGGTGGAGCGGTAATCGAGGAAGATACTGCCGTATTCGGTACCGTCCTTCTTATAGGAGCGCTCCAGATAGTACTGGTTGTAGCGGTCGTCGCCCTTATGCTCCAGCACGGGATAGTCGATCACCGTATCGGGAATCGTGATCCAGCCGACGATCTCCTCGTTGATCTTTTTCAGCGCCTTCCAATCCTGAGCGGAGCCGTCCTTCTTTCCGTCGCCCTTGCTCTCGCCGCTGTAAGCGATCTCCTGGATTTCGCTTGTAATGGCATTGTTGCGCATGGGTGCGAAAACATAGAAGTTCAGCACATAAATCCCCGCGCCGATAAAGGCGACGATTGCGAGCAGAACGGCGATTTTACGCGCCTTCTGCTTAGAGGTATCGCTCTTCTGCGGAATAAAGGATTGGATAAAGCCCTGCTTGGAAGAGAGCATGAGGAGTTCGGGAGACACGCGGTTCAGCTCAGGGTCAGCCTCAACTCCCTTTTTATCAACGAAGGCAATGCCCTCGGGATATCGCTCTCTCTGTCTTTCGAATATCTCGTCGGCTTTTTGAAGCGCCTCATCGGTCAAACTCTCATAAGCCTTACCGGCCATCGATACCTGAGGCAGAGCGACAAAGCGTCTTCCGCCGAACGAGAAGCAGTAACCTTTACAGCCGCCTCCGAGTTCGCCGAGGGAGCTTACCTTGACGACAGGGCGCAGATTTTTATGCTCCTTATCGATCCTGACACTCTTTTCCAGTGTGCCGATCAGGTCGTAGAACAGCTTGCGGAATCCCTCGGCACCGGATTGATCCAGCGCGTTCATAAAGACGAACAGCTCCGTATCACCGCCGCCGATCCGCTTGATAACATAGTCGGTAATCTTCTTCGGCGCGGGGCTGAGCGTGCTCGTGCTGTTAAGCTCTGCGGCATGCTGATACAGGATATCGGAGATTGCAGATTGATTCGCGGTAAGCTCCGAATCTGCAGCAGCGTCCCGCTTGATCAAAACAAGTTCGGTTTTATACATAATTTACCCTCTTTTCGGGAGAGAATCGCTTATACTAAAAATCAATGGTCTTAAGCGTGGTATTCGCGATCGCTTCTTCGATCAGCTCGTCGAGCTGTGATTCGCGCTCCGCCTGCTCGACAAAATGTAGGATCGGCTTGGTACGCGGGTGCTTGGGCGTAAAGATCGTACAACAGTCTTCATACGGCTCGATCGAGGTCTCGAAGGTACCGATCCGGCGGGAGATATTGATGATCTCCTGCTTGTCCATGCCGATCAGCGGACGGAACACGATCTTCCCCGCCGCGGCGTTGGTACAGTTCAGGGCGTACATCGTCTGGGACGCGACCTGACCGAGGCTCTCGCCCGTGATCAGCGCGCCGGACTTGGTCTGTTCCGCAAAGTGCGTGGCGATCTTCATCATCACGCGGCGGAGTAGGATGGTAAACAGCTCCTCGGGACAGCGGTCGCGCATCGTCTCCTGTACCTTGGTCAGCGGCACGGTGTACATGTCGATCGAACCCGCGAAACGGCTGACTTCGGAAAGCAGCTTTTCGACCTTCAGGCGCGCACGCTCGGAGGTATAGGGCGGGCTCTCGAAATGAACGGCGTTGAGCTTCAAGCCGCGCTTTGCCATCATATAGGCGGCGACGGGAGAGTCGATACCGCCGCTGATCAGCACGGTGGCGAGTCCCGACGTACCCACCGGCATACCGCCCTGACCGCGGATGGTCTCACAGCGGATATAAGCGCCGAAGTCACGCACCTCTACCGTGACAGTGACCTCGGGATCCTTGACGTCGACCTTGAGGTGCGGGCAGGCTTCGAGGAGCTTGCCGCCTACCTGCGCCGAGATCTCGGGACTTTTGTAGGGAAAGCGCTTGTCGGAACGCTTGCTCTCAACCTTGAAGGTCTTAGCGTCCTCGAGATAGGGCGCGCAGTATGCGGGGGCTTTCGCAAGGATATCGTCGAAATCCTTCTCACACACGCAGGCGCGGGAGAAGGTCACGATGCCGAACACCTCGCCGATACGCTCGCATACTTCATCGAGGTCGGTATCCTCCGAGAGAGGATTGATATAGATGGTGGACTGGGCGATCTTGATCTCGAATTTACCGAGTCCCCTGAGTCTGTATTTGATATTTTTGAGGAGCACATCCTCGAAGGTGCGGCGGTTGAGTCCCTTTAAGACCATCTCGCCGAGCTTGATCAAAACGATTTCTTTCATAAACTTTCCTTTGCTGATTTTCAACGTTTTTGAAGGGTCGCGAGTCCGTCGCGAAGTCCCTCGACAAGAGCGTCGATATCTTCCTTAGTGTTATACTTGCTGAAGCTGATACGCAGGGAGCTGTCTACCCGATCATCGGGGAGCCCCATCGCCGTAAGCACATAGCTGCGCTTGCCCTTGGAACAGGCGCTTGACGAGCTGACATACACGCCGAACTCCTTTTCCAAATGATGGAGCATCGTCTCGCTGCGGATGCCCTCGGCAGAAATGTTGATGATATACGGCAGCGCATCTTCGGATGAATTGAACGCAATGCCTTCGAGCTCACTCAGCTGTTCGGTCGCATAAGCGTTCAGCTTGCGGATATAGGTACCGTTCGCGGTAATATCCGCTTCTTCGACCGCCTTAGAGAAAGCGGCGATCAGCGGCGTGCTCTCGGTACCGGGACGCTGACGTCTCTGCTGCTCGCCGCCGTACAGAAGCGGCACCACACGTCCGCCCTCGATACGCGCGCCCGAGCCGATGTACAGCGCGCCGCAGCCCTTTGCGCCGTGGATCTTATGCGCGCTGACGGTCATCACGTCTACGCCCCATTTCTTCGGTTTCAGCGGCATCTTGCAGTATGCCTGAACCGCGTCGGAGTGAAAGACCGCCTCGGGGCTGCACTTATGTACAAGCCTCGCGATCCGCTCGATCGGCTGGATCGCGCCCGTCTCGTTGTTCACCGTCATCACGGATACGAGGATGGTCTTTTCGGTCAACAATGCTTTCAACGTCTCGACATCGACGACGCCGTCGGAGCCGACAGGCGCATACTGCACGTCGAAGCCCTGCTCAGAGAGCCGCTTCGCGCTCTCGTAGACGGAACTGTGTTCCACCGCCGAGACGATGATACGGTTGCCGCGGCGCCTGAGCGCCTCAGCCACGCCGAACAGCACGGTATTGTTACCCTCGGTACCTCCCGAGGTGAAGAAAATGCTTTTCGCGTCCGCGCCGAGGGATCCGGCGATCGTCTGCCGTGCCCGCTCAACCGCTTTCTCCGCGTTCAAGCCGACCTCGTGGAGCGACGACGGATTGCCGAAGTTGTCGCGCATCATACCGAGCGCCGCCTGCGCAGCCGCCTCGCTCACCCGCGTGGTCGCGCTGTTATCTAAATAATGAATATTCATCACTTTCTTTGTTGCGTATTTACAGTACGCCTATTTTATCAGGATAATTATATATCCAACCGCGTCTAATATCAAGCGATATTGATTAAAAAAACCTGAATATTTTGTAAACGGCGGTAAATACTAGCTTCGGTGATATTATGACGAATGAAGCTTACGCGCAGCTGGTCAAGCAGCGCTCCAAAAACAGCACGAGCGTCAAGGACTGCGCCAAAGCGTTCTGCATCGGCGGCGCGATCTGCCTGCTCGGTCAACTGATCCTTACGCTGTATTCTGCTATCGGGATCGAAGAAGAGACCGCCAAGACCCTTACCTCGGTCACGCTGGTCTTTCTCGGCGTACTGCTGACGGGGCTGCATCAGTACGAACGCCTCGCAAAGCACGGCGGCGCGGGAACATTGGTGCCGATCACGGGCTTCGCCAACGCCATGTCGGCGCCCGCGATCGAATTCAAAGCGGAGGGACTGATCACGGGATTGGCGGCGAAGATGTTCATTATCGCGGGTCCCGTCCTCGTCTACGGAACGACCGCCGCAGTGCTGTACGGCATCATCTACTTTATATCGACGCTCCTGTAAAACGGCAGAAAAACAGACCGACGTGAATACACCGGTCTGAATTCTTTTATTCGATTTCTCAGCCGATCTGAGTGACGTTCAGATTGCTGTCGACGCTGACGGTCATCGGTACGGGTACCTGAACGCCGTCGTCGGTGTTGTAATACAGGGTGAAGGAAGTCGTACCCTCGCTGACGCCGGTCACAGTGAAGTCATACTGCTTGGCATCGAAATCATAGGTGCAGTAGATCGATACGACACCTCCGCCGCCCGAGTAGTTCCAGTCGTAGCCGTAAGAGGTCTGGCCGTTCGCGTAATAATGAAGAACGTTGCCGCCCTCGACAGCGCCGCCGGCATTACCCTGCGCGTTACCGCTGTTTGTGTTGGTGTTTTCGCCGTTGTTGGCGTTATTGGTATTATTATTGAGAGCGGGATCGATGCTGCCGCTGTTCGCCGCTTCGGTCGCGGTTACCTGAACCGGCTGCGTCGCCTGCTGCGCGGTCTGACCGTTATTCTGCGCCTGAGTCGTCGCAGGCTGTGTCGCCGCTGTGGTGCTCTTCGCCTCGGTGGAGATGGTCGCGGTCACGGTAGTGGGGGCGGTTTTCTGATCCTTCTTACCGCCGCCGATCAGCTTGACAGCGCCGAAGATGATCGCAGCCAGCAGCAGAACGCCGACGCCCGCGAATACCGCCGTCGTGATCATACTCTTGCGGCGGGTCGCCTGTCTGCGCTCCATTCTTTCGCGCTGGATAGCGTTCATCTCATCTCTCTCGTAATCATCATTTCTCATATCCATCAACACTCCTTGCTGTTATTTTTCTTTTCTGCAATAATGCTGTAGCATATTATACATGAAAGCGCCCTGTAAAGCAAGAGTCATTCTGCATAATTTTTGAATTATTTACATTTAAGCGGTTTTCCTCTTTCCTGTAGGCAAAAATCATAAAACTGCCCGACATTCCCCGCGAAATGTCAGCGATAGCGCTATTGAATCTTTTGCCCAATGTGATATAATACAGAAGTAACCATATCATAGGCAAAGGAATGATCTATATGAGAAAAATCGTACCCGTCACCCTGCTGACCGGTTATCTCGGCGCAGGCAAGACGACTCTGCTTAACCATGTCCTCAACAATCAGGAGGGCTACAAGGTAGCGGTCATCGTCAACGATATCGGCGAAGTCAATATCGACGCCGATCTGATCCAGAAGGGCGGTATCGTTAATGAGAAGGACGACACTCTCGTCCCCCTGCAGAACGGCTGTATCTGCTGTACCCTCAAGACCGACCTGATCGAGCAGATCCTCGGACTGGTCAAGCAGCAGAAGTTCGACTACATCCTGATCGAGGCTTCGGGTATCTGTGAGCCCATCCCGATCGCCCAGACCATCTCCATGCTGGACGGCTCCTACAACGATCCCAGACTGCCCAAGCTCTGCAGACTCGACAATGTCGTATCCGTTGTTGACGCGGCGCGTCTGTCGGCTGAGTTCGGCTGCGGCGGCGATCTGCTGAAGGAAGATATCGACGACGAGGATATTGAGAACCTGCTGATCCAACAGATCGAATTCTGCAACACCATCATCCTCAACAAGGTCGACCTCGTATCCGAGGAAGAGCTGAAAAATATCAAGAAGGTCATCCGCGCGCTCCAGCCCGAGGCGAAGATGATCGAGACCACCCACGGTGAAGTGGATTTCAAGGAGATCCTCGACACCAACTATTTCGACTTTGACAAGGTCGCATCCTCCGCCGCTTGGGTACAGGAGCTCAACGCCGACATCGACGAGGATGAGGACGATCACGACGAGCATGAGCATCATCACGACCACGATGATCACGACGAGCATGAGCACCACCATCACCATCATGACGATGATGACGATGACGATCATGATCACCATCATCACGATCATGACCACGACGAGCATGAGGAGCACGGTCACCACCATCATCACCACCATCACGACGGCGGCGAGGTCGAGGAATACGGCATCGGCACCTTCGTCTACTATCGCCGTCAGCCGTTCGCAAAGGACAAGTTTGAGAAGTTCCTCGCCTCCTTCCCCAAGGGCATCATCCGCGCAAAGGGTCTGTTCTGGATCAAGGAGGACAAGGACTGGGCGATCATGTTCGAGCAGGCTGGTAAACAGATGGACTGCTCCGACTACGGTCAGTGGCTCGCCGCCGCTCCCGCTCACATCCGCCGCAAGATGTTCAAGGAGGATCCCGAGCTGCAGAAGGATTGGGACGACAAGTACGGCGACCGCATGATCAAGCTGGTCTTTATCGGTCAGAACCTCGATAAGGAAGGCATCACCAAGGCGCTTGACGATTGTCTGGCCGAGCTGTAAAAATGAAGCAGGTCGATATCTACACCGACGGCGCCTGCTCCGGTAATCCCGGCCCCGGTGGCTGGGGCGCGGTACTGCGCTACAACGGTCACGAGAAGGAGATCTCCGGCGGCGAGGCTCACACCACCAACAACCGCATGGAGCTCATGGCGGTGATCGAAGCGCTGAGTCTGTTGAAGGAGCCGTGTAAGGTCACGCTGTACTCCGACAGCCAGTACGTCTGCAACGCCCTGAAACTCGGCTGGGCGCGCAAATGGAAGGCAAATAACTGGATGCGCAACAAGAAAGAAAAAGCCCTCAACCCGGAGCTGTGGGAACGGCTGCTCTCGCTGTGCGACGTACATGAGGTCGAGCCTGTCTGGATCAAGGGACACGCCGGCCATCCCGAGAACGAGCGCTGTGACCGCCTCGCGGTAGCCGAAAGTCAGAAATATATGTGATATATAAATGCCCTGTGTCAAAGCAGGGCATTTTTCATAATTCCCTTTTGATGCTGTCGATCGCGCCCTTTTCGATGCGGCTGACCTGTGCCTGAGAGATGCCGATCTCCTCGGCGACCTCCATCTGGGTCTTGCCCTTGAAGTAGCGCAGGGACAGGATCTTCTTCTCGCGGTCAGAGAGCTTCTTCAGCGCCTCCTTAAAGGCGAGCTCCTCGAGCCAGTCGCGGTCGTCGCTGGTGTCCCCCACCTGATCCATGACGTAGACAGTGTCTGTACCGTCGGAGAATACCGGCTCATATAAGGATACCGGCTCAACGATCGACTCAAGTGCGAGTACCACGCTCTCTTTATCGGTATTGAGCCGCGCGGCGATCTCCTCGACGGTCGGCTCACGGTTGAGCTGTGCGGTCAGCTCCTCCTTCATCTTCATCGCGTGGTAGGCGGTATCGCGCATGGAGCGCGAAACGCGGATCGCCCCATTGTCCCGAAGATGGCGCCTCAATTCACCCAAAATCATGGGTACACCATAGGTACTCAGCCGAACATCGAGGTCCACATTAAAGTTGTCGATCGCCTTGATCAGACCGATGACCCCTACCTGAAAAAGATCGTCGAGGTTCTCTCCCCTGCCGGTGAAGCGCTGGATCACGCTGAGCACCAGACGCAGGTTGCCTTGGATCAATTCCTGACGCGCCTGTTTTCTCTCAGCGGGCGTACCGTCGCGCATCTTGAGCAGCAAAGCCCGCTTTTCGTCCTCGGTGAGCACCTTCAGGCTCGCGGTATCGACGCCGCACAGTTCCACTTTATTATACTGCAAAAAATCCCCCCGTAACAATACTGCAATTAGTATTGTCACAGGGGGCATATTTCATTCACATAAACACCTTGCTTAAAAAAAGACAGTCCGGACTAATCCTCGCCTTCGGTGTAGCTGTCGATGGTAGAGAAGTAGGCGCTGACGGGCGTATCGTTACTCTCGACGGCACTGAGCTTGCGGCTGATCTGACGCGAGCGAACACCCACGAGCTTATCGAGCTCCTTGTTCGCCTGATCGAGCCGCGTCTGGGTCGCGACAAGCACGCTGTTGAAGGTCTCGAACTCCTTCTTCACGGAGCCGAGCAGGTTCCAGACCTCGGCGCTCCGCTTCTGTACAGCAAGGGTCTTGAAGCCCATCTGGATCGAATTGAGCAGTGCAGCCATCGTAGACGGTCCGGCGATATTCACCTTGTATTCACGCTGCAGCAGCTCGACCATGCCGCGGTTGACGACCTCGCTGTATAATCCCTCGAAGGGTAGGAACATCACGGCAAACTCGGTGGTGTTAGGCGGATCGATATACTTATCGCGGATATCCTTCGCCTCGCGTCGGATAGTGTTGATCAGCGCCTTGGCAGCGGCGTCGACCGCCTCCTTGGAGCCGCTCTCATATGCGTCGCGGAGTGCCGCATAAGTGTCGCCGGGGAACTTCGAGTCGATCGGCAGATAGATATAGCCGTCGTCGCGGGCGGGTAATTTCACCGCAAACTCGACCACGTCGCGTGAGCCCTTTTTGGTTGCGACATTCGTATCATACTGCTCTGAGGTCAGGATATCCTCGAGGATGCTGTTCAGCTGGATCTCGCCAACGATGCCGCGGGTCTTGACGTTCGATAGCACCTTCTTCAGATCGCCGACGCCGACAGCAAGATTCTGCATCTCACCCAGTCCCTTATAGACCTGCTCGAGCCGTTCGCTGACCAGCGCGAAACTGCGATCCATCTTCTCATCGAGCGTTTTCTGCAGCTTCTCGTCGACCGTAGTACGCATCTCGGAGAGCTGCTTGTTATTATCCTCACGGATATCGTCCAGTTTCATTTCCATCGTTCGGCGGATGTTCTCGAGCTTCTGCTCATTCTCGAGAGAGAATGTCTTGAGCCTGTCCTCAAAATGCCCGAGCTTCTCACTCTGAGCCGCGGAAAAACTCTGCTGATTCACCGCGATCATATCGCCCATATTCTTAACGGAGCTCTGAGTTGAGTTGACGATCTCGGTACGTAGTTCAGCCAACTCCGCAGATGCAGCTTTATTCTTTTTCGGAATAATAACGATCGCGCTGACGCCGACGGCGATCGCCGTAAGCAACAACAGGATCAGGATAATGAACTGATATGTTTCCATAATATACCTCCGGATTCTCCTCATATTTTATCACCAAGCCGCAGCTATGTCAAACAAAAGTTTCAATACCATCCTGCCACACCGCATTTTTGCAACTTATCATTGTTGCAGTTGCAGATTTTAACTATTTTAACTTGTTAATTCGTTAACAAACGACAGATTTTGCAATTTATTTAAAATTATAATGCATTTCGGTATTGACATCGGACAAAAAAGTATTATAATAAATTTCAATAGTATTTTTACATGTCGCAACGATTCATTTGTTAAAAATACATCAAAACCGAAAGGAGTGGAACAATGGAAAAAATACTCGTTCTGAATTTTGGAGGACAGTATAACCAGCCGATTGCCCGCAAGGTACGCGAGCAGAACATTTACGCCGAAATCGTAAGCTACCAAAAGATCACCGTAGAGGAGATCGTTAAGGCGGACTACAAGGGCGTCATCTTCACCGGCGGACCCGACAGTGTGTTCGATGAAGCTGCGCCGCACTACGACCCCGCGATCCTCGCGGCAGGTATCCCTATCCTCGGCATCGGCTACGGCTGTCAGCTGATCGCCTATATGGCGGGCGGCAAGGTCACCTATTCAAGCGAAGTCAGCGAGCACGGCAAGGTCGAGCTGATCTCCGACGGCAGCACGTTGCTGGACGGCTTCCCCGCCGTCAGCGTCAGCTGGATGAACCATCGTAATCATATCAAGGAAGCGCCCTTAGGCTTTGCTGTTACCGCCTACACCGAACGTTGTCCCGTAGCTGCGATGGAGAATGAAGACCGCCACATCTACGGCGTACAGTTCCATCCCGAGGTCACCGACACCGAGTACGGCGAGCTGGTGATGCACAACTTCCTCTACAATATCTGCGGCTGCTCCGGAGAATGGACGATGGAGAAGCTTGCCGAGCAAAAGATCGCCGAATACCGCGAGAAACTCAGCGGAAAGAAGGTTCTCTGCGCCCTTTCGGGCGGCGTAGACAGCTCCGTCGCCGCCATGCTGCTGCATAAGGCGATCGGCGACGATCTCATCTGCGTATTTGTCGACAACGGACTGCTCCGCAAAAATGAGGCGGAGACCGTCATGCGCACATGGAGCGAGACCTTTGACTTTAACCTGATCAAGGTCGACGCGCAGGATCGTTTCCTCGCCCGTCTGGCGGGCGTGAAGGATCCCGAGCAGAAGCGCGCCGTTATCAGCAAGGAATTCATCTCCGTCTTTAAGGAACAGGCGGAGAAGCTCGGAAAGATCCACTACCTTGTACAGGGTACCATCTACTCCGACGTCCTCGAGCGCGGCTCGGGTGATATCGGCGCCGAGAAGAGTGAGCTTGCCGCCGCGGCGGAATTTGATGAGATCATCGAACCGCTGCGAGATCTGTTCAAGGACGAAGTCCGCAGAATGGGCCAGGCGCTGGGGATCCCGAAGAAGCTGGTATGGCAGCAGCCTTTCCCGGGTCCGGGACTCGCTCTCCGCTGCACCGGTGAGCTTACTGCAGAAAAGCTTGATCTTCTGCGTGAGACCGACGCGATCTTCCGCGATGAGATCATGAGGGCGGGCTATGACCGCTACACCAACCAATACTTCACGGTTCTGACCGATACAGTCGCCGTAGGCGTTATGGGCGATCACCGCACCTTCGGCAGCACCGTCGTGCTGAGAGCCGTCACCAGCGATGACTTCATGACCGCCGACTGGTCGCGTATTCCCTACGAGGTACTCGACAAAACCTCCACCCGCATCACGAGCGAGGTCGAAGGCATCACGCGCATCGTCTACGACATCACCCCCAAGCCCCCCGCAACGGTAGAGTGGGTCTGAGGCGGAGGACAGAGAACAGAGAACGGTGTCGGGAAAGCCTGACGGCTTTTGGATTGATATAACAATTACTGTATTAAAACGTCTGCGACTCTACGTAGGGTCGCAGACGTTGTTTCTTTATCATACGTATTATCAATCAGGTGCGGACAGCGTCCGCCATTCTCCATTCACCATTCTCCGTCATCTGTTCTCCGATAATCCAAAATCCGTCCCGATATATCTGCTGCACTCGGGCGGCGAGTAGACGAAGCGGTCGATATGACCCTCGGTGATGTAGTAATCGGGCGGGAGAACCGGCGCTTCATCACAGAAGCTGTCCACGATTGCCAACTTCAATTTCATTTTCTGCGGGATGATGCTCTTGATGTACACAGCGGCGGTATCGCCGACATGCAGATTATCGCGCAGCTCCGCAAGTCCCGCAAGGTTCGGGGTCAGCTCGACAAAGGCGCCATAGTTCTCGATCGAGCGGATCACACCCGTGACGGTATCCCCTACCGAGAATCGCGAGGCGTTCTCTGCCCATGTACCGAGCAGCTCCTTATGGCTGAGGGTAACGCGGGTACCGGTACGCGACTTGATTACCGCGAAAATATCCATTCCCACACGAAAACGCTCGTCGGGATGATCGATACGAGAGACCGAGATCGTGTCGATCGGCATCAGCGCCGCGAGTCCGCAGCCGATATCACAGAATGCGCCGAACGGCTCGGTATGAGTCACGCAGGCGGGGATCACATCGCCCGCTCTGAGCGTGCCTATGTATCTATCGGCACACATCCGCTGTGCCTTCGCGCGGGAGAGCACAGCACGGGGCGTACCCGAACCGTCGGTGAACAGATCGTTCACGACAAAGCAGACTGCTCTGCCTACGCGGGAGATCACCGCAATATCGCGTACCGTTCCCTCGCGGATTCCCAAAGCCCCCTCCTCACGCGGGATCACTCCCCGCATCGTCGGCAGATCGACGATCAGGTTATGCTCCCGATCGCACATTAGGGCGCGCGCCTCAAGTATCTCTCCCCTCTCCATTGCCGTACGCATACCCTGCATACTTCCGACTGCGGCACGGTTTGCCGCGGTTAACAATCTTTTTCCCTCCGGTAAGAATAACGTCATACCGACCCTCCTGAGATTTATAATAAGGTTGAGATCGCAGCGGCGGGGCTCTCCCGCCTCGCAACGACTTTTCATATACCGTTACCGTCGCAACAGCTATATCATATACCCTCACAGTAACCATCCATATGAAAAAACCTTGTCAGATATGACAAATTTACAGATAGGTATTGAAAAAACGCGCCGTATCGTTTACAATAACGAAGTAAGCGCGATAAATCATTCGCGTAAAGAAAGGAAGCAATTTATGAAACGTATCTTAGCGATCATCATGAGCGTACTCCTCGTCGCGGCGATCACCTCCGGCTGCGGGGAAAAGGTCGTATCCTCCGGCACCGTAAAAGGTACCGCTACCGAAGCAAAGAACGAACAGAAAGAAGGCTCTACCGTGAATTACGAACCCAAGACTACCGAGACTCTGCTGGATATCAACGAGGTTCCCGCCGCCGACCTGAACGCGGCAGACGCGGAGTATCAGCACAAGGCACCCGCCAAGGGCGAGGAGGTCTGTACCATCCATACCAACTACGGCGACATCTCGTTCAAGTTCTTCACCGAGGTTGCTCCGAAGGCGGTCTACTCCTTCAAGGCGCTCGCCAAGGCAGGCAGATATGACAACACTATCTTCCACCGCGTCATCAATAACTTCATGATCCAGGGCGGCGACTACACCAACTTCAACGGTACCGGCGGCGAATCCGCTTTCGGCTCCGAGTTCGACCTTGAGATCTCCGATTATCTGAGCAACATCGAAGGCTCCGTCGCGATGGCGAACCGCGGTCCCGGCACAAACGGCTCCCAGTTCTACATCAACCAGGTCAACAACCAGCGCCTCGACGGCGGCTACACCGTCTTCGGTCAGGTATATGAGGGCATGGACGTCGTCAACAAGATCGCTCAGGTTCAGACCGACGCGTACGACAAGCCTGTGAGCGACGTGATTATCGAAGGCGTTGAGCTGCACAGCTACGAATAAGGTAAACGATGCCGCCCTGATAAACAAGGCGGCATTTTTATAATTCTCTTCAGCATTACTACAGGCGGGGTGAATCCCGCCCTTACAAGAATCAACAACCAAAGGAGTCTGCTATGGAACGACCGATCATTGCTGTCATGTACGATTTTGATAAGACTCTCTGCACCAAGGATATGCAGGACTATGGCTTCATCCCCGACCTCGACATGCAGCCGTCCGAGTTCTGGCAGAGGGCTAACGATTTCGGTTCAGCTGCCGAGATGGACGGCGTACTCGCCTATCTGTACACCATGATCGAAGAATGTCGCCGCAAGGGAATCTCCCTGACGCGAGAGAAGCTGATCGGCAACGGCAGGGGTATCGAGCTCTTTCCCGGAGTACGGGAGTGGTTCGAGCGCATTAACCTCTACGGCGCGGCTCAAGGCGTCCAGGTCGAGCACTATGTCATCTCCTCCGGTCTCAAGGAAATCATCGAGGGCTCGGGTATTGCCGACAAGTTCACCAAGATCTTCGCCTGCGAGTTTCTCTACAACGAGAACGGCGAGGCTCTGTGGCCGAAAACCGCCGTCAACTATACCAACAAGACCCAGTTTGTCTATCGTATCAACAAGGGCGTGCTGGATATTTCAAACGATACAGACCTCAACCGCTCTATGCCCGACGATTCGAAGCGCGTACCGTTCACTAACATGATCTACATCGGCGACGGTCTCAGCGATGTGCCATGTATGAAGATGATGAAGGCGTACGGCGGCTGCGCGATCGCGGTGTATCAGGACTCAAACCGCGAGAAGGTCGAGGAACTGCTGAGAGGCGACAGGGTGGACTTCATTTTCCCTGCCGATTACACCAAAGACGGCGGGTTGAACAAAACCGTCCACAATCTGATCAAGAAGATCGCTATCAACGACGAGCTCGTCAAGGAGAACGCCCGACAGCTCGCTGAATTAAACTAAATCCCGGTTTACTTTTATTTGATAAGATATCAGCGGATAATATAGCAGAGCGAGACAGATGGCGCAGATAGTCCGTCGCCTGTCAAGGAGTCCGTAAAACTATTCGAAATATATCATTAAAAACTCTGATTAAATCATTTTATCAAGAATTAGTATTAACCCGATAATCAAAAGGCTGACTCGTTGCAGTTCAATCTGCTGAGTCAGCCTTTTCCTTTACTAAACATCCCTGCCGAATAAGCTTCCTGTTTTAAAACGGGCTCCGCTTTTCATTGTTTCAAAGCCGCTGACAAAGAGCTTCTGCAGCGAACTGACGACCTCGCTCTTGCGCTCGTCGTTGATACCCTTCAGCGCCTTGATGATCGAACGGTAGGTGGCGAGCTTGTTATTGCTCAGATCGGTGATGGTCTTGGCGCCGTTTATCATCAGCGCGTCAAAGAAGGTATCCACCAACGTGCGGCGTTCCTCGTTTTCCATACCGCTGAGCCAATTGCTCAACACATTGTCGACAAAGAGACTGAACTGCGAACGCTCATCGGCGTCCTCAAAGTGCGTACAGACGAGACACCAAGTATAGGGATTGTGCTGCATTATACCCTTACCGGTACTCTTGATGAATCGCCTCTCCTCCATATCCTCAAGGAGAATACCGACGGGCGACGATCCCGGAACCAGCTTCACAATCCTATCGGTGATCCCAACATAGCCCTCGCGCTCCGTGATCTCGGCCTTGAAGCCGGGTCCGTCGTTATTGTAGACCTGCACGATGCGATCGTCGCGGATCCTTTCATCACAGAAAGCGGACGCATAAACAGCAAAGTTTCCTCCCTTGCTGTGACCGCCGACGATCAGCCTTCCGTCGAACCTTTCCGCGATATGCTCGAGATACCTTACCGAATCATGTTGTCCGGGCGTTTCATCGAGAAAGCTCATATTGAAGTCCTCGCGCCAACCGACGATCGTGCTGTCGGTGCCGCGGTAGGCGACATATGCTTCTTCCTCCGCGTAAATAAAGGTTACCGCCGCCATCTGACTGTGGTTATCATGGTCGATCTCGCTGACGTAGTACGCAACCTTCACGTCCTTGAAGCGATCGGACTGAGCCGCCTTCTCGAGAAGGGGCTCGGGGGTGAGGAACTGCATTGACGTATGGCGTCCCTCCTCGGTATAGAGCTCATGCAGCTTTTCGATCGTCACGATCTTCTCTCCGTCTGCGTCGACGAAGTCCTCCATCTCGATATAGGACAGCACCGAAAAGATCAGGTTGTCTATCTCGTTGAAGCCTCGCTCGGCGAAGGTCAGGTCTCCGCGCCAATCGAGGTAATCCATCACATTCATCGTATGCCTCCTGTGTTGATCTGAGGGTATTATAGCAAAAAGCAGTGGATTTGTCTATGTTTTTAGATGATTTGCGGGCAAGAGCCGAGAAATCGCCCCTACGGCTGACTCCTCATTCCTAATTCCCATAGACTTCGGGACAAATCTCGTTTATTTTCTCTCTGAGAATTAAAAAATCGCGGAAAGCTCCCTCCATGTTGGCGGGATTACGCAGCAGCGCCGCGGGGTGAAACATCGGGATCATGGTTATCCCCTTGCGCTCGATAACTGATCCATGCTCGCGGGTGATGCGCAAATCGGGCTTGATAAGCTTCATGCCCGCGATCCTACCCAGCGTCACAATGATGCGCGGGCGGATCAGGCGCGTCTGCTCTCTGAGGTATCCGATACAGCTCTCCTGCTCATCCTCCTGCGGGTCGCGGTTCATGGGCGGCCGGCACTTGACGATATTGGCGATATAGACGTTCTTGTGCCGATCGAGATCGATAGCGTAGAGCAGCTTGTCCAAAAGCTGACCTGCTCTGCCGACGAA
The DNA here is from genome assembly GCA_902785355.1 of uncultured Ruminococcus sp. Taxonomy (GTDB): domain Bacteria; phylum Bacillota; class Clostridia; order Oscillospirales; family Acutalibacteraceae; genus Ruminococcoides. Next base: position 10,958 of record CACZYF010000014.1, on the reverse strand, counting down.
CGGCTCGCCTTGCAGATCCTCCTGTTCGCCCGGACCTTCGCCGATGAACATAACGCGGGCGTCCTTCTTCCCTACACCGAATACAACGTTATGCCGCTTCTCACATAAACGACAGGCGGTACAATCCATGCACCGCGCTTCTAATTCTTCCCAATTACTCATATTATCCCTCTGTTCTATCAGAAAAAGCACGCATACATACAATAAATTCCAAATAGCGGTTGAAATCCGCCGCAATTTCATGTATGATAATAATAACCATGGGCATTCCCATGAACTAAACTATGATTGGTGGTAATTATCATGAAAAGTACAATTATGGTCGAGACCTCCGCTCACCATCTGCACGTCACAGCCGAGACCTTCGCTACTCTTTACGGCGAGGGCAAGACCCTGACCAACAAGAAGGACCTCTCCCAGCCCGGACAGTTTGCCTGCTCCGAGAAAGTGACCGTCGTAGGTCCCCGCGGTGAGATCACCATGTCTATCCTCGGACCGTTCCGTCCGGAGGATCAGGTAGAGATTTCGATGACCGAGACTCGTAAGCTCGGCGTCGTCGGCGTGATCCGTGAGTCCGGTGATTTAGCAGGTACTCCCGGCTGCATTCTGCGCGGACCCGAAGGCGAGGTTGAAATCGACCACGGCGTCATCGTCGCTCAGCGCCACATCCATCTGACCCCCGAGACCGCTGTCGAGTACGGCGTAGAGGACAAGCAGATCGTCAAGGTCGCTGTCGGCGACAATGGCAGAAAGGTCATCTTTGACGACGTGATCGTCCGCGTTTCCCCGAAGTACGCTCCCGCTGTTCACCTCGATACCGATGAGGCGAACGCAGCCGGCCTGATGGGTACTACCGACGGCGAGATCATCCTGTAAGATCCACTCCAACGTCGAAGCTCCTCCGAAAGGGGGAGCTTTTTTAGTTAGGAATGAGGAATTAGGAATTAGGAATGATTTAAACGTCGGATAGTATCGTAGGGGACGGCGCCCCGACGCCCCGCGTCCCACAAGCGACAGAGGGGAGCCGTCTCCGGCTGAGGAACCGTCCCCTACAACTCCTCACTCCTCACTCCTCACTTCTAACTTCTCTCTCCTAACTCCCTACCGTTTCCGTATCGTCAAAATTCAGCTCGCCGACATTTCGGGCGGGCTTTGCGAGCTCCAGCGGGGATTTGGTGTAGAATACCACATCGCCGAGGGGAACGCTGACGTAATGCCAGCCCTCATTTAATTCTTCTGTGGAAATATCCCCCTCATGCATCCTGATCTGAGTCATCGGCTCGGGCAGATAGATATGTCGTGCCGCGGCGTTCTGGCGGTAAACAGGCGCTATCATCAGCCTGTCACCGACCATCAACTGATCTTCTACCGTTGCAGCGATCTCGTCATCCTCATAATCAAAAACAAGGGGACGGAAATACATCTCGTCACGCTCGACCGCCTCCTTCAGCGAGCGGTACAGATACGGGATCAGACGGTATCTCAGCTCGATGATATGGCGGAAAACCTCGGTATCACCGAAGGCGAACGCCTCCTGACTGCGCGTACCGAAGGCTGCGTGGTTCCTCATCAGCGGGGTAAACAGCGCAAAGCTCATCCAGCGAATCAGCAGATCGCGAGTGCAGTTGCCGTTGAAGCCGCCGATATCGCTGCCTGAGTACAGAAAGCCGCACATATTCAGCCCCGGCATCTGCTGTAAGCTCTGCAGAATATGGCTCCACCAGCTGTGGTTGTCGCCTGTCCAAACGCCGCCGCAGCGGTGAGCGCCGATATAGGAAGCGCGGGAGAACAGCAGCGGCGGCTCGCCGCGCAGCTCGCACAGCGCATTGTAGGCGCTCTCGGTCATCCGATAGCCATAGAGATTATGCACATCATAGTGGCGTACTCTACCCTCAGGCGTTTCATGATAAAAGCTCTTGTAGTCATCTTCGGCGTTCTGCAGACGCACTAAGGTATCGCGCACGCCGAAGAAGCTCAGCGCGTCCAGTCGTTTGCTGTCTAACTCTTTTATTTCTTTATAAGCATTATTAAGTCCCTTTTCGCTGTAAAAAAGCGCGGGCTCGTTCATATCATTCCAGAAGCCCTCTATCCCGAGATCGGTGAGACGCTTATACTTCATGCCGAACCATCGGCTCGCCTGCGGATTCAGGAAATCGGGCAGAACGCTCATGCCCGGCCATACGCCGACGACAAAGTCCTCGCCCTGTTCATCCTTGCAGAAGTAACCCTCACGGTGACCTTCGTCATAAACGTCGTAGCCGCTCTCCTTCTTCACAGCGGCGTCGATGATCGGGATGAGTCGGATACCGCGCTCCTTCATCTCTGCGGAGAAGGCGCCAAGGTCAGGAAATCGTTCTGAATTCACAGTAAAATCCTTGAATGAGTCCATGTAATCAATATCGAGATAGAGCATATCGAGCGGGATACGCGCGTCGCGGTACGCATCGGCGCAACGGCGGATATCCGCTTCGGTGACATAACCCCAGCGGCTTTGACCGTAACCCATTGCCCACATCGGCGGCAAATAGCTCTTGCCAATCAGGGTGCGGAACTCCGATACGATCGCTTTCAAGCTCTCGCCTGTGATGATATAGAGATCAAGGGCAAAGCGTTCGGGCGTGATCACGACGGTATCGCTGTCGGTGTAGCCGAGGTCGAAGGTGATCCTCCCCGGGATATCGAAGAACGCGCCGAAACGCTCCTCGCCGTCAAACAGCAGGAAGTTATGCGCGCCGTAGAGGGAGCGCTTCTCCTCCGTATGGAAGGGATCGTCGGAACACCAGCTCTCATAGATCCAGCCGCGTTTGTTGATCCCGCGAATAGACTCGCCGAGTCCGTAGATTCGCATATGCTCGTCCATATGAAGGCTGAATACGCCGTTGCTGAGCGAAAAGGGCTTGGGTTCACTGCTCGATAACGGTACCTCCCGCACGACCGCTCCGGTGTTGATAAAGGGGTCAAAGCTGTAACGTTTTACCATGAAAATCACCACTCTTGATTTTTCTTAATAATGTTGTATAATAGTATAGCAAAGATTTAGAAGATATACAATATTCTATGTCAATTTTTCGGGATATATCAGGAGGTCATTATGGGAAACAAGGTCATCATCACCGCGGATATCAGCTGCGATCTGAACCGTGAGCTCGAGCAGCGCTACGGCGTAGAGGTCATGCCGCTGCATATCGTTATCGGCGGAAACAGTTACGAGGACTGGGTCAATATCACTCCGGAAGAGTTGTACGATATCTTCTACAAAACCAAGGAGCTGCCTCACACCACAGCAGTCAGCGTCGGCGAATATGCCGAATTCTTCAAGAAATATGTCGATCAGGGTTATGACGTTGTTCACCTCAGCCTCGGCTCGAAACTGAGCGTCACCCATCAGAGCAGCGTGCTGGCGAGCGAGGAATTCCCCGGCAGAGTCTACTCTGTCGATACCCAGAACCTCTCCACCGGTTCGGGTCTGCTGGTCATCAAGGCATGCGAGCTCCGCGATCAGGGCAAGAGCGCCAAGGAGATCTACGACGAGGTCAACAAGATGGTACCGAAGGCTCATGCATCCTTCGTACTCGACCGGCTCGACTTCATGCACGCCGGCGGCAGATGCTCCGCGGTTGCAATGCTGGGCGCGAATCTGCTGAGTCTAAAGCCCTCCATCGAAGTACATAATAACGACGGCGGCTCGATGGGCGTCGGCAAAAAGTACCGCGGCAAGTACGACAAGGTGCTTCTCCAGTACATGGAGGACACGATCGCCAAGTACGACGACATCGACCCCTCCCGCGTATTTGTCACCCACGCAGGCGCCAATCCGGAATACGTTGACGGCGTCGTCAAGGCAGTCAAGGAGAAGGGCATCTTCAAGGAGATCCATATCACCCGCGCTTCCTGCACGATCTCGAGCCACTGCGGTCCGAACACCCTCGGCGTGCTGTTTATGACGAAATAAGGACAATAGTAACGGAGAGCTTTTCAATCGAACTAACAACGTCTGCGGCTTTTGGGTCGCAGACGTTTTCTTTTTGGCGTGAGCAACGTGTGTATTCCTTACGCTCTTCGGCAGTACATGATTTCATAAGCGAAAAAAGCCCGTCCGACGCAGGTCAGACGGGCTTTCGTACCCTATTCGATTATCAGGACTTGAGCGCTCTCTCCAGCCAGACGTCGGCGATATCGAGCGCTACGTACAGACCGCTCTTCTCACTGGACTTGACCAGCTGTTTACGGGGGCTCAGGTCGGGGTCGGTACACAGCAGCTGGATCGCCACCTTATCGGCGATCTCGGCGTCACCGACGGTCTTCTTACTCTTGATCTGCATACGGATGACGAAGCGATCAGCCATGCTGCCGTAGTAAAGCTCGTCGCCGCAGCGTACCAGAGGCTTGCCCTTATAGGTCGAAAATTCCTTTTCAGCCATGGAATCCATCCCTTCTTAGATATTGAGGTAAGACTTCACCATGACCTCGAGGAGGTCGTCTCGGTCAATCTTACTGATGATGTTGCGGGCATTGCCGTATGTCGTGATGTAGGTGGGGTCCTCGCTGAGGATATAACCGACGATCTGGTTGATCGGGTTATAGCCCTTCTTCTGCAGCGCGTTATACACGGTAGAAAGCGCCTCTTTCATCTCATCATCTCTGTTTCCGCCTAAGGAGAACACCATAGTCTTATCTAACATAGCAAACACCTCCGCTATTTAATCCAGTATATTATACACCATCTTTTCAAATATTGCAAGTCCTAAAGGAAAATGGCACAGAAAGCCTCTCCGCCGTTAACGGCAGAGAGGCTCTGCAGATAATGTTTACTTTTTCAGTGTGATGCCGTTCTGTTCAAGTTCGGCGACGATACCGTCTACGACCTGTGCTACCTCCTCACGGGTGAGGGTACGGGTGTTGTCGGAGAAGGTCAGGCGCACGGCGATGGAGGAATTCTCGTCAGCCTCGTAGATGTCGATGACGTCCACGCCGCGGATCAGCTCACAGGCTGCGTTCTCGATCGCCTTCTTGATCGGAGCGAAGCGGGAGGTAAGGAAGCTCAGATCGATCTCGATACCGGGGAACTTGGACGGTTCGACGTAACGGATCGAGTCGTTCTCGATCGCGGCGAGCTTATCCATGTCGATCTCGGCAAAGACGACCACGGCGCGCTTGTCGAGCTTCTTCATCACGGAAGGATGGATCATGCCGATCCTACCCAACTCCACACCGTCAACGATTACGGCGTTCAGGTTCACGGGATGCTCGAAGTCGAAGGTCGGTTCGAGCTTCTCATAGCTTACAGACTTGTGCTTAAGCTCATCGACCAGCGTCTCAACGATCTCCTTCATTCCGAAGTACAGCGAGCGGATATCGCTGCCCTTACGGTACAGGGTGATGCCGAGCTTCTTCTCCTCGATACAAAGGTTGTCGTCGGTCATGCCCGCAACGACTCTGCCGACCTCGAAGATACCGAACGACGGCGCAAAGCCGAGGTTTGATCTTACCTGACACAGCTGGGTCGGGATCATGGTCTTACGGATGGTCTCGATGTTGGGATTGGAGGCGTTCATCAGCTTGATCTCGCCGACGTTCGCGATCCCCAGCTCCTTGAGCTCATCCACGTAGTTCCAGACGTAGGAGTGCAGCTCGTGGAGGTTGAAGTGCTTGACGAGGATATCCTTGACGTTGTCCTCGTCCTTTTTCACCGGCTCGGGTCGGGTCGGGAAGAGCGGCGCGTTTGCCGTATGGATCTCAAAATTATCGTAACCGTAGATACGGGTGATCTCCTCGATGATATCCGCCTTGATGGTGACGTCCTTGGTGGCGCGCCATGAGGGAACCTTGACCTCGAAATTATCGCTGTCGCAGGAGGCGGTGAAGCCCAGTCGGGTAAGTGTGCTGAGGATGGTGTCGTTGTCGATCTCGATACCGGTGTACTTATCGACGTAAGCCTTATCAAAGCTGAGAGTGACCTCGGGATAATGATAGGCGTAGTCGTCGGTCAGAGCAGAGACAACCTGCACGGCGGAATCGTACTGCTTCAAGAGATAGACGAAGCGGGCAATCGCCGCAGTCGTCAGCTCGGGATCGAGCGACTTTTCATAACGCATGGAGGCGTCGGTACGGTGAGAAAGACGAACGGTCGACTTACGAATAGACGCGGCGTCGAAGGTCGCGGACTCGAGGGTTAGAGTGTGGGTATCTTCCACAATCTCACTGTCCAGACCGCCCATGATACCCGCGATCGCGACGGGCGTATCGCCGTTGCAGATCATCAGGGTGTCGGTGTCAATATGGCGCTCCACACCGTCGAGAGTTTGAAATTCAAAATCCTTATCAAAGCGCTTGATACGGATGTTCTCCACCTTGCGGCTGTCGAAGGCGTGCATCGGCTGACCCATCTCGAGCATGAGGTAATTTGTCATGTCGGCGAGGAAGTTGATCGCGCGCATACCGCAGTAGAACAGGCGGATACGCATATCTACCGGGCTGACCGAGCGGGAGATATTCTCAAATTGTAGGCATGAGTAGCGCTGGCAGAGCTTGTCCTCGATCTTCATGTCAACCTTAGGCAGATTGTCATAAGCGCTCAGGTCGTCAAAGTCGAGCGGTTTCAGCGGACGCTGAGCGATCGCGGCGAATTCACGCGCGATACCGTAGTGGCTCCACAGGTCGGGGCGGTTGGTCAGGCTCTTGTTATCGACCTCGAAGATGATATCGTCGATAGCGTAGATTTCCTTGAGATCGGTACCGTTTTTGACATCGTCGGTGATCTCCATGATACCGGAGTGATCGTCGGAAATGCCGATCTCCTTCTCGGAGCAGCACATACCATGGCTCATGAAGCCCGCCAGCGGTCTGGGGGCGATCTCGATCTCGCCGATCTTCGCGCCGACCTTTGCGAAAGCGGTCTTCATCCCGACGCGGACGTTCGGAGCGCCGCAGACGACGTCCACGAGCGCCTCCTCGCCGATATCCACCTTCAGCAGATGGAGCTTCTTAGACTCGGGATGGTTCTCTACAGACTTGATCTCGGCGACGACGATGCCGCTGATATCCGAGCCCTTGAACTGTATATCATTCTCGACCTCCGCGGTGGAGAGTGAGAACTGGTTGATCAGCTTGAGTTCGTCCAGACCGCTCAGGTCAACGAAATCCTTGATCCAATTCATTGATAAAAACATCTTGACCCCTCCTTACTTATCGTCCGTGAACTGCGACATGACCTTCAGCGAGCCGGAGTTCAGATCACGGATATCCTTGATACCGTACTTCATCATCGCGAGTCGGGTCAGACCCAGACCGAACGCGAAGCCGGTGTACTTCTCCGGGTCGATACCGCCCTCCTTGAGCACCTCGGGGTGGATCATGCCGCAGGGGCAGAGCTCCAGCCAGCCGGAGTGGTTACAGGAAGGACAGCCGGTCTCTCCGCCGCAGATCAGGCAGGAGATATCGAGCTCGAAGCCGGGCTCGACGAAGGGGAAAAAGCCCGGGCGCAGGCGCACCTTGACGTCCTTTTGGAACACCTCGCTGAGCATGGTCTTCATGAAGTAGATCAGGTTCGAGATTGAGATATCCTTATCGACCATCACGCCCTCCATCTGGAAGAAGGTGTTCTCGTGGGTGGCGTCGGTGGCTTCGTTACGGAAGCAGCGGCCGGGGAAGATCGCGCGGATCGGCATGCCGTCCTCCATCAGCTGCTTGCCGTATTTCTTCAGGATCGCGTTCTGAGCGGCGGAGGTCTGGGATTTCAGCAGTTCGCCGTTCTCAAGATAATAGGTGTCCTGCATATCGCGGGCGGGGTGATCCTTCGGCACGTTGACCGCCTCAAAGCATTCGTAGTCGGTGACGACCTCGGGGTAATCCTCAACGTTGAAGCCCATCGTGGTAAAGATGCGCTCGCACTCACGCTGTACCAGCGTGATCGGATGATAGGAGCCGCGGTCGGCACGCACGGGGATGGTCAGGTCGAACTCGGGCGTGCTCTCGATCTCACGCTCGATCTCGAGCTTTTTCAGCTCCTCGGCACGCTTGGATATACCTTCGGCGGCGGTCTGCTTGAGGTTGTTCACGAGCTGACCGAAGGCCTTTTTCTCATCGTTGGAAAGGCTCTTCATGCCCTTGAGCAGATCGGTGATAGAACCCTTCTTGCCCAGATACTTGACGCGCAGGCTCTCGAGAGTCTGTCCGTCGGCGGCAGCGGCGAGCTCAGCGCCCAGCTGCGCCTTCAACTGTTCCAGTTTTTCTTTCATATTGTCCTCCAATTAATAATACTTTAGAACAAGGGAGAGTTAGAAGATAGAAGTCAGGAGTTAGGAGAAGTTTCGATTGGTCGCTTCGCTCCGAAAAGACAGCTCCTTTTTGCACAGAGAGCCTTAACTCCTCACTCCTAACTAAAAAACGGCTCCCCGTCCGTAAGGGACGGAAGAACCGCGGTACCACCCAATTTTCCGGAATCGTTCGGTCGAGATCATCGCGTCGTACAGTCGATAACCGCACCACTCGCAATGACCGTTGATCGTATGATCCGGACACTCGTCGACCGGTAACGGGGTCATCCGTCAGCGCCTACTGATTCGGTGTATGGTGAACAGTGACGGGGGAACATCGCTCTCCCCGGAGCCCTGTCGCTCGTAGCACTGCCGTCTCGGCAAATCAACACGCACGCGTGTTCAGCGCTGCCGCTCGGGAGTGAACTTCGCCCCCGCTCCGTCCGCCTGTACTCTCAGCCCATGATACAGACTCTCTGACGACCTCTGCGGGAGTTACTCTCTCCGTCAACGCGTTATCAAGTAGTATGATAGCACTATCGGAAGAATTTTGCAAGGGTTTATTGAAAAATAACCGCCGATGTGTTAAGATAGAGAAAAATGTGATACAAGAGGTGTTTCCCATGGATAATACTACGCTGTATGAACAGGTCGTTCGGAGAGAACGCACCCCGAAGCACGGACTTACCGTCGCGCTGATCGTCCTCGGCGTGATCGGTGTACCCGCGATCATCTTCACGATCTCCATCGTCGCGAAGATACCGTATCTGAACATCGTCGCGCTGTTCATCTTTGCGCTCGCGATCTACTTCGGATGGTATCTCATCACCTCGCTGAACGTCGAATATGAATACGCCTTCCTTTCCTCTACCCTCAGGGTCGACAAAGTCATCGCCAAACGCAGACGCAAGAAGGTCGTAAAGCTCGACGTCAAGCGGCTGGATGACTTCTTCCCCTACTCCGACAAGGAGATGACCGCGCGTCATTTCACCAAGGTCTACCACTGCGGCTCCAAGGAGTTCTCCGACAGCAACTACGTCGCCGCCTTCCACGATGAGGAGAAGGGCAAGTGCGCGCTGGTATTTGCGCCGAACGAGGAATTTCTCGAGGGCATGAAGCCGTATTTCAACGCCGATATCAGGAAGAAGCTCTTCTTCGCACAGAAGAAATGAAGCAAGTAGATTTCAATTATCTCGTTCGTCATTTCCCCGATCGTCCGGATAACGCGCACAAAGGTACGATGGGCACGCTCTGCTCGCTCACGGGCAGCAGGGGCTTTTCGGGAGCCGCGATCCTGTCCGCACAGGCGGCGCTACGCACCGGGGTGGGGCTGCATTACCAGCTGATCCCCGACTGCATCTATCCGATCTTTGCCTCGTCGGTGTATGAGAGCGTGTGTGTGCCGCTCACGGGCGGCAGGGATACCGTCTGCCCCGCCGACCTTGACGCCATCCACACCGCGCTGCAAAAGGCGACCGCCGTGCTGCTCGGCTGCGGACTGGGGCTGAACGACGATACCCGCACGGTCGTATTTAACCTTATTCGAAGCTGTGAAAAACCGCTGATCATAGACGCGGACGGCATAAACGCGCTTAGCGGACATATACATATCTTAGAGGAGCGCAAAGCGCCCGTCATCCTCACCCCGCACGTCAAGGAGTTCTCACGTATCAGCGGTCTGAGTGTGGAAGATATTCTGCAAGCCCCCGCCGAAGCGGCGCGGAGCTTTGCATCAGCGCATGAGAACACCGTTCTCGTCCTTAAAGGTCACCGAACCTATATTGCGCAGAACGATCGGCTCTACGAGAACACCGCGGGCAACAGCGGCATGGCGAAGGGCGGCTCGGGCGATATGCTTGCCGGGATCGTTTCATCCCTTGCTGCTCAGGGCGCAGAAGCCTTTGACGCTGCGGTCATGGGCGTGCATATTCATGCGCTTGCAGGTGATCTCGCTGCGAAACGGCTCTCACGTACCGCCATACTCCCGAGCGATATCATCTGCACCCTGTCCGAAGTCTATTCCATGATCGAGGACAGCAAAAATAACGCATAACCGGACATAAAAACTCATAGGATGTAAAAAGCCGACAGGATCAGCACCTGTCGGCTTCATTATTATCTACGTTTTTGGAGGTATCCCGATGAAAAGATTCATCCTTATTCCGCTCACCGCTCTGCTGTTCTGCCTTGGCGGATGTGCAAAAAAGCCGCCGACGCTCAGTGACAGCTTCACGCTCGAGTTTCAAACAGCATATAACGGTCTTGAACTGAGCGGAGAACTCAGTCAAAGCGCCGACGGTACACAAATCAGGCTGAATGGGCCCTACACCGTGGACGGTCTCCGCTTTGACTACGCCAACGAACAGCTTCGCATCGGCTACGCCTCGCTTGAGACCCGTTCAAAAAGCGATTATCTGCCCGAAGCCTCTCTCCCCTCCCGCGTTTACGACGCGCTGCTGTACCTCTCTCAGGCACAGTACACGGGCTCGGAGAATGACGTCGATACCTTCACCGTCCCCACCCCGCAGGGCGAGGCGACAATCACCGCCGCCGAGGGGATACCGACGGGCATGACCCTTCCGAGGTCGGGAATCAAGCTGCGTTTTAATACTAATCCTTGATAAAAAGATTTAATCAGATATTAGTGATATATTTCGGATAGCGCGACGGGAGACGCAGACAGGCTGGCGCCTGTCAAGGAGC
>CACZYF010000013.1 GCA_902785355.1 uncultured Ruminococcus sp. | reverse complement strand
CGTCTGAGGGCGTTTCCGTTTTCGTCAACAAAAACCGCTCCCTGCATCTGTGAACAGAAAGCCATTCCCTCTATTTCGTTGGGTTTAACATCCGATTTCTTTAACAAATCACGTGTAGTTGAACAAATCGCGTTCCACCATTCTTCCACATCCTGTTCTGCGCCTCCGTTGTCGGAAACATAAAGACCGTACGCGGCAGAAGCGCCCGCTACAAGATGGATTTGTGAATCGATTTGAAACAGACAGGTTTTTACGCTGCTGGTTCCGAAGTCATAAATGATGATATACATTTATTATTTCTCTTCCCCTTACTCATCCAAATGGACATTCCACCCCGTATCGACTTTCTCATAAACCTTACTAAGGGTTTCCTCGTCCAAATCAGGCCAGTCAACGATGGTACGGGCTTTATCTTTTACCAGATACGCTTTTTCGGCGCACAAAGCAATCGGTGTGTCCGAAAGAGAGTCGGAGTAAAAATGATCGATTTTCGGAAAGCCGTGGTCGATCATGTACTGCGCCTTTTCCTGCGCGTACATCAGATTATGCAAAAACACTCCGTATTTACGGTTGAATTCCGTCGCCATGAAGTTCACGCCAAGCCTTTTTGCGATCGGTCCGATGATGCAGTCCGGCGACGCGCTGATGATCAGATCGTCAGGCCTTTTTTGAGCCAGATACCAAGGGGCGATCCTTTTCTCGTTTTTGTCCCAATAACGCTCGATCTGTTCATCAAAATCATCGATCAGCGTCAAATAGCAAAAAAACTCACGCTGCATCAGATACTCCGGCATTTTCCCGATTTTACGCATGATTAGGTTTTTGACTACTTTCGGAGCAAAGGTGAAGCACAGCTTTGGATGCCGTTTCATACACCAGATAAAAAAGTCGATCGAACAGTCCGTAGGGAATATCGTTTTGTCAAAATCATATACATTCATTTTTGTTTCCTCTTATCATTCATTGTATATCCTGATTCTTCCGAATGTTCATCGATGAACGACTGTACCTTCAGCAGATTATTCCTGTCAGCCGCGATGACAAGTTCTTTTATGAATCTTCCTACGCTGCGGCGTCATCCTGAGGTCCGTTATATTTCAAGCCGAGCATCGTCAGATCGTCAAACTGGGGCGCTTCTTTCACAAAGGCATCAACTGCCGCACGAACTCTCACCAGCACCTCTTTCTGTGAGACTCCCTCCGGTATAGCGTTGAGGGCTTCTAAGGTGCGGTCGGTACCGAAGAGCTCGTTGCTCGCATCAGTGGCTTCTGCAACGCCGTCGGTGTAGACAAAGATGCTGTCGCCCTTCTTGAGTTGGAGCTCGGTGTTCTTATACTTGGACATTTCAAATGCGCCGATCGCCAAACCGTGCTTATCTTTGAAGAGCTCGTATTTGCCGCCCGTGTTGATGATTGGATACTCATGACCGGCGCTTGCAGTGGTGAGTCTTCCGGTGCTGATCTCGAGAATACCCAGCCATACCGTCACGAACATGCTTGCGTCATTGTTGGCGCAGACCAGTTTATTGACTCTTTCGAGTATCTCTGCCGGAGTGCCCCCCATAGTAGCATGGTCGCTGATATAAATTTTTGATGACATCATGAACAGCGCCGCGGGAATACCCTTGCCCGATACGTCCGCGATGACCAGTGCAAGATGATCTTTGTCGATCATAAAGAAATCATAGAAATCTCCGCCGATCTCTTTTGCCGGATCCATGGAAGCATATATCTCAAACTCCGGACGATCCGGAAAGTTTGTGGGCAGGCTGCCGGTCTGGATCTCTGTGCCGACGCGAAGATCAGCCTCGGTAGCCTCTACTTTCGCGCGGGTCTCCAGAAGCGTATGTGTGCTGACGTTGGTAGTCAGATAGACCATTGCTATCGTGACAGCCAGGTTGAGGGCAAGATATTTGCTGTTGATATCTAACAGAATGATTTCCAAGCTGTAAATTGCGGGGATCAAAATGCCGAACACGATCATATTATAGGCGATACGCATCGTCGTACGATCACCGCGGCGGCCTTTGATCGCATAGTGTATGGCACTGATCAACGCTACCAAAACGTATATGATCATCAGCGGAGTAAACACCGCGTCAAAGAGTATTTCCTCATGCAGCACACCTGCTTCGTCAACGCTTACAAACCAATGGGTCCATGGCGTAATGATACACAGTAAGAAAAAGACTCCCGTAGGAACGATATAAAGCAAGATCGTCGCCCATCTGCTTTTCGGCAGGTGGTCAAACCTGTTCAGTATATATCGGTTCAATAATACGGTAAATACGACAAACAGTGACATATAACCGCAAGCGCCGATATAGGTTAGCGCTGTGAGCTTCGGATTCCCGTCGCATAACGCCCAGAGGATCTCAAAGCAGCCCAAAATCAATGCAGTAAGCAGCATAACAGAAATACGATCCTTGAGCTTTTGCTTGTATAATACGATATTATTAATGAGAAGGATACCAAGCAGAATCACTGCTACAAAAAGCAATTCCAGATATAATCCGTTTATGATCTCCTGAGCTGTCATACGTATCTTCCTCCTTCTTCATTCACTCCGCTTATCCGCTTATCCGCTTTTTCAGTCTTATTCGGTTTTGAACAGCTGGTTGAAGCCCGTAAGAATAAAGACGTCCCGTACAGACCGATTGAGATTGCAAACGACCATCTCTCCCTTGTCTTCCATATTCTGCAAAGCACCGAGCAGAACACGCAATCCCGCGCTGGAGATGTATTCGAGCTTAGCAAAATCCAGGGTCAGCTTCGTTGCGTCATCAATGACTTCATTGATCCTGCTTTCAAGTTCAGGAGAAGTGACCGTGTCAAGTCTGCCTTCGAGCAGAAATGTGTATTCAGATTTGTCTTTTGTTACCGAAATCTCCAGATAGCTGTCGCCGCCCGAACTCGAGGCAGTATTCTTTTTTGAAAAAAAGCCCATATTTGTATCCTCCTGTTGAATCATTATTTGCCTGTGGGTCAGGCTCAGGGATTACCGATTAAAAAGGGAATCAATAATATAACTTGATGCTCAAATATTCCCACATAGGATTATATCACATCTGTCCTTTCAAAACAATACATTATAATATGCTTTTTCTGAATCTTAGCGACACTATAAGCCAAAAGGCACTGTTGCGAACCGCAATCCGCAACAGTGCCTTTGTTATTCTATTCAGTTTTTACTATGTTCCGTTAAAATATCGCCCATTCATGGCAGTACTTTTGATCAGATAATTCTTATTTTGCGAAGTCAACTGCGCGGGATTCGCGAATGATGTTGACCTTGATCTGACCCGGATACTCAAGCTCCTCTTCGATCTTCTTGCAGATATCGCGGGCGAGGGACGCCATCTCGTCATCCTTGACCTGCTCGGGCTTGACCATGATACGGATCTCACGACCCGCCTGGATCGCGAAGGAGTTCTCAACGCCCTTGAAGGACGATGCGACTTCTTCAAGCTTCTGCAGACGCTTGATGTAGTTCTCGAGGTTCTCACGGCGTGCACCGGGACGGGCGGCGGAGATCGCGTCGGCTGCCTGTACGATGCAGGCGACGACCGTCTTAGCCTCTACGTCGCCGTGGTGGGCATGGATCGCATGAACCACCGCGTCGCTCTCCTTATATTTGCGGGCAATATCTACGCCGATCTCGACGTGGCTGCCTTCGATCTCATGGTCGAGCGCTTTACCGATGTCATGCAGAAGACCCGCACGCTTCGCAACCTTGGGATCAAGTCCCAACTCGGACGCGATCATACCGGAGATATAGCTGACCTCGAGGGAGTGCTTCAAAACATTCTGACCGTAGCTGGTACGGTACTTGAGTCTGCCGAGGATCTTGACAAGCTCGGGATGAAGTCCGTGGACGCCTGCGTCCAGTACGGCGCGTTCACCCGCCTGCTTGATGCTCTGCTCCACCTCACGGCGAGCCTTCTCGACCATCTCCTCGACTCTCGCGGGATGGATACGGCCGTCGGAGATCAGCTTCTCGAGCGCAACGCGCGCGATCTCGCGGCGAACGGGCTCGAAGCAGGACAGCGTGATCGCCTCGGGCGTATCGTCGATGATCAGGTCGCAACCGGTCATCGTCTCGATGGCGCGGATGTTACGACCCTCGCGTCCGATGATACGACCCTTCATCTCATCGTTCGGCAGCGGTACAACCGAAACGGTAGCCTCAGCCACCTGATCCGCGGCACAGCGCTGGATCGCGAGAGAAATAATGTTGCGGGCGCGCTTGTCGGACTCATCCTTGAGCTGCTGCTCATACTCCATGATCTTGAGGCTCTTCTCTCTGCCGAGCTCGCCCTCAAGCTGATCGAGCAGATAGGTCTTAGCCTGATCTACGGTGAAGCCCGAAATCCTCTCGAGCATCTCAAACTGACTCTTCTTGATAGTTTCCGCCTCGGCGAGTCTTACCTCGGCGTCTTTGATCTTCTTGTTGACTCTGTCTTCCTTTTTCTCGACGTTGTCGATCTTACGGTCCAGAGTCTCTTCCTTCTGCTGGATACGGCGCTCCTGGCGCTGTACCTCCTTGCGGCGGTCGGCGAGCTCCTTTTCACCCTCGCTGCGAAGGCGATGAACCTCATCCTTACCCTCAAGGATCGCTTCCTTCTTCTTTGCTTCAGCTGTTTTCATCGCGTCGGAGACGATACGCTTCGCCTCTTCCTCGGCGCTGCCGATCTCAGCCTCGGCAACCTTCTTACGATAAGCGTTGCCGATAAAGATACCGACAGCCGCGCCTACGATAACCGCGACGACGATCAGGATAACTGCTAAAACAGCATTCACATGTGACACCTCCTTGATTTGATGATTCATCAAACTCAACTCACGGTGCCGTTACTCAGATATTCAGTTTTGTATCACCACTGTCTTTGACAGGAAAATCGGTTGTCCGCGTATGTCACCTTTCTATATAAAAATATATCTCAAAGCATCATGCGGTTTGAATGGTAATATGGGTAAAATATCTATATATAACGGCTCTCTAAGAGAGTCAGATAAGCACAGCGGCGCCTGTCAAGCGCGGCTGCAATGCGTCTACTATTATTGAATATAATAATACCAATATAATAAACCATAATTTATAATAATATATGAACACTGAATTGTCAAGAATTATTTCGTAATTGGAATAATATCAGTAGTTAGGGTTGTTTCGTCATCCGCAATTGACTGATAGTATTACGATCGAGCTACGGCTCTTCTTTATGCTTCTCGCTGAAGTATTACCGTCACCGGTGGTGTAAACCGACCGTTTCTTTGTACATAAGTGATGAAAATTTGATATTTCATTGTCTATAATGACAAGTGTATTGTCAGATTTTATAAAAACTGCACTAAAAGTTTGGAATTTAATTTCTGTTTTTACTTGAAATTGTCAAAAATGTCTGTTATTATAGAGTTGTATATTTATGTACTAATTCTTTTTATAAAGGAGAGTCAAATTATGAATTATGTTTTAAACGACGAAAGATTCCCCCTCGATCTATTCCACGGCGGCGACGCTGTACGCGCTTATGATTTCTTAGGCGCACATGATTACTGGAAGGACGGCGTACAGGGTACCATATTCCGCGTATGGGCTCCAAACGCGCTCTCCGTTTCCGTAGTCGGCGATTTCAACGGCTGGGATCAGAACGCCAACCATATGTACAAGATCTCGGAAGGCGGCGTATGGGAAGGCTGGATAGCCAACCTCGGCGAGACCGCAATCTACAAGTACTGTGTTGAGACCCCCTGGTTCGAGAAGATCTTAAAGTCCGATCCGTTTGCGTTCCATACTCAGACCCGTCCCGACAACGCCTCTATCATCTATAACTACAACAAGTATCAGTGGAATGATGAAGCGTGGTACAAGTATAAAATGGAACACAACCACTTTGAGAATCCGCTGAACATCTATGAGGTTCACGCGGGCTCGTGGAGAAAGTACGCCGACGGCAACACCTTCTCATATGACAAGCTTGCCGACGAACTGATCCCCTACGTCAAGGAGATGGGTTACACCCACATCGAGTTCATGCCCATGACCGAGTATCCCTTCGACGGCTCCTGGGGTTATCAGGTAACCGGTTACTTCGCTCCCACCTCCCGCTACGGTTCTCCCGAAATGTTCATGCATTTCATCGACAAGTGCCATCAGGAGGGCATCGGCGTTATCCTCGACTGGGTACCCGCTCACTTCCCCAAGGACGCTCACGGTCTGGGACGTTTCGACGGTATCCACTGCTATGAGTACGAGGACAGCCGCAAGGGTGAGCACAAGGAATGGGGTACCTACGTCTTTGACTATGCCCGCTACGAGGTCATCTCGTTCCTGGTATCCTCCGCGATGTTCTGGCTGGACAAGTACCATGTCGACGGTATCCGCGTTGACGCGGTAGCTTCCATGCTGTACCTCGACTACAACCGCCGCGACGGCGAGTGGGTCGCCAACAAGTACGGCGGTCACGAGCATCTCGAGGCTGTCGAGTTCATCCAGAGACTGAACACAGCCGTTCACCTGCATCATCCGACCGTTATGATGATCGCCGAGGAGTCCACCTCCTGGCCGATGGTCTCCCGTCCCGTATCCGACGGCGGTCTGGGCTTTGACTACAAGTGGAACATGGGTTGGATGAACGATATGCTGTCCTACATGTCCCTTGACCCGCTGTGGAGACCCTATCACCACAACAGCATCACCTTCTCGTTCCTGTATGCGTTCTCCGAGAACTTCCTGCTCCCGATCTCTCACGACGAGGTCGTCTACGGCAAGGGCTCGCTGATCAATAAGATGCCCGGCGATTATGATATGAAGTTCGCGGGTGTTCGCGTATTCATGTCCTACATGATGGCTCATCCCGGCAAGAAGCTCACCTTCATGGGCGCTGAGATCGGCCAGTTCGACGAGTGGAACAGCACCGAAGAGCTGCAGTGGGGTCTGCTCGGCTTCGAAAAGCACAAGAAGCTCAACGACTTCTTCCGCGCGCTCAACAATTTCTATAAAGAGAACACCTGCATGTATCAGGTCGACTTCACATGGGAAGGCTTCAACTGGATCCATCACGACGATTATCAGCAGAGCGTTATCGCGTTCCGCCGCATCGATAAGGAAGGCAACAATATCATCGTCGTCTGCAACTTCCAGCCCATGTATCGTGAGAACTACGGTATCGGCGTTCCCGAGTGGGGTACCTACGCCGAGGTATTCAACTCCGACGACGAACAGTGGGGCGGCACCGGTAAGACAAACGGTACCGATATCCACACCGTCGATGAAGAGATGCACGGCTTCGACCAGTCCATCTATCTCAACCTGCCTCCGATGAGCGCTCTGTACCTCAAGTGCGTCAGCAGGGAGAAGAGCCCGAAGGAGATCGCAGCGGAAGAGAAAGCCGCAAAGCGTAAGGAGGCCGCGAAGAAGGCTGCCGCTACCCGCGCCGCAAAGAAGGCCGCGAAGGACGCGGACGCTAAGAAGGATGAGAAGCCCGCGAAGAAGGCTCCCGCGAAAAAGGTTGCCACTAAAAAGCCCGCTGCCAAGAAGGCTGTAAAGAAGGAAGAGAAATAATTCTCTGTCAGAAATATATAAATCCGCTGAGCTCCGGTTCCTCCCGGAGCTCGGCATAACATATTGGAGGATAACATGATACCTAAAAAAGAAGTAGTGGCTATGCTGCTTGCCGGCGGTCAGGGCTCGCGCCTCGGCGTGCTGACCAAGAAGATCGCCAAGCCTGCCGTACCGTTCGGAGGCAAGTACAGGATCATCGACTTTCCGCTGTCGAACTGTATCAACTCCGGCATTGAGGCAGTCGGCGTACTGACGCAGTACCAGCCGCTCGAACTCAACGAATACGTCGGCAACGGTCAGCCGTGGGACCTGGACGGCATCCACAGCGGCGTCACCTGTCTGCAGCCTTATGAATCCAAGGAAGGCTCCGACTGGTACTCCGGCACCGCTAACGCGATCTACCAGAACATCGGCTTTGTCGACCGCTACGACCCCGACTACATCGTCGTTCTCTCCGGCGACCACATCTATAAGATGGACTACGCCAAGATGCTTGAGTTCCATAAAGAACACAACGCTGCCTGTACCATCGCCGCTATGGACGTACCGATGGAGGAAGCGTCGCGCTTCGGCATCCTGAACACCAACGACGACAACACTATCTACGAATTTGAAGAGAAGCCCGCTCACCCCAAGAGCACCAACGCTTCCATGGGCATCTATGTCTTTACATGGAAGACCGTCAGAGAGTATCTGATCAAGGACGCGCAGAATCCCGAGTCTCACAATGACTTCGGTAAGGACGTACTGCCCCTGATGCTGAACTCCGGTGAGAAGATGGTTGCTTATCCCTTCGAGGGCTACTGGAAGGATGTCGGCACCATCGACTCCCTGTGGGAAGCGAACATGGATCTGCTCGATCCCAAGGTAACCCTCGACCTCAAGAACATCTACTCCCGCAATCCCATGATGCCTCCGCACCATGTCGGACCTACCGGCGAGATTCAGAACTCAATGGTATCCGACGGCTGCAACATCGACGGCAAGCTGGAGTTTTCCATCGTGTTCCCGGGCGTTATCATCGGCAAAGACGCCGTGATCAACTCATCCATCCTCTTCCCCGGCGTTGTGATTGAGGATGGTGCTCACGTAGAATTCTCAATTGTTGCCGAGAATACCGTCATCGGCGCGGGCGCAAAGGTCGGCGCGGCTCCCACTGAGGTGGAAAACCGTGATGACTGGGGCGTTACCGTCGTAGGCGATAACCTCAAGATCGGCGCAGGCGTCGTCGTACCCTGCAAGGCGATGATCGATAAGGATATGGAGGTGTAAGCATGGCAACCAATAAAATATTAGGTCTTATCTTCGCGAACACCAACGAGAAGCATCTGCCCGAGCTGACTGCTTACCGTTCCACCGGCAGCGTGCCCTTCGGCGGCAAGTACCGCATGATCGACTTCCCGCTGTCCAACATGTCCAACTCCGGTATCAACAACGTCGGTATCGTCGCGAAATCCAACTTTATGTCCCTGATGGATCACGTCGGCTCCGGCTCGGCGTGGGATCTCGCCCGCCGCAGAAGCGGTCTGAGTATTCTGCCGCCTTACGGCGAGCACAGCTTCGCGACCTTAGTCGAGACCATCTTTAACCTGCACGGTTATATCGAACACGGCGACGAGGAATATGTCCTGATCGCACCGTCCGACTGTGTCCATAACATGGATTACAACAAGCTGTTCCGCTTCGCTGAGAAGAATCACAGCGATATCACCTTCGTATATACCAAGCGCGCTGTCACCGAGATCACCGATGACTTCCGCTGCATCCTCGACGTAGACGACGACGGCAAGGTCACCAAAATCATGGCTTCCCCCGTCGACAACAGCATATGTAACCTCGATATCGGAATCATGCTGATGAAGAAGACCGTGCTGATGGCGCTGGTTCGTCAGGCGATGTCCGAGTCGAAATACAGCTTCGTCCGCGACGTGCTGCAGAAGTCGCTCGACCGGCACAGAGTCTACGCCTATGAGTTCGACGGCTACTGCGAGATCATCGGCTCCGTCAAGGAGTACTACGACGCGAATATGAAGATCATGGACAGAGATACCCGCTACGCGCTCTTCAACTCCAAGCGCCCCATCTATACCAAGGTGCGCGACGACGCTCCCTCCCGCTACGGACTCAACAGCAACGTCAAGGATTCGCTGATCGCTCAGGGCTGCGTCATCAACGGTATCGTTGAGAACTCGATCATCTCCAAGGGTGTATATATCGGTCATGACGCCGTCATCAAGAACTGCATCATCATGCAGGATTGTGTGATCGGCGACAAAGCCCAGCTGACCAATCTGGTCGTCGACAAGGACGTCAACGTCTCCCGCGGCTCGAAGATCCAGGGCACCCAAAACTATCCCATGTACATCGCTAAGCGTTCCATCGTTTAACATATCTTTTTGTGATCGTGAGGGCTGATGCGCTCAGTCCTCCGCGATCATGATCCAATTCATTCAGGAGGATAATATATGAGAATACTTTACTGCGCAAGTGAAGCCAACCCCTTTGCCGGAAGCGGCGGTCTCGCCGACGTGGCGGGCTCTCTGCCCCATACCATATGCCGCAAAGGTCATGACTGCCGCATCGTTATGCCGCTGTATGGCACGATCCCTTACGAGCTCAAGTGCCAGATGAATTTCATCACCAACTTTACCGTACCGGTCGCGTGGAGACATCAGTACTGCGGTCTGTTCTGGGCTCGCTGGAACGACTGCACCTACTACTTCATCGACAACGAGTACTATTTCAAGAGAGATAAGCTGTACGGCTTCTATGATGACGCCGAGCGCTTCGCGTTCTTCTCCCGTGCGATTCTCGAGATGCTGCCGTATATCGACTTCCATCCCGATCTCATCCACACCAACGACTGGCAGACAGCGCTCGTACCCGTTTACTACTATCTGTTCTACAGCAAGAATCCGTGGTACTACAACATCAAGAGCCTGTTCACCATCCACAACATCCAGTATCAGGGCAAGTACGGCTGGGAGGTCAACACCGAATGCGTCGGTATCCCGCCCACAGAGACCAAGATCCTCGAGATGGACGGCAAGCTGAACATGATGAAGGGCGCTATCTTCTGCTCTACCCGCGTCAACACCGTCTCCCCCTCTTATGCACTGGAAATCAAGGATCCCTGGTACAGCCACGGTCTGCATCATGCGCTGAACGCCAATCACTACAAGCTCTGCGGTATCCTCAATGGTATCGATCAGGCGAGCTACGATCCCGCTACCGACTACCAGCTCTACTGCAACTACACCAAGGAGGATATGAGCGGTAAGGGCGAGTGCAAGCGCAGACTGCAGGAGCGTCTGGGTCTGGAGCAAAACTGGTCTATCCCGATCGTCGCCATGGTCACCCGTATGGTATCTCACAAGGGTCTCGACCTTGTTCGCGGCGGTCTGCCGGATCTCTTGAACAATAACAACATGCAGTTTGTTATCCTCGGCTCCGGCGATGAGGAATATGAGAACTTCTTCCGCGATATGCAGTGGTTCTATCCGGGCAGAGTCGTTAGCTGCCACGGATTTGTTCCCGAGCTCGCACGCAAGATCTATTCCGGCGCGGATATTTTCCTGATGCCCAGTAAGCAGGAGCCCTGCGGCCTGTCTCAGATGATCGCTCTGCGCTACGGCACCATCCCGGTCGTCCGCGAGGTAGGCGGTCTGAAGGACAGCGTATTTGACAGCGCCGACGGCTACGGCAACGGCTTCACCTTCCGCAACTATGATATCGCTGATATGTGCAACGCCGTCAAGCGTGCTCTCGCCGGTATCTACGACAACGAGGGCTGGCATCAGCTCATGTGGCGCGCCATGATGAGCGATAACAGCTGGGAGCGCAGCGCTCAGGACTATATCAACGTCTATGAGGATACCATGCACTGGCTGTGATCTGCCGATAAAACAATTATAATCTGATAAAACCGCCGCTTCGGAATCGTTCCGAGGCGGCGGTTGTCTTATATCGGTATAAAAAACTATTTGATTATTTATGTTCTGTCATTCAGATAATCTTTAACTTCAAATAATGACGGTAAAATCGCCTCGGCAAGACCCTTGATCTCTTCATCCGGCTGGACGATATCGGGTACCATGATCGCGTGTGCGCCCGCGGCATGAGCGGCACGAATACCGTTGTAGCTATCCTCGATGATATAGCACTCCTCGGGATCGGCTCCGAGCCTCTCGGCGGCGGTGAGGAAGATCTCGGGATTCGGCTTTGAATGACCGACCATATCGCCGCATATTATCGCATTGAAATACTTCGTCAAATCAGCGCCGTCCAACATCGGGAATACGTGCTCACGACGAGTCGAGGACGCAAGGGCGATCTTGGCGCTGCTCTCTGTGAGCCAATCGAAGAGCTCATACACGCCCGGCTTCAATTCAAAGGGAGTTTTGTTCAGCTCCACCTGTACATCCGCGCGATAGCTCTCATAGTCAAATTCATGTCCTACATAAGAAAAGAATATCTTCTTCGTCAGATCGCGGGTCACGCCGATGCTGTCGATACAGGCGCGATGAACTGCCTCGGTATCAGTCAGGCCGTATTTCGCCGCAAGCTTTTGATACGCGCCGATATAAGCGCGCTCGGAGTCAAAGATAACGCCGTCCATGTCAAAAATCACATTCATATACACACTTCCATATCAATTAGTAGCCCTATTATAACGTAAAAAGGTTGTTTTTTCAATAAAAACTATTGACACTTACAAATAAATAGTATATCATAACAGTATCGTATGAATATTTGTTCATATGTTCAAACATTCAAATCGGAGGCTGTTATGGCACACGAAGAACATAGAGAGATTGTACAGGACATTAAAAAACAAATGCCCGATACAGACACGCTGTTTGAACTGGCGGACTTTTTCAAGGTATTCGGCGACTCGACTCGCATCCGCATCATGTGCGCGCTGTTCGAGCGCGAGCTGAACGTCTGCTGTATCGCGGATATTGTCGGTATGGAGCAGAGCACCGTATCGCATCAGCTGCGCGTACTCAGGCAAGAGAATCTCGTCAAGGTTCGCAGAGAGGGCAAGCAGAGCTACTATTCCCTTGAGGATGAGCACATCCAAAAGATCTTTGAGATGGGCTTAGAGCATATTATGGAATGACGGTGAACGTATATGAAGCACGAATTCATACTGGACGGTCTGCACTGCGCGAACTGCGCGGCGAAGATCGAAGCAAAGCTCGAGAAAACCTACGGCGATGTGCAATTGTCTTTCGCGACGCTCGAGCTGGAAATCCATACCGATAAAGAAGATATCCGTGATGAGGTACAGAAAATTGTTGATTCGATCGAGGACGGCGTGACCGTTGTACCGAAGGAAGAACACTATGAACATCACGAAAACCACGAGCATGAACATCACTGTCATGACGGTTGCTGTGACCACGATCATGAACACGGCCATGAGCACCACGAGCATCATCACGATCATGATCACGGTCACGAACATGAACATCATCACGAGGGCGGAAAAATCAAGCTGATCCTACTGATCTTTGCGGCAGTCTGCTTTATCGCGGCATTAATCATGCACTTGATCGGAGGACTCGAGATCCCCTGCACCGCGTTAAGCGTTATCTCCGCAACACTTGCGGGCTATGACGTCGTGATCGAAGGCGTGAAGTCGGTATTCAAGCGCCGCATCGACGAGACCACGCTGATGACCGTCGCGGTGATCGCCGCGATGGTGCTGGGCGAATTTGTCGAAGGCGCGGCAGTCATGGTGCTGTTCGGCGTCGGCGAGCTGCTGGAGGATCATGCGGTTGAGAAATCCCGCCGTGATATCCGAAAGCTGGCTGATATCCGCCCGGATACCGCTTACCTCTGTGAAAACGGCAAGAGCCGCGAGATACCCGCCGAGGACGTCACGATCGGCTCGGTACTGGAGATTCCGCCCCATACGCGCGTCCCGCTCGACGGCGTGATCACAAGCGGCAGCACCACGATGGATACCTCCTCCCTGACCGGTGAATCCGCTCCGATGGATGCGACCGTCGGTACCGAGCTGCTCAGTGGCATGGTCAACAACGACAGTACCGTCTATATGCAAACAACCAAGGTATATGCAGACAGCGCGGCGACAAGAATCGTCAAGCTGGTTGAAGAAAGCAGTAAGAACAAGGGAGATCACGAGAAACTGATCACCCGATTCGCGGCTGTGTACACGCCTGTCATGCTCGGACTGGCACTCGTGATCGCGGTCATTCCTTCTCTCATTACCGGCGACTGGGCGGGCTGGATCCACAAGGCGCTGGTGTGCCTCGTCGCCTCATGTCCCTGCTCCATCGTGATCTCGGTGCCGCTGTCCTACTACGCGGGAATCGGAGCGGCGTCCAAGGCAGGCGTGCTGATCAAAGGCGGCAGATATGTTGAAGCCTTGGCGAAGGTAAAAGCATTTGCCTTTGATAAAACAGGTACCATAACAGACGATAAAATTTCTGTAAAAGAAATTAAGCCGACAAATCATTATTCTGAAAAAGAAATAATGCAACTTGCCGCTTCGGCAGAGGCGCACTCTGCACATCCGATCGCAGGCGCCCTGAAAGCCTATTGTGAACAGCATAATATTTCTTTGTTAGAATTAAACAGCCATAAGGAAATCAGCGGTCACGGCGTAAGCGCAGTATATAACGGCGACCTGATCACCGTTTGTAAGGCTGACGGAAAGGCGGGCACCTCCGTCCGTTTGAACGGTCAGGAGATCGGCGTGATCACCGTCAGCGAACATATCCGTGAGGAAGCTCCCAAGGTCCTCGATGAACTGAAAGAACTCGGCATATCCCATATCGCGATGCTATCGGGCGATAAACAGACGACCTGTGACGCGGTTGCCGCAGCTCTATCGATCGACAAGGTCTACGGCGGCCTGCTGCCCGAGGACAAGGTGCATACTGTCGAAAAGTTAATCCATGATAACGGCTCATGCTGCTTTGTCGGCGACGGTATTAACGACGCTCCTGTGCTGAGCATGGCGACCTGCGGCGCGGCGATGGGTCTGGGCTCAGACGCAGCGATCGAAGCCGCCGATATTGTACTCAGCTCCGAAAACCTCTCCTCTCTCCCCCGTGCGGTCCGCTTAGCACGCAAAACCATCGCGACAGTCAAGGCAAACATTACCTTCTCATTGGTTATCAAAGCTATCATTATTATTCTGACGATGATCGGCATACTGAGCAGTCACGCGCTGTGGTTGGCGGTATTCTCTGACACCGGCGTATGCCTGCTATGCGTGCTCAACGCGGTAAGACTGATCAAAAGCAAAAACTGAACCGGTACCACTCGTTTTCGGCAAACATAACCCTCAAAAACACGTCAATAATTAATTCTATTGACATTCCTACTCTTTTGCGCTACGATAAAGAGTAGGAATTTTCTTTATGAAGGTTGAATGATAATGAATCAAAATACACCCATTGCCGATACGGGCGATGTCAAAAAACAATATACGGTTTCACACACGCTTGTGAACGTTTATCTGACGTTGATGTTCAGCTTCTTTCCTCTGTTTCTCACCGAACAGTATGTGCATGCGAGGACGGATAAGTTTTGGCTTTACCTGATCCTAACCGCCGTTCTGATCATCAGCGTCGTGTTTAGCTCATCAATGAAAAGGCTCGGCGATAAAACGCCGGCTAAACCGAAGGGCTTTCTGCAATCCCTGAGCAGCACTGATATCATGATGCTGTGTTTTGTCGGTTTTGCGGCGATCTCAACCGTCACATCACCCCACATCTCGGATGCGTTCACGGGCTTCAAGGGACGCGACAACGGTCTGCTGCTGTTGACCGCCTACGCGCTGATGTATTTCATCATCACACGCAACTACCGCTACAAAGACTACGCCTTCGTCGGGTATCTGGTCGTATCGTCGATCGTAGCGCTCCTGACGGTGATCAACTACTTCTACATCGACCCGCTGAATATTTTCGCGGGCTACGGCGAGGATACCATCGTCGACTTCGGCTCCACTATCGGCAACAAGAATATCATTGCGGCGTTCATGTGCATGTTTCTGCCGATAGCGGTAGGCTTCTTCACCGTGACGGAAAAGCGCTACATGCGGATCCTCAGCGGATTCGCGATCATCTTCGCTTACCCCGGTATCCTGTGTGCGGATTCAAGCTCCAACATTCTGGGACTACTGGTGATCCTGCCGATCATGCTGATCATTTACTGCCGCAGCTATACCTACCTGAAGCGTTTCTTCGGCGCAATGACGATCCTGTTCATCTCCGGCAAGCTGCTGCATCTTTTTGCGATCCTCGTCGGGAATAAGAACAAGGGCTTTGAAGTATTCCAGCAGTTCCTGATCTACAGCCCGCAGATGTTCATCCCGATCATCATTTGCGGTACGATCTTTCTGCTGCTGTTCCTTGCAGGGAAAAACGGAGAGCCTAAGTATCCCGCCAAAGCACTGCAGATCACATTTAAGGTAGTTTTCGGCGTGATCATCATGGTACTGCTCGGATCATTCTTCT
The DNA here is from genome assembly GCA_902785355.1 of uncultured Ruminococcus sp. Lineage (GTDB taxonomy): Bacteria > Bacillota > Clostridia > Oscillospirales > Acutalibacteraceae > Ruminococcoides. The sequence goes on along the minus strand of CACZYF010000013.1, from coordinate 54,382 downwards.
ATTACAGCGTGATCGACAGAGAGTCCGATCTCGGCAATTATGAAAAGCTGCTGCGATTCAGCGACGCATGGGGTACTCACCGAGGATTCATGTGGCGGGTCAGCTTTGAAGAATACGGTAAATTCAATCTGTGGCAAAAGCTCTTCGGCGCGGGTCCCGATACTGCCTACTATGTTCTGGAGCCGCACTTCAAAGAACTCGCGGCACGTTTTGGCGACGCCTCTACGGACTGCGCGCACAACGAGCTGATCAACTACCTGCTCACCCAAGGCGTGTTCGGTTTGGCGGCATATCTGGGTCTGGCCGCCGCGACGCTTGTTCGCGGTCTGAAAACGGCGCGTAAGGAACCGCTGACGCTGGTATTCATGGGAGCAGTTCTCTGCTACCTCGTTCAATCGACGGTCAACCTCTACAATCCCATCGTAACCCCGCACTTCTTCATCTTCCTCACGCTGACGGAAGCGATCAGCAGAAGCACATCAACCGAATAACAGTACATATAACAAAAGCTTACGGATCATCAGAAACCGTAAGCTTTTCTTCTTCCTATTATTTTTTCATCGCGTCCTTTAGGCTTTTGACAGTGCCGTCGGGATAGGTGACGTCGACGTTATCGAGACGCTGCTTGACCTGAGCGCGGAAGCCCTTGAGGTAGATCTGATAGAGCTCCTTCTGGCGCTTTTGCTCTTCTTCGCTCAAACCTTCTTCACGTTTTTTCTTAGCGAGGGCATTGATCTCCGACAATAATTCCTGCATTTCCATAAGCTTATCCTTTCGCGCTGTCTAAATAATCCTGCAAGATGATAGAAGCGGCGACAGCGTCCACCTTCTGCTTGCGTTTCTTTCCGTATATGTTTCCCGAACTGAGATAGGCGTGGGCGGTGATAGTCGTGCCGCGCTCATCCTGCATCACATGAGGGAGTCCGGTACGCTCGGAAAGCCGGGCGGCGAGCTCACGGGCGCGGATAGCGCTCTCTCCTTCTGAACCGTCCATGTTACGCGGCAGTCCAATGACGAGGAGCTCCGCTTTTACGGAAGTTGCCTGTTCGGCAATCTTATCAATCAGTTTATCATCATTATACTCGGTGATCACACACAGCGATGAGGCGAGAAACCCGCTCTTATCTGATACGGCAAGCCCCGTGCGGGCGTGACCGAGGTCTACGGATAATACGATCATATGATTCTCCTGTTATAACAAAGATTGAACCCGCCGCAGCTCCGGCAAGCGATACAATACCAATTCATTCAATAATATTGAAGCTCTACCGTGACAGCACGGTTGGTAGGCATCGTAATATAGCCGATGTTAGACTCATCGATGCTGTAGTCCTCCAGATAACCGTTCACAGAAATGACATAGTCAAAGAAATACTGGGGTGATTCCTTAAACAGCTGCCGAACGGTATCTTCGAGATCCATTCCATCGCCGATATAAAAAGCAAAATACTGCTCGGAGTTTTTCGCCGCCGCAAGCAACGCATTCTTTACATCAACGCCGTCAAAATCATCGAGATGGGGCGTTTCGCGATAAAACCAGCTCATGGTCGGATCGACGCACTCGGGGATAAACATGTTCATCACATCTGCGCCGATATCATCCACCTCGCCGTTGATCTGACTGTCGTCAAGAGAAGTAAACATCGGCGCGTCCTCGTGATCGAGCGCCATCTGCTCGCTTGTCAGATTGAAGTAACAATAGCGCGAGTAGCTCTCCTCGCGATCATCCCAAGTCAGATCCACCATATACCATTTGTCGTCAAGCTTAACCGAGTTCCACATATGCAGCTCATCGCTCGATCTGCCGATGATATTGACGCAATCGACTCCGAGACCGTTGAGTAACATTTGAAAAGCGCGTGCATAACCCTCGCAGACGGTCAGCTTGTTCACCAAAGCACCGTAAACGGTGTATAGCTCGGGATCGTTATTATCGGTGTTTTCGACGTCTACGTTGGTATCATACGCGGCAATCCCCGCCAGGTAATCATGCACCCTCAGCTCTCGCTGGTATTCGGATAACCCATCGGGTACGGTCGCGTAGAATTCGCCCGCCGCCTGCCGAACCTTACCGAGCTTATCGGTGACTTCATCAGGAGACAGGCGCGAATAACCCTGCACGATCGTCATCTCATCGTTCGCATAATAGCCGATCGTGTTCGAAATCCAGAAGATCTCGGGACAATCGTCGCTGATCGCCTTCAGCGTAGTGCGAACCTGCGCTTCGGTCAGCGAATAACCGTCCAAGCGTATCTCGGGCATAGGATACTTCTGCGCTTCTTCACTGTACCGGGGCGAGACTTCATAGAAAGAATCAATCAGAATACCGTACAGCTTTTGCTCTCCTTCAAGCGGCAAAGCCTGATAAGAATAACGTGAAGGAACAGCCTCATATCCCTCGTTGTAAGTCGAGGGATCCGGCTCTATATTCAGATAAGGGTTATTATCGCCGTCTTTGATATCGGGATCCTTGATCGAGAGGGTCTTCATCAGCGTGCGGTGTACAGCCTGGCGGATCCTCTCACAGGAGCAAAGCGAGAGCGTCATTAAGGCGACAAGCAGCAGGGATAAAGCCCTGAATAATAGCTTTTTCAATATTTATCCTCACCGATCGGCAGGGTAGCGACAGCGTTCAGATCGCTCTTCGCTACATGACCCGCCAAGTATTCATAATAGCCCTGAGCGCCGACCATAGCGCCGTTATCACCGCATAAGGACTTTTCGGGCATAAATAGCTGATATCTGTCCTTACAGCGATGCATAAGCTCACGGCGAAGCAGTGAATTTGCCGACACGCCGCCCGCTGTCACAAGCGTCGTATAACCAAGATCATCCGCCGCCCGCAAAAAATTGTCGACCAAAAGACCGACAACCGCTTTTCGGTAAGAAGCGCAGACATCCGCAACGGGGATCTCCTCCCCCTTCTGCTGACGGTTGTGGATCAGGTTGATAACAGCGGTCTTGAGTCCCGAGAAGGAGAAGTCATAGGGTGATCCGTCCACACGCGGACGCGGCATCGGGAAAGCGGAGTCATCGCCGTCCTCGGCGATCCTGTCGAGCTCTACGCCGCCGGGATACGGGATACCCATAGCGCGAGCCGCCTTGTCGAAGGCTTCACCCGCCGCGTCGTCACGGGTACGACCGATCACACGCATATCGGTGTAATCCTTTACCTCGACAATATGGCTGTGTCCCCCTGATACAACAAGACAGAGAAACGGCGGTTTTAGTTCTTTATGTGAAATATAGTTAGCTGCGATATGTGAGCGCAAATGATGGGTCGGGATCAGCGGCTTTCCGGCAGCAAGAGACAATCCCTTCGCAAAATTCACGCCGACCAACAGCGCGCCGATCAGTCCGGGAGCATAGGTCACAGCGATCGCATCCACATCATCCACGGTACAATTCGCCGTTTTCAGCGCTTCATCGACCACGCCGACGATCGCCTCGGCATGACGACGGGAGGCGATCTCGGGAACTACGCCGCCGTAGAGCTTATGCTCCTCTACCTGAGAAGCGATAATATTGGAGAGAACGCTTCTGCCGTCCTCGACCACAGCTGCGGCAGTCTCGTCACAACTGCTTTCAATAGCCAGTATTTTCATAATTCTTCCTCATGATGATTGCATTTTCTTTGGGCTTATCATAATAGCCGCGCCTGATGGCGATCCGCTCGAAACCGAGTGACTCATACAGCGCGACAGCGGGCACGTTGCCCTCACGCACCTCTAAAAAAACGGTACAAAGACCGGTACAGTTCCGCAAAGCTTCATTAATCAGTGCGCGGGCGATGCCTCTGCGCCGATGATCGGGAGAAACGGCGATCTCAACGATACTGCCTTCGTCCATGATCTGCTCAAACGCGAGAAAACCAACTACCTTACTGTCCTCTACAGCGACAGTACATCGGGAATCCGCCTTCTCAAGCTCCGACTGTATCGACTCGACAGACCAACTGTTTTCGTCAAAGCATGTATCAAGCAGGTCTTTTACCGCCTCGACATGCTCGGGTTGCATCAAGGCGATCATGACAGTGTGGTCATCAGCGCTTTCACGGCGCCGACGATATCGTCACGGCACTTGCGATAGTCGTTCAGATCGCCGCCGTAGGGATCGGCGATATCCATACGCAGGTCATAGATGTCATCCGCGTTCGGCGCACGGTGCAGCACGCGCACATAGTCGGCGGGGATGCCGATGGAGCGCAGAATATCCGCGTGCTCTTCGCCAAGAGCAACAAACAGCGAATACTCGTTCAGATCGACCGCGGGCAGAAAGCGCGTGCGATGCATATTCAGATCCAGCCCGATCTCAGCAACAGCACGGATCGCGTTCGGCGACGCGGGTTGTTCTCCCACTGCCGCTACACCGGCGCTTTCGGCACGCCAGTCAAGCCCCTGCTGAACAGCAAGGGAGTTGAAGATCACCTCAGCCATCGGACTGCGGCAGGTGTTGCCGGTACAAACAAATAATAGCTTTTTCATCATTATTCTCCTTGTATCAAAACACTAACGCAAAGGAAAGTGATCGATGATACTCATAATATCAATATAGTGTAAAAAAGATACACTTGTCAACCTTTTGCCTCGTACCATGTCTCGCCCATCGAGGCTTCGGCAGTGAGGGGGATACTGAGCTTGACTGCATTCTCCATCTCCTCCTGCAGAAGCATAGCGACCTGCATACTCTCATAAGCGGGGGCTTCAACGATCAGCTCATCGTGAACCTGTAAGATCAGGCGTGCTTCTAAGCCTTCCTTTCTCAACCGTTCATCAACGCGTATCATCGCGATCTTGATGATATCCGCGGCTGTTCCCTGGATAGGAGCGTTGCGGGCAACACGCTCGCCGAACATGCGGGTGTTGCGGTTCGACGCGGAAAGCTCAGGCAGATAACGCCGTCTGCCCTCGAGGGTGGTGACATAACCGTCATTCTTCGCGCGCTCGATGACCTCGTTCATATAGCTGTCGATGGACGAAAAACGTCTGAGATAATTGTCGATATACTTCTGCGCCTCACGCACGGAAACGCCGATATCCTTCGACAGCGAGAAAGCGCCGATACCGTAGACGATACCGAAGTTGACCGCCTTGGCGCGGGAACGCATCAGGGGCGTTACCATGTTGATCGGCACGCCGAACACCTCGGAAGCGGTCACGGTATGGATGTCGATATTATCGCGGAACGCCTGCTGCATCGTCTTATCGCCCGAGAAATGAGCGAGCACGCGCAGCTCGATCTGGGAATAGTCCGCGTCAACCAGCACACAGCCCTCCTTTGCCTTGAAGAAGCGGCGGAACTCTCTGCCGCGCTCGGTACGCACGGGGATGTTCTGCAGATTCGGCTCGGTGGAGCTGATACGCCCGGTGCGGGTCTCGGTCTGGTTGAAGGAAGAGTGGATCCGTCCGTCGGGAGCGACCTTATCAATCAGCGAGTCACAATAGGTGGACTTGAGCTTCGCGACCGCGCGGTAATCGAGGATCTTCAGGATCACGGGATGCAGGGGGATCAGGCTCTCGAGCACCTCGGCGTTGGTGGAATAGCCGCTTTTGGTCTTTTTACGGGCGGGGAGGTTCAAATCTTCAAAAAGCGCTTTTGCGAGCTGCTTGGGGGAATTGATGTTGAACTCGTAGCCGACGTCCTCATAGATAGAAGCCTGCAGCTCCTGTACCTCGCGGCTGAGCTTCTCTCCGTAGGCACGGATGCCGTCCACATCGACGGCAAAACCGAGGTTCTCCATCCTCGCCAGCACCCGTGCGAGCGGGATCTCGATCTCATACAGCAGCTTATCGTTGCCGATCTCGTGAATATCATCGGCGAGGCGCTTACACAAGGCGGGCATCGCGTGGATATACGGGAGCCCCTCGGTCTCGTCCTCCGTCGCCGCTACAGGGATACTGTACTCGGCGCAGAGTCGCTCGAGCTCATAGCTCGAAGATGACGGACTGAGCAAATAGGCGGCAAGCGAGATATCGAAGGCGATATCGGGCTCGATCCCCTCCCGGTCACAGTAAGCGAAAATCGGCTTACTGTTATCTGTATATATTCTTTTGCCGCTGATTAACAACCTCTTAATTTCTTTAAAAGAATTAATTCTATATAATATTTCTTCTGTAGAAATATATGCAATAATCGGTTGAGATTGCCACGGGCTTTTTCCCTCGTGATGACTCTCTGTATGTTTTTCTTCAAAAGAAAATTTAACGTAAATATTTTTCTCTAAAAGAATTTTATCAAGTGTATCGGGATCGGCGTCTATCACCTTGAAGGTGCGTTGCGCATCCGGCGCGGCGGTCTTGTCCTCCGTAAGCTCCAGATCGAACTTCTTGATTAGGGAGAAGAGCTCCAGCCGCGCCATCAGTCGTGCGGCGGCAGTTTTGTCGCCCTCCCCTACCCGGTAGCTCTCAAGGTCGGTATCAACGGGAGCTGTCAGGCAGATCTCGCCGAGATCACGGCTCATAAAGCAATTGTCCTTCGACTTCTCGAGCTTTGCGCGCATGCCGGGCTTGATATCGAGCTCGTCGAGGTGGTCGTAAATATATTGAATGTTATCATACTTTTGGATCAGCTCAGTCGCGCCCTTCGGACCGATTCCCGCTACGCCGGGGATATTGTCGGAGGTATCGCCCTGGATCGCCTTGATCTCGATCAGCTTCTTCGGCTCGACGCCGTATTCTTCACAGACGACCTCGGGGGTATAAAGCATCGTACCGTTGAGGTTTTTAGAAAGGCGAACAGAAACGCTGTCGTTCACAAGCTGAAGACTGTCGCGGTCACCGGTGGCGATCACGCAGGTGTTACCGGAATCGGCGCATGCCTTACTGAGGGTACCGAGGATATCGTCTGCCTCATACCCCTCACAGGTAACGAGCTTATAGCCGAGATCGGTCAACAGCTCCTTGAGCGGCGCCATCTGCATATGCAGCTCCTCGGGCATGCCCTTACGGTTCGCCTTATAGAGATCGTACATCTTGTGTCGGAAAGTCTTAGCTTTAAGGTCAAAGGCGATCGCGACCGCATCGGGCTGAACATCCGCCTTCATACGCTCGAACATCGTCAGAAAGCCGTAGATCGCGTTGGTGAACTGACCGTCCTTAGTGGTCAGCGGCTTGATGCCGTAGAACGCGCGGTTCAATATGCTGTTTCCGTCTACTACTAACAGTTTCATAAAAGCACCTGCTTTACGGGACGTCGAGGCGCCGTCCCTCTACAAATCATAATCTATGTTGTACCTTACAGTTTATACACAACGTTGCCGGTGATCCAGTTGGTACGGTAGAGTCGCGGGACGCGCTTAGACACGGCGCAGAGCACTTCGTAGCTGATGGTGTCGCCCCAGCGGGCGATATCTTCAGCGGTGGGTTCACCATCCTTACCGTTGCCGAATACGACAACGACGTTACCGACCTCAGCTTCGGGGAAATCGGTCACGTCCAGCATGGTCTGATCCATGCAGATACGTCCGATGATCTTACAGTTCTTTCCGAACTTCTTGGTCTTATCCCATACGAACATATAACCGTCCTCGGCATAAGCGCGTATGTAGCCGTCCGCATAACCGACCGGCACGGTAGCGATCCGCATATCACGCTCGGCGGTATAGGTTCTGCCGTAACTGACGGTGGTACCTGCCTTGACGGTCTTGACATGAGAGATCAGGGTCTTGAGGCGCATAGCGGGACGCAGGTCAAGCGCATGGCGCATGCAGTCCGACGGCGCATAGCCGTACAGGATGATGCCCGCGCGAACCATATCGAGCCGCATCGCGGGATAATCCATGATCGCGCCGGAATTGGAGCAGTGGCGGATCTCAAAACGGATCCCCGCCCTCTCGAGCGCGTCTACGGTATGGACGTAGTTCTCATACTGTCTGAGTGTATAATCCTCACCGCGATCACCGTCATCCGCTACCGCAAAATGGGTGAAGATACCTTCGGGGATAATATGAGGTAAGGTACAAGCTTCTTTTATTTCTAATATAGAATTATTGTCACGGGGAAACTCCTGACACATAAAGCCGATACGGCTCATGCCGGTATCGAGCTTGATATGCGCCTTAACATCTACGCCGGACTGCTCGCACTGAGCCGACAGCTCACGGGCATAATCGAGGCTGTAGACTGCCTGAGAGATATTCTGACGTGAGAGATCGCGGCAGCGGTTCGCGGGCGTATAGCCGAGGATCAGGATAGGCTCCGTGATATCGGCACGCCTGAGCTCCAGCGCCTCATCAAGGTTGGATACGGCAAGGAAATCTACGCCAAGCTCATGATAGAGCTTACAGATCTCTACCGCGCCGTGACCGTAGCCGTCCGCCTTGACGACACAACAGAGCTTGACGCCCTCACCGATCTGCGCACGGATCGCCTCGTAATTATGCTTGATCGAATCCATATTGATCTCCGCCCAAAGCCGGCGGGTAAACAGTAAATTCTCTTCCAAATCTGTCACCTCGTAAAGAAATGCATATATAAGTATTATAATACAAACGGCGGCTTTTTACAATATATAGATAAAAATAATTGGCTTGACAAGGAATAGACCGAAGTATAGAATGGAGTACAGAATACATAAGGATGTGAAAACATGAAAAAAGCATCGAATCATACAAAGAGCAAGATCGTCTCGGCAGCGTGGCAGCTGTTCTATGATCAGGGCTTCGAGAATACGACCGTCGACGAGATCATCAAGCTATCCGGCACCTCCAAGGGATCGTTCTATCACTACTTCGACAGTAAGGACAACCTGATCGGCTCGCTTGCGTATCTATTCGACGAAAAATACGCGGAGCTGGAGCAAAAGCTCGACTATGACCGCGACGCGATCGAGAACATGATCTATCTCACCCGCGAGCTTTTCATGATGATCGAGAACAACATCGATATCGAGCTTTTATCACGTCTGTACGCGCAGCAGCTCTCTAAACGAGGCGAAAAAGAGCTGCTCGACCAGAGTCGGCTGTACTACCGCCTGTTAAAGAAGCTGGTACAGCAGGGACAGTCGCGCGGCGAGATCACACGCCGGAAATCCTCCGCGGAGATCGTTCGGCTGTACGCGATCGCGGAGCGGGCGCTGCTGTATGACTGGTGTCTTCACGGCGGGGAATATTCGCTCGCGGAGTATGCGGGGAACACCATGCCGCTCTTCCTCAGCGGCATCAGAGAGAGGCAATAAGTATAGGATTGCTGCCCAAATTTATTTTTCGTCAAGTATTCAGTCTGTTATAGAGTCTTGTTATAAAACAGCTTTATAACAGACTATTTATTATATTATCCTATAATTGTACTGAGTTTAGTCTATACTTTATTCTATCTTGCGTTTCACTCTTCGATGTGTTAAAATACAAAAGTGCAAATACAAATGACCGATCTGTTTTACGTCTATGACCGAACAAAATCGGTCCCTATATTTATTGGAGGGAAAAGAATGTCAACAAACACCATTATCATTCTGGTTGCTTTTGTCGTGTACATGGGAATCATGATCCTCATCGGCGCAATGAACAGCAAGCAGAGCAACAACGAGGACTACTTCCTCGGCGGCAGAGGTCTCGGCTCATGGACGGCAGCGCTCTCGGCACAAGCGTCCGATATGAGCGGCTGGCTGCTGATGGGTCTGCCGGGTGCGATCTATGTCGCCGGTACCGGCGAGGTCTGGATCGCGATCGGTCTTCTGATCGGTACCATACTCAACTGGTTCCTCGTAGCGCGCAGGCTGAGAAAGTACACCATCGTCGCGAACAACTCGCTGACCATTCCGAGCTTCTTTGAGAACCGCTTTCATGACAAGAAGGGCGTGCTCAAGATCGTTTCCTCGGTCATCGTCATCGTTTTCTTCGCGGTCTACACCGCCTCTGCTTTCGCTTCGGGCGCTAAGCTCTTTGCGAACGTATTCGGTACCGGCGCCGACGACCGCACTGCTTACATGATCGGTTTGATCGTCGCGGCTGTCGTTATTCTGGTCTATACCCTGCTCGGCGGTTTTAAGGCGGTCTGCTACACCGACTTTATCCAGGGGCTGCTGATGCTGGTCGCGATCCTGGCGGTTCCGATCATCGCGTATATCGGTATCAACGGCGACTTAACCGGCGCGCTGAGCGCAAAGGGCGTCAACGATCCCGCAGGCTTCGTCAGCCTGATGAAGGACGGTGACGGCAACCCGATCACCGCTGTATCCATCATCTCCAACCTTGGATGGGCGCTGGGCTACTTCGGCATGCCTCATATCCTCGTTCGCTTCATGGCGATCAAGAGCGACAAAGAAGTCAAGAAAAGCCGTATCATCGCTATCGTATGGGTCATCCTGTCTTTGGGAGCGGCTTCCTTCCTCGGTCTGATCGCACGCGGCTTCCTGAATGAGGATCTTGTCGCAAGCGGCAAGTCTGAGGTCGTATTCATCAAGACCATCCAGCAGATTTTCTCCAACAACGTCTTCCTTGTTTTCATCGGCGGCGTCTTCCTCTGCGGTATCCTCGCGGCGATCATGTCCACCGCTGACAGCCAGCTGCTGGTAACCGCCTCCGCGGTATCCGAGGATATGTACAAGGGCGTCATCAAGAAGGACGCGAGTGAGAAGAGCGCACTGAACGTCGGCAGGATCGCCGTCGTCGTCGTCGCGATCATCGCTTTCGTGATCGCTCTCGATCCCAACTCCTCCGTCATGGGTCTGGTATCCGACGCCTGGGCTGGCTTCGGCGCAGCCTTCGGTCCGATCATCCTGCTGTCCCTGTTCTGGAAGCGTTTCAACCTGCCCGGTGCTATCGCGGGTATGATCACCGGTTTCGCGACCGTTATCCTGTGGGACTACATCCCCTTCGGCGGCGAGACCCTGTACGCTAAGACCGGTCTGTACTCTCTGGTACTCGGCTTTGCACTGGCGCTGATTGTCGCGGTTGTTGCGACCCTCATCACCAAGGCTCCCTCGAAGGAGATCGTCGAGGAATTCGAGAAGGTCAATACTGTCGAGATCTGATATTTAATACTATTGCGAGGCATTTATGCCGCGGCAATCTCAACCGAATACAATCTTCCATCCGCTCCCGGTCATCGGGGGCGGTTTTTATATAACACCGGATACAGATGTAATGTTGAATGCGATTTCATCATGCCAAACATCATTTTTCTTTACGCAAATTAACAATGACACGATTTTTACCGATTATTACAAGAATGACACTAAGCACAAGATATTGTGGTATAGGGTTTTTCTGTCACAATAAATTGTTATAATTCTTTTAAAGATATCATTTTCAAAAATCATATCAAATTCCACAAAGAATTATTTATTTATCGTGTAAATTAACAATTGATTTCGCGGCGGTAATCTGTTATATTATGACAGGATTTTGACCCGTTCACAAGATATAGTGGCGGGCGTACTTTTTGTAACAAAAGAGTTACAGCAGAACCAAGATGAAGACAAAGGAGATTAAGTTAACATGATCCGTAAAATCGTGAAGCGTGACGGACGCGCGGTTGAATTCAACAAGGACAAGATCACAAATGCCATCTACAAGGCGGCGCACGCGATCGGCGGCAACGACTATGAGAGCGCCGAGAATCTCGCTGCAAAGGTAATGGAATACCTCGAGGCGGAGGATAACCAGACCCCCACCGTCGAGCATGTACAGGATACTGTCGAGAAGATCCTGATCGAGAACGGCCACGCAAGAACCGCAAAAGAATTCATTCTCTACCGCGCAGAACGTACCCGCGTGCGCGAAATGAACACCAAGCTGATGAAGATCTATGAAGATCTGACCTTTAAATCCGCTAAGGATAACGACGTCAAGCGTGAGAACGCCAACATCGACGGCGACACCGCAATGGGTACGATGCTCAAATACGGTTCCGAGGGCGCGAAGGAATTCTACCAGATGTATGTCCTCGATCCGAAGTTCTCGAAGGCGCACCGCGAGGGCGATATCCACATCCACGACCTCGACTTCCTCACTCTGACCACTACCTGCTGCCAGATCGATCTGTTAAAGCTCTTCAAGGGCGGCTTCTCCACCGGCCACGGCTTCATCCGCGAACCGAACGATATCTCTACTTATGCCGCGCTCGCGTGCATCGCGATCCAGTCCAACCAGAATGACCAGCACGGCGGTCAGTCCGTACCGAACTTCGACTACAGCATGGCGCCGGGTGTTACAAAGACCTATAACAAGCGTTATCGCGCAAATCTCAGCCGCGGCGCTGAGCTTCTTGCCGACGACGAGAATGCCAAGGATAGCATCGAGGCGATTTGTGCCGCCGCAGAGGCAGCTACCGGCGAGATGGCGAAGCTCGAATCCACCGCTGAGTATGAAGCGAAGGAGCTCGAACTTCTCACCGAAAAATACGGCGAGAAGATTGCCGGAAAGCTCCAGCGCTTTGCGAAGAAGCACGCGCTCGCCGAGACCGACCGCGCGACCTTCCAGGCGATGGAGGCTGTCGTACACAACCTCAATACCATGCACTCCCGTGCGGGCGCTCAGGTACCCTTCTCTTCCATTAACTACGGTACCGATACCACCCCCGAAGGTCGTATGGTCATCAAGAATATCCTGCTCGCGACCGAGAAGGGTCTGGGCAACGGCGAGACCCCGATCTTTCCCGTTCACATCTTCAAGGTCAAGGAGGGTATCAACTACAACCCCGAGGATCCGAACTACGACCTCTTCAAGCTCTCCTTCCGTGTATCGGCGAAGCGCCTCTTCCCCAACTACGCCTTCATCGACGCACCCTACAACCTCGCTTACTACAAGCCCGGTCATCCCGAGACCGAGATCGCATACATGGGCTGCCGTACCCGCGTCATCGGCAACCGTTACGATCCGAGCCGTGAGATCACCTACGGCAGAGGCAACCTGAGCTTTACCTCCATCAACCTGCCCCGACTCGCGATCCTCTCCAACAAGAACGTCGATTTCTTCTTCGATCAGCTCGACCGCATGGTCGACCTCGGTATCGCTCAGCTTCTCGAGCGCTTCGAGATCCAGTGCCAGAAGCACGTACGCAACTATCCCTTCCTGATGGGTCAGGGTGTATGGATCGACTCCGAGAAGCTCAGTATCGACGACGAGGTACGCGAGGTACTCAAGCACGGCACGTTAAGCCTCGGCTTCATCGGTCTGGCAGAGACGCTGGTCGCCCTGATCGGCAAGCATCACGGCGAGTCGGAAGAAGCCCAGCGCTTAGGCCTTGAGATCGTCTCCTTCATCCGCAAGAAGCTCGATAAGAAAGGCGAAGAGACCGGTCTGAACTTCACCTGTCTGGCAACTCCCGCCGAAGGTCTGTCGGGACGTTTCGTCCGCATAGACAAGGAGCGCTTCGGCGTGATCAAGGGCGTCACCGACCGCGAATACTACACCAACTCCTTCCATGTACCGGTCTACTATCCGATCAGCGCCTTTGACAAGATCAAGATCGAAGCTCCCTATCATGCGCTGACCAACGCCGGTCATATCTCATACGTTGAACTGGACGGCGATCCGTCCGAAAACCTCGAGGCATTCGAGCAGGTCGTTCGCTGCATGAAGGAGGAGGGCATCGGCTACGGCTCGATCAACCATCCTGTTGACCGCGACCCTGTCTGTGGCTACACCGGCATCATCGGCGACTACTGCCCGCAGTGCGGACGCAAGATCACCAAGGAAGGCTCCGGCGTCGAGCGTATCCGCCGCATTACCGGCTATCTCGTCGGTACCCTCGACCGCTTCAATAACGCGAAGAAGGCGGAGGTGCAGGACCGCGTCAAGCACAGTATTCTCGAAGATGATTGCGGCTGTGAGTTGGAAGCGATCTAATCCCAAAAACTAATTCACATAGGGCGGGGACTCACTCCCCGCCCTGTTTAGTCACATAAAGGAGCAAATCATGGATCATCAAAAAACACCCCTCAGGCTTGCGGGCGTAGTGCGTGAGAGCATCGTAGACGGTCCCGGTATCCGTATGACGGTATTCGTACAGGGCTGTCCGCATCACTGCAAGGGCTGTCACAACGAGCACACATGGGATTTTGACGGCGGCTATATGAGCTCTGTCGAGCGCATTTTGGAGGAAGCGGCAAAGGATAAGCTGCTGTACGGCATCACGCTCTCCGGCGGAGAGCCGTTCACTCAGGCTGAATCGCTCACGGTACTCGCCAAGGGCGCTCACGAGATGGGCTTGAACGTATTCTGCTTTACCGGCTATACCTTTGAAAAGCTCTACAGCATGTTTGACACTCACCCCGAGTACAAAGCGTTGCTGGAGCAATGCGACTGGCTGGTGGACGGGCCGTTCATCGAGGAAGAAATGAGCCTGATGCTCCATTTCCGTGGCAGCCGAAACCAGCGTATCCTGAATGTCAAGGAATCGCTCGCGCAGGGTAAGGCGGTATTATCCGATATCAATTGAACAAACAGCGAAAGGCGTCGGATCACTCCGGTGCCTTCTCTTCGTGTGTCTTTACAAAACCAGATAGAACTGTTGCGTTTGCAATAGCCTAACTGCTTTACTGTGCGGTCGCAAACTGCTGCTTGAGCTGATCGACCTTCTGCTGTTCGACCTGAGCGACGTTATACCAGCCCTTGTCGGTCATCTTCGCGAAGATCTCGCTCTGCATACTCAGCGAATCGTCATAAGCGGCGTTGAACGCACCCTGTACGTTGCTGTTAGCGGACTCGACCGCGCCGTGCATATACAGGTCGCAGCAGCCCTTCTCGAGAAGCAGAAGATTCTGCATCAGATTTCTGTCATCCATGTTTCTTTCCTCCTTACAGCAGTCCGTAGAAACGGCTGAAGATCTCTTTGTGGCGTGCGGCGTACTTCTCTACGCAGGATCTCAGAGCGGGATCGCTCAGGCTCTGCGCGGTCTCGGCGCACTTCTGCTGAAAATACTGCTCATGTCCGAGGGCGTCCTCAATATAAAGCAACTCTTTGTCGGTCATATCATTACCTCCTGAATATTTGGTAATGATAGTATGGGCGTACAAATTAAGATTATACAAACATACATCAAAAAAAGCCTGCTCCGAAGAACAGGCTTTTTTCTATAAAAGAATTTTAAACGATTAATACATACCGCCCATATCGGGTGCGGCGGGAGCAGCGGGAGCGGGCTCCTTGATGTCGGCAACAAGGCTCTCGGTGGTAAGAACCATCGCAGCGACAGAAGCCGCGTTCTGCAGAGCGGAACGGGTGACCTTGGTCGGATCAACGATACCGGCAGAGATCATGTCGGTGTATTCCTCGTCGAGCGCGTTGAAGCCGTAGCCAACCTTGCCCTCGCGCTTGATGTTCTCAACGATAACAGATCCTTCAAGGCCTGCGTTCTTCGCGATCTGCTTGATCGGGGCTTCGAGCGCCTTGAGAACGATCTGTACGCCGGTCTTGGTATCGCCGGTAGTAGTCTCGAGCAGCTTCTCAACCGCGGGGATCGCGTTGATCAGCGCAACGCCGCCGCCTGCAACGATACCTTCCTCAACAGCCGCCTTGGTAGCGGAGAGAGCGTCCTCGATACGGAGCTTCTTCTCCTTCATCTCGATCTCGGTAGCAGCGCCGACCTTGATGACAGCTACGCCGCCGGCGAGCTTCGCCAGACGCTCCTGCAGCTTCTCGCGGTCGAAATCGGAGGTAGTGGACTCGATCTGCTGACGGATATGGCTGACGCGGTTCTTGATCTCGTTCTGATCACCTGCGCCGTCAACAATGATGGTGTCTTCCTTGGTGATCTTGACCTGACGCGCGCGACCGAGCTGATCGATAGTAGTGTCCTTAAGCTCCAGACCGAGATCGGAGGTAATCACGGTACCGCCGGTAAGAATCGCGATATCCTGCAGCATCTCCTTACGTCTGTCGCCAAAGCCCGGAGCCTTGACCGCAACGCAGGTGAAGGTGCCACGCAGCTTATTCAGCACAAGAGTAGTCAGCGCCTCGCCCTCAACGTCCTCAGCGATGATGACGAGCTTTCTGCCGCTCTGGACGATCTGCTCGAGCAGAGGCAGGATCTCCTGGGTATTGCTGATTTTCTTATCGGTGATCAGGATGAGCGCGTCGTCGATCTCAGCGACCATCTTATCGGTATCGGTGACCATGTAGGGAGCGATATAACCGCGGTCGAACATCATACCCTCGACGACCTCGGAATAGGTTTCGGCGGTCTTGGACTCCTCGACCGTGATAACACCGTCGGTGGAGACCTTCTCCATCGCCTCGGCGATCAGCTTACCGATATATTCATCAGCAGAAGAGATCGTGGCAACGCGAGCGATGTCATCGGTACCGGAGATCGCCTTGCTGTTCTCGGTGATTGCCTTAACAGCCTCATCGACCGCCAGCGCGATACCTTTCTTCAAAACCATGGGGTTCGCACCCGCGGCAACGTTCTTCATACCCTCGTTGACAAGAGCCTGAGCGAGCAGGGTTGCGGTAGTGGTACCGTCACCGGCTACATCGTTGGTCTTGACGGAAACTTCTTTCACGAGCTGAGCGCCCATATTCTCAAAGGCGTCCTCAAGCTCGATCTCCTTCGCAATGGTAACACCATCGTTTGTAATCAGCGGAGCGCCGAACTTCTTATCCAGAACAACGTTGCGTCCCTTGGGACCTAATGTGATCTTAACGGTATCGGCGAGCTGGTCGATACCGGACTGGAGCGCCTTGCGGGCGTCCTCACCGTAAGCAATCTGTTTAGCCATAAGTCATAACCTCCCGAATTATTCTACGATTGCCAGAATATCACTCTGACGTACAATAGTGTACTCTTCGCCGTCGACCTTGACGTCGGTACCGGCATACTTAGACGCGATAACCTTGTCGCCGACCTTCAAATACATTTTCACCTCGTTGCCGTCTACGATTCCGCCGGGGCCAACTGCGATAACATTCGCGTACTGGGGCTTCTCCTGAGCGGCAGTGGACAAAACAATACCGGAAGCGGTTGTCTCCTCCGCGTCGTCGAGTTTTAAGACGACCTTATCGAGTAAGGGTTTGATTGTCATATCTATTCCTCCTTATAATGTTAAGCTGTGATTTAGCACTCTCTATCTTTGAGTGCTAAACATATTTTATACCATATTATTGGAAAAATCAAGGGGGTTTTTGCGATTTCATAAAAAGTTAATAAATACAGCTCTGCTATACAAAAAACCGCCTGCAAAACGCAAGCGGTATTCATAGTTCGGTTATTCCTTTAAGGTTTCGGCTGCCGCGGTCTCGGTCGGAATCTGAACCTCGGTGGGTTTTTCATAGACCTGTACCTTAGACTGTGCGGTAGCAGGAATCTTAATGCCGAGTTTATCGACAACCTCCTGATTGATCAGGTTATCACAGTCGTGCTTATAAATCACGCTCAGGGTCGCGGGATCCTTCTTGTTAAACAGGATATCGACCGCCATACCCGCCGCTTTTCTGCCGATAGAGCTGTGATTGACCACGCTGGTAGCGAAAGCGCCCTTCGCAAGCGTCGCTTCATCGCCGCAGATAACAGGGATCTTGTTTTCAATCGAAAAATCAGTAATCGTCTTGAGATGCTTATTCAGGAACTTATCGACAGGGATATAGACTACATTGGTCTTAGCCGTCTTGATTTTATCGAGCGTTGACAGAAGTGTTTTCTCACTATCTACGATATACTTCTCACAGGTCAGACCGATGTTCTCCGCTTCCTTTGAGGCGATGATACCCTGGGAAACAGCGTCGGTATCAGTGCCGCTGTACATAACCGCAATACTCTTGGCTTCGGGTAAGAGCAGCTTGACCAGATCGATCTGTTCAAAGCAGGGCGGAAAGCTCGATACGCCGGTCACATTACCGCCGGGCGCTTCATTGGTTGCGACCAACCCTATCTCATCAGGGCTGTTGACCGCACCGAAAACAACGGGGATATCCTTGGTGGTATCCTTCGCCGTCACACTCGCGTAGCGTCCGATGGTATAGAGAAGATCACAATCACCTGTCGCAAGCTGTTTGATTTTCGCCGCGCACTGTTCTTTATCATCCTCAACAATATAGACGATATCCAGGTTTCCCAGTACGCCGCGTTCATTGAGCTCGGAGATAAAGCCCTCATAGCACGCCTTGCTGGCGTCGCCGAGTCCGTTCTGAACGATGCCGACCTTATAAAGCTTCTCGGGCTGGGTCTCAGGTTCATCGGTCGTCGCAGGGAACAGCGTCTCAAGCGGCGCGACAGTCTCAACATTTCCGAGACCTGTAGGATAAAAGAACCGATAAACTGCGTAGCCCGCTCCGCCGATCACGGCAAAGATCAGGATAACGCTGATAGTAACAATGATCGTTTTTTTCATGAAATCCTCCTTTGGCAGTCGATCGACTGCATTGGATTCAGTTTTTCAGCCGTATTGAGCATCAAAGAGTTCTGTGCCAGGCTGCAGATCGAAGTATTATCCTTATATATAATAGTCTATTTTTATACAAATGTCAAATTTCAGCCGTTTTGCAAGAAATAACAGCCCTCGAAGGAACCATTCGAGAGCCGTATCCTTTTATTTGAAATACTGATACACCTGACATTTCAGCGTTCCGTTGTAGAGCTTACGGCGCTTGTCAGCCGGTCTGCCGAAAAGCTGCTCAAAGCTGTCATCAGGGGAAATGATCGTATAGGAATGGAAAGGCAGCTTTAAAAACTTCTCTCCCATCACGCGGTACAACTCACGAGCCTCGCGAATATCAAGCATCCGCTCGCCGTAGGGCGGGTTGGTGATCACGCTGACGCGCTCATGATCGTCGGTGTAATCGCGGATATCGCGCTTCTCAAAAATGATCCTGTCGCCGACTCCGGCAAGCTCGGCATTGCGTCGAGCGAGGGTGAGCACCTCGTCATCGATATCGTAACCGTAGGCAATGAAGGACACATCACGCCTCTCCCCCGCTCTCGCTTTGTCGCGTTCCGCTTGGATGACAGTAGGATCGACCTGGCTCCATTCCTCAAAAGCGAAAGAGCGATCGATGCCGGGCATAATATTCAGCGCCTTGCGCGCCGCTTCAATGAGGATGGTGCCGCTGCCGCAGAACGGATCGACGACGGTGTGATTCGGTCGCACACGGGCGAGCTCTGTCATCGCCGCAGCGAGCGTCTCCTTGATCGGAGCGCCGCCGGACAGAGAGCGGTAGCCGCGCTTGTTCAATGCTTCGCCCGTGGTATCAAGGTAAATACTGACGCGGTTTTTGAAGATACGAAACTGGATCTGATGGATACCGCCGTCCTCTTCAAACCAGTCGGTACGGTAAGATTCACGGAGCTTTTCGACGACCGCCTTTTTGATGATCTTCTGGCATGCAGGAATCGAATTAAGGGCAGAATCCAGGCTGCTTCCCTTGACCGGGAAAGCATTATGCTCGCCGATAAAGGCGCTCCAATCCGATGCCCTTACACCCTCGAACAGCGTATCGAAATCCCGTGC
This sequence comes from uncultured Ruminococcus sp., assembly GCA_902785355.1. Taxonomy (GTDB): domain Bacteria; phylum Bacillota; class Clostridia; order Oscillospirales; family Acutalibacteraceae; genus Ruminococcoides. The sequence continues at coordinate 34,995 of CACZYF010000013.1, read as the reverse complement.
CTCGAACTCCGACATCAGGATAAAAATACGCGCGCACAGACTCGAACAAAGATTAGCTCGAATCATCGTCGCGTAGTCGCCGCTGAACAGTACTCTTCCGTTCTCGGCACGAACGCCCTCGATTCCTTTGAATTTCAGCTCATTTGCCGCTAATCCTTCAAGTCCCAGAAGACAGGGAGCTACAAACCGCATACTATCAACTCCATACAGAAAGCGGACAGCAGGAACGCTGTCCGCTTAGGGTTATTCATTCATTCGATCGGTTACCGGAGCGTTACTCGCCTACGGTCGGCACAAGCAGACCGTACTTGCCGTCGTCACGCAGGTAAACCACGTTGACCTCGTTGGTCTCAGCATTGGTGAACACAAAGAACTTGTGTCCGACCATGTTCATCTGCAGAATCGCCTCGTCGACCGAGATCGGCTTGACGGGAATCTCCTTGGTGCGTACTACAGAGTAATCCTCCTCTGCTACGGGCTCATCCACAGGAGCAACAAGCTCCTCGAGTGAGCCTTGTCTGAGGCGCTTTTCCAGCTTCGACTTATTCTTACGCAACTGACGTCCCAGCACGTCTACGCACTTATCAACAGCGTCGTTCATCTCAGGCATCGTCTTCTCAGCTCTGTAAACCATCGACTTGTCGCGGATGGTGATCTCAACAGTCTGAGAGTTTTTATCTACGGTAACAACAACAAACGCCTCAGCATCATCGGAAAAGATCTTGTCGAACTTTTTGAGCTTTTTCTCGACTCTGTCTTTGAAGTTGTCCCTCAGATTAACCTTGCGTTCGGTATAGGTAATCTTCATAATAATGCCTCCCAGCAATAATTTATTTACGACCGCCGCCGTTCCCACGACGGGAATAGCCGCGGCTCTCGCCACGCTTAAGGTCGGACATCTTGTCCTCAGAGGTACGCTTGAACTTGCTCATCATATCCTCGAAAGAACCGCCCGACGAGGAGCTCTGCCACTCGAAGTCACCGGGAGAGGTAACGGGAGGAGCGGGCTCGTATTTTCTCTTGGGTTTTCTCTGATCAAACTGCTTAGGCTTACGGGAGCCGGCAGATTTTTTTGCGCCGTCGACGGGCTTCTCCATCTGCTTTAAGGACAGCGCCACCTTACCGTCTTCGGACACGGACAGCACCTTGACGGTGACAGCCTGTCCGATCTTTAAAACGCTCTTGATATTCTCAACGTAAGAATGAGAAATCTCGGATATATGGATCATACCGCGAGAGCCGTCCTCCGTCTCGACAAACGCGCCGAAGCCGGTAATGCCTGTGATCTTTCCGTTTACAATTGCACCTACACTTAAAGCCATTCAGATTATAACCCCTTAATTAATCTATCAAACCGCATACGCGGGATAACGCTTTTACTCGCCGGTAACGTTAACAAAAACCCTCTCGCCCTCACGGATGTAATCGAGGTCATCACGGGCGATCTGCTCCACCAGCGCCGAAAAATCAGAGCCGGTAGAATCATAGAGCTTCTGCATCTCATCGTTCTTGATCTCCTGTACGGTGATCTGCTCCTCGAGCTGATCAAGCTCGGCACGGCGCTCACGGATCTGCGCCTGGATACCGATTATGGAAACCATCGAATAAATCAGGAAAGCGACCGCAGCCAAAGAAAGCAGCACAAATACGGGTCGGGAAATAAAGCTCCTACCCTCTTCGCGCTCCTTCTCAGGCGCCGCCGCCTTTACTTCTGCTTTTTTTGAACTTCTTCTGCTCATGTATTCTATCCTTTCGATCGGCTCCGGCCTTCACCTTTGCCGAGCGGTGAATTTTCAATCGACCGATTGCACAATGATACAACCTATCTATTATTACACCTACATTATACACTAAACCATGTGTCATTTTCAATAGCAAATCATAAGTTTTTTCAATTATTTTGTGAACCTTTTGTATAGTTTTGCGCAAAAATGAAGTCAAAGGTGTATAAATCTTGCCCATTATGCTGCCGACGGTAAATCGATAAAGCAGAAAAGCCGCCGCTTCGCCGGCTACTACAAAAACCCGTACCTCCCCTTTATTGAATGGTAACGCCATGATCGACGTTGCAAAACCGCACAACGCAAAGAACAGGATATCCGTTACTGTCACCGCAGTACGCCTCAGCTTAAACAACATTCGTAAAGCTCGCAGGATATCGTAAGCAGCTCCCATCACAAGCCCTAACGCTAATGACCACAGGAAATAGGCTCCCTGTGCCGAGAGTGATAACCCCATCAGCGGAACAATCGCGAACGCAGAGAACCCGACGAAGCGCCGAGGTACTGCAACGAAGTGATCCTGCCGTCGATCACGACGTCACCACTGTCGAGGCTGAGCTTACTGATATGCAGTCCGCTTCCCTTGACGACCAGAGAACAGTCGGAGAGCTTGACGCTGATGGTCTGCTCGTCAAAGCCCGGTACATCCTCCACACCGGTCAGGGTGAGCAGACTGCGGTTATCGAGCGTAAGCAGATGCGGCTTTTTAACGGTATTATCGGACAAAAAAATCCCCCCATAATCTTATCAATAGATTATATGGGAGGATCAAAAGATTTATGATTACTCGATTAAAGAGGCGTGTACATCGTGCCTGCGTCTTCCTTACGGACAGTCTCGGCAACCTTTTCGACGCGGAATTTGACGGAGCGGGACTCGAAATTCAGTTCCACCACATCGCCGACCTTCACATCATAGGACGCGCGGGCAACCTTGCCGTTGACTGTCGCCTTGCCCGCGTCGCAGACCTCGTTAGCGACGGTACGGCGCTTGATGATGCGCGATACCTTCAAATACTTAAAAACCTTTATCATCTATTGCGCTATATTTCGTATAGCTTTGTTGGGCTCCTTGACAGGCGCCAGCCTGTCTGCGTCTCCCGTCGCGCTATCCGAAACATATCACTAATATCTGATTAAATCTTTTTATCAAGGATTAGTATAACGTTATTATAGCTGCGAATCCGTCCAACGTCAAGTGGCTGCACTATTACGAAGAACGAAAAAGTCCCGACGAATCGGGACTTTCATATAGGACAGTAAGCACTGTCAACAGCGCGAGATGATCCGTGCCGTCGATTACTTTTCACTCAGAAGCTTGTTGAGCTCCTCCATAAAGGTGTTGATATCCTTAAACTGGCGATAAACGGAAGCAAAGCGAACATACGCGACCTCGTCGACGTTCCTGAGCTGATCCATGGTCAACTCGCCGATATGCAGTGAAGTCACCTCGCGGTCGAGAGAGCTCTGGAGCTGTGCCTCAATAAAATCGACCATTTTCTCGATCTGCTGGACAGAGACCGGGCGCTTTTCACATGCGCGCAGAATACCCCCGGTCAGCTTAGCGCGGTCAAAGACCTCGCGACTCTTGTCACGTTTGACCACAACGATCGGAACGGTCTCGATCACCTCATGGGTGGTGAAACGTTTGCCGCACTTGAGGCATTCACGGCGGCGTCGAATACGCTCGCCCTCATCCGCGGGACGGGAGTCGATAACCTTGCTTTCTTCATATCCGCAATAAGGACACTTCATCTTTACACCCCATATCATGTATTATATTTCTACAAAGAAATTATAATGCATAGATATAGTATTGGCAAGTAAATTTTTTGTAATCTGTTGTTACAAAACAGTAGGCTTACATCAAGGGTTTCAGCGCACGATCGAAGATACCGTTCATCTCGGCGATCGCGATACCGTAGTTGACCATGGGGATACCCGCCGATTCAGCTGCACTCTGGCGATACTGCATCTCCTTCTCATTGAGCATACAACCGCCGCAGTGGATGATAACCTTGTAAGGAGAAAGATCATCGGGGAAGCCGGTACCGGAGGTGAAATCATAAGAGATATCTGCGTTTGCATACGCTTTCAGCCAAGCGGGAAGCTTCACGGTGCCGATATCGCCGCACTGGCGGTGATGGGTACAGCCCTCAGAGATCAGTACCTTATCGCCGTCCTTCAGGGATTTCAGGGCGTTTGCGCCCCTGATCAAACCGTCCAGATTACCTTTATAGCGCGCGAAAAGGATCGAGAACGAGGTCATTGGGATATCGGCGGGAGTATCGGCGGCGACCCGCTTGAACGCCTGGGAATCGGTGATCACCAGAGCAGGGCGAGCTGTAAGCTTTGCGAGAGTCGCTTTCAGCTCCGTATCCTGACAACAGAGCACAGTGCAGTGGTGATCGAGCAGTTCGCGTAATACCTGCTGCTGGGGCAGAATGATACGTCCCTTGGGAGCAGATTCGTCGATCGGGATGACCAAAACGACGGTATCGCCCTCGGAAAGGAGATCGGCAACAATAAGCTTAGGCTTTGAATCGCTCTTGACCAGCGTTGCTAAACGCTCCTTCAACTCTCCTATCCCCTGACCTGTCAAGGCACTGACATACAGCTCATGCTCTTTGGGCTTTGGAGTTTCGGGCAAAAGATCGGATTTATTATACGCGATCAGATACGGCAGTCGGCGGCTCTTGAACTCTTCCAAAAGTGCCCGATCCGCATCGGTAATTCCAACCGTCCCGTCAACGACCAGAACAGCGATATCCGTCTTGCGGAGCACCTCGCGGGTGCGTTCGACCCTGAGCGCGCCGAGAGTGCCCTCGTCATCAAAGCCCGGGGTATCGATGATGACCACGGGACCCAGCGGCAGGAGCTCCATCGCCTTCTGCACGGGATCGGTCGTAGTACCGAGGGTATCAGACACGACGGAGATCTTCTGATTGGTAACAGCGTTGACGACGCTGGATTTACCCGCGTTGCGGCGTCCGAAAAAAGCGATATGCGGCCGCTCGGCGGAAACAGTAGTGTTTAACGACATAGTAATGCCTCCGGCAGATAATAGTTAAGTAGACAATGATTAATTCGAGTACGCAAATCGCGCAGTCAGATTTTTCGTCAGAGTGTCCAAACAATCCGCGTGCATACTGTCGTATGGATAAGGATTTTTGGGCAGTTTGGCGGAAAAGCTGCAGCATACTGTCGTATGGATAAGGATTTTTGGGCAGTTTGGCGGAAAAGCTGCAAGTGAGTTGCGTGCTCAGCCGTCAGGCGTGAATTAATCAGTGGCTACTTAAGAGATAACAGTGAAGGGGGCTGCGCCCTCACCCGATCAACAGGAATTCAAAACGCAAAGCGTTTCCCGCAACCGTAAACCGTTCACCATTAACCGTTCTCCGATCAGAATCTGAAATCTCTGCGGTTAGAGCTCTTGATATCCTCGATATTCTGCGCCGCGATCGCACGCACCTTCTCCTTGGGGATGCGCCTCAGTTCCTTCTCGATCATATCGAAGCCGATCGCCTTTGTCTCGGGAGAGGCGTAGTCTACAAGGTACTCGGCAAGCGTCATCAGCGCATTGGGATGGCAGCAATTGAGTATCTGTCCGCTCTTACACAGCGACATAAAGCGGTCGCCGGTTCGCCCCTCGCGGTAGCAGGCGGTACAGAAGGACGGGATATGGCCGCTCTGCATCAGCCACGCGACAACCTCGTCGAGAGTGCGCTGATCGGACACATCGAACTGCTCGGTATCATGGGGGCGGAGCTTCTGGGTATAGCCGCCGACGGAGGTACGCGAGCCGCCGGATACCTGAGAGATACCGAGACGCAGAAGCTTACTGCGGACGGCCTCGGACTCGCGGGTGGAGATAATCATACCGGTATAGGGTACCGCCAGTCGGATGCAGGCGGTGATCTTCTCGAAGGTCTCGTCGTCGATACCGCCGTCGAACTCGTCGGGGTCAATATCGTCGGCGCGCTTGACGCGGGGTACGGAGATCGTGTGCGGGCCTACGCCGTGGACAGCTTCGAGGTGCTCCGCATGCATCAAAAGACCCGCGAACTCATACTTATACAGCTCCAGTCCGAACAGCACACCCAGACCGACGTCGTCGATACCGCCGAACATCGCTCTGTCCATCGCCTCGGTGTGATAATCGTAATCGTGCTTGGGACCGGTGGGATGCAGGTGGAGGTAGCTCTCCTTATGGTAGGTCTCCTGGAACAGGATATAGGTGCCGATACCCGCGTCCTTGAGCTTGGTGTAGTTCTCTACGGTGGTAGCGGCGATATTAACGTTCACACGGCGGATCGCGCCGTTCTTGTGCTTGATGCTGTAGATGGTGTCGATACACTCGAGGATGTACTCGATCGGATTCATCACAGGATCCTCGCCGCTCTCGATCGCGAGGCGCTTGTGACCCATATCCTGCAGGGCGATGACCTCCGCCTTGACCTCCTCCTGGGTGAGCTTCTTGCGGGGGATGGTCTTATTCTTCATATGATAGGGGCAGTACAAACAGCCGTTGACGCAGTAATTGCTCAGATACAGCGGCGCAAAGATAACGATACGGTTGCCGTAGAAGGCGAGCTTGATCTCCTCGGCGATCTCATAGATACGCTTGGTGACCTCGGGATCCTCACAAGCAAGCAGAACGGAGGCTTCGCGGTGAGTCAGACCGTTGCAGCGGCAACCGCCGGCGGTCGGGATCGGGCGAGCCTTCTCGAGGATCGAGTTGATCAGCTCCATATTGTTCTTGTTCTTCTCCGCGTATTCCAGTGTTTCGCGAATCTCTTCATCGTTGATAAACTCCTCCGCATGGAGGGATTTCGGATCATAAACAGCCATGATAATATCTCCTTTATAATAATTACATTCAGTTGATGTTGCCGCAGCCCGCTACGGAGCCTAAAAGCAACAAGCTAAATAGAGGCGTATGCGGTCTTGACCGAGACGCCCTCGAGAGAGCCGATCCGACCGCTCAAAGCGGCGATCTTATCCTGTGGCGCGTCGACCGCTACGCTGATCAGCCGCACACCGCGCTCCTTATAGGGTACACCCATACGTCCGATCACATAGTCCGAGAAGTTCGACAGTAGATTGTTCAGCTCAGCGGTAGAGCTGTCGTTCTCGACGATAATGCTGATGACAGCAACTCTTGTTTCCATAATACCTCCTTTACAGCGGCTTCGTTTACCGCAGGCAAAGTGACAAAAAAGCCGCGCTCTGCGGCGCGGCAAATACACTTGTCCCATGATAGGATAAAAGTCAACTTGTCGGCGCCTTCTACTCAGGACAGCAGAGCTATCCTTTATGTCAGGTCATCCTATGATTCTATAGTACCACAACCGCGCGATTTCGTCAATGGAAATCAAGGAAAAGGGGCGCGAAATATTTGACATTTTCCGACAAGTTCTGTATAATCCAGTTAGTTCATACTAAGCAGTTGAGAAAGCTGCGGCTCCTTTAAAGCCGCGCAATGAGACTATTGAGTATAAAGAGGCATGCCTATGATCAGCGAAAGCGGCAGAGCGCGCATCTACAAATTTGATAATGTAAAGCTGTTGGTAATGGTGCTGGTCGTCGTCGGCAGCTTTGCCGAGGAGTTCACCGACAAGAGCGATATGTTCCGCAGCTGGTTCGTTTTTGTCAGCTCATTCACCGCGCCGATGTACATCTTCCTCAGCGGGCTGTTCCACAAGCAGTACAAAAAAGACAGCAAGCCGAATATCCAGAAGGCGGGTTACTATCTGATACTGGGAATCCTTTTGAAGATCATCATCTTCCTCATGCGCCGCTGGAACGGCGAGGACGTGGGATTGGATATGTTCGGCGGTGCTACGATGGAGTGGTACCTCTTCGTCGTATTCATGTATAATGTCACGATGTACCTGCTCAGGCGCGTAGATTATCGAATCGTGCTGATCGGAACGGTGCTCATCGGAACGCTGGCGGGATTTCTGCCGCTGAGAGATGAATTCTATCTAATGCGCTACTGCGTCTTTCTGCCGTTCTTTGCGGCGGGTTATTACCTGACGCCGCATACGGTACGCCGTTTTTCTCATAAAACGCAGGTCAAGCTGGCGGGCGTTGCCTTCCTGATCGTGTACTTTGTGCTGTGCTTCAGGATGCGTGAAGCGATCTATCCCCTTAGGATGCTGTTCACGGGGCGTAATCCCTACAATATTATTCCCATCGAGGGCTGTACCTTCTATCACAGACTGCTGTGCTACGGCATCTCGGCGGTACTGATCATCTCGGTACTCGCCTGTGTGCCTAACCGCAAGGTACCCCTGCTGACGCGCATGGGGCGCAACACACTGGGCGTCTATTTCTGGCACTATCCCGTGGTGCTTCTGCTCTGGCACGTGGGCGCGTACGACCTGCTGTTGCCGCTGGGCGATCCGTTGTGGAAGATCACGGTCCTGACGATCGCGGTCATCGTAGGCCTGCTGCTCTCAATGAGAGTATTCAGCATTCCGCTCAAAAAACTGGAAGCACTGCTTGCAAAGCTCCCCCTTGTTCCCTCCCTGATCCTGTACGGCGTGATCCTTGCCGCTGCTGTCGTCGTCAATCTGGTGACGGTTTAAAGCCAAACTTAAAATGACGAACCCCGCAAGGCTTTCAACCAAAAGCCCTGCGGGGTGTTTTTATACATTATCTCACCAGTTTATCCCAGAGGACGACCTCTCCTTTTACGAGGGTCTTTTGCATGTCGATCACGCGCTGGTTCTCACTGCCTCGAAACTGGAGCATCAAGCTGCGGCGCTCCTCCATATAGGGACCATCAACCAAGATGTCGACCAAGCGGAGCAGTTCATCAGTATCGGGGGTGTGCTTACGCCCGCCATCTACCAGATCACGATCATAGACAAAGCCGGTAAACGCCCAGACGGTCTTTTCGGGAAAACGCTCCTTTACCCGTCTGACAAACGGCAGCAAGGCAAGCTGATTCTCAGGCTCAAAGGGCTCGCCGCCGAGGAGAGTCAAGCCGTCGATATAGGAAGGCTCAAGACTTTCCAGAATCACGTCCTCCGTTTCTTTTGTAAACGGTTCACCGTAGGAGAAGTCCCATGTCTCGGGCTGGAAGCAGCCCTTACAGCGGTTGGTACACCCGGACACAAACAGCGTCGTGCGTACCCCTTCCCCATCGGCGATATCATTATATTTGATGTTGCAATAGTTCATAAAAGGTAAGAGGCAGAAATCGAAAGCCGGGAATAGAAGGCAGTATGATCACATAACCATTTCCGCCGGATAAACAACTCCTCGCTCCTCACTTCTCACTCCTCACTATTAAAGATGCAGAACGCGGTCGCGGATCTCCTGAGTGCGTCCCTGGTTCCAGTACTGAGTACCGATGTAGCCGCAGGTACGGCGGGCAACGTTCATCTTATCCTGATCGCGGTTGCCGCAGTTCGGGCACTCCCATACGAGCTTGCCGTCCTCCTCTACGATCGAGATCTCGCCGTCATAACCGCAGACCTGGCAGTAATCGCTCTTTGTGTTCAGTTCAGCGTACATGATGTTGTCATAGATGAACTTCATGACCTGCAGAACAGCCTTGATGTTGTTCTGCATATCGGGAACCTCAACATAGCTGATCGCGCCGCCGGGACTGAGTGCCTGGAACTTCGCCTCAAATTTAAGCTTCGAGAACGCATCGATCTCCTCGGTGACATGAACATGGTAGGAGTTGGTGATATACCCCTTATCGGTGATGCCTTCGATCACACCGAAGCGCTTCTGCAAACACTTCGCGAACTTGTAGGTCGTGCTCTCGAGCGGCGTGCCGTAGAGCGAAAAATCGATGCGGTGCTTCTCCTTCCAGCCCTTACAGGCGTCATTCATATGCTGCATCACCTTGAGGGCGAAGGGCTCGCCGTCGGGGTCGGTATGGCTCTTGCCGGTCATGTACTTGACGCACTCGTACAGTCCCGCGTAGCCCAGAGAAATGGTGCTGTAGCCGCCGTAGAGCAGCTTGTCGATGGTCTCGCCCTTCTGTAATCTCGCGAGAGCGCCGTTCTGCCACAGGATCGGAGCAGCGTCGGAGAGCGTACCCTTGAGTCGGTTGTGGCGGCACATCAAAGCGCGATGGCACAGCTCAAGCCGCTCGTCAAAGATCTGCCAGAACTTCTCCATATCGCCGCCGGAGGACAGAGCGATATCGGGCAGGTTGAGGGTTACGACGCCCTGGTTGAAGCGACCGTAGTACTTCGGCTGACCGTTCTCATCCACATAAGGGGTCAAAAAGCTGCGACAGCCCATGCAGGTGTAACAATGGCCTTCGCCGTTCTTGTCTATCTTCAGCTCCAGCATCTTCTTCTCGGAGATATAATCGGGAACCATGCGCTTTGCAGTACACTTTGCGGCGAGCTCGGTGAGATACCAGTAAGGCGAATCCTCATGGATGTTCTGCTCCTCGAGCACATAGATCAGCTTCGGGAACGCGGGGGTGATATACACGCCCTTCTCGTTCTTTACACCCTGAATACGCTGTTGTAAGGTCTCTTCGATAATCAGGGCGAGATCCTTCTTCTCCTGCTCGTTGCGGGCTTCGCCGAGGTACATGAACACGGTAATGAACGGTGCCTGACCGTTAGTTGTCAGCAGGGTGACGACCTGATACTGGATGGTCTGGACGCCGCGGTTGATCTCCTCGCGGACACGTCGCTCGACGATCGGCTCGACCTTCTCCTTAGTCGGTATCACGCCGAGTTCATCGAACTCCTTCAAGACCTGCTTGGTGATCTTCTGACGGGAGACCTGTACGAAGGGCGCTAGGTGGGTCAGCGAAATCGACTGCCCGCCGTACTGGTTAGAGGCGACCTGTGCGATGATCTGGGTCGCGATATTACACGCGGTAGAGAAGCTGTGGGGCTTCTCGATCATCGTACCGCTGATGACAGTGCCGTTCTGCAGCATATCCTCAAGGTTGACGAGGTCACAGTTGTGCATGTGCTGGGCAAAATAGTCCGCGTCATGAAAATGGATGATACCTTCCTCATGCGCCTTAACGATATCCTCGGGCAGAAGGATTCGTTTGGTTATATCCTTGCTGACCTCGCCCGCCATATAGTCGCGTTGAACGGAGTTGACGGTGGGGTTCTTATTGGAATTCTCCTGCTTGACTTCTTCGTTATTGCACTCGATGAGGGTCAGGATCTGGTTATCGGTGGTGTTAGCGACGCGCGCGAGCGAGCGGGTGTAGCGATAGCGGATATAGAGCTTGGCGGTCTCGTATGCGCCGAGCTTCATGATCTCGGTCTCGACGAGCTCCTGGATCTCCTCAACGGACAGAGCGCGGCTGACGCAGGCGCCGGTATCGGCGATCGTCTTGGCGATACCCTCGATCTGGGCGTCAGTGAGAAGTCTGCCGTTGATGTTGGCACAGTCCGCCTTACGGACGGCGTCAATGATTTTTTGCGGGTTAAAGGTCTCTTCAGAGCCGTTACGCTTGATAATCTTCATGTTGCTCTCCTTTGTTTCTGTTTATCTGATATCTGTTTTCAAGCACAGTACTATCTCAATATTTTGGTGTGGAACTCTAGTATAGCAACAATATATTGTGGTGTCAACAACAAAAACACAATATCTCGGTTACAGCTTCGTCATTATTACAGAGAGGAAATTAGGTGTTTAAAATAATTTTGAAATAGTTATTGACAAAACCGGAATCATCTACTATAATACAAACAAACAGCTGTTTAAAAATATTTTGAAATAGAATGCCATTGAGATTGAACAAGCATCGAAATGTCATATTCTGCAGGAGGTGACTGTATGCCGTTAGGAAAAACCTTTAAGACCCTGTCCGATCCTCTCAGACGGGAGATCCTGACGCTGATCAAGCAGCATTACCGCATGTCGGCGGGTGAGATCGCCGAGGCGCTGGGGATCTCGCCGCAGTCGCTGAGCTACCATCTGAAGCTGCTCAAGGAGAGCGGTCTCGTGTTTGAGACAAAGGAAAAGAACTTCATCTACTATGAGCTGAACGCCTCGCTGTTCGACGAGCTGATCTTGTGGCTGAAGCAGTTCTGAACAATCGACCATATCGATCCTCCCCTGTCGGGGTGCTTCCCATAGAAAAAGGAAGCAGAGAAAGGAGTATATCATGAAAAGATTCAAAGCGATCCTCACCGCTATCCTGGCGGTTTTACCGATGATTTATACCGCGATCACGGTTTTCTTCATCATGCCCGACACCGTCGCGGCACACATCAACATCCACGGTCAGGTCGACCGCTACGGTTCGAAGTATGAAGCTTTCCTCTTACCTGCGATCATATTGGTTATGTATATTATAATATTCTTTATTAGAAAATTCACAATGAAATCATCGACCGATGACGACCGGACGCTCCGCAACCTCGACATCGGCGATACGGTTGTCATGCTGTTGCTGGTCTTACTGAACGCGATCGACGTCTTTGTCCTGTTCATGATGATGAAGCCCAAAGCCGTAATGAACGCCGAGAGTATCGCGACCGCCATCGTCTCCGTCATCGTCGGCGTCGTCTTTATCCTGCTGGGCAACATTATGCCGAAAACCAAGCCCAACGCGTTCTTGGGAATGCGGCTGAGCTTTGCGATGGATACCGACGAGCACTGGTACATCGCCAACCGCGCCGGCGGTATCGCGATGGTACTCTCGGGACTGGTCACCATCGCGGCAGGGCTGATTCTACGCAATGTCGGCTATGTTTTTGTCATGGTGATCGCGCTGATTGTATTTTTAACAGTTGCAATTCTTTATTCTTATGTTAAAATAAAGAAGAAGTAACGAAGGGCGGCCGTTTCGCGGTAATTCCGAAGCCCTCAGTCAGCGTTGCTGACAACTCCCTCAGAAAAGGGAGTCGGAACAGGAGTGTCTTATGCGAATATTTCGAATAGCTGAGATGAATATCGCCGTAGAGGCGAAATATGAAGAAACCTACGAGTATATGAGGGATTTTCTCTCCGACAGCGATAACTATGAGTTGTATATCGAGCCGACAGACGAGATGATACAGTACGAACTGGAGCTGGGCGAGGAGATACACGGCACCGCACAGAGCTTGTATATCTGTGAATCGGTCGCTATTCTGCGCGTTATCTGCGATTACATCATTGAAAGAGAGGGTTTCTTTCTGCACTGCTCCTGTTTGAGCTGTAAAGGAGACGCGATCATCTTCACCGCTCCTTCGGGAACGGGTAAGAGTACCCATTCTGCGCTGTGGCGCAGGCACTTCGGAGATGACGTCATAATGATCAACGATGATAAGCCGTTGGTTCGCAGAAAGGACGGCCGTTTCTATATCTACGGTACGCCGTGGAACGGCAAGCACAGCATCGGGAATAACATCAGTGCTCCGATCAAAGCCATCGTTTTTCTGGAGCAGGCTCCCGAAAACAGGGCGACTCCCCTCTCCCCGATCGACGGGCTGAGCCTCCTTCTTCAGCAAACGGTCCTGCCGAGTAACAAAACACAGTTGTCTGTACTGCTCGATCTGCTCGGAAGACTGGTAGAGACCGTTCCCCTGTATAAGCTGGGCTGCACCATCTCGGACGAAGCGGTCACAACGATCTATCAAGCGATCTATCCGGAATAGGATAAATGGTTGAGACATATTTATAGACAAAGCCTGACTCCGCCAAAACGGAATCAGGCTTTTTTCTTAATTAGAATTATTATCTTTTGAAGATCCTTCCGCGGTTTTTGACCGCGCGGCGGATATCGAGCACAATGATACATACGGTCGCGATAATGATCACTAAAAGGATGATTCCTACGCCCCATACGGCGGCAGGGTTGACCGACCTTTTCTCGACACTGCTGACCTCTGCGGAAGCAGAGCAGGCTTCAACGAAACGTTTCTGCATATACGCGTAGATATCATCGTCGATGTTCGAGAAGGTGTAGCACTTATCGAGATACTCCTGCGGCGGGTTGAACAGCTCTGAGGAAACAATCTCTTCATCGAGCAGTTCGAGCGCGCCGGTGTTGGGAGTTCCGTAGCAGATATACTCCGCGTTAGCTGCCGCGATCTCGGGTTCGCACATGAAGTTGATGAACAGCTCGGCGTTCTCCTTGTTCTTGCAATTTGCGGGGATGCACATCGCGTCGTTGAAAAGATTCGACCCCTCCTCAGGCAAACAATAGGCCAGATCCTCGTTATTATCCATCATAGTCATGATGTCGCCGGCGTAGTAGGCGCACAGACCGCTCTGGCTGCCCTCCATCTCGGTGAACACCTGATCCATGACGTATTTCTTCAGCACAGGCTTCTCGTCGATCAGCTTCTGAGTCGCGCGATCAATATCCTCGCGGGTAAAGGTTGTAGAACCCGGATCAATCGGCGGATCGCAAAGCTGCATGGCGATCGCCATCGCGTCACGGGAGTTGTTGAACATCAGGATACCGTCGTCCTTATACTTTGGATCCCACATATCCTTGAAGCCCGTGATAGAGCCCTCTTCAATCATCTTGGTATTATATCCGATCGCGACAAAGCCCCAGGTATAAGGCACACTGTATTCGTTATCGGGGTCATACGCCATATTCTTGAAGCGATCGTCGATATACTTGTAGTTCGGAATATTGCTGAAATCAAGCTTTGCGAGCATGCCCTCCTCGCGCAGACGCGCAGCCATGTAGTCGGAGGGGAAGATCACGTCATATGTGGAGTTGGAATTGGTCAGTACGTTGTATAACTCCTCGTTTGTTTCAAAGTTGGTATAATTGACCTTAATATGATAGCGCTTCTGAAACTCAGCGATAACATCCAACATACCGTCGTCACCGGGAGAAACGTATTCACCCCAGTTATAGACGTTGACTTCACCCTGATAGCCGCCGTCATAATCCGCCTCGTCGCCTGTCGCGCCGGAGTTACCCGAGGAGCAGGCGGAAAGCGCAAGTACAGGCAGTAGGATCGCCGCGGATAGGATCAAAAGAAAGAATCGTTTCATCGAGCTTCCTCCTTATCCCTGCGTGCAGAAACAAAGTTCGAAGTCAGCAGAATAGCAATGACTATAACAAACATCAGCGCCGAAAGGGCATTCGCCTTGGGATTGATGCGCTGGTGGGTCATGGTGTAGATCTGGATCGGCAGGGTCTGGAAACGCGAGCCGCGGGTGAAGTAGGTGATAACAAAATCATCCAGCGAATAGGTGAAGCTGATAAGGAAGCCGGAAAAGATACCCGGCAGCAGTTCGTGAAGCACGACCTTGAAAAACGCCTGCAGCGGCGAACAGCCGAGGTCGAGAGCGGCTTCATAAAGCGAACTGTCCATCTGCTTGAGTCGCGGGGTGACGTTGAGGATTACATAAGGCGTACAGAAGCCTATATGTGCTAAAAGCACCGTCCAGAAGCCCATCTCAAAGCCCATCATCACGCCGGCGAAGGTGAACAGGAGCATCAGCGATACGCCCGTTACGATCTCGGGGTTAATGATCGGGATGTTGGACACGTTCTGGATTGCGGAGCGTACACCGCCCTTGAAGTTATAGATACCGATCGCCGCAAAGGTACCGAGGATCGTAGAGATAACCGACGCAAGGATCGCGACAAGCAGCGTATTATACAGACTGCCCATGATCTGGGCGTCGTTAAAGAGCGCCTCATACCACTTGAAGGTGAAGCCCTTCCATACGGAGGTCTTGCCGTCGTTGAAGGAATAGGCGATCAGATAGATGATCGGCAGATAGAGGAACGCCATGATGATGCCGAAATAGATCTTGGAACTCAGCTTTTTCATCAGCTCACCGCCTCCTCATCACCGAATCGGTTCATAAAGACCAGACACCCGAGGATGACCACCATCAAAACCAGCGCGATCGCGGAGCCGGTATGATGATCGCTCTGGAATACGCGCTCGATGACGTCGCCGATCATGAACTGGGTACCGCCGAGATACTGAGCGACGAGGAAGGTCGACGCGGTAGGAACAAATACCATCGTCACACCGGAGATGATGCCCGGGATCGACAGCGGGAAGATGACCTTGCGAAATACGCCGATACCGTTACAGCCCAGATCCTGAGCCGCTTCGATCAAAGAGGGGTCGATCTTGCTCATAACGGTATGCAGCGGGAGGATCATGAACGGCAGAAACTCATAGACCATGCCGACCACAACTGCTCCGGAATTACCGATCAGGGTAATGTCGATACCGAAGAAGTTGAGAATCATGTCGAGCGGACCGTAGTTCTGCAGGATCAGCACCCACGCGTAGATACGCAGCAGGAAGTTCATCCACATCGGTACCATCAGGAACATAACGATCGTGCTCTGCGCACGCTGAGAACAGCGTGAGATAGAGAACGCCAGCGGGTACGCGAGCACCAGGCAGATCACGGTAGAGATCAGTGCGATCAACAGAGAATACAGGAAAACCTCGCTGTAAACGGATGCGTTTTTGAAAGATTCAAGCGAAAAATGTCCTTTGGTATCGGTGAAAGCATAATACACCACCATGACAAGCGGTACGATGGTAAAGACCAGCATCCAGCCGAGATACGGGATCGCGGGGCGCTTTGACTTCATTAACGAACGCTGCTTGTGCGACGCGGCAGATACCCGGGGCCTTGCAGCGGAAGCAGAAGCGGTGGAATTACTACTCATCAGCCGCCACCTCGCTGATCTCAGCCTTGCTGAAATCGAAACAAAGCGGAACGTAGGTCGCTACCTGCTCGTCGATATCGCTCTGCATGATCCACTTACGCTCGTCGGACTCAAGGATGATCTCGTTATGCTCACCCTTCCAGATAACCGACTCAATATAGACCTCATCGAGCTGACCTACGCCGTCGCCTGCGATATACAGCGCGTTGGGCGGGAGGACGATCTTGAGCTTTGTCCCCTCCTTGTAGTAGGTATCGGGGATGGTGACCTCACTGCCCTCGAGCAGAAAGGTAGTAGTATTATTTTCTTTATCGGAATAATAAACCTCAGCAAAAATATCATTCGTGGGGTTTAAGAACATTTTATCCATGATATGGATGTTGAAAGGATCAACACGCATACCAATCCTGTCCCCCACCTTTTGTGCGACGGTGGAGTGGATGAGCCAATGGCAGTTGTTGCAGCGAACGCTGATCTCGAAGTGGACGCCCTTGAAGATGACGTCCTCTACAACGCCGGAGAGCTTCGCCTGATCGGGGGCGACGACCTCGATATCCTCGGGGCGAATCACAACATCAACGGGCTTGTTCTTCTCAAAGCCCTTATCCACACAGTCGAGCTCGACGCCGAGCAGACGGACCTTACAGTCCTCGAGCATGGTGCCGTTGATGATGTTCGCCTCGCCGATAAAGTCGGCGACAAAAGCGTTGGCAGGCTCATTATAAATATCTTCAGGAGTACCGACCTGAGCGATCACGCCGTTGTTCATAACGCATACGCGGTCGGACATGGTCAGCGCCTCTTCCTGATCATGGGTAACATATACAAAAGTCTTCTGGGTTTTTTGTTGAAGCTGCTTTAATTCGATCTGCATATCCTTTCTCAGCTTCAAGTCGAGCGCGCCGAGCGGCTCGTCGAGCAAGACGACCTTAGGGTCGCACACCAGAGCGCGGGCGATGGCGACGCGCTGCTGCTGACCGCCGGAGAGCTCGCGTACGGGACGCTTCTCATAGCCCTTGAGGTCAACGATAGCAAGCATCTGCTTTACCTTTTGCTCGATTTCGGATTTCGACAACTTCTTCAGCTTTAGGCCGAAGGCAACGTTATCAAACACGTTCAAATGCGGGAACAGGGCGTATTTCTGAAACACCGTGTTCACGTTGCGTTTGTGAGGCGGCAGGTCATTGATCTGTTCCCCCTCAAAATACACCTCGCCGCTCTGCGGGGTCTCAAAGCCCGCGATGATACGCAGGGTCGTGGTCTTGCCGCAGCCGGACGGACCGAGCAGCGTGATGAACTCCTTGTCGAATATGTCGAGGCTGATATTATTCAATATCACCTCATTCGAATACTTGAAATTGATATCCCTCAAGGATACGACTGCATTTTGCTTCAACTATCTAACCTCCTTAGTTTTGAACGGATCATATCCGAACAACCGCTTTTGCGCTTTACAGCATGAATAATATCGCAAAGCGTCATTTTCAAATTATATATTTCATGTTGCACTTTGTCAATATAAAGCGATAAAATTTCCGCGAAATATTAACTAAAATAACGTCGATAATTCTACTATTATATAGAATCATATGATATTGACTTTTTACGCAGATAAGTTATAATATTTGTATCTGTGTGGTGCCGTATTTCAGGCAGATTTTTCCATTGGCACCTGTAAGGAGAGTTTTATGTTTCAGATATTTCAAGAACACCGGGGGTTTGGTAAGCAAATCATGCTCCTGGCGAAGAACGAGCTGATCAAAAAGTACAAGGGCGCGGTCATCGGTCCTCTGTGGAGCGTTGTCAAGCCGCTGTTTACCCTGTTCGTCTACTGGTTCGCCTTCGAGGTAGGTCTCAAGAGCGCCGGTAACGTCAAGGTCATCTTCCCGGAGCTGGGACATGCGGGCGGTACCTTCGAGTACAGCCGATTCCTGTTCATGCTGGTCGGCTTCATCCCGTGGTTCTTCATCAACGAGAGCATCGTACAGGGCGCGAAGTCCATCCGTGAGAACCGCCAGTTCGTCAACAAGGTCAGCTTTCCGGTATCAACCATTATGACCTACACCTCGGTCGCAAGACTTTACGTCCATATCTTTCTGACCGTACTGATGTACATCTACCTCTGCTTCGTCGGCGGCACCATCAAGCTGCCGGGCGCCGAGGAGGTCACGGCGGGCATCATGCCGAGCGTCTATAACCTGCAGATATTCTTCTACATGCCGCTGATGTTCATCTTCTTCCTCGTGCTGTCATGGTCGACAGCGCCGATGTCCGCTTTCTCGCGCGACTTTGAGAACATGATCGTATCCGTCATGTCGGGTATCTTCTGGCTGTCCGGTATCATCTACGACTCCTACCTGCTGACCGGCAAGAATCCTCCCGCAGACTGGATCAGAAAGCTAATGATGTTCAACCCGATCAACTTCTTCGCGAACGGCTACCGCAACTGCTTCCTGTATCACCGCTGGTTCTGGGAGTATAAGACCGAGCTGTTCATCTTCCTCGCTGAGTTCCTTGTCGTTATTCTCCTGGGCATCTTCAACTACAACCGTCTGCGCAAGAGACTGCCCGACGTACTGTAAGGAGGTAATATCATGTCAGAAGCAATTATCTCTTTCAAGAACGTAAGTAAGGAATACACCCTGTATAAAAACGACCGCGAGCGCTTCCGCGCGCTGTTCTTCAAGCCCAAGGGCGCCAAAATCAACAAGGCGCTCAAGAACGTCACCTTCGACGTCCACCGCGGCGAGAGTATCGGTATCATCGGCGATAACGGCGCGGGTAAATCCACCATCCTCAAGATGATCACCGGCGTCGCCTTCCCCAGTGAGGGCGAGGTTTACGTCGGCGGTAAGGTCGCGGCGCTGCTCGAGCTGACCGCGGGCTTCTCCACCGAGATGACCGGCAGAGAGAACATCTACCTCAAGGGCTACATCCTCGGACTCAAAGACGCATATATCCGCGAGATCGAGGAGCGTATTATCGATTTCGCTCAGCTCGGCGACTATATTGACCAGCCTGTCCGTACTTATTCGAGCGGTATGAAAATGCGTTTGGGCTTTGCGATCAACGTCAATATCGACCCGGATATCCTCGTCGTCGACGAGGCGTTATCCGTCGGTGACGCAAGCTTCAAGCGCAAGTGTAAGGATAAGATCAACGATATCATCGCAAGCGGCACCACCGTCCTCTACGTCAGCCATAACCCCGAATCCGTCATTGAGATCTGTGATCGTGCCCTGTATCTGAGGAAGGGTCAGCTGATGTTCGACGGCGAGGTACACGAGGCTTTCAATATGTATAAGAAGGTCAAGGAAGAGGAAAAGGCTAAAAAGGCGGCCGAGAAGAAAAAGAAGGACGCCGAGAAGAAAGCCGCGGAAGAGAAAAAATCAGCAGAAAAGAAATAATCGTTTTATCCTATGATTGAAACCGTTTTCAAGAACGAGATATACATGAGCGCCCGCTACATCAAGAGCAAGGGGCTGCAGCAGGACGGCGTCGCCATCGTCGGCACCCATCACTGCGCCGAATATCTCAAGGCTACAACAAAATATCTCGGGAGCGAGGCTCCCCTCTACCCTGCCGCCGCTGCGATCAACGGCGGCTTTAGCCGTTTATGGTATATTGCCGAGGAGGATCGCATTGACGAGGATGATATCAAAAGTGCGATCGCTTTGTGCGAGAAAAGCCATGCGAGACTGGTTGTTATTATTCTTTTATCGAACATTCCAGCCGGTGATACCATTCAGAAATATGCCGAGATGGAGCTGTTGACCGTGATGAATGATCGGCTCGGCGGTCTCAGAAAGCTGCTCGGCACATATAACGACGTCTGTTTATTATTCTTTGACAGAATATTCAGTGCCGATTTCGACTGCTTTGATCTAGCGGATATCGCGAAGGAAGCACAGAATGACCGCACTGTCAGCCTGACCCAGAGCATGGCGAACCGCTACACCTCGGCGCTGTATATCAGCGACGCGATCGACGCGGTCTACACCGTCAGTAAGCTCGGACATCCCGGCAACGCCTACAACGCCTCATCCTTCTACCTCAGTGAATACGAGCTCAGAAGCGAGGTCTACACCATGCTCGCGCGTCACGGGATACAATTACAGATCAACGGTGAGCCGACTCAGCCGGCGTATGCCGCGATCAGCAACGGCAAGCTGAAATCCCTCGGTTACGAGAACGCTTGTTCCTTCTCCGATGCGCTGCGTTACAGCCTGCTCCACCATCTGGAGCGGTTCAGCATCCAGACCGACCGTATCCACGACGGCTACAGCGGCAAGCTCAATACCCTGCGCGAGATCGAGAAGGATATGCTCAGGGAGATCGACCGAATATGCCGTGCGAATGATATCAAGTACTTTATCAGCTACGGTACGATGCTGGGCGCCGTCAGACACGGCGGCTTCATCCCGTGGGATGACGATGTTGACGTCGCCATGCTGAGATCGGAGTTTGAAAAATTCCGTCAAATTGCTCCAAAAGAATTAAACGACCGATTCAGCTACGAAAGCCATACCAACCATAACGGATACCACTACTTTTTCGATCGGATCACGGCGAAGGACACCTATTTCGCCTCCAAATACTCCGACGGCTACGAAATGCACAAGGGGATCTCGGTCGATATCTTCGTCGTTGATAATGTTCCCGCCGATCCAAAGGCGGCACACCGTTTCTGGAAGCATTTGATGCGCAAGCGTATGCTGATGAACGTGCGCTGGAAGGATACCGCCCGCAAGGGCAAGGCGTATCTGCTGAGCAAGCTGCTGCTGCCGATCCTTCGCCTGCGCTCGATGGACGGCTATTCGCGATCCTACGAGAAGGCAGTCCGTAAATATGAGCATAAGGAGACCGGATGGGTCATGCCCGCATCCTCCGACCATAAATACCGCGGAACCTTCCCCATCGAGACCTTTTCCGAAGTCATCCCCTATCGATTTGACGATGTAGACACCTTCATCCCCGTCGGATACAAGGACTTCCTGACCGCATGGTACACCGAGAGCTACATGGAGATGCTCCCGCTAAGTGAACAGAACCCCTTCCATGATTATTACCGACTCGATTTAGGCAGTAACATAGAAGAAAACAGCGATATCCACTTCGACTACATGGGTGAGCTGAGATAAAGGAGATCATTATGATTTTTGCAGTTATTTTAGCGGGCGGTACCGGCTCGCGCATGGGTTCGACCGATATGCCCAAGCAGTTCTTGGAGATCAAGGGCAAGCCGATCCTGAACCATACTCTGGAAAAATTCCTTCCCAACCCCGCCTTCGAGAAGATCATCGTCCTCTCTCCGCGCGCGTGGCTGGGTCACACCAAAGAGATCATCCGTAAATATACCGGCATGAGTGATCGGATCGCAGTCATCGAGGGCGGCAAGACCCGCAACGAGACCATCATGAACGCGATCGCCTATATCGACGAGCACTACACACTCGACGATGATACCGTGATCGTGACCCACGACAGCGTTCGTCCGTTTGTCACACATCGGATCATCGAAGAAAATATAAAAACAGCTCTCAGCTGCGGCGCGTGCGATACCGTCATCCCCGCTACCGATACCATCGTCGAGGGCAATAACGACAAGATCACCGCGATCCCCGATCGTCGGCTGATGTATCAGGGTCAGACGCCGCAGAGCTTCAAGGCGAAGCTTCTGCGCGATACCTACATGAGTCTGAGCGATGAAGAAAAGGAGATCCTCACCGACGCGGCGAAGATCCTGGTCATGAAGGGCATGGACGTGAAGCTCGTGCAGGGCGAGACCTTCAACATCAAGATCACCTATCCCTATGATCTGCGTATTGCCCGCTCCCTGCTGGAAGATGAGGACGCGCGATGATCAATACAGTCTACCGCCTGTGCGCTCCGCGCAGGTTCGAGATCGCGTTCAGTGAGATCGGGATGGACAGCGGCGTGATCGTCCGCCCCACCCACCTCTCTATATGTAACGCCGACCAACGGTACTATCAAGGTACCCGCGACCCGAAGGTGCTCCGCGAAAAGCTCCCGATGGCGCTGATCCATGAGGCGATCGGACAGGTCGTCTATGACGCTACCGGCAGCTTTACACCCGGCGACCGCGTGGTGATGGTACCCAATATCCCGATTGAAAGCGACGAATATATCGCCGAGAATTATCTGCGCTCCAGCAAGTTCTGCGGCAGCTCCGTCGATGGCTTCATGCAGGAGTACTACAGCATCACTCCCGAGCGGCTGGTCAAGCTCCCCTACGGGATCGACCTCGACGTTGCCGCGTTCACTGAGCTGGTATCCGTCAGCGTACACGCTATCAGCCGCTTTAAGAAGATCGCTCACGAGCGCCGCGACATCATCGGTGTATGGGGCGACGGCAACCTCGCCTACATCACTTCGCTTCTGCTTAGATATATGCAGCCTAAATCAAAAATCTATGTTTTTGGTATCAACCGAGAGAAACTCTCTGACTTCTCCTTTGCCGACGGCACCTTCCTGACGACCGAGATACCTGCGGAGATGCAGATCGACCACGCCTTCGAGTGCGTCGGCGGCAACGGCTCGCCGATCGCGATCGAGCAGATCATCGGTCTGATACGCCCGGAGGGCACCATTTCGATCCTCGGCGTCAGCGAATATCCCGTTGCGATCAATACACGCATGATGCTCGAAAAGGGACTGAGAATGTTCGGCACGAGCCGCTCCGGTCAGGATGACTTTCGCACGACTGTCTCACTTTACCATAAACACCCGGAGATCCCGCTCTATCTGAGCCGTCTCGTCGGCAACACCGTCGAGATCAACCGGTTTGCAGACATCAAAACAGCTTTCGAGACAGATATCAAGAAGGCTTACGGTAAAACGATCTTACACTGGAATCTATAACGACAAAGCCCGAACCGCAAAGGCTCGGGCTTCTTTATATCGTTTATTATTCTGTTTTTGAATTATGTTTAATTCTTATCAAGAATTAAACGTGAATTTCTCACCGTCATAGTCGCAGGTGATAGGCTTCTTGCTGTCGAAGTCAGGCTCCAGCATCTTTTCGCTCAACGCATCCTCGATGTTAGTGGTGATGGCTCTGCGCAGCGGACGCGCACCGTAGGCATCATCAAAACCTGCGTCAGCGACCTGAGCGATCGCCCGCTCGGTGAAGCTGACGGTCACGCCGAGCGTCTCCAGACGCTTGCTGAGCGTATTCAGCATCTTGCCGGCGATCTCCTCGATCTCGGGCTTCGTGAGCTTATTAAAGACAATGATGTCATCCACACGGTTGAGGAACTCGGGACGGAATACCTGCTTGAGCTCGCTCATGACCAACTCGCGGACGTTCACATCGCTGCTCTCTTCATTATTCTTGAAACCTAATACGCTCGCGTGCTCGATGATACGGCGTGCGCCGACGTTAGAGGTCATGATGATGATGGTGTTCTTGAAGTCCACCGTGCGACCCTGGCTGTCGGTCAGTCTGCCGTCCTCAAGAATCTGCAGAAGCATGTTGAACACATCGGGGTGAGCCTTCTCGATCTCATCGAACAGAACGACCGAATAAGGCTTGCGGCGAACCGCCTCGGTCAGCTGACCACCCTCGTCATAGCCAACGTAGCCGGGAGGCGAACCGACCAGACGAGAGACCGTGTGCTTCTCCATATATTCGGACATATCCAGACGGAGCATCGCGTTCTCGTCGCCGAACATAGCCTGCGCTAACGCCTTGCACAGCTCGGTCTTACCGACACCGGTCGGTCCGAGGAAGATGAACGATCCGATGGGACGCTTGGGATCCTTGATACCGACTCTGCCGCGGCGGATTGCTCTCGCGACAGCGGAGACCGCTTCATTTTGACCGACCACACGCTCATGCAGGATCTTCTCCATATTCAACAGGCGCTCGCTTTCCTCACGTGTCAACTCGACGACCGGGATCTTCGTCCACGAGGATACGATCGCAGCGATATCCTGCGCGCTGACCTCGTGTGCGCTCTCCTTGCTCTGCTCCTGCCAGCTGTCCTTCGCCTTGTTCAGCTGTTCGGTGATGTTCTTCTGTTCGTCGCGAAGCTGAGCGGCACGCTCAAAGTCCTGCTCGTTCACAGCGGCGGTTTTCTCACTTTCGAGCTGTTCGAGCTCTGCTTCAAGCTCCTTGACTTCATTCGGATAAGTCAGCGCACTCAGCCGAACCTTAGAAGCCGCCTCATCGATCAGGTCGATCGCCTTATCAGGCAAATAACGATCAGCGATATAACGAGAGCTGAGCGTAACGGCAGCTTCGATCGCTTCGTCGGATATCTTCACCTTATGATGTGCCTCATAGCGGTCGCGCAGACCCTTAAGGATCGCAATCGCGTCCTTCTCGCTCGGCTCACCAACCTTGACGGGCTGGAAACGGCGTTCCAGAGCAGCATCCTTCTCGATATACTTGCGGTATTCCTCAAGAGTCGTCGCGCCGATGACCTGGAAGTCGCCGCGTGCGAGCGAGGGCTTGAGGATATTTGCCGCGTCTGCGCTGCCCTCCGCGGCGCCGGCGCCGATGATGGTATGCAGCTCGTCGATAAAGAGGATGATATTCTTGCTCTTCTTTACCTCGTCGATAGCGTTCTTGATCCTGTCCTCAAAGTCGCCGCGGTACTTGGTACCCGCGACCATACCGGTGAGGTCGAGAGCGACGACGCGCTTGTCACGCAGATGCTCGGGAACTTCGCCGTTCGCAATCTTCAGTGCCAGACCTTCGGCTATTGCTGTCTTGCCTACGCCGGGTTCACCGATCAGACAGGGATTGTTCTTTGTACGACGTGAAAGGATCTGAATGATCCGCTGGATCTCCTCGTCTCTGCCGATCACGGGATCGATCTCACCGTTCTTTGCCGCTTTTGTCAAATCGCGGGAGAAGCTGTCGAGGGTCTTGCTGTCGCCGTCGGGCTCAGACTGTGCGCCGCCGTTCTCACGGAAGCCGCCCGGCTCCTCGCCCTGTAAGCGGGCGCTGAGACGGTCTGCGACCGACTGAGGGCTTACGCCGAGAGCGCTCAGGCAGCGGATCGCATAACTGTCACGATCGGACAGAAGCGCGACCAGCAGATGCTCGGTGCCGACATAGCCGGAACCTGTACGCGACGAGTACATCACAGCTGTCTGCATCACGCGCTTGGTTCTGGGCGTGAAATCATCGGGAGTCAAAGCGGTCTTTCTGCCGCTGCTGTTTAACAGCTCCTCTACCTTATCGGCAGTCACACCGCTGTCGTTGAGCGCCGCAAAAGCAACGCCGCTGTTCTCTTTGCACAAACCGAGAAGCATATGTTCGGAACCGATATAATCGTGGCCGAGCTTCTCTGCGCTTTCAATCGCCAGATTGACCGCTTTGTTCGCTTTTTCGGTAAAGCCTTTAAAATTGTATTTCATATACCCAACCTCCTTTGATGCCAAAGGCAATTAATCATTATATTAATTATTCAAATCTTTTTCTGATTATTTCCGCGCGCTTGATATCGCGGTCGCGGGGTGAGAGATCCTCACCGAATCGCGTCATAATTGACGCGGGCTGTATTTCGACAATCAGCCTGTCGATGCTGTCGGTCGAGAGGGTCTCGAGCTTCTTTGCACTGACTCCCAGTCTGACAAGTGACAGCAGCGTCATCGCCTCGTTGTGATCCATCAGCAGAGCGCTCTTCAATGTGCCGAGAGCTCGATGGATGCGATCCTCTAGCTCGATCTTTGAGAGCGCAGTTTCACGCGCGCGCATCTCCTGAGCGATCAGCTGGGTGGTGATGTTCCTGAGGTTCTCGATCGCAGCCTTTTCGGAAATACCGAGGGTGACCTGATTGCTCAACTGGAAGAAGGCGCCGGCGGGCTTGGTGCTTTCGCCGTACAATCCGCGCATCGTCAGTCCCAGCTTGCTGAGGTTCGCGCCGATACGATAGACCGCGCCGCTCATCTCAAGCGCCGGCAGATGGAGCATCACCGACGCGCGCATACCGGTGCCGAGATTGGTCGGACACTGGGTCAGATAGCCCAGACGTTTATGGAACGCGAACGCTAATTTCTTTGAAAGAATATTATCGATCTCATTCGCAATTTTGAACGCCTCATCCGGTTCAAATCCATCCTTAATAACCTGCAGGCGGATATGATCTTCCTCGTTGACCATGATCGAAATTGCGTTATCGTCGCTGAGAAACACCGCTCTGCCTTCCTTTGCACTGATAAAATCAGGGCTGACCAGATGGCGTTCGATCATCGCGACGCGGATCGCGTCGGATACCGAATCGAGGTCGATGCGGTGGAAGCGGATATCGCTGTCCTTCAGCGCCTCACCTACTTTATCGACGATCTCACACGCCTTGTCGGCAGGCAGTCGGATCGGAAAGGGATAATCCTTCAGATTTCTTGCCAATCGAATCCTGGTCGATACAACAGCCTCACTCATAATTAACCCTCCAGCTCCTTGATTTCGTCACGCAGCTGAGCCGCGCGTTCAAAGTTCTCATCTTCAATCGCCTTCTTCAACTCAGCTCGCAGGGAATTAATCTTATCCTCCGCCGGAGCTGTTTTATCAGCACTTGTATCGCTCTCATTGACGGTATATTCGATCACGTCAGGGCGTTTGCCCTTGTGCTCGGTATTGCCGTGGATGCTGCGGATGGTAGGCATCAGCTCATTGAAGAAGGTGTCATAGCAATCCGCGCAGCCGACCTTGCCGGTACGCTTGATATCGTTCAGGGTACTGCCGCAGGTGCCGCAGTGAGCCGCGCCGGAGATAGCAGGCAGCGCGTTTGAGAAGAAGCTCGAAAGCAAACCGCCGAAATCTGCCGAAAAATCAGGGAACATCTGATCATAACCAAGTTCATGCGCGCACTCGGGACAGAGCATGTACTCGGCATACTCGCCGTTAATCATTGTTTTGATGTGGGTAGTGGCTTCATGTTTCTTACAATGTTGACATAACATGGAAATTCCTCCTTTACATGTACAAAGCGCATTTTCATGCCGCGGGCGATTCATGACTTAAGTCAGTTCATGCCGCGGACAATTCTTTTCACTTTATTCTATCATTTATTGTTAAATCTATGTGTCGAGCAGTGTCAGCAGCATATTTTTGAATACCGACGCTCGAAGGCTGTCACGATACTGCTGCGGTACGCTGAGATAAGTCCTCTCACCCATCGCCGCCGCCATCAGCTTAGCGGTCGCGGGATCGAGCACCTGTCGGCTGAGCATGTTGTCCAGCATCACCTCGGCGGTCGCTTTATCAAGCGTACTGCCGATCGCGTTGACGATGTGCATGATCGTACCGCTTCGAGTGGTATTGATACGAGTGATACGGATGTAACCGCCTCCCCCGCGCCTTGACTCTACGATATAGCCCTGCTCGGGCGTGAATCGCGAGGTGATGACATAGTTGATCTGACTGGGGACACATCCCAGCGTCGTAGCGAGTTCATTTCGCTTGATCTCGGCTTCGCCGTCCTGTCGTTCCAGTATATCTTTAATATATTGGGCGACCAAATCGCTCATACGCATTTTACTGACCTCTAATCCGTCTAGTTGTCGTTTGTCTTTCTCTGACCTTGACTATAGTGTACACCATTGGTCAAAGAAAGTCAAGGTCAAATTTAAAGATTCACAAATTGTTCATAAACACAATCATATTTCTAATTTAGAAATATAAACAACAATAGAAAAGGCACTGTAATCGCTACAGTGCCTGATACTTCGTTATGCAGTTTTACAGAACCTTACGCAGGAAGTCCTGAGTACGCTCATTCTGCGGATTGCCGAAAACCTGATCGGGAGTGCCTTCCTCACAGATAACGCCGTCCGCCATGAACAGTACACGGTCGGATACCTCGCGCGCAAAGCCCATCTCATGGGTAACGACGATCATCGTCATGCCCTCGGCGGCAAGCTCTTTCATAACGTCCAGAACCTCGCCGACCATCTCGGGGTCGAGAGCGGAGGTAGGCTCGTCAAACAGCATGATATCGGGATTCATCGCGAGCGCGCGGGCGATCGCCACACGCTGCTGCTGACCGCCGGAGAGCTCTCCGGGGAAGGAATCCGCCTTATCAGCCAGTCCGACGCGCTCCAAAAGCTCCACGCCCTTGGCGTACGCCTCGGTCTTGGTCATCTTCTTGAGCGAGACCGGAGCCATCATGATATTCTTGATGACGGTCATATTCTGGAAGAGGTTGAACTGCTGGAACACCATGCCGATGTTCTCGCGCACCTTATTGATATTGACCTTCTTATCGGTAATATCAAAGCCGTCGATCTCGATCTTGCCCGAGGTAGCGTCCTCGAGCTTATTCATACAGCGCAGAAAGGTGGATTTGCCGGAGCCGGACGGACCGATCACGCAGACGACTTCGCCTTCATAGATGGTCGCGTCGATACCGGTCAGAACCTCGTTCTTGTCAAAGTATTTATGAAGGTTGGTAACAACGACCTTCTTATTTGATCTGTTAATGTTCGTCACGATGTCTCTTCCCCTTCTTCGCTTCGTATTTTAACTTCTTCTCGATGTAGCTCGAAACCAGCATCAGGATGGAGATGACCAGCAGGTACATCAGCGCAACGACCGCGTAGGTCGCGAAGTACACATAGGTACTGCCGACGTAAGTCTTCGCCTTATTAACGACCTCAGCCATACCGATAACGGAGAGGATGGAGGTATCCTTGATGGTGATGATGAACTGGTTGACCAGCGAAGGGATCGAGAACTTGATTGCCTGAGGCAGAACGACCTTAAGCATGGTCTGCGCCTGTGACAGACCCAGCGAACGCGCCGCTTCGCTCTGTCCCTTCGGAACAGCCATGATTCCGCCGCGGTAGATCTCGGCGAGATAGGCGCCGGCGTTCAGCGAAAGGGTGATGATGCCCGCAGTAAATGCGTCAAGACGAAAATCGGGGTTGATCGTCATCTGCACGAGCTGAGGTAAACCGAAGAACACCATCAAAGCCTGTACCAGCATAGGAGTACCGCGGATGATCCAGATATAGACGCCCGCGATCGCGCGCAGAACAACATTCTTCGACATCTTCATCAAACACATGAACAAACCGATGATCATGCCGATCACGATAGAGATGAGCGATACCCTGACGGTCAGCCACAGACCGTCAAGCAGCATCGGCAACGCTTGTTGAAAAACTCTTCCAAAATCCATATACTACAACTGCCTTACATAAAGTTCAGCACGATAAGCGAATACCGTGCTGAACAGAATTAAACTAAGATATGATCAACGATCGGATCAATAACCGTACTTCGCGAGGATCTCCTTGTACTTGCCGTTCTCCTTGATGTTCTTCAGACCGTCGTTGAACATCTCGATCAGCTCAGGATTCTTGCCCTTCTGAACCGCGAAGCCGTAGCCCTTAACGTTCGCGGGCTCCTCGGAGATGATGGAGAGATCAACCTCACCGGACTTGATCGCGTAACCGATAACGGAAAAGTCCTCAACACAAGCAACATCAGTGCCGGTCAGAACCGCCTGATACATGTTATCGGAACCCTCATAATAGTTGATGGTGAAGCCGTACTGCTCCTTGATGGACTCAGCATACTCGCCGCCGACAGTAGAGGTCTTAGCGGCAACGGTCTTGCCCTTGAGATCTTCGAGCGTAGTGCCTGCCTTGGCAACGATAACCTGACCGTCGTCAAAGTAAGCGTCGGAGAAGTCGAAGGTCTCCTTGCGCTCGTCGGTGATAGTCATACCGGCGATCATCGCGTCAGCCTGACCGCTCTGGACAGCGCCCATAGAAGCGTCGAAGCCCTCGTTGTGCATCTCATACTTGATGCCCTGATCCTCAGCAATCGCAGCCATGATATCCATGTCAACGCCGACATAGTTATTTGTCGCGGTATCGAGATACTCGAACGGCGCAAAAGCGTTGTCGGAATAGATCACGTAGGTCTTTGAGTCGTTGGTCTTAGTGTCAGCAGACGCCGTATCCGCGGGCTTGGTCTCAGTTGTCGCATTCTTGTTACCGCAACCGGCAAGAACCGCTACGGAAGCGATCATCGCAACTGCCAGCAGAAGTGCAAATACTTTTTTCATCATGTTTCTCCTCTTTCTTTAATAAATTAATACGTTATCGCGGTAAATCGCGATAAAATCAAACAACCTCTGTAATTATACACTAAGGGGTAATTTTTGTCAATAAATTTTAAATCAGTTTATCTGTAAAAACGGCATAACTATCAGCTTTGCTCCAAAAGATCGTCACACAGCGTACAAAGAAGCATAGTATATGGTGTAGCTGATGATTTCATCACCTATAAGAGAACTTAGGAGGAAACAATATGTGTAACAATAACGGTTTATTCGGCGGCAACAGCTGCTGCGGTATCATCATTCTGCTGATCGTCCTGTGGGCTTGCTGCGGCAACAACGGCAACAACGGTTGCGGCTGCGGCTGCGGAAACGACTGCGGCTGCTGATCACTGATCGCTCAAAAAAACGGGGCGCTTCACGCGAAGCGCCCCACCCTTTATACAATAAATCAGACAAGCTTTTCTGTCCATTCCTGCTCACGGAAACCGACAAGTACATAATCATCTCCAATCAGCAGCGGACGCTTAACGAGCATACCGTCCGTCGAGAGAAGGCTGAGCTTCTCCTCGTCGGTCATCGAAGGCAATCGATCCTTCAGCCCCATGCTCTTGTAGAGCTGTCCGGAGGTGTTGAAAAAGCGCTTGATCTCAAGACCGCTTTTACGAAGCCACACCCCGAGTTCCTCAGCGGAAGGGTTATCCTCCTTGATATCCCGGTAATGGTAGTTTATCTTCTTCTCATCCAGCCACTTCTGCGCCTTCTTACAGGTCGAACAGCGCGGGTAACACAGTAACAGCATAGTACGCTCCTTAATAATATTCATCATATTCCGCCTCGGTCTCATATCCGGGGACGGGTGTCTCGGTAGGCGTGGGCGGGTCGGTGGGTACGGGAGCAGGCGGATCGGTCGGTTCGGGAGCCGGCGGATCGGTCGGAGCGGGAGCCTCGGTGACCGGTGCCTGCGTCGGCTGAGGCGCCTGGGTAGGCGGTTCGGTCGGCTTTTCGGTCGGCTTCTGAGTCGCCGGGACGGTCGCCACGGTCGAAACAGTCGGTTTATTGTTCTTGTTGGTGTTCTGCGTGATGGCACGCACAGCGATAAAACCGATCGCGATGATCAGGATCGCGATAACAACGCCCAAGACCACCCACAGCCATGTATTTTTCTTTTCAGGAATATTTTCCTCCCTGAAATACTCGTCCAGCCGATCATCGTAGGGATTCTCTTCCTCAGTGTATTCGTCGAAGGAATCATTGATGATCTCGCGGTCATCATACGGCTCCTGCCCGGGAACACCGTTATCCTCAAACCGTCCGAAATCATACACTCTTGTTCGATCCGAGATATCGTCGGCGTTCTGCTGATCAACGTCCAACGGCGTTACATCAAAGCCTGTATGCTCGTTCATATCGGAATGGGAGTAGATCTCCTCCGGCTCGGGACGGGCATGACGGAGCGTCTGCTCGGGGATCTCGGCGCCGCAGTAACGACAGAACTTCGCACCGTCGATCACTTCTTTTCCGCAGTTATCACAAAACATGGTATCACCCTTTCGTTATAAAATCATATGCTCGTATATTAATACAAATGTGGAGCGTTGTCAAACCCTACAACCACTTTTTCTTCTTGAAATAGAACAGGCTGCCGATCAGGATCAGAGCGCTGAGAATGATGATGACGGGATAGCCCCAGTCGCTCTCCAGCTCCGGCATGTGCCGGAAGTTCATTCCGTACCAGCCGACGATCAGCGTCAGCGGCATGAAGATGGTCGTCACGACCGTCAGCACCGTCATGATACGATTCTGCTTGATATCCAGATGCGCCTTATAGATATCGCGTATCTGCAAAGCGTGATCGCTGACCGCCTTGGCGGTATCGCGAAAACGCTCGATACGGTTGACGAACAAGCGAAAGTAACGCAGGTTATCATGCTTGAAGAAGTTGTTCTCGTTCTCCTCGAGCTCCTGTGTAAAGTCGAGCAGCTGCTCATAGTGTACGCGCAAGGCGCGCAGATCGCCGCGGATCTCGTTCGCGCGTTCTACGTTGTCGACGTTGTCATCCTCTCGCTCGATATCGTCTTCGATCGCATTGAGCTCGACATCATAGCTCTCCAGGATATCGCGGTCGTCGCTGATGATCTGTTCGAGGAAGTCATACAAAAAGCGTTCCAGGCTGGGCAGTCGCCACTTCTTGGACATGCGGATATCATTGATGATCTTCTGAGCGGTACCGCCGTCATCGATGAAGACGATACCCTTCTCATCCAGCGCGAATGCGAATCGCCGCTGGATCTCATAATCCGTGCGGTCGGGAATGCTGAATGTACCCGTCAGGGAGTCGTAGTTGACCTCCGCCTTGGTTGAGTGGATCTCCGACGTCTGCGGCTCGATATCGATACCCATCTCGAAGCTGTCTTTCTGCTTCGCCCATTGTGCCGACGTCAGAACCGCTACATACTGGCCGCCGCTTTTCAGGTGTTCAAAATCCGTTTCCTCCAAGGTCTGGCGAATCAAATAATACAATGAACCTCACCCCGATCTGCGTCCGCATACTGTCGTATGGATAAGGATTTTTGGGCAGTTTGGCGGAAAAGCTGCAAGTGAGTTGCGTGCTCAGCCGTCAGGCGTGAATTAATCAGTGGCTACCAAGTGTCTATAATATCATTATACAACTCTCGGACAATAATGCAAGATTTTTCATCGTTCGGTTGACTTTTGCAAAAATACGGCTTGCCGTCCATCCGGACAACAAGCCGTATCGCCGCTTCTACTAATCTTTTTACGCCGCTCCGATGAGCTTTGACCATGTATCAATACCAACGACGCCGTCGACATTGACATTATTATCTTTCTGAAATGATCTAACGGCATAATCTGTATTTCTGCCGAAGATGCCGTCGATTGTCAGCGGGAGCTTGTCCGCGCCGAGGTAGTCGCTCGCCCTCAGAAGCCTTTGCAGGGTCTTGACCTGCTTCTCGCTGTTGCTGTAGCCCTCCTTCGCAAGGTATCTCATTCGCAGCTCGCAGGTCGCGGTGATCAGCTCGGGCTTGGAGGCTGACTCTCCCCCGCTGCCCTTCGTCCAGCCGTTGTAGCCGCCCTGTTTGATGATCGTCGGGTAATCGCGGTAGCAGATATCCTTGTCGATCACGCCGACGCCGCTGATCGAATTACTCTCGAGGTAATTGACCTCGCCTCCGTACTGCCACATACCGAGATTATCCCCGGTGTACTGACAGGTACTGTTCCACTGGGCGATCCACAGGTCACAGGACATATAAACGCTCTTGTCGATATATTCGCCGAGCCAGTAGATGCCGGTGTAGATCATCGGGTAATAGCCCGCCTTGCGGATCCCCTCGATGAAAGTACCTACCACCTCGGTGATCGTCGCCTTATTGAAACAGTCGCGACGGGTATAGTAGGCGCTGTCCTCTACGTCCAGCGCGATCGGCATGGTGGGCTTCTTGCCCTTCAACAACCGCTTGACATGCTGCACCTCGGATAATGCCTCCGATTTACAGGTAGCATACGAGTACAGGTACACGCCCCACGGCAAGCCGAGCGACTCCGCCTTCCTGACGTTCGCCTCAAACTGCGCGTCGTCCTGCGTCAGCAGATCGGAGCCGTAACCGCAGCGGATCATGACGTAATCGTACCCCGCCGCTTTGACTTTACCAAGATCGATATTTCCGTTCGCGTAGGAGATATCGACTCCCTTTGCGTTCTTAACGCTCATGCTTCTTGTCCTTTTTCTCGGGAACGGAGGTCGGATTCGACGCCGCGTCGATCAGACCCTCGCCGACGATGTACGCAATCACGGCAGCGCCCGCCATGATCAGAGCGGTGATCTGCGTGGTCTTGTCCTGAGGGTAGTTGAAGAACACCAGCAGCATGGCGACGAACTCCGCCACCGCCGCCCAGAACTTGCGTGAAGTCAGTTTGAATTTCAGGTTCATACACTCATCCTTTCTGTTTCTGATTGTCATTACGAGGCATTTATGCCGTGGTAATCTCAACCTGTTTACTTATGCTCAAGGTCATCGATCCGATGATTTACGACCTTGATGTCTTTTTCGATCAGCTTGACCGCTTCTTCCACCTTATAGGTGCGCTCGATCAGCTGATTATGCTTGTCCATCTTCTTTTCGAGCTGCTCGATCCGCTGCGCCTGCAGCGCGTCGCGCTTGTCGATTTCGGCGATGACCCCCTTGTGCTGTGAACGCGACTGGATCACCGCGACGATGATCGCCGCGATCGCCGCCGACCCGCCCGAGATCACTGCCGTGATGACGGGTATCATTTCGCCCGCGAGTTGCAATCGTTTCATCCTTTCGTGATAGAATACCCCTCTCAATCATGTCGAGATAATAAAAAAAGTTGCATAAAACTATGCAACCGTAATAATTATCAAAAAACTATCCGACAAAGTACGCTGATTTCATAAAAAAGGAACCCCGCTGCACGCACAATATCATTAAGATAAGGAAAAAATAAAGTATAGGAATACAGTCGAGAAGAGAAACTCGGCTGTATTTTTGTAATGAAGGTACAACAAGAAGACCGGA
>CACZYF010000012.1 GCA_902785355.1 uncultured Ruminococcus sp. | reverse complement strand
CGGGCGTGTACGCAGAGTGTCTGGGGAAAGAGTGATCGCATGAAAAAAGCAATCGTGATCGTTGCGATCATCGCGGCTTGTCTGGCGCAAACGATTACCTTGACCGGCTGTAGTCCGATCGCCGGAGGTTTTTTTCTCGGTTTGATGATGGCAAGCGGAAATACCGAAGACCTGATAGATACCTCCGTTTCTCCGGACGGAAGGTACACGCTCGAAGCATACTGTGCCGACGGCGGCGCTACCACAGACTTTGCCGTCAAGGTTTATGAAAAGACGGATGTCGGCAAAAAGAAGATCTACCACCAGTACCACCAAAAGGACGCCTCCATCAGTTGGGAAAGCAATAACGTCGTGAATATCAACGGCGTAAAGCTCGACCTGTCGAAAGGCGAGACCTATAAAAGCTATGATTATCCAAGTCGATATGATCTCTCCGTAAATGAGTGAGCAACCAAAAAACGCTCACGTTGGTTCATCTCCAACGTGAGCGTTGTTTTATATAAGATTTACCACCCGTTGACGAGCTTGCTGACGGCGGCGTTGACGACCGGGGTCGCGGCGTCGATACCGTAACCGCCCTCGAGCACGACCGCGGCGAAGGCGTAGGGATGCTTCTCATCCTCGGTGAAGCCGACGAACCACGCGGTCGGTTCCTTATCCTCGCCGACCTCGGCGGTTCCGGTCTTGGCGCAGAAGTCAAGCCCCGCAACGCTCACGCCGCGCCATGAGTAGCCCTCGGCGGAGGCCTTCATCAGCTCGTGAAGGCGGGCGGCGGTGTCGGCGGACATCATCTCGGTGTTCTGCATCTTGTTGATCGTGATACCGAGCTTATCAAGCAGTTTACCGTCATCCTCTACGATATAGGGGGATACGGCGGAGCCGTTGTTAGCGACAGCGGAGCAGATCATCGCCATCAGCATCGGATTAGCCAGATCCTCGTGCTGACCGATACCCGACCACGCAAGGGAGTTTTCATCGGCTTTCTTTGCGTCATAATGACTGGTCGCAAGCGGGATATCGCTCATACGAAGCTCCTTGTTGTTGAAGCCCATCCGCTCGGCGGTCGCCTGCATTTTCTCGCCGCCCACCTGTACCGCGATCTGCGCGAAAGCACAGTTGCAGGAATTGGCGAACGCCTCGGAGAAGCTCTGGTCACCGTGGGCGCTCTCGCAGGTGATGGTGTTGCCGCCGATCTCGACCGAGCCGGGGCAGCTGAACGTCTGAGAGTAGATATCGGGGATATTCTCTACCGCCGCGGCGGCAGTGATGATCTTGAAGGTCGAGCCGGGCGTGAAGGTCGAGGATACGACGTTATCCAGATACACGCCGTCGTACTCGCTCTCGTTCTCCTCGGTGATGTCGGGAGGATACTGGGGGTCGTAGCCCGGCGCGCTGACATCACACAGCACCTCGCCGGTCTTATAATTATAGACCACACAAGCGCCTTTTCTACCGCCGAGCGCCTCGTAGGCAGCGCGGCAGGCGTCGGCGTCGACGGTCAGCTTGACGTCGCTGTTCGGTCGTAGGGACTCGGGGAGCCCCAGGCCGAGGATGAAGCTGTAGCCGGTGAGGCTGGTGCGGTAGCGGCTCTGGATCGCCGTCGAA
Source organism: uncultured Ruminococcus sp. (assembly GCA_902785355.1). GTDB lineage: Bacteria > Bacillota > Clostridia > Oscillospirales > Acutalibacteraceae > Ruminococcoides. The sequence continues at coordinate 38,648 of CACZYF010000012.1, read as the reverse complement.
ATATTCAGGCTGTTGTCGCCGACAACGTGCAGAAGCGCCTCGCGGGTGCTCGCGTTATCGTGGTAGAGTCGCGTGTCGTTCTCGCTGTGAGCGAGAAGCGTACCGTTGCGGTCGTAGATACGCCCTGCCTTCGCAAGGCCGCCCGACGCCGCCATGTGTCCGTTAAAGGGCTGCTGGACCCACTCGTCGTTATGCAGAACGATCCTCACGCCGAGGAAGATCAGACCGCCGAGAAACGCGAAGGTCACGATCCAGACGATCAGGGAACGCGTCATGATCCGTTTCATTCAGCGACACCCCGCTTTCTCAGCGCGTTGATGGGCGCGTGGCGCTTCGCGGCGTAGGTACGCTCGTCAGCCGCCTTGATGAATGCCAACAGTCCCCAGCACGAGATCATGGACGAGCCGCCCGCCGACAGGAAGGGCAGCGTCACACCCGTGAGAGGCAGTATATCGGTGATGCCGAAGATGTTCAAGGCGCTCTGCACCACCATCAAGCCCGCCGCACAGCAGGCGGAAATCGCATAGAACGAGGAACGCGAGCGGGTCGTGATCGCGCGGGCATAGAACGCCAGTGCGACGATCGCCGCCGCGATCACAAAGGCGATGATCACGCCCATCTCCTCCGCAACCAAGCCGAACACCAGGTCGGACTCGGATGCAAAGACATATTTCAGATAACCGTTGCCCACACCCACTCCGATCAGTCCGCCGGAGGCGAGGTAGGTCATCACGCGAACCTGCTGGTAGCCGCCGCTGTCCTGCGTATGCTGCCAGACGTGACCCCACGCCGAAAAACGATCGGCGACATAGGGCTTGATGCTCAGCACGATGAATACAGCGAATGCCGCGGCGGCAAGTGCGAGAATGATGGTCTTGATATCACCGGAACGCATGAACGCGATCAACAGGAAGGTTGCGAAGAAGATCAGCGCCGTTCCGAAGTCGCCCATCAGCGCCAGAGCGCCGACGCATACTGCCGAAAAGCCGATGAACAGGAAGAAGTTCAGTCGGGTCTGTAGCTTATCGAGAGCCGCCGCACCGACGAAGATGAATGCGATCTTAACAAACTCGGACGGCTGGACGCTGATCCCGCCGATGTTGATCCAGTTGGCGGCGCCGTTGGTCACGCGGCCGAACACGATATTCACCGCCAGAAGTCCCACGGCGGCGATCATGATCCACAGTCGCCACGAATTCACACGGTCGGGATCCTCGATGAATTTCACCATCACGGCAAAAACCACCATGCCGATCGCCATCGCGATCATCTGGACGATCGCCGAGCGCAGCTCCTGCCGCACGAGCAGCAATATACTGATACCCGACAGGAAACACGCCAGCGCCTCCAGCTCGAAGTTGACGCGGTTCAAGGCGTAGGACGAGATGCAGAAGAACGCCCACATCACCGCCTCCATCGCGCCGAAGATCAGCAGGGGGGTAAAGTCCTTTATCTCATTGGAAAAGCACGCTTCGACCGCCATGAACAGGTGGAAGAAGGTGATCAGGATCATCAGCTTATAGGGCTTCAGGCTGCCTTTGTCGGAAGCCTTGGAGAAGAACCACGAGGGGCGCAGACGCTCCTGATACTCGTCGCCGCGCTTGAGGATGAAGGTGGTATGACCGACGGTGATCTCGTCGTCGATGATCACCTTGGTACGACCCTCACAGCGTTCACCGTTGACGTAGGTACCGAACTTGGAGCCGATATCCGAAACGAACCAGCCCTCCTTGCGCCTGAGCAGTACGCAGTGGTCGCGCGATACGCTGATATCCGATACGCGGATATCCGAGCCCTTACTGCGTCCGATGGAGTTCTCCCAGAAAAGCACCGGGATCTTCTGTCCCGTTTCAAGCACCTCTAGGGTGACAAGGGGCTTCTCGGGTCGCCTGTGACGGCGTGCGGAAGCAAAGCACTGGTACACGATGACCAGCGCGTAGAACGGCAGCAGCGCGCGCAGTGCGATCGCCGCTACATCCAGAACAGCTTGCATAAGATTCGCTTCACCTCCGGAAATAATCGTTTGAGATTGCCACAGCCCTGCATGTTCAAGGAGCTGCGCACAAATAGCTAAACTATTTATATGAAATATTTTACTATATATACTGCGCAAAGTCAAATGAACAGAATGTGAATCAAAAGGAAAGCGCCTCCGTAAGGAAGCGCTTTACAATGCTTTTAGTAGATGATGACCGGCGTGCCGATAGAGGCATTGTTGTAGATCTGAGCGACCTGTGCCTTCGGCGTATTCACACAGCCGTGGGAACCGTTGCCCATGTAGTGGGGGTTGCCGTAAGCGGAACGCCAGCTCGCGTCGTGGATGCCGTAGCTGTTGCCCTTGAACGCGATCCAGTAGTTGACAAAGGAGCTGTAGCCCGCACCGGAAAGGTAGGTGTTGCGCGTCTTGTTCAGAACGCTGAAATAACCCTTGGGCGTATCGCTGGTACCCTTGTTGCCGGTAACGACCTCAGTCGTCGCGACCTGCTTGCCGTTCTTGTAATACCACATATGCTGTTGATCGATGCTGATCTCGATATAGGTGTTACCTGTCGACCTGCCGTAAGCGGTCTTGACGACAGTCGCGTTCTTCTTATTGCTGGTGCCGGTGATGGTGGTGTTGCCCTTGACATAGATCGGACGGACGCGGAAGTAATACTTCTTGCCGACGGTCAGCTTGGTGGTGTTATAGTACAGTCTGGGGGTAGTGAACAGCTTGACGAACTTGCTGTTGTCAGGGCTGGTGGAATAGTAAACCTCATAGTGAGTCGCGTAGGGGTTCTTCTTCCAGGTCAGGTTGATGCGCTGGCAGCGGGAGGTAATGGTGTAGTTCGGACCGCACAGACCCGCGATGAAGGTCTCGACGCCCGGTTCCATAGAGCTGTAAGAGGTGTTGTACAGCTCGCGGAAGCTCTTGACGCGGTATTTATAGGTCGTACCCTGCTTAACGGCGGTATCGGAGAAGGTGGTGTTGGTATTGCCGTAGACGGTCTTGTAGACGACCTCGGCGCTGCTGCCTTCCTTACGGTAGATACGGTAGCCGGTCGCCTTCGGGTTGCGATCCCATTCCATTTCGAGCACGGTGGAAGAACGCCACTTGGTCATGCCGGTGACAGGGCCGGGCTGGGTAGCGGTCAGCTTAACGGTCGGCTCGCCCTCATAGATCTCACCGTCCTTGTTGACGAAAGCGGCGATCTGAAAATGATACTGAGTGGTGTGGATCAGACCGGTCGCGGTGTAGGTGTTCTCGGTAGTCTCGGCGATCTTCTTGAACGCCTCACCCTCGTCGGCGTTGCACAGATAGATATAGTAACCGTCTGCGCCTTCGACGGGATCCCAGTTCAGCTTGATCGCGTCGCTCTCGAAGCTATCCTTGACAATGTTCTTGACCTTACCGACGTTGACAGCCTCTGTATTTGCCGTAGTCGGATCCTCGGCGGGCGCTTCGGTGGGGTCTGCTCCGATCGTCTGTACCGCTTCGGTCGCGGCGACCTCGGCGGGATCGGTCTCAGCGGCAGAAGCGCCGAATACCGCACAGGCGGAGATCGTCATCACGACCGCCAGAAAAGCGGCAAGCATCTTGGTAGAAAAATGTTTCAAAATCATTCTGTCCTTTCTCTTGATATTGTATGTATTAAGCTAATTTCCCAATATATATGTGATAGTAGCACATCCGGATAGAAAAAGCAACCGATTTTTCCGAATTTGTGATAAGCGGCAAATTATCCGTGTTTTGCGGCGGGACAGTGGGATAAAATGTACTGATAAACAAAATCAAAATCTTCCAAAGATGCGTAAACCTGATTATGCTCCAAGCGTTCATTAAGTTTGATTATATTGCGGCGGGGGTAGGCTTTGACCTTTCGCACATCGGAAAAAGCCGTGTACATGCTCGTGCGGCTCGCCATCATGCCCGCGCCTGCCGCGGTCAGCCCGCCGGAAGAAGCGCCCGCCACAGCGGTCACGGCAGCGAGCTTTGTCGCCTTCTTCGCCTGTGACGGAATCTGCGCGTGCTTGACGCCCTTATCATCCATCTCGAACATCACGATATATTTGCCGCGCATTATCGCCGCGTAGACCAATACGCCGAGAACGGTTAAGGCTGTCATGCCGAGGATCATATATCCGAGCATTTTCAGATCGTTCAAAAGCGCCTGACCGAGTCTGTCGCCGCCCCGGAACAGGTCGAACAGAGCGACGAGCGTGAAGATCCCGAGAATGATGAAGAAAAAGATCTTCCACACCATCAGGAAAACCGTGGGGTTCTTCAACAGATTCATCTCATAAACCCAGCGATATTTCCCATCCTCACACAACACAATATTCCGCGTGACGGGCTGACCCTCATGTGTCAGCTCCTGTGCGGAGGACTTGCGGGTGCGTTTTGTCCCGATTGTACTGCTCATATACAAGGCTCCTTTCCTATTATAAAGCACACAATAACGATAAAACAAAAGGCATGATCCCGAAATGAGACCATGCCGCTCGGTATTTATCATGATAGTAACACAACATCTGTCATAATGCAATAAGTTTACACGATCAGTCAACGAAATAATCCCGCAGACGTGCGTACTGAATCTCGTCGACAGTAACCTCCAGCATGAGGCCCTCGGCGGTATATTCCTCGCGATGGAGGACGGCAGTCTCGCGGAGCTTTGCGGCGATACCGACCTTATCGAAAGGTAATAGGATCTTTACGCGCTGAACCTTCTTAGGCAGGTTATCCTCGATCGCCTTGAGCAGTTCATCGATACCCTGCGCGTACTTCGCGCTGATATGCACCGCGCCGGAGATACCGGTCATGCTGTCGTCGATCAAATCGCATTTGTTGAGGACGGGAATGATAGGCTTGTCGAGACTCGACAAGGAGGCGAGGAGCTCGCGCGTCACATCGAGGTGCAGGCGGCTTTCCTCACTGCTCGCGTCACAGACATTGAGGATGATATCCGCCTGCGCCGCTTCCTCCAGAGTCGACTTGAACGCCTCCACCAGATGATGGGGCAGTCTTCTGACCAGTCCGACGGTATCGATCAGCATGACGGATACGCCGTTCGGCAGCTTTAATGCGCGTGAGGTCGGGTCAAGGGTCGCGAAGAGCTTGTCCTCACTGAGCACCCCCGCGTCGGTGAGGGTGTTCATCAGGGTGGACTTGCCGGCGTTGGTATAGCCGACGATGGCGACGGTGATCACGCCGTCCTTATCGCGGCGCTCGCGCAGCTGCTTACGGTGCTCCTCCACGTCGCGCAGCTGCGTCTTGAGGGTCTCCATCTTGCGCTTGATATGGCGGCGGTCGGTCTCGAGCTTACTCTCACCGGGACCTCTGGTGCCGATACCGCCGCCGAGTCGCGACATCTCGACGCCCTTACCGGTCAGTCGAGGCATCATGTACTTGAGCTGGGCAAGCTCGACCTGGATCTTGCCCTCCTTGGTTCGGGCGCGCAGGGCGAAGATGTCGAGGATCAGCATGGTGCGGTCGATAACGCGCACGTCGGTAGCCGCCTCGATATTGCGGATCTGGACAGGCGAAAGTTCGAGATCGAAGATGATCAGGTCGATATTCTCTTTTTCACAGTAATCCTTGATCTCCTCGAGCTTGCCCGAGCCAACGCAGGTAGCGGGGTCGAGTCGGCTGAGTTTCTGAGTAATTGAAGCGACAGGTACCGCGCCGGCGCTCTCGGTCAGCTCAAAAAGCTCCGCGAGCGATGCTTCCGCATCATAATCTCCTGTATCTGCCTCTACCAGCAGGGCGCGGGTCGGCTCCTGCTCTGTGATCGTATAATCCATAATATTCTCCGTAAAAACAATTGCAATTTTACCGTAATCGATTATAATATGTAATTATAATCAATTTCAGGCATGATTGCAAGAGGTCAGATCAGCAGATACAGCAGCGCCAGCATCAAATTAAGGTCGGCGCCATCCTTCATCAGGATCACGAGCAGAAGAAGGATCAGGCTCTGATCCTTATCCTTCATCATCAGCTCGAGAAATCCGCCCTGTTTTTTCGGCGGGGACAATTCCGGTGCTTTGGGCGGTTCGGGCTTGGCTTTCGGCTCGGGCTTGGCTTTCGGCTCGGGCGGAGATGGCGCTTTCGGACGATTCTGCGGTCGGCGATCGAAATTCGCGTACATTCGTGCGACGCGGTCCATCGCTTCCTGTTCTAATGAATTAGGCGGCATACCATCACTCCCCTTTAATCAAACAGCGGCAAGTCCTTCAACAGCGGCATCAGCTTCATCACCTTGATCAAACGCTTTGCCTTATCGAGCTTTCGCTGACGTTCCTCGCTCAGAAACGGCCGCATCGCCTCCAAAAGACGGGTGGTTTCATCCTCCTGTTTCAGCGAGCCGAGCATCGGCATTAATCCGCTGAGCATCGCGGCGGTATCGTCCGCGGGAGGCGGCTCGGGCTCTTTATGTACGCCCGGCGCGTCTACGCCGAGCTGTGAAGCCAGAGCCGCGATATCACGCATCGCTTCGGGGTCGCTGAGGATCCCGCTGAGCTTCTCGGAAAGATCGTCCATCAGCCCATGATCCTCTTGATGACCGCTTTCGCCTGCGGAGAGTTCAAAAACTCGCGCGCCTTATCCTCATCGCCGAGCAGTTCCTCCATCTGACGCGCCTTATCACCGGGCAGTCTGTTCAAAAGCTTACTATAGGAGGAGCCCTCCACGGCACTGCGTATCTCGCTTTCAGGCGTGCCCATCCGCTCACTGAGCTTCTTTATCAATGTGTTAATCTGTGCTTGATCAGCCATAACTTTCACCTCATATGTTATACTATGCAGTCAGGAGGAAAATATGAAAATAATCGTAGTTTCTGATACTCACGGCTCCTATCGCAACCTTAAACAAGTCATGCTGCTCAACCGTGACGCCGATATCGTTGTCCACTGCGGCGACAGCCGTGACGAGGTTGACGAGATCAAGATCGAGTTCCCGGATAAAGTATATTACACCGTCAAAGGCAACTGCGACTGGGAACCCCTGCCGATGGTGGAAGAATTCACGGCAGAAGGTGTGAGGTTCATGGCATGTCACGGTCATGCCTATCACGTCAAATACGGTCTCGGGGAGCTGGAGCGTGAGGCTCGTGAACGCGGTGCCGACGTCGCGCTGTTCGGTCATACGCACATCGCCCACGACGAATATATCGACGGGCTGAGGCTGTTCAACCCCGGCTCCTGCGGCTACGGAAAGAGCTTCGGCGTGATAGAGGTAAAAAACGGTCAGGTGCTCTCCAACATCGCTTATTTGAAATAAATACTTCGATCAACTAACCTACCGGTAAACTCAGCAAAAAATAACAGTAGATTTTTGATCGTTCTTATGATATAATGAGGGTTGATGTTAAACGAAGGCGGTGAGGGAATGGAAATCATGCTGCAACCGGATAACGAGCGGATGATCCGCTCCCTGCCCCGATCGGGTAGGATCCCACACACCGTCATCATCGAAAGCGGCGACAGCGCCGAACGCGAAAGCGCCGCGTTGCTGTTGGCTGCGGGCGCCGTATGCGAGAGCGACGATCGTCCGTGCCTGAGCTGTAATGCCTGTCGCAAGGTGCTCGAGGGCATCCACCCCGACGTCTTTATCCCCGAGCCAAGCAAAAACCTCAAGAGCGGCATTCTGTCACTCAAGGATCTGCGCGACGATTACCTCGCACAGACGAGTATCAAGCCGAACGAAGCGCCCGCAAAGGTCTATATATTTCGCGACGCGGACAAGCTGTTGAGGGAAGACGCGCAAAATGCACTGCTCAAAACCATCGAGGAACCGCCGCAGAATCTACTGTTCATCTTCACGGTCGAGAGCGCAAAGAGCATGCTGCTTACGGTACGTTCACGCGCCCGTATCATCACGCTTCACCGGTCGTCAACAACCGACGAAGAGAGCGATCAAGTCGCACGAGCGCTGATTAGCGGGATCGTCTCACTGTATGAATATGAGCTTCTCAGAGAGCTGACTTCGCTGAACGATAAAGAAAAGCTGCGCGCTTCACTGACAGCACTGGCTGAAAAGCTGAGGCTGGCGCTCGCGTTCTACAGCGGTATAAGAACCGACGACACAGACGTGAAGAAGCTCACCCGCAAGCTCGACCGTACGCGCACGATCGCGCTGATCGAAACAACCGGGCAAGCGTTGTCCAAGCTGAAAACAAACGTTAATCTACAGCTGCTGGTAACGTGGCTGTCATCACAATACAGGAGGATTACATGGCAGAAGTAATCGGAGTACGGTTCAAGGAGGTAGGTAAGGTCTACTACTTTGACCCTGATAATAAAAAACTGAGAATCGGCGACACCGTCATCGTCGAGACCTCGCGCGGTATCGAATGCGGTAAAGTCGCCATCGCCAACAAAGAGGTAACCGACGAGGAGATCGTCCATCCTCTCAAGAAGCTGATTCGCAAAGCGACCAAGGAAGATATGCGCCGCCTGGAGGACAATCACCGCAAGGAAAAGGAAGCGCTGAAGATTTGTGAGCAGAAGGTAGCGGAACACAAGCTCGAAATGAAGCTTGTCGACGTGGAATATACCTTTGATAACAGTAAGATCCTGTTCTATTTTACCGCCGACGGGAGAGTCGACTTCCGTGCGCTGGTCAAGGATCTCGCATCCGTGTTCCGTACCCGTATCGAACTCAGACAGATCGGCGTCCGTGATGAGAGCAAGATGCTCGGAGGCCTCGGCGTGTGCGGCAGACCGTTCTGCTGTTCGAGCTTCCTCGGTGAATTTCATCCCGTATCCATCAAGATGGCGAAGGAGCAGGGACTGTCTCTCTCCCCCACCAAGATCTCCGGCACCTGCGGCAGACTGATGTGTTGTCTGAAATACGAGCAGGACGCCTACACCGACCTCTTGAAACACACGCCTAAGGTCGGTGCGATCGTCAAAACGCCTTACGGCAGAGGCTTGGTCGTAGAGACCAACCTGCTGACTCGCGTCCTCAAGGTTAAGATGGATAATACTCCCGACGACGCCGCTCCCCAGACCTTCAAGGTCAAGGAGGTCAAGGTTATCAAGGACGGCTACATCAAGCTTAACAAAAAAGAAATGGCCGAGTTGAAAGACTTGGAAGACAAATAAAAAACTATCAAATTAGCCGATCCGATGGGCGATATCATTAGGTTAAGGAAGGCTCCCTTTGGGAAAGGGAGCTGTCACCGAACGGTGACTGAGGAATTGTATCAATTGACCGAGCGTCAGTGAGATACAATTTTCTTAGCTTAATGATACCAGACCCATTGGGTCGGCTTTTCTCTTCCTGATTCTGTCATTACAACAGCATAGACCGCATTTTCAGCAGGATCTTCTTCTCACGGCGGCTGATTTGCACTTGTGTAGTGCCGAGACGCTCGGCGGTCTGCTGCTGGGTATGATGCTGATAGTACCGCAGACGGATCAGGCGGCGGTCATCGTCGTCGAGTGCCGATAACGCTTGCTTCAACGATAAACGCTCGGTCAGCTGTTCTTCGGGAGAAGGGACGGGAACGTCGATCCCACCCGCGCTTTCATCGTCACCCGAGAGAGAAAGAACAGCGCGGGAGGCGTTCAGTGCCTCAGCCGCCTTGTACGCATCTACATGAAGCTCGTCCGCAAGCTCCGTGATACTCATATCCTCCCCATGCCGAGCGCGGTAATCGTCGCACATTTTACGCGCGCGCATACTCAGCTCCTTTAAGGAACGCGAGAGCTTCACGCTGCCGCTGTCGCGAAACAGCTGTCGGATCTCGCCGAGGATCACCGGTACCGCATAGGTACTCAGCTTATACCCGAGGTTCGTATCAAAACGGTCGACCGCCTTGACGAGCCCTACGCACCCTGCGGAGTACAGATCGTCATACTCGATTCCCCTGCCCTCAAAGCGGTGGGCGCAGGCGTGAACCAGCCGCAGGTTCTGCCGGATCAGCTCATCGCGATCCATACGCGGCGCGGATGATATTCTTCTCGAGGGTCACGGTCGTCCCTTTCCCGACAGCGGAGCGCACCGTGACCTTATCCATGAAGCTCTGCATCACCGCAAAGCCCAAGCCCGCGCGCTCGTCGGTCGAGGTAGTGTACAGCGGCTCCATCGCTTGCTCGATATCGGCGATCCCAACGCCTTTATCGCGGATTTTGATGATTGCTCTGCCGGAATCTGTGAGCCTTGCCTCTATGTAAACGGTGCCGAAGGTATCGGGGTAGGCGTGGACGATGGCGTTGGTCACCGCCTCTGAAACAGCAGTCTTGACGTCGGCGATCTCAGCAACGGTCGGGTCGAGCGGCAGCAGAAACGCCGCGACCGCCGAACGGGCAAAGCTCTCGTTTGTGCTTTTCGAAATAAAACTCAGCTTCATACTGTTGACAAAATTCATTTCATCACCCCCAGGTTTTCAAGTCCCGACAGTACAAATATCTTTTTCAAATTCGGCGGGATGTTAACGACCTCCAGCCTTCCGCCGAGCAGTGATATCATGCGGTATCGCCCCATTACCAAGCCGATACCAGACGAATCCATAAAGCCTACCCTGCCGAAATCCAGTACCAGCCGTGCGGGGCGGTAGGTCTCGCACCGCGCGTCGATCTCGCCGCGAATCGCGGGCGCGATATGGTGATCGATCTCACCGCCGAGTCGCGCCGTGACAACGCCGTTATGATATGTCATATCTACCATGCTTGTCCTCCTATATGATAAAGCCTACCCTAATAATATTAGGATAGGCTTAAATAATCTGTTTTATTCTGTTGTCATAATCAGTTTTTGTCTATAAGATACGGTCGGATCTCGGACGCGAGGTAAAGTGATCCGCAGATAAACACATCGCCGCCGTAGGAGAGCGCCTTATCGAGCGCGTCACGGGGACTTTCGACGATCTCGATCTCATCGGCGATACCGGTCAGTCGATGGGCGAGTTCCCCGGCAGAGAGTGCGCGGGGATTTGCAACATTCGTCGCAATCACACGCCTGAACAGCCCTTTCAGCAAAGGGAGCGAGGTGCTGTCCTTATCGGCAAGCATGCCGATAATCAGCGTCTTATCGCCCGTCGGATAATAGGCGCGGACTGCCTCGGCAAAGGAAGAGAGCCCGTTGGGATTATGCGCGCCGTCGAGCACTACGACCGGGTCGGTACGCAAACGCTCAAATCGCGCGGGGTGCTCCACCCGCAAAAGACCGTCGCGGATATCCTCCGTCGGGATCGCCATGTTATGCTCCAGACGGAGCGCTTCGATCGTCGCCAAAGCGCAGCGGAGGTTATCGATCTGGTGTGATCCGACGAGCGGCAGCAACATGGGCATCCCCTCATAGATGAATCGAGTTCCGTCGGCACTGCGTTCTGTGACGGTGAGGCGTACATCCTCACCTCGATAAAGGGTGTTGTGCTCCTGACGCGCCTTCTCCTCCAGCACGGCGTATGCTTCCCGGCGCTGAGGAGCGAGGACGGTGGTTGAATAGGTCTTGATGATGCCCGCTTTCTGGTACGCGACGGCTTCGATGGTATCGCCGAGAACAGCGGTGTGGTCGAGGTCGACGCGGGTAATGACCGAACAAAGCGGATAAGGAATCAGGTTAGTCGAATCCAGCAGTCCGCCCATACCGACCTCACATACGATCACGTCACAGCGATTCTTTTTATAAATATAAAAGCTGAGCACGGTAAGAAACTCGAACTCGGTGATGATTACGCCGTCACGGTTGAGGTCATCCATGATCGGCTTGAAGAAGGTGACCGCTTCGGCGAGTTCCTCCTCCGATATCATCCGGTTATTGATCTGGATACGCTCGCGGAAATCGACGATATAGGGCGAAATAAATAAACCCACCTTATAGCCCGCCTGCACCAGAACAGAGCTGAGCATCTCACAGACGGAACCTTTTCCGTTAGTGCCCGCAACATGGATAAAGTGCTGACCCAGTACGTTCGGCACCTTATGAAAGAGCTTACGCACCCTGTCGAGCCCCGGGCGCGAGCCGAACTTGTCGAGCGAATGGATATAGGCTAAGCTTTCCTGATAATTCATAATAGCTCCTTATAGATATCGTTCTTTTTCAGTCCCGCCATTGCGGCTGCCTCCTTGGCGGCGTCGGTCGGACGCATACCGCCGTCGATCAGCTTCTGCGCATAGGCGACGGCTTCTTCACGGGTAACGGTGGGCGTTTCCTCCGCTTTTTTGCCCTCCAGAACAAGCACGATCTCACCCTTTAAGGGAGAATCGACAAACCGTAACGCCTCCTTGGTAGTGGTACGGATGATCTCTTCATGCAGCTTGGTCAGCTCGCGGGCGATGGTCAGCTTTCGGTCGCCGAAGGTATTGTACAGGTCTATGAGCGTGTTCGGGAGCTTATGCGGCGCTTCATAGAAGATCATCGTGCGTCGCTCGTCAAGCAGGCTCTCGAGGTGCTCTGAGCGGCTCTTTTTATTGACGGACAAAAAGCCCTCGAAGGTGAATCGACCCGTCTCAAGCCCCGATACCGCCAGCGCGGAGATCACGGCGCTGGGGCCGGGGACGACGACCGTCTTTATGCCCGCCGCCTCACACTGACGGATCAGCTCCTCGCCGGGATCGGAGATACAGGGCATCCCCGCATCGGTGACGATCGCGCAGCTCTCACCTGCTAAAATGCGGTTGATGATCATCTCGCCGCGCTCATGCTTATTATGCTCATAATAGCTGACCATTGGTTTCTTGATATCGAAATGGTTCAGCAGCTTCAGGGTAACGCGCGTATCCTCGGCGGCGATGAAGTCCACCTGCTCCAGCGTTTCCACCGCGCGGGGGGAGATATCGCCCATGTTGCCGATCGGCGTACCGACTACATACAGTATATTATCCATCATGACCTTCCTTATAGGCTCCGTAGATCTGTTTCATCTCTTCGGTAAATCCGTCCTTATCCTCGATGATCAGCGTGGGGAGCACGTCCATATAACCGGGCTTTGCACCGCGCTTCGCCTCACACAAAAAGAGCTTCGGCGCTTTATCCACCCGTCCCTGCACCAGTCGCAGGCGTTTCGGCTCGAGCTCATGCGCGCGCAAAGAGGACAGCACATCCGTCAGCCGCTCGGGACGCTGACAGATCACAAACCGCCCGCCAAATCGCAGAAGCCACCGCGCCGCCTCACAGATATCGTCGAGGGTACAGGCACTCTCATGCCGCGCGGTCATCTTCGCTTCATCGGGATTGGTGATTCCGGAGCCGGGGAGCTTATACGGCGGGTTGCAGATGACTAGATCGCTCTCTCCGGCAGGCAAAAGCTCGCGGATATTTCGCAGATCGCCGAGAATCGGCGTGATACAGGATGTTTTTTCGATCCCGCTGTCGAGGTTGAGGCGCAGGCTCTCCCTGAACAGGGAGATCGCATCCTCCTGTATCTCCAGAGCATGGATGCTCTGCGGATCGCGGTCGCGGATCAGTAGGAGCGGGATCGTCCCGCAGCCGGTGCCGAGCTCGACTACACGCTCGCCGTTCTTGACAGCGGCAAAGCTCGCAAGCAAGATCGTATCGGTTGTAAAATGGTGGGTATCGCTGACATAAAGTCGGATACCGCTGCCCAGCGGCTCGATACGCATAGCCTGCCTCCCCTCTGTTTCTGCCATCATTGTAGCATAAACATCATGGTTTGTAAACCGTGTCGAAAACCGTTTCCTGTATAGAAAAAATAGCCGAGGCAAAAGCCTCGGCTACGGTCGTTATTGCTTATTCAGCCGCAGGAGCACCTACGGGGCAAGCGTCGGCACAAGCACCGCACTCGATGCAAGCGTCAGCGTCGATAACATACTGGGTATCGCCCTCAGAGATAGCGCTAACGGGGCACTCATCGGCGCAAGCGCCACAGGAAATGCAATCTTCAGAAATCTTATAAGCCATGATAGAACCTCCTTGTAGTTGTTGACTACATTGTAGCACAATCTTTTCAAAAATCAAGGTTTTAAACTAAAGATTAGCCCTCGCTAACCAAAAAATCAATTCAAAGACCTCTGTGATTTCTGCTGATCTTCGATGCTCTTGAGCTAAGTAGACACTGTTTAACAAAAACAAATGCGTATATTACCTCCAAAGCTTCGCTTTACCTCGAGCATGCGAGTTAATCTTACCGGCGTCGGCGGTCGTAATCCTACCATCATTGGTTACATCGCCGCACTTGAACTCATAGCCGTTCAGCTCGCCCTTGTTACGAGCTTTGGCGTTCACCTTACCGTAATCGACAGTCGTGATCTTGCCGTCGCCGTTGACGTCGCCGATCGGATGGATCTTAACGTCCTGAACAACTTCGCCGTTGACCGTAAGCTGATACGTGCGGGTGACGTGATCTTTCTTGCTGACAGTCATGGTATAGGTGCCGGCAGGTACGTCACAGATCTCATACCCTGTCGCATCACCGTCAAACATCGAATTAATCTCCCAGTTCTCCTCACTCAGCAGCTTGATATAAACATAATCCTCATCACTGAGGAAGGTAGTCAGCTTGCCGCTGAGGGTAAAGCCTCCGGAAGCGGAGAGCTTCTCGATCACAACGGCTTTGCCGTTGATCTCGCCGGAAGTCACGCCGATCCCCTCGCCCATAACAATATTTTTTGCGTTATCGGCAAGGAAGGCTTCATCAAAAGCGCCGTTTGTCGAATCAATCGCAAGCTTACCTCCGTTAACGGTGACGATGCTTTTATCCACTTCACCCTGCACACCGATCTCACCCTTCAGCGTCAATGTACCGCTGTTCACGGTCAGGGTGGAAAAGTCCTTATCGCTGCCCAACAGCAGACCCGAGCCTTCCGCGCTCTCTGCTGTCACGGTACAGTTGTCAAAATCGAAATCGCCGCGATTAACAACGATGCCGGAATACCAACTGGAGGTATGGATATCTGCTTTTGTATCGCTCATCTTAAGGTCGGATGCCCAAATACCCGCAGCGGCAGAGTCGATCTTGAGCGTAATACCGTCGATCGTGAGGTTACCCGTGCAGTATAATCCGTAGCCGTAAATCGGGGTACTTTCTTTAATGGTCAGCGTACCGTCGCCGCAGACGATCATATCATAAGGAGCGGGATAAATAACGTCGCCGATCTGATACGACTCACTGTTATAGGTGCCGATACCGTCGCCTCCGGTCTCAGTGATGGTGCAGTCGCCCATGACAACAACGGAAATCGCGGGCAGATGGCTGAGAATGCCGGTGTATGTCCAGTCTGTATCGGTACCCTTTGTAATTTCAGCGTTATTTAAGGTGAGAGTATGATTTGACGGATTGAAGGTTGCGGTACCCTTGCCGCAGGAAATCGTCAGATGGTCGGAGGTCACCTGCTCGCCGTTGACCCATAGAGCATAAGCCTGAGGCTCGGGCTGTTCGGCACCGACATGGTGATATTCGGGGCCTGATAACAGGTAGCTGTAGTTATCGGTCAAAACTGTATGGACCGTGTCGTTCAGGTCATCCACGCTCTTGTTGGGCATCGGCATACCGTAGTAGTACTTCTCCTCGCCCAGCTGAATAATATCCTCTTCCATAAAGCTGTAGACGTTATCTTCATAGTCGACATAATATTTGCTGCCGCCCTTATCGGTATAAACAGGATACTCCCCGAGCTCGATATTCCCCTTGGTGACATAGTCGATGGGCTGTCTGCTCTTATGGATCTTGTAGCCGAGGGTCTCAAGCGAACCGAGATCGTAGAATTCCTGTTCTCCGAAATCGCTGTCCTGTACATAGCAGCCGAGATCATCATAATAATTCAGCTTAATGATCGCATATTTTTCCTGTTCAATCCCCTGTGAATAATGCGTCCACTGCTTATAAGCATATACGCCGTCGGGATCGTCGTTCTTTGTAAGCTGAGTACCGTTCACAAGATCCCAATTGATGTTGTATTCCTCGGGCAGATAACGCAGATAGACATACTTGGTCTTGGTCTCAACCGCATAAGAAAAGTCCGCCTCGCCGCTCTCGATGTCAGAATCCGACACCGTGAAGAATTCACTCGAGCTGTAGCTGTTATACAGGATGTAATGCTCCTCGGTCTCGGGATTGTAGTGGACTTTGTGGACGACAATACCGGAATCGTCGCCGGAGCCTGCGTAAGTACCGGTCTGTATATAAAGTCCGTCGGGATCGGAAGAACGCTTCAAAACCGAGTTGGTCAGCTCAAAACGGGACGTATCGGAAGGATCCTCCGTCGTCCATACGGAGAGCTCCAGCGGCTCATCGACGGTCTCCGTCTCGACATGATAGCCGTTCTCTTCCAGCTCGGCAGCCATCATATCGATCGCCTCGAAGCTTGTATCAACCACATAGATCTGCTGCTTATCATCCCACAGCACGCGGCTGATTTCATAATTGCCCTTATAGTCGACGTCGTCGCCCCAGTCCCAGACGCCACCGGTAGGCAGTCCGATATAGACCGCGTCGGGCTCGCCATCCTTGGTAATCTTTACACCCTCATTGCCGCGCATATCCATCTTATAGGATTCCATGTACTTGATCGGAGTAGGCGCCATGCCGTAAACGTAGTCATACTCCGCCTCGAACTGTACCTTGTTATAGCGTCTGCCGTTCATCCATGAATCCGTGGCAAAGCTGTGATCAACGACCCACATATTCAGCGCACTGACATACATGTATCGATTCACCACATAGGTGACATCATCCATAATATCTCCCAGCGCATAAACACCGTTCGGATCGCTCTTGGATTTCAGTTTTGCGCCGTGGGGGAAGTCCTGATTTCGATCAGTCACGATAATCGCCGAAACTGTCTCCGGGACTTCTTCGGTGATCTGTTGATGCTTCACCCCGGGAGCAGCCTTGCCGCCGACGGTGATCGCTCCTCCATCGGCGGGAGTGACCGCGGTCTGACTGAGGGCGACAACAGGCGCGTACTTCTCGCCGTCCTCCGGAATCTCTTCATACTCCTTTGAATACAGATGAACGGTGACAGAGTCGGCGATATCGAGCGATAATACTCCGTTGTCGCCGTCACAGAGCAATTCGATCGCAGAATCGACGAGTGTGTTCTTATTAACTGTCAGCACACCGTCACCGATGATATTGAGGCTCGTCCCGTGGAAGTTGAAGGGATTGCAGACATAGATGCTCCTGAACTCGCACTCGCCCTCGATTTTCAGCTTAAAATCGTTGCCCATGTACCAGACGAAAAGCTCTTTTTCCGGCTGTTTCAGGTCGGTAACCGTGCAGGTGTTGGTAAGGATATCGTAGGTCATACCGGAAATCGCGTCCTTGTAGACCTCCAGCTTTCCCTCTCTGTAGTTATAGTTCACTGCATAGGTGTTTTTGTTGGTTGCAGGGTTATAGAGTCCGAGCTTTGCCCCGCCGTACATGCCCGGCTCTGTCGCGGGACCGGCTGCGCCGGACGAGCGTTCAGCCGCAAAAGCGCCGACGCTGAACAGGCTCAGCAGCATCACAGCAACGATAACCAATGAAATGATTCTTTTCATAGCGTT
This sequence comes from uncultured Ruminococcus sp., assembly GCA_902785355.1. Classification (GTDB taxonomy): domain Bacteria; phylum Bacillota; class Clostridia; order Oscillospirales; family Acutalibacteraceae; genus Ruminococcoides. The sequence goes on along the minus strand of CACZYF010000012.1, from coordinate 21,214 downwards.
CTCTCCTATCATATTAAACATTTCGTAACAGGATAAACCTATATGCTCTCATTATAATAAGGCGTCAGAAAAAAGCAACAAATTCTGTCAATTCTGCCTTGACAATTTGTGTAATCCTCCTATAATGGAATCATATTACTTGACAAGGAGAACAAGATGACCTTCAGCGAGCAATTAAATGGATATCTGCGCCTTTTGGACGCGCGCTACAGCACTCTTGCGAAAGCGTCGGGGTTGAGCGTCAGCGCGGTATCGAACTATGTAAAAGGAGAACGCGAGCCTGCCTACAACAGCGAACAGACCGAAAAGCTCATACGCGGCATCATGACGCTCTCGAAAGAAAGAGAAGTCGATCTCATTGAAGAAAAGGTACGCGAATCACTGCAAAATGCTCTGAGAAACGGAGTGAATGTGGAATATGACGTATATCTCAGCAATCTCAGCGCGCTGATGAAAGCATTGGATATTCGCAGCAGTGAGCTGGCAAAAGCACTGAGCTTTGACCCATCCCATATCTCAAAGGTTCTGTCCGGACAGCGCCGTCCGGGGGACCTCGGGAGCTTCACCGCCGCTACGGCGGGATATCTGGCGCGTCGGTGCACTACTCCCGCCGACGTCAGGCTGGTCGCGGGGCTGATCGGATGTGAAGGAAATGAGCTTGATTCCGCTCGTGCGCTGTGTGACGCGATCATCCATTGGCTTGGCACCAACACCGCCGTCACCGAGGATGATCCGCTTGCGAACTTTCTCGATAAAATGGACACGTTCAATCTCGATGACTTCATCCGTTCGATCCGCTTCGACGATATCCGTCTGCCCTCGCTCCCCTTTCAGCTTCCCACCACCAAGACCTATACCGGTTTACGTGAGATGATGAACAGCGAGCTGGATTTCATGAAGGCGACGGTGCTGTCTAAATCAAAGAAGGACTGCATCCTCTACAGCGACATGCCGCTCGAGGAGATGGCAAAAGATCCCGATTTTCCGAAACAATACATGTTCGGTCTCGCTATGCTGCTCAAAAAGAATCTGCGGCTGAACTTCATCCATAACGTCAACCGTCCCTTCCACGAAATGATGCTGGGATTGGAAGGATACATTCCGATGTATATGACGGGTCAGATCTCGCCCTACTACCTCCCTATGCCGCAGAACAGCGTATTCACCCACCTGTTGAAGGTCTCGGGAGCCGCCGCGCTGGAGGGTACGGCGATCGCGGGACATCAAGGCGACGGCAGGTATGTGCTGTATAAAGCGGCGGAGGATGTGCGCCACTATCGCAGGCGTGCCGAAGAGCTGCTCGACAAAGCAAGGCCGCTGATGGATATATACACCGCCGACCGTCGGGAGGAATATCTCAGGGCCCTGCACGACTCGCTGAGAAAGGATGGCGACCGTCTTATCACTCACAGCAGTCTGCCGCTGTACACGATGGATGAAGCGACGCTGCAAAAGATTCTCGACAGCCGAAACCTCAGTGCGGAGGAAAAAGAGAAGATTGTTAACTATAGCCACCGTTCACGGGAAGCGGCGGAGACCGTTGTCTTGAGCAACCGCGTTACGCTGACCGTGCCCTCTCTGTCGCGCGAGGCGTTCGAGAGCACTCCCTTGAACCTGTCGCTGGCAGATATCTTCTGTCCGAGCGACATCACCTATACCTACGAGGAATATCAAGCCCATCTGGAGCAGACCCGCCGCTTCGCGGAGCGTTTCGGAAACCTTCGTATCGTGTATGATCCTTCTCCGACCTTTCGCAACATCACCTACAAGGTCATCGGTAATCAAATGGTCATCATTTCCAAAAACAAATACCCCACCATCCACTTCATAATCCATCACAAGCGCATGGTACAGGCATTCCGCGACTTTATCCCGCCGCTGAAGGATAATATGAAGGACTAACACAAAAGCCGACCTTTCATGGCAAGATCATTAAGTTAAGAGAGGCTCCCTTTGGGAAAGGGAGCTGTCACCGAATGGTGACTGAGGAATTGCATCAACTGACTGAGCGTCAGCGAGACACATTTCTCAACTTAATGATATTGACCTTTCAAGGCCGGCTTTTTCTATCGTTTTATTGTTCTGCCTCGTACATCTTCTTCAGATCCTCGAGATCATACGGCGTCTGCTGATACAGGTAGTAATTCAGCCAGTTGGAATACAGCAGCGAGCCGTGGGATCGCCATGTCATCACGGGTTTACGGTTGACGTTGTTATCAGGGAAGTAGTTGTACGGCATCTGTATATCGATACCCTTCTCCACATCGCGGTAATACTCCTTGGCAAGCGTATCATAATCGTACTCACAGTGACCGAGCAGGTAGAATTCCCTGCCGTTCTTCGAGCAGATGATCGCGGCTCCCGCCTTCTTGGAGGTCGCGAGGATCTCCAGCTCCGGTATCGCCTCGATATCCTCGCTTTTTACGCCGGTATAACGGGAGTGCGGGACGAGGAAATAATCGTCGAATCCGCGCATCAGCGGATGCTTCGGGTTGAGGATCATGTGGTTGTAGATACCAAAGAGCTTCTTCGGCAGATCCTGCTTCTCGATGCCGTAGCGGTAGTACAACCCTGCCTGAGCACCCCAGCAGATGAACATGGTGGAGTAGACGTTCTTCTTCGCCCACTCGAACACCTCGCACAGCTCATCCCAGTAGTCGACCTCCTCAAAGGGGATCTTCTCCACAGGCGCGCCGGTGACGATCATGCCGTCGAACTTCTCGCCGCGGATCTCGTCAAAGGTCTTGTAGAACTTCGTCAGGTGCTCTTCGGATGTATTCTTGGATTTATGACTCGCCATCTGGAGCAGCTCGACATCCACCTGCAGAGGAGAATTACCGAGCAGGCGCATGAGCTGAGTCTCGGTGGCGACTTTGGTAGGCATCAGGTTGACGATAACGATCTTGAGCGGTCGGATATCCTGGGTCGTCGCACGATCCTCCTGCATGACGAAGATATTCTCGCTTTCCAGAATCTTAATCGCCGGCAGGTCATTTTGAATTTTGATCGGCATGGTACCGCTCCTTTCTGTTTTGGAGAACGGATAACGGATAATAGATAACGGTAGAAGTTAAATCCTTTTGGATTTTCGGATTGTAATACAAATCATCTGAAACGTGATAAAAAATATTACAATCGGGTGCGGGTGCCCCGCCCTTCACTGTTCTCCGTTCTCCGTTAATCGTTATCCGGGAATCAATACTGCTTGCCCCAGTAAACCATATGCTTGGCGGGCTTGCCGCAGCAGGCGCAGACGTCGCCGAGGTTCTCCTCCTCGAAGGGGATGCAGCGGGATTTCACGCCGCCGGTAACGTCCTTGATCTTATCTTCACACGCGCTGTCACCGCACCACATCGCCTTGATGAAGCCGGGCTTGTTGGCGGCGATCTCGACGAACTCGTCGAAATTATGCGCGACATGGGTCTTTTCCTTCATATTTTCGAGCGCACGGTTGTACATATCATCGTGGATCTTCACGAGGAGATCGGCGATTTCCTGCTCGAGGTTATCGAGAGAGACAAAGAGCTTCTCACGAGTATCGCGGCGCACCAGCACACATTGGTTCTTCTCGATATCCTTGGGGCCGAGCTCCAGACGGATCGGCACACCCTTCATCTCATACTGAGCGAACTTCCAGCCCGGGCTCTGGTCGGAGTCGTCGAGCTTTACGCGGAACTGCCTCTTGAGCTGCTCATAGAGCTCATTCGCCTTATCCAGAACGCCTTCCTTATGCTGGGCGATCGGGATGATCGCGACCTGGATCGGAGCGACCTTCGGCGGCAGGACAAGACCGTCGTCGTCAGAGTGTACCATGATCAGCGCGCCGATCATACGGGTAGAGGTACCCCAGGAGGTCTGGTGCGGATAATGCAGCTTGTTATCTCTGCCGGTGTAGGTGATGTCGAAGGCACGCGCAAAGCCGTCGCCGAAGTAGTGGGAGGTACCGCCCTGCAACGCGACGCCGTTATGCATCATCGGCTCGATGGTATAGGTTTCCTTCGCGCCGGCGAAACGCTCCTTCGGAGTCTTTTCACCTACGACCGCGGGGATCGCGAGGGTCTCTTTATAGAAATCGGTGTAAACCTGCAGCATACGCAGGGTCTCCTCACGCGCCTCTTCCTCGGTCTCATGGAGAGTATGACCCTCCTGCCACAGGAACTCGGAGGTACGCAGGAACGGACGGGTGGTTTTTTCCCAGCGGACGACGGAGCACCACTGGTTATAGAGCTTCGGCAGGTCGCGGTAGGTGTTAACGATCTTCGCATAGTGCTCACAGAAGAGAGTCTCGGAGGTCGGACGAACGCACAGGCGCTCAGTCAGCTTCTCGGAGCCGCCGACAGTGACCCACGCGCACTCGGGCGCGAAGCCCTCCACGTGATCCTTCTCCTTCTCGAGAAGGCTTTCGGGGATGAACATCGGCATATAGACGTTCTCATGACCGGTCTCCTTGAAGCGGCGGTCCATGTCGTTGCGCATGTTCTCCCAGATCGCGAAGCCGTAGGGTCGGATGACCATACAGCCTTTGACGTTAGAGTAATCTACCAGCTCCGCCTTCTTGACGATGTCGGTGTACCATTTTGCAAAATCCTCGTCGCGGCCGGTAATCGCCTCGACCATTTTCTTATTTTGAGCCATAATTTCCTCCGGTAGTGAAAAATTCGGGAATTAATACTAAGCCTAATCAAAATAATTATACTATTTTACTGTGCTTTTTGCAAGTATCAATCTGCGTTAACCCTTATCATAAAGCCCTGTAAAATTGTACACTTTGCGCAAAAGCGCCCGACTCTCTCGAATCGGGCGCAGGGGTTGCTTTATGAAGCTTATTTGTTTTCTTTCAGCACAACAGAGGTGCGTGCGGGAACGCTGAGGGTTGTACCGTCGAGCTTGACCGGTTCCTCGTTCGGAGTCTCGGCTAGGTCGGCATTGAGCCAGCCTCGCAGCTCGGGATTTGAGATCATGTCGATCGTCAGCTCCTGAGCCGCGTCGGAAGCATTGTGGATAATCAGAACACGCGAGCCGTTGTAATCGGTGATATAACCGGCACACTTCTTATCATCAAAGCTCACAAGCTCGGCGATATTGCCGCGGGCGATCTCGGGATTCTGCTGACGGATCTTGATAAGCTTGCGGTAAGCGTTCAGCAGGCTGTGCTTCTGCCCGAGCTGCTGTTTCACGCCGCCGAGGGCGTTCGCATCTACACTCGGCACACCGGGTACGGTGATCTTGGGCAGATCGTCGTTGTCCCAAATCATCGCGGTGCGATAGTAGGCGTCGCTCGAGGTGCTCGCAGCCTCGATACCGATCTCCTCACCATAGTAGGTAAAGGCGTTGCCGGGCGCAAGCATGTACAGCGCCGCCGCCATCTTGTTATCATCCTCGTCCAGCATATTGGCAAGGCGAACCATGTCGTGATTGGTCAGGAAATTCGCGTTGATGGCGTTTGCGTTATTCTCCTTGATATGATTATCGTATTTCTGGAGCTTCTTTGCCATATCGCCGATCATACCGTGACATGAGGAGACGAACTCGCCGGCGGTATCGCCGAACTTGAAGTTGAAGAGGCTGTCTATGCCGCTCTTGTACATCTCGTAGACGTTACCGGCTTCGTCCCAATCCTCGCCGACCATATAGACGTCGGGATTGTACTTCTGCGCCATCTTATAGAACCAGCCGAGAAACTCGACCGCATCGGTGTTCTTATCGGCAAAATACTTCACTGCGTCAAGACGGAAGCCGTCGACGCCCTTTTCCAGCCAGAACTTCGTGATTTTCTCGAAATACTCGCGGGTACCTTCATAGCTTAAGTTCCAGTCGGGCATATCGGTCGAGAAAGGTCCCTCGTAATAGTAATCGGTACCCATGACCGGACGATTGTAGGTATTGTCGGAAGTCTTGGAGATATTGTAGTAACGGGCGTAGCCGTCCTCCTTGCCCTCGCTGAGCTCGTCACACGCCTTGAGGAAGAACTCATGGTCATCGCCGCTGTGGTTCAGCACCAGGTCGATGATGACCTTGACGCCGCGCTTGTGCGCTTCTTCAAGCAGCTTATCAAAGTCCTCAAGCGTACCGAAATCGGGGTCGATATCAAAGTAATCGCGGACGTTGTACTTATGATAGGACTTAGAGGGCATCATCGGCGAGAGCCAGATTCCGTCCGCACCGAGATCGTCGCCGCCGTTAGGATCGCCGTCGTTGATGTAGTCGAGCTTTGAGATCACGCCGGGCAGGTCGCCGATACCGTCACCGTTGGAATCACAGAACGCACCGATCCACACCTGATAGTAGTTGCGGTATTTGTCAGTTGAGGGCTCGATCTTCAGCGTCTCAACAGGATCGGCGGAACCATCCGCGGGCTTTTCAGTGTTTTTCTTATCACCGCATGCCGCAAGAAGCCCGGTGATCAAGCATATTGCCAAAAGAAAGGATAGGATTCGTTTCATCTTATTCTCCTTTATGATTGCCAAAGCCATAGGGTGCTCAATAACAATCGATAATAAACGCAAAAGGGCGGAGAGAACTCCGCCCTTAACGTATGTTGTAAATTAGCCCTTAACGCCGCCGGCGGTAACGCCTTCAACGTAATATCTCTGCAGGAACAGGAACAGAGCGGTGATCGGAACAGCAACGACAACAGAACCGGCGAGGAACTGCTTGAAGTATGCCGACTTATGCTCCTTATCAATGAAGATCTGCAGACCGATCGCAACAGTGTAGTACTGCTGACCCTGAGCGCCGACGATGATCTTAGCCAGAACGAAGTCTGTCCAGGGACCGATGAAGGAGGTCAGGATGGTATAAACGATAATGGGCTTAGACATCGGAAGAATGATCTTCCAGAAGATCTGGTTCTTCGTAGCGCCGTCGATGGTAGCGGCCTCATCCAACGCACGCGGGATGGTATCGAAGAAACCCTTGCTGATCTGGTAACCCAGACCGGCGCCTGCCGAATAGCAGATAATCAGAGCAAGGTGCGGAAGCTGCAGAATGCCCAGAGCCTTCAGCAGGTAGTAGATCGCGATCATGGTCATGAAGCCGGGGAACATGCCCAGGATCATACCGACGTTGATCAGCGGCTTTCTGGCGGGGAAGCGCAGACGGCTGAATGCGTAAGAAACCATCATAACTGCAAGAGTAGAGATGATGCAGCTGAAGATCGCGATGATAAAGGTGTTCATGAACCACTGGGGGAAGTTAGCGGTATTGTCAGCCTTGGTGAACAGATCAACATAGTTCTGGAAGGTGAAGCGTACACCCTCGGCGTTCGGCCAGGGCAGAATGTGCGAATAGAACGCACCGCCGTCGGCACGGAACGAGTGGATGATCATGTAAACCAGAGGAGAAATCCAGATTAAGCCAAGACCGCCGAGCAGAATGTAAATAAGCGCATTCGAGATGATTCGACGAAGTTTATAACTTTTAATCATGAGAACTCCTCCTCATTCTTCGCAGACTTGGTAAGGTTGAATGTGAGCAGGGATACCGTTGCACAAACAATGAATACCATAATACCGATTGCTGCGGCGAGGTTGTAGTCGCCCGATACAGTGGTCAGGTTGAACAGCCATGTAACGAGCAGGTCGGTATAACCGGCTCGATATAGTTCGTTCGACTGCTGAGCCGAGCCGCACAACAGGTAGATGACGTTGAAGTTGTTGATGTTGCCGATGAAGGTGGTGATGAGGTAGGGAGTGGTAACGAACAGCATGTAGGGCAGAGTGATCGAAACGAACGATCTGACAGGACCCGCGCCGTCGATGGTAGCACTCTCATACAGGTCGGCAGGAATGTTCATCAAAATACCGGAGGTAATCAGAATGGTGTACGGAATACCAACCCAGATATTGACGACGATAACGGTGATACGCGCGATCCACGGATGCGACAAGTCACCGAGGAAGTTGATCGGCTCCTTAATGATGCCGAGGTGCTGTAAAACAAGGTTGATCGCACCGTTGTTGAAGTCGAGCATCTGGCTCATCAGCAGCAGGGATACGAACTGGGGAACCGCAACGGTTACGACGAACAGGGTTCTCCACAGAGCCTTGAGCTTGATACCCTTCTTGTTGATCATCAGAGCGACGACCATACCGAGGATATAGTTCAGGACGGTTGCGAATACTGCCCATACCAGCGTCCACTTGGTCAGCTCGATAAAGGTCTTACCCTTCAGAGCAGAAGCGCCGGTGGTCGCGAAGATCTGACCGAATGTCTCAAAGCCGACCCACTGGAAGAAGTTGTGGCTCTGATCATAGTTGGTGAACGCGATCAGGATCATAAAGATCAGGGGCAGAATGGTGAAGATAGAAATGGTCAGCGTGGGGAACGCCAACAGGGTAACGTGGAATTTCTCATCCAGTAACGCGGAGATATCCTCCTTGAAGGACTGCGGCTTCTCGCCGGCAGCCTTCATCTGCTGAATCTTATAAGCAGACTTGGTGGCAGCTACATAGATTACGATGAACAGCGCGATGATTACGAGCGTCATAACGCCGTACAGCAGCAGCTTCATCGAGTTGTCAGCGGGCATATGTACGCGGCGTCCGGTAACCTCATCAACTGCCCAGTATGCCTTCTCATGGAAACCGATCTTTCCGTTGTTGAAGAAACCGAGGTTATAGATACCGCTCCAGCCGAGACCTACCTGGCCAAGGCCGGTGACCATAAAGAGAATAAAGGCAATTTCGGTAGCAAGGAAGATGATGCCCTTGCCGATCTGGCCTCTGACGATATTGCCAAAGCCCATAATAATGTAAGAAAGCTTGGTAGCCCAATCGCCCTTAACGAATCTGGTAAAATATCCGGCAAAGCCCTTGCCGATACCGACAAAAATCTTCTTGAAGAATCTGCCGATCGCCTTGAACACCTTACCGATGTTCGAAGGCAGTGCAATCATGGCGTTTTTGAAATTATACCAGAACTTCTGGAACGGGTTGAGCTGTACATAATCAATATATTTCATCAGTTCAACTCCCAGTTTGAAGCTTTTGCGTCTGAGAAGATTTTTACCATACCTTATCAGACGCAAAAAACGGTACAGTAAATGATTCGGGGTTAAATGCCATCACAGCCGGGCGGAGATTATCCGCCCGGCGCGAATTAAATCCTAAAACAAATATTCTGTCAATCAGACAGGTTCAAAGAGAATAAGTTGGATTATTCGTCCTTGATGAGCATGATCGCCTTCTCGAGCTGAGCCTTGATAGAAGCCTCGTCGTTGGCGCTTTCCTGCCAGAGGTAGTTACCGAGAGCACCCATGGGAGTCCAGAAGGTCTCAGCAATACCGGACTGCAGTACGGAATACTGCTTCTGCTCGAAGATCGCGCTCAGAGCAGCGTTCTCGGTGACAGCGGGATCCTTCAGAGCCTCTTCGTTGGAGGGAGCCCAAGCAACAGCCTTAGCGCGCTCGACCTGAGATTCCTTGTTGGTCAGGAAGTCAGCCAGAGCCTGAGCAGCGTAGGGGTACTTGGAAACAGCGTTTACGCCGATGTACTTGAAGCCGTGCAGAGAGATGATCTGCTTGTCTTCGCCGTTGACATTAATGGTGGGGAGCTTGGCAGCGCCGAAGTTGTCGCCCAGAGCAGCCAGGTCAGCAGTAACGTTCCAAGGACCGTCGATGCCGGCGCCGACAGTGTGAGGAGTCTCCTGGAAGCCCGCGTTGATACGGCTGTCCTCGGAAGACATGAAGATGTCGCTGTATTTGTGGAACAGATCGGAGAACGCCTTCAGGGTAGCGACGACCTCATCCTCATTGTAATCGTTGAACTGCTGAACGTCATCCTTGATGCCGTCGATCTTCAGACCGCCGGTGAAGGGGAACATGCAGGAGTAGAAACCGTTACCTGCATCGATGACGAACTTAACGCCTGCAGCCTTACAAGCCTCGAGAACACCCTCGAGAGTCTTAGCCTGCTCGTCGGATACGACGGACTTGTCGTAGATCAGGCAGTAGCCGTTGTCGCAGGTCTCAGGGAAAGCCATCAGCTCGCCGTCAACGGTAGCAACGGTTACGGAGTCTTCACTGTTGCGGGCGATAACGTCCTCAGCGGAGAAAACGGGAGCCAGAGAGTCAGCCTTCAGCAGGCGGCTCAGCTGATCGGATGCAAAGCTGAATACGTCAGCAGCAGCGTCGGGATCCTTGAGCAGCTGGGTGGCAGCAGCGTCTTCGCCCTGTACCTGAACTTCGATCTCGATGTTCTTGTCAGCGTGTGCAGCTTTAAAGTCCTCGCAGAGCTTCTTGGTCAGGTCAACAGCCTTATCAGCGGACCAAACCAGCAGTTTAGCGCCGTCCTCAATGTCGAGGGTCTCGGCAGCAGGAGTGTCGCCCTTGGGTGTGTCGGTCTTGGTAGCTTCGCCGCCTTTGTTACCGCCGCCGCAAGCGACCAGTACGGAAGCCATCATCAGGACGGCCAGTACCAATGCAACAAATTTTTTCATGGTGGATATTCCTTCTTTCCAAAAAATAATTTGGACAGATGTACCGAGAATCCGGACCGGTACACCTAATCACTGTATAAATTTTACCATAAGATCACCTGTGATTTCAACTCCTTTTGTACTTTTTATCTAAATCATTAATTATTAAATTGATTTTTGTTGGTTTTGACAGTTGAAATTTTTGTTTCTGTTGATTATTAACAAACGTAGGTTGTTTTGTTTGTTAATTTTAACGATTTGCTTTTTGTGCATAATGTCAAAGTCCCTTTTCCAATCTTAGCGAAAATCTTCCCGCCGATCTTTTTTTGATTCCCTAAAAGAACGAAAAGCTTCATAGCTGAAACTTCACCGTTTTTTTCGTCGATTTTCACCAAACCCGACAATAAACAGCAAAAACATACATTGACATTCCACCTCCTTTATATGTATAATATAGAAGTATTTTTAACCTTAATGAGTGTAGGAGGCTTATAATGAAGCTTATCGACTTACTGAAGAACTGTGAATATACACTTGACGGAGGATCTCTTGACATTAATATCAAGGATGTCATCTATGATAGCCGCAAGGTCGTCCCGGGCTGTGCGTTCGTCGCCCTTAAAGGCTACAACGTCGATGGCCACAAGTTCATCCCCGACGCGGTAGAGCATGGTGCAAAGGCGCTGATCGTTGAGGACGAGGGTGTCGTCTACAACGGCGTGACAGTCGTCCGAGTCAAGGACGCTCGCGCTGCGTTAGCGCTGATGAGCGTAGAATTCTTCGGCAGACCCGCCGAGGAGCTGACCACCATCGCCGTGACCGGAACCAAGGGCAAAACGACTACCGTCGCGATGATTCGCTCTATCCTCGAGAACGCGGGCATCAAAACCGGCACCATCGGCACGCTGGGCATCCTGATCGACAACCAGATCTACAAAACCAACAACACGACCCCCGAGAGCTACGAGATCCAGCAGGCGATGCGCCGCATGGTGAGCGAAGGCTGCAAGGCGATGGTCATCGAGGCGTCGTCCCTCGGTCTGAAATGGCACCGCACCGACGGAATCCTCTTCGACTACGGCGTCTTTACCAACTTCTCGAGCGATCATATCGGCGACAGCGAGCATAAGGATATGGCAGAATACCTTGCCTGCAAGAGCCTCCTGTTCAAGCGCTGCAAGACCGGTATCATCAATATCGACGATGAGAGCGCCGAAGGCGTGACCGAGGGTCATACCTGCACGATCGAGACCTACGGCTACAGCGAGAACGCCGACCTCGTAGCCCACGGTGACGAACTGGTCGCGAAATCCGGCTTCATCGGCGTACATTTCAAGACTACCGGTGCCGAGGAGTTGAGCGTAGACGTCGCGATCCCCGGCAGATTCTCGGTTTACAACGCACTCGCGGCGATTGCGGTATGCCGCCACTTTGACCTCAGGAAGGAAAATATCCTGACCGGTCTCAAAACCGTCAAGGTCAAGGGCAGAGTCGAGGTCGTTCCCGTTCCCGGCAACTACACCATGCTGATCGACTACGCGCACAACGCCGTTTCCATGGAGAACGTGCTCTCCACCCTGCGCGAATACAAGCCCCATCGCCTGATCACCATGTTCGGCGCAGGCGGAAACCGTCCGCGGAACCGCCGCTTCGAGATGGGCGAGGTCAGCGGCAGACTGTCCGATCTCTCCGTCGTAACCGAGGATAACAGCCGCTTCGAGGACGTCAACGACATCATCGCCGATATCAAGGTCGGACTCGACAAGGTCGGCGGCAAGTACGTCGTCATCCCCAACCGTATCGACGCGATCCGCTACTGCATTGAGAATGCCGAGGCGGGCGACATCATCGTCCTGGCAGGTAAGGGCCACGAGGATTATCAGGAGATTCGCGGCGTAAAATACCACATGGATGAGCGCGAGATCATTGCCGATATCCTCGACGACAAATTTAACGAGGATGACGAAAATCCCAACTGAGAATAAACCAATGAGAGCACCTAAGTCCCCGAGCACATGTTCGGGGGCTTTCTCTCTGCGAAGTTTACACCCGCGCGGGCGGTGCGGTCATTCGTCGTAGCTTTATGCAGTATTCACAACATGTGTACGACTTGATTTTTGGATTAGCCTATGGTAATATAAGGGTAACTTAGATAGAACCGAATCATCGGGAGGAACTGTTATGAAGCTTCAGGAATCCGGAGAAATGTATCTTGAAACCATCCTACTCTTGACGCAGAAAAAGAGCTTTGTACGCGCGATCGACGTAGGCGAGGAGATGGGCTTCTCGAAGCCCTCGGTCAGCCGCGCGATCGGACTTCTCCGCAACGGCGGCTTCGTCGAAGTCGGCGACGGAGGCGGGCTGAGCCTGACCGAAACCGGCAGAGAGGTTGCGGAAAAGATCTATGAACGCCACAAATACCTGACCAAGATGCTCATGGAGATGGGCGTGGATGAAGAGACTGCCGCCGAGGACGCCTGCCGTATGGAGCATGTCGTCTCGGACAAGTCCTTCGCCGCCATCAAGAACTATTTTCACTATAACGAAGCGTAGAGCGAAAACACCCGCTACGGAAATCCGCAGCGGGTGCTGTTGCATTTGGGTAATAATGGATTATTTTACGCTGTTGATCGCGTCGAGGATCGCGGTCTTGGGCTGTACGCCGACGGCGCGTACCGCCTCCTTGCCATCCTTAAAGACGATCAGGGTCGGCACGCTCATGATACCGTAATCCATCGCGATATCCTCGCACTCGTCGATATCGACCTTGTACACGCCGAAGGAACCGTCGGACTCGGCACCGATTTCCTCGATCGTGGGACCGAGCATCTTACAAGGGCCGCACCATGTCGCGAAAAAGTCCACCAGCGTTACACCGGAAGCGATCTTCCCGGCAAAATTACTATCGGTTAAATGTTCAACTGCCATGATATAAAACCTCCGTTCTTATTTTTCCAGATTATATCATAGATCATTCAAGAAATCTATAGATAATATATGAATATTTTTCCACCGTTATCATCAATACTAATATCAGTAAAGGAGCGATCATTATGTATGACCTTATCATCATCGGCGGCGGCGTTGCGGGCATGACCGCGGCGATCTACGCCTCCCGCGCGGGTCTCTCGACCCTCATCATCGAGAAGGGCGGCTTCGGCGGACAAGCGGCGCTGACCTCCACCATCGAGAACTACCCGTCCTACAAGGAGATCGAGGGCTTTGAGCTTGCTGCCAACATGAAGGCACAGGTTGACGCGCTGGGTGTAGAGAGCTACTCTGCCGACGTGACAAGTCTGGCTAAGGAGAACAACGTATTTACCGTCTCGACCAACGCGGACAGCTTCACAACTAAAACCGTCATCATCGCCAACGGCGTTCGCCGGCGCGAGCTCGGTATCACCGGCGAGGACGCGCTGCGCGGCAGAGGCATCAGCTGGTGCGCGGTATGCGACGGCGGCTTCTTCCGTAAGAAGAAGGTCGCGGTCATCGGCGCGGGCAACTCGGCGCTGGGCGACGCGATCTATTTGTCGAAGCTCTGCGAGGAAGTGTACCTGATCTTCCGCCGCGAGCATCCGACCGCAACGAAAAGCTATCTGGACAAGCTTGAGGATATCGACAATATCCATCTCATGCCCCGCCACATCCCGCTGGAGATCAAGGGCGAGAAGCGCGTTTCTGCGCTGACGGTAAAGAATCTCGACACCGAAGAAATCTCCGATCTCGAAGTCAGCGGCGTGTTCGAGGCGATCGGACTGATCCCCGACAACGATCTGTTCGCTGAGTTGGTTGAGCTGGACGAGCGCGGCTATATCGTTACCGATGACGAGATGCGCACCAAGACCGCGGGACTCTACGCCGCGGGCGATACGCGCCAAAAGACCCTGCGCCAGATCATCACCGCCTGTGCGGACGGCGCTCAGGCGGCAACGGCGGCACAGGAATACCTAGCGGTCAAATGATGACCGACATACAGAAAAAGCTGTTTGTCCTACAGGACAGGGGCTATCAGGCAGGTTCGATCAAGCTGAATCCTACGGTCGATCCGAATACGATCATCGGCGTGCGGATCCCCGCTCTGCGAAAGCTCGCCAAGGAGCTGAAAGACACGCGGGAAGCGACGGAATTTATCGGCAAGCTCCCTCACGAATTTTTCGAAGAATACCAGCTGCACAGCTTCATCATCGGTTATATCCGCGACTTCGATAATGGGCTCAGAGAGGTCGAGCGGCTCCTGCCATACCTCAACAGCTGGGCGCTGACCGACTCCATGCGTATCAAGGCGTTCGACCGCGAGCCGGAACGACTGCTGCCGCACATCGACCGCTGGCTGCGTTCCGCTCTCCCCTACACCGTGCGCTACGGCATCCTCTGCCTGATGAACTACTTCCTTGACGACCGTTTTGATCCAAGTTACATCGAAAAGGTCGCCGCGGTACAGAGTAAGGAGTACTATGTTCGGATGATGCAGGCGTGGTACATCGCGACAGCACTCGCAAAGCAGTATGAAGCGACCGTGCCGTGTATAGAGGAGAAAAAGCTCGAGATATGGACGCACAACAAAGCCATTCAAAAGGCGATCGAGAGCTACCGCGTTACCGACGAACATAAAGCATACCTGCGTACATTAAAAAGGAAATCTTAGCCGATGGATTTTGCTGAGATTTCCACGGCTCCCGAACGAGATCGTTCAAGTGCATTACAATAAAAAAGCCGAGGCTGATCACAGTCTCGGCTTTGCGGTTATTGAGGGGTTTTCGGCGTAACGTACACCGTTTTATAGTTAACGTAGATGACCTTACCGGGCAGTGCTCCCGCAGGCTTGCTGACGTGCTTGACGCGGGTGTAATCGACGGGAACCTGCGCGCTGTCACGACCCTTGCTGTGGGCGGCGGCGATCTGCGCGGCTTCGAGGACCGCGGTATCGGTGATCTCTCTGCCGTCCGCGACGATGATCACATGGGTACCGTGGATGCCCTTGGTATGCAGCCACAGATCATTCTTCTGCGCCGTGCGAAGGGTGAGTTGATCGTTCTGCTTGTTATTGCGTCCGACGAGGATTCGGAAGCCGTCGGAGCTTCGATATTCGATCGGCGGGAGGGGCTTGTCCTTACGCTTGACGGTATTCTTCTGCGCCTTGATATAACCCTGCTCGCGCAGCTCGGCACGGATCGCGGAAAGCTCCGCCTCGGTCTCACATCGGGATAGCATATCCTGTACGCTCTCGATATAACTGAGCTCCTGTGTCGCACGCTCGATCTGCTGCGTCAGCATCGTCTCGCGGGTCTTTGCTTTATTATACTCTTTATAAAAGCGCTGGGCGTTCATCGCGGGGGAGATCGTGGGATTGAGGCGGATAGTCAACGGAGCATTATCCTCTGCATAGAAATTCTCGACCGTTACAGCGGATGCTCCGCGTTCGATGCGGTACAGGTTCGCCTGTAAGAGATCGCCCTTCATACGCAACTGCTCGCGGTCTGCACACTTCTTGAGATCCGCTCGTTGCAGATTGATCTTGCGCGACAGGCGGTCAACGGTATTGTTCAAGAGCTTATTCAGATCGGACGACTTCGCCTTCATGCGGGCGATTCGGTCGCGGTCGGAGAAAAAGGTATCGAGAAGCTCGCCGTAGGAGTCAAAGCGCTTAGTGGTCAGCGCCCCTTCATACTGGCGGATATCCATGAAGCAGAAATCCATCGGGGAACCGTCCGCCTTATACACGAGCGTCGGCTCTCCCCTGCCTTGTTCGACCAGCGCCTTCAGCCATGTTACCTGAGCGGTCATATCGCTGTCCCCGGCACGGTAACACAGCTCGCGGGCGATCATCGGCGAGATGCCTTGGATCGTATTCAGCACGGCGCGGTCGTCGCCGCCGCGCTCTTCGATCGCCGAGGCGATCTCTTCGGGCTCATGCTCCTCGATACACAGCTTATCCTGCATTGCGGGGAGCTCGTAAGGGAGCTTCGGCAGAAGCACGCGCTCCTCGGACGTCGAGAAATCGATCCGGCGCACGGTGTCGATCACCCGATCCTCGCCGTCGGTCAGCACGGCGTTGGAGTAACGCCCCATGATCTCGATATACAGGCGCAGTTTCTCTCTGTCGCCGATCTCGTTGACCGCCTCGAAGTGCAGACACAGGACGCGCTCGTTCTTCGGCTGGGTGATATCGTCGAGCCGTGCGCCGCCCAGCCGCTTGCGCAGCAGCATACACAGCATCGGCGGTACGGGCGGATTCTCGATCGAGCAGGTCGAAAGGTGTACGCGAGGCGAATCGGACAGGCGGATCAGCACCTTTCGCGTTCCCTCCTGCGTGCGGAACGAAAAGACCAGCTCGTCGCGTGCGGGCTGGTAAATCTGGCTGACGCGCGAACCGAGCAGGACATCGCTCATCTCGCGCCGTACCATCGTCATCATTACACCGTCAAAAGCCATAGCTTCCTCCAAAACAATCTACAAATTCTCCATCTATTATGCCGTTATCCCGGCGAAAAGTCAAGCCGACCCCAACGACAGATTACAAAAACGCAACAAAATTGACACAGCGGGTTTTTATTGTTATACTCTAACTGTTATCTGATAATAAATTCACTCCGCCTTAACAGGTGACAGGAGGTATATGAATGACCAAAGCGAAAAAGACGTTCAACCTCTTCGCAATCAGCGAAGCGCGCAACGTCATCTTCGGTATCGCAACGCTGTGGATCGGACTGTTCCACTCGTTCGAGCTTACGCTCAAGCCTTATACCGATAACAAGTTTCTGATCGATGCGTTCAAGTTCTTTAAAGGGACCGGCAACGTCGGCGTTGACATGTTTCTTTTCCTGTCGGGAGTCGGGCTGTTCTTCTCGTTCACGAAGGACGGTAAGCTGCTCAACTTCTGGAAAAAGCGCCTGATGCGCGTACTGCCGACAGCGCTGTTGATCGGCATCGTGTTCTTCTCGATCCGCTACGTTGAGGGACGTTACCAGTCGGGATTTCCCGCGTATCTGAAACGCATCTCCTTTACATACTTCTATTTCAGAGGTGAACGCGTATTCTGGTTCATCTCGCTGATACTGGTACTGTACATCGCGTTTCCGATCTTCTACAAGATCATCGAGCGCTTCCGCTTAGGCGGTATGCTCGGGCTGGTCGCCCTCGTGGTTGCCTTCACCTTCACCGTCAGAGCGGTCTCACCCTACTACTACGATTTCTGGGAGATCGGTCTGTGCCGCGTACCGGTATTCATCATCGGTATCTGGGCGGGCAAGTTCGTGATGGAAAAGCGAGAGATCAGCCGCCACTGGCTATGGGCGTTCCTTGCCGTTGCGGTGGGGATGCTGTTCATCATCGGCAACTTCGGCGCGATCGCTAAAGCCATCAATCCCGCGTACAACAAAGATATGGAAACCATGTATATGTTCATCTGGCGCTATGCGAGCTGTCCCTTAGGCATCAGCCTGGTAGTGTTGGACTCATTCATTTGTACCGAGCTCAGACATCGCGGCAGGGGCAATCTGCTGCGCAATTTCTTCGAATTCGTCGGCATCTATTCGATGGAATACTACATGATCTACCTGAACATCAACAGCTATCTCGACCGCGTATTCGAAATCAGCGATAAGCACTACATCATGCTGTACTTCGGCAGCTTCGTGTTCTCATTAGCGCTGTGCGTCGTCGTCCGCAAGCTGTGCGATTACTTCATGGCGTACATGCAGAGAAAGCCCAAGAATTGGGAGGAGCTCCGCGCTCAGAGAAAGCGAAAGAAAACCGCAAAATAATCCCAAAAAACAATGCTAAAAGCTCACGGCTCTGTATCGGAACCGTGAGCTTTTCTGTTATCTGTAATAGGTTATCCTATCGCTGTTATTTGACCCTGAGCTTGTCGCGATCGACCTGCTTCTGGAACTTCATGATCTCGTCGTAGATACGGGCGCAGGCGTTATGGTCGTCGTAGTGATAGAAGTCGTCCACGCGGGCGATGTACTCGGGCTTCATCCGGCAGCCGTTCTCCATATAGTCACAGAGGGTGTCGATTAGCTTATCGGAGGTGGTGCAGATCTCACCGAAGCCCATCGTGTCGTAGAAGAATCCGCCGTCGTCATAGTGAGCGGGAAGCTCGTCGGGGTGGAAGTAGACCACCGGCTTCTTCATATACGCAAAGTCGAACTGGACGCCGGAGTAATCGGTCACCATGAGGCTCGACTCGGTGAGGATCTTCTCATAGCTCATATCGCCGACCGAGGAGATGACCTCTACATAGGGATCGGGAGTATAATCGTCGACCTGAGCGCTGAGGATCGGATGCAGCAGATACTTGATCGCGTAGCCGGTGCGCTTAGCGGTCTCGATCAGCTTTTGATTATTGATCAGATCGTTATAGATACGGTAGTAGACCGTGGTCTTGAACTCGGGGTTATAGGAGCGCTGCTCGCCCTCGCTGGTGGTGACGGGCATCGCATTGTACATACGCCATGTCGGGGTGATCAGGATCTGCTTCTGATCATTATTGATCAAGCCGTCATAGCGGCCGATACCGGTCATCTTCAGAATACCGGTGTCCTTGTAGGCGTAAGCGTGATGGTTAAGGTTCTTCTCCTCGTATTTCGAGGCGATGAAGTACATCCGCGTATTATCGATGATCCGCTGCTGCGCCATCGCGCACTTCTGCACCGACAGACCGTGTTGTAAGCACATCGTCGGGAAGTTGCACAGATCGCGGATGAAGCGGGATTTATCAAGGCTGTAGCCGTTGAACGGAAAACACTGGGAGTTGGTGATCAGCGCGATATCCGCGTTGAGGAACGCCATCTTATGTTTCAGGGAACCGGTCTTGACGGGATGCAGTCCGTCCTTCTTCATCTGCTTATAGTCGGAGGTGTTCTTATCGATGATATAGTAGCGGGTAACGCCGTCGTGCTTATCCTTACAGTAGCGGTACAGATACTCACAGCTGTCGCCGCCCTTATAGAGCTTGTCGTACATCAGCCAGATGCGCTTATGCTTATAGAACGGACGGGTCAGCCAGTACTGGATACGGGTGATGAAGGTTCTGCCGCTCTCCATGAACACGCGCGGCAGATACCTGAGCTCACGCTTGAGCGTCTTGGAGGCGGAGGCGTGCTCGATGATGATATCGCGGTTCTCGACGATGGTCGCCATATATTTATTAAAGCGCCAGTAGCTGCCCTCGGGGTTGAGGGTGAACTTCGCCCAATGGTGCAGGAAGGAATACTGCAGCGGGACGTGGGTATGCTTATACTCGGCGAAGAAGCTCAGCTTCTGCTTCGCTCTGGCGTCATCGATCGGCAGCTCCAGATGGAAGGTGAATTTCTTGAACGCACTGATGCCGAAGAACTTGGTCAGCGAATAACGGTCGATATCCTCCAGATCGATCCGCTTACCGTTCCACACGGCATAGAGCTTGATATTCTCGAGGTTGAACACGCGGCGGAAGGAGCCGTCCAGCAGCAGCTTGCCGTCGCTGTAATCCAGCACGTGCAGACCGACGCGCTGACCCTGCATACGCACGACGGCGACGTCGGCGCAGTCGAGGGCGATATCCTCGTTGCCTTCGCTCAGGTGCTGGGGCATGGTCTCGAGGGTCTGATCATACTTGAGCATGTAGAACATCTCTGCGGTCTCTTCGAAGTAGCCCAGCGCCTTGTACTTGCCCGCGTCGAGCACCATGCTGTCGTCGAGCAGGTTCAGCACCTTCTTACAGGCGGCAAAGAACTCCTGCAGCTCTTCTTCGTTCATGTTGCGCTTGTTGCGGTTGTTCTGGTTCGCGAGAAAGCGCGAAGACACCGCGTACATCAGGTAGTACTGGATCGGATAAGGCAAGGTACCGTCGGGGAGGGTCTCGCGCTCAGCCAGCGGCAACAGAAACTCGTCGATCGACTTCTTATACCACTCGATATGATTGGAGGGTACAAAGTACGCCGAATCGTCACTCAGCGGCATGAAGGTGTTGAAGTTCGCCTTACCCATCGCGTAATAGGTCGGGTGATCCTTCTGCAGACGGATCATTACATCATGAAAATACTCATACAGCAGAGAATCGTCGGCGGGATACTGCTTCAAGACGTCGGAGCGGATGATGTTGCCGTCGATCTCGAACTGTAAGAAGCTCGGATTCAAGCGGATATCCACCACGGTATTCTCATACTGCGGCAGAACGTTGGTGCGGTTGATATACTTATAGCGGCTGTACACCGGATTGATACAGAAACGCATCGGAGAGGCAAACACGTATGGCTTGTTCTCCCCCACCGCCTTTAATGCGTTCATAAAGAAGTGGCTGCCGAATACGTCGCCGGGACGCGCAAATACGGCATAGTCGGAGGATAGCTCCTTCAAAGCGCGGTTATACGCCTGCGCCTCGTTCTCACAGTCGGGCGCGGCGATCACGCGGGCGTTATGATAAGCGCTCAGCTTCGCCGAAGCGTCCTGCTCGGGCGTGATATCGACGACCAACATGTTCAGGATGCCGTCGCTTACCTTCTTCTGATTATTTACCGAGTCGGCGGTTTTCCGGATCATATCGCCGCTCTCGATATAAGGAATAATAACAGATACAGTCATAACCTTCCTCTTTCCTGCGATCGGCATCGAAACGCCTCGCAGATATAGCTAATAATATATTGATTCCAACTGTATATTGTACCATATACAGAAGCGGGTTGTCAATAAAACAACACCGCCGTAATAGCTCACTTATGTTGGTTTGTCAATGATGTGTTACACAAATTCAAGAAAAGATGACCTCGCTGGTATTGAGGAAATGGTAAAGGAACTCGCGAGGGGATTTCCAACC
>CACZYF010000011.1 GCA_902785355.1 uncultured Ruminococcus sp. | reverse complement strand
GTTGGAAATCCCCTCGCGAGTTCCTTTACCATTTCCTCAATACCAGCGAGGTCATCTTTTCTTGAATTTGTGTAACACATCATTGACAAACCAACACAATACATAATAACTGTATCCAAGAAATCATCCACTCAGTTTAATCCAATTTACGAAAAACACTTTTCACCTATGATGTTTGCTTTTTATGATGGTCGACCAACAGTATTAAAATATTGTCTTTCTAACAATTGTCCCTGCAATATTGAGCATCCCTTTGCGCAGTTTTTGATTAATAACAGTGAGGAACTAAGCAATAATGCAGGAGGAATCTTTAAAAAAATAATACATACTCTTTTGGATAAAAACAATCCTGATGAAATAATTCTTGAAACAAACAAGCTTATAGATCAATTAAAAAGAATCAGTCAGGTAAAAAGAATCAATATTGAAATTCCTTCAGACCTCTCTTTGAAGCAAACTGATTTTGCGTTTTGATTTCACAGTTTTAATGAATTTCTCTATAATGTGTTATTTAGTAATTTGATCAATGATATAAAGCGATAATTATTCAAATACTTTTTTTGGCAGTTTACATTTCTTACACGCTTTAATTATCTACCCTTACCATTCGATGAAAAAAGCAATCTGTATTCACCATATTGAAAAAGTTGAATACCAATCTCTGTTTGCCAACATGCGAAATTTCGTCATTTAAGCTACCGTCAAAATTGATGGCAAGTACGGAATTATTGTTTTCATGTTGTTTTCATATAACAAAGCTTCTGCTAACGAATAAAAAGAAATAAAGCGATTTATTAAGTTTTTTAGCGTAACCCTTTGGGGGTGTGTAAGCATGCCTGTTGGGAGAGCGCTTGGTTCGCATTCAAGAGGTCAGCGGTTCGAATCCGCTTATCTCCACCAGAAATCAAAACCACCCGTTCAACGGGTGGTCAGTCTGTCGAAAAAGTCCAGCTTAGGCTGGGCTTTTTGTTGTATCTATGGTATAATAGATATGGTGATGAAAATGTTGGAAGGTACTGTCAAGAATTATGCGCAAAAAAGATTGCAGAATCTGTGAATGAAGATCAACCGGCAAGGAAAGCGTCGTCCAATAACGCCTCCAAATGCTTCATGTTCATATACTTTTTGTTGCCCCATTGAGTGCCGGCAACGTGTCTGAGACGGGCACAAACGAGCATCAGCGCCGAGTTGCCGTCCGGAAAACAACCGACAACCCTTGTTCGTCTGCGGATCTCCCTGTTCAGCCTTTCGATGACGTTGTTCGTCCGAATCCGCGTCCAGTGCTCCGATGGAAAGTCGCAGTAAGTCAGCGTCTCATCAATGCTCTCTTCCACCTTTTTAGCCGCCTTTTCCAGCTTCATTTGCCTAAGCTCTTCTACAACAAGCTTAGCCTTTTCGCGGGAGGCTTTCTTGCTTTCCTGGGCGTGGATCGCCTTGAGCATCTTTGCTACATATTTCACCTTGGACTTCGGCACAACGCTAAATATGTTGCGGTAGAAGTGGACAACACATCTCTGGTATTTGGCGTCAGGAAACACTTCTCCAACCGCTTCCAGCATACCGAGACACTTGTCTCCAACGATGAGCTTCACGCCGTCTAACCCTCTGCTTTTCAGCCATTTGAAGAAGTTCACCCAACTGGTTTTGTCCTCTTTCATGCCTTCGGCGGCTCCGAGAACCTCTCTGTAACCATCCTCATTCACTGCGATTGCTACCAATACGGCTACATTCTCATACTCTCCGCCCCAATTGCGACGAAGATAGATGCCGTCTACATATACATACGGATATCTGCCGCCTTGCAGAGGGCGATTGCGCCATTCCTCAATGTGAACATATGCTTTCTTGTTCAGCTCGCTGATCGTGGAAGGAGAGACCTTGGTACCCCAGAGAGCTTCGGTGATGTCTTCAACACGGCGCACGGATACTCCCGCGAGATACATCTCAATGAGCGCTTCTTCAACGCTGCTTTCTCTGCGGCGATATCTTTCGATGATCGCGGTTTCAAAGCTCACACCTTTCAGACGAGGTACATGGAGTGTTACGTCGCCGGAGGTCGTGGTGAGATTTCTGTCATAATGACCGCTGCGATAACCCTTTCGCGCTTCATTATCAGAATGTTTTGTGTCGTAACTTCATTCTAACAGATTCTGCAAACTATGTCTTCTTTTTATGCCATTTTGTTTTTGCGCAATTTATTATACCTTATCAAACAAGGTACAATGCTTTGTATTAACAGCTTTAGCAATACATAACTAAAACCGCCACCCTAGCATACTAAGGTGGCGGTTTTCTTTTTTGTATCAGATCGAAACCCTCACCGCGAAGCCTCCGCAGAAGAAGTAGGTGTTCTTTGGTGGAGATGGCGGGGACTATAAACAGCTATTACGAGTGTTTATTTTGTGTCAAAATAGCGCTTTTATGCCGTTTTATTGATTATGCAAGTGGTTCATTTGCACGCGAAAATCACGAAATAATACATCGTTCATGCGTTTTTCGTGTCACTATTCCCCACCCGTGAGCTTGCTCCAGGTGGCGGGGCCTACTATGCCGTCGGCGGTGAGGCTGTTCGCCTTCTGGAAGGAGCGGACGGCGGTGTCGGTGTTCTTGCCGAAGATTCCGTCGACCGTCAGCGGGAGCCTGTCCGCGCCGAGGTAGTCGGTCGCCTTCAGTAGTCTTTGCAGGGTCTTGACCTGCTTCTCGCTGTTGCTGTAGCCTTCTTTCGCAAGGTATCTCATCCGCAGCTCGCAGCTCGCAGTGATCAGCTCGGGAGTAGAGTCTGACTCTCCCCCGCTGCCCTTCGCCCAGCCGTTGTAGCCGCCGTTCTTGATGATCGTCGGATAATCGCGGTAACAGATATCCTTGTCGATCACGCCGACGCCGCTGATCGAATTGCTCTCAAGGTAATTGACCTCGCCGCCGTACTGCCACATACCGAGGTTATCCCCGGTGTACTGACAGGTGTGGTTCCACTGGGCGATCCACAGGTCACAGGACATATAAACGCTCTTGTCGATATATTCGGCGAGCCAGTAGATGCCGGTGTAGATCATCGGGTAATAGCCCGCCTTGCGGATCCCCTCGATGAAAGTCCTCACTACCTCGGTGATGGTCGCTTTGTTGAAACAGCCGTGACGGGTATAGTAAGCGCTGTCCTCTACGTCCAGCGCGATCGGCATGGTGGGCTTCTTGCCCTTCAAAAGCCGCTTGACGTGCTGTACCTCAGAGAGCGCCTCCGCTTTACAGGTAGCATACGAGTACAGGTACACGCCCCACGGCAAGCCGAGCGACTCCGCCTTCCTGACGTTTGCCTCAAACTGCGCGTCATCCTGAGTCAGAAGATCGGAGCCGTAACCGCAGCGGATCATGATGTAACCGTACCCCGCCGCTTTGACTTTACCGAGATCGATATTTCCGTTGGCGTAGGAGACATCGACGCCCTTTGCGTTCTTGATGGTGGTCATAAGACGATCCCCTCCGCTTTTGCTCTCTGCTCCAGGATGTGGAGATACCGACCCATCACAGCGCACTGCTCTGCGAGCAGGCTCGGCGAACAGTCGGGCTCGAAGTCGAGCACACCCGCCTCAAGCTTGGCGAGCATTGACGTCAGCTTATCGTGGCGGATCTTCGTCTGGTAGTACTCCGCTCTGAATCTTTCCTTATAGTTGGGAGAGGTCATCAGGGGGACGGTGTCGCGCAGATTGGTCATGCTATCGCTCCTTATCATCGTATGTACGGATCTCGTCGACCTCGATACCGGACAGCGGTTCGCCCGGCTTCTTCGCTGCGTCAATCAGACCCTCGCCGACGATGTACGCGATCACGGCAGCGCCCGCCATGATCAGCGCGGTGATCTGGGTGGTCTTGTCCTGAGGGTAGTTTAAGAACACCAGCAGCATGGCGACGAACTCCGCCACCGCCGCCCAGAACTTGCGAGATGTGAGTTTTGTTTTCCAGTCTTTCATTAAATCATTCCTTTCTTTTATACAGCCGTCCCGATCATTCCTGACCGTGGGCGGCTTTGTTGATATGTTTGTCGATACGCTCCATTGCCTCGGTCACCTTGCCGTTACAGCCCTGCTGGTGCAGTCCGTCAAGGCAGGCACGAAGAGCGAAGATGACGAGCGTATTCTCCTTGTTGATGTCTCTGTTCTCTGCTTCGAGGTCTGCGACGCGCTCCTCGAGCTTTGCTACGCGGTCAATGAGCTTGTCATAGAGCTTGTACGCGCCGATGATCGCACCGAGGATCACCGAGCACGCGCCGATGATCTTAGACAGCTCGATGATATCTACCTGTGTCTGCATCGGTATTACTCCTCATACTCTACGCCGTAACGGTCAAATAGTTCCTTGACCTTAGCGTTCTTTACAACCTTCTTTTGCTGACCTTTATTCAAAGAATCATACAGTGTTTGGAGCGCGTTTTTGGTTTCGGTTTTGGCTTTGTCAACATTCCTTTGCAATTGTTCCCTACTGATCATTTGTATCCACCCCCAACTGGTTCAGCATTTGAAGCGTGTCGTCTACGGTCAGGTCGGGTATAGGAATATCCTTATAATTATCCGCACTGTCGCTCTTGCCGAGATCGATCTCTCCTGTTCTCATCGTTTCAGTCGCCACATCAGTCAAAATCATTCCTTCATCGGGAAGAAGTTTAATAAACAGTCCTTCGTCAATTGTTCTCATACTATTCCTCCTACGCCAAAGTCCAGTTTTTATTTGTGGCAATCGCTTTCTGCTCGGCAGTCAGCTTGTTGAGGTTAGTCGTGCCGATGGTTAACTTAAACGCCGTTTGTCCTGTTCTATCTTCCAACGCTTCAAGCCATGACACGATGGTTTCGGCGGTGTATCGGGTGCTTGCGGAGAGATTGAGATTGTTACAGTTGAAGCCACTTTCAAGGGTTACGCTTACTAACGAGAAACAGCCCAAGAATGCGTTGCCGCTGATTGATACGATACTGTTAGGCAAATTGATTGTTGTTAACGAGGAACAATCATGGAACGCTTCAGTTCCGATTAATACGATACTGTCAGGCAGATTGATCGTTGATAGCGAGGAACAGTTTTGGAACGCGCTTTGACCTATGCTTGTGATACTGTCAGGCAGATTGATCGTTGATAGCGAGGAACAGTTTTGGAACGCGTTTTGACCTATGCTTGTGATTTTAAGGCAATTAATAAATGACACCTTTTCCAAATATGGGAAATATGAAAAGCCTATTTGATTTGTCCATGTGTAATTACCTTTTGGAGCATACCCGATAATACTACACTCCGTCGGGTTTCCGTTACCATCAGGCTTAGTAAAATAGATACCGCCAACAGGTGCGTCTGTACCGTCTACACTTGACGGGATTGTGCCGATCGCCAATGGCATTTGGCTTGGGCTGATCGGTGCGGTCTCCCCGCGTTTTCTCTGTATTGACTCTTCGATCGCGTCTAAAGTCGCTTTCGGAATGATTTCATATTCAGCCATGTTATCACCTCTCATTAAGTTCAGCGTTGACAATGTTGTTGACAAATGCTTTTAAATCTACGTTGACCTCCACCTCAGAATACCCATCTGCGTTATCCTTAGCGGCGGTATATGTGCCGTTCGAGTTGATGCTTTTCGAAATAAGCGTAGGCGTCGGAGCCGAGTATTCAACCCCGATATCGCCTTCACAGTATTTACCCGCTGTTTTCAGCGTTTTGGTACCGTCGGCATTCATACTTGCGATCGTACTGCCTTTGTATTTGATTGCAACTCCCATTATTGAACACCTCCATTATAGACAGGAAGGGTGCCGAGCGTCAGAAATCCGCTGTCGTTTTCAAAAGCGGAGACCTTCGTAGGAACAGACGGAAGATCGTCCAAGGCTTTCTTGATCACCTTGTTTTGTACAGGATTCGTCGAAGTCGACGAAAGGGCTGTATCAATAACCGTTTTATTTGCTCCGGCAGCGATACCGCCGAGCTTGTTCTTCTCAGCCGTGGTATAGTCGTTGGTGCTCAGGCCTTTGCCTTCGACCTTGTCGACCTTCCCACTGATATCCTGATGCTGCGTCAGAAATCCGCTGTCGTTCGTCAGTTCAGACGTTTTAGTCGGCACAGAAGGTATATCCGACTTTTTGGACACCTCAAAATAATCATTCGAGCCGGTGCCGTACTTGAAGTACAGCAGACCGCTATACTTAAACAGCTGGCCGACGTGTACGCGATCAGCGTTGATAGGATTCATCTCAGGCGCAAACTTCATGAACGTATCGTCAGCCTCGTCAGCGGTGTAGACGTCCTCTTCCTTGACATAGTCCGAGAGATCGATTGCCGCTCTGATCTCCGCAGCGGTGGGTGTATCGCCCTTGTCTCCCTTATCACCTTTAGGGCCTTGCGGTCCCGTAGCACCGGTGTCACCTTTATCGCCTTTTGCTCCAGCGTCTCCGGTGTCGCCTTTATCACCTTTAAGACCCTGCGGTCCTATCGGCCCGGTATCGCCTTTGGGACCTTGAGCGCCTGTATCTCCCCTGTCGCCCTTCGCACCGTCGCTGACTACCGCAGTAGTCGTGCCGTTCTTGTCTGTAATCGTGATTGTGGACTGAGAGCCCGACTTGACGACGGTCGCTGTCGGGGAATATCCGTCAGCTCCTGCGGGTCCGGGATCGCCCTTATCTCCCTTATCGCCCTTGTCGCCCTTTTTCCCTTCTATCACGAGAGCCGCGTCATTGTTTCCACCTGTCGTCAGGGTATCTGCGAGCACCTCAGCCATGCGCTTGTACCCGTCGTCATTCGGATGCAGGCCGTCGATCGTGTAGGTGCTGAGCGTCAACTCGGTAATACCGCTGTTGCTGTAGAGGTCGCAGACCGGGAGTCCGTACATCTTACCGATCAACTTGACGGCGTTCACATAGTCGATCAGCTTCAAGCCGACGGCGTTGACGGTATCCACATTGTAATCGTGCTGATCGCGCTGGAGCGGCGTCATCAGAACCAGTCTGATCGTCGGCGAGGACGTCAGAATATACTTGACCGCCTCGCGGAACGCGCCGTAAAAGGTAGTCGTATCAAAGACGGTATCGGTCGCCGCGCCGAGGGTGCCGAGCGGGACGCCCTGCTTGAAGTCGTTGGTGCCGAAGGCTATGGTACAGAGGTCATACGACGCATAAGAAGCGATCGACTTGATCGTGCTGACACCGCTGACGCTGACGCCGGCGCGGTCGGCAAGCGTCGCACCATTCACGCCCTTGTTGGTGTGGGTACCGAGCTCGAGCAGCTCCCTCAAAACCGTCTGATAACCGCGGGCGGTCTCGCCCTGGTGGATACCTGAGCCGTAGGCTCTGCCGTCTTGCCATGTGATGGAGTCACCGTGCGAAATATAAGTCTTGTTCTTCCACGGATTAACGACCTCAGGGATATCGGGGATATCATCAAGGGTCGCGAGGCGCTTCCAGTTCCCGGTCGCGGTATAAGACCAGTCGTAGCTATATGGATCGGTGGTCGTGTTTAGCGTGCCGGTTCGATATTCAATAGCGCCGCTTTTACGGAGTCGATACTGTGTACAACCCTGATAAGCGGGATCGTCGCCCGCAACAAGCACAAGCCCCTTGACATAACTGCCGGTGCCGCTGTGTACTTTGTGAACATAAACCGTGTCGTTCTTGTCGGCATAGTCCAGATCGTTGTCGTAGACTTCCAGCCGCTTCTCGGGAGGATTCTCAAAAAGCTCATCGAGCAGCTCAAGCTTCTGTCCGATCGTTGTACCGTCCAAGTCGATCCGCTCATCGCCTTGGATCACACGACGGAGGACGTTCATCTCGAGCGTCTGAAAGAATAGGATCGAGCCGCCTTTGATGATCTTCACGTCGATCTTCAAAAGGCCGTTGATTACGGTCATCTGCGGCGTGATCGGAACCGTGATCGTGCTGCCGCTGATCGTCGCGACCCCGTCAGCCTCGGCAAGGTACTTGCCGATCACTGCGTCATACTTCGCTGTGCAGCCGGTCAGATCGAACGGTGTACCGTTATCAGTAACGTTTAAAGCCAGCGCTGTACCGTTCACATCGCCCTCGTGCAATCGAATCGTATCGTTGACGAGTCGGCGGCTCATATCAAGATCAATTGTTTTTGTGACTATCATAAATTGAACCTCCTCGGATTCAAAATAAGGTCGGCGACCGTAACGGTCGGAGAGCCGACGGTCAGTGACTTCCAGCGCTCATTCAGCGCGTCGTATGTTACGTCGGTGATCTGAGCGGTCGCCGTCGTGCCGAAATTATCCAGGATGACATTAACAGTGTCATACAGCCCGAGCTGCTTCATCTCGTCAAGTGCCGCGGGGACATCGACCTTGATGCCGACCTGCGGTATTCCAAGGTTGTTGTCGTTCGCGTACTTCTGCGCGTATGCCGTCATAGCCTGACGAATCAAAGCGTACTCCTGCTCGTGACTGCTGCCATCGTCAGGGATTGAATAAGCGTCAAGCATACTGGTACAGTCAAGCAAGAATGTCTTGCGCAGCCGCGATTGACTGCCGCTGATCAGCACGGGCGGCGCGAAAAAGGTTATTTTCCTGTTTCCATACGACACTTTACCGTGCGGCAGAATCTGCGAATACAGCCCATCGCACGCCTCGGTTTGAATTGCGGATGAGATATTTTGACCGTATCTGATAGCATAGCTTGACTTTTTACCTCGCGAACGTAAAAAGTTGATATTGAAGTTATCCCAGCAATAATCACCATGCCATGTATCAAGGAAGGAGCCCTCTTTACCGCCGAGAATATTGCCGAGAGTCTCAGCCTCGGAAAACCCCAACCGGAATGCGGCGGCGGTCGTAATATCGGAGCTGAACGAGAACGGTACCACATCGGTGATGTAGTCCGTGATCAACTTGTTCCACGTCTGGGCGGGTGTACCCGTATAGGTTTTGGGGTCCTGACCGTCAAATGTCAGATCGCCCTCGGAGCAGATCTGAAAGCACAGGTTCTTGATGTGCTTCGCCTCGGCGGTGATGATCCCTTTCAAGGAACGCGACGTCTTCTGTATCTCGAACAGCTGCATATCATCAAAGGGGTTCGGCTTGATGCCGATAAAACGCTGTGAGAGAATCGCACCGGCACAGTCGTCATTAACTGTCGTATCGAGCCCGAGCGTATAGACGCCGTCGGTATTCTCTCTGACGTCACACCGCTTGCAGGTGGTCAGCGTACCGAGGAAGGTCTTTTTCGGCTGACCTCCCTCGGAGATAGAAACATCATAGAGCCTCGGCCGCATTACAGTCGCCTCCATTTCGGGGTAATATTCAGAGATGTGACCGAGCTCGTTCGCCTTGTCACCATCAGTGTATTATCGCCGGCTGTAAAGCCAAAGTCCCTGCTGATGTTGATGTCAAGCGGCGATTTGACGTTCGTGCGATGATTCAACATATAAGCGATCTCCTTCTCAATATCAATAATGATACTGTTATTGATATCAGCCGACGTCAGCTGAATACCGTCAACCGTGATCGTCTGATCGTTGATGATCAGGTCAAAGTCAACGGTCTGAGCTACTGCATAAGGTGACAGCCACACTCTGATCAACGGATAGGTATTCGCCGGATAAGGATTATTCAGCGTGATTCCCGCGTGCGCGGTAGAATAGCTGTACTCCAGCTCGTTCAAGCCCTCCTTGGAATACCAGAAGGGCTTGCGGCTGAATTTCAGTACCGCGCTGTGCAGGATCCTCAGCTTGCGGGTAATATCGCCGAAGTTCTTCAACTGAGCTTCGGTGACCATACCCGGGTGATCAGTGTCCTCAAAGGGCTGATACCCATGCAGATATGCGCAGCCGTCGATAAATGCTTCGACCTTCTCCTGCACCGGCGTTGCTGCCGTACCGACAAAGGAAATGTCGCGGGAGATCTCGACGTTGTTATAGCTGCCGTGATCCACATACACGGAGCCGTCCATCCCGGGGATCTTCACCATCTCGCCATCGCGCTGAGCAATCTCCCTATCGGGCGGGCGGGTGCTTCTGCCGCCGAGCTCAGACAGCCAGCTTTCGCCGAATTTAAAGTCGTATCTACTCATTAAGCATAAGCACCTCCCTGAGTCATGATGTCGCTGACGATGATGTCGCTGACGCGGTGCGCCACGTTCTCAATATCCGAACCGTCGTTGATAGTGACGTCGCCAAAATTGACATTGACGTTGTAATTCGGTACCGCCCTCGGATTGGAATAATTCCCAAAAGCGCCGGAATAAATATTTCTTGAAAGCGTCGCATTGATAGAAGCAAACTCCTTGGCGACCTCATAGATCCATTCGGTGTTGTTCTTCAGCGGGATGATCGCCTCGGGACCATTATCGCCGACAATACCGACTGTGGGCTTGTAAGCGACGCCGCCCTCGGCGTGCTTGCCGATACCGCGATAGTTGTTGTAAAGCTGTCTTCCGGCGTCATAGATTTCCCTATTCCCTGCAAACGACATCAGCATTTCGAAGAAATCAGAGTTATAGAAGGCGTCGGCGAATGCAAGCACCGCCTCCCTACCAAGCTGTAAAAATCGATCGACGATACCGCTGAAAGCGTCCATAATCGAATCGATAATATCGGGGATCGCACGAATCAATTCCCAGAGGATCTTCGGCAAATTCTTCACGATCTCCACGGTGATTTTTACAGCACCTTCGACCAGCCTTTTAATATTATCAACACTGAGAAAGCCATTCTCTGTGTCAAACAATTTAGAAATAATCGTCGGAATCGCACCGATCAGATTGGAAATGATCGTCGGCAGATTATTCACGAGAGCGATCACCGCGTCGACCGCACCGTCGACCAGCTTGCCCACATTATCAGCGCTGAGCAAACCGCGCTCGGAGTTAAACAGCATATCAAGGATGTTCGGGATCTCGTCGATCAGCAGAGAAATGACCTCCGGCAAGGCTGTGATCAGCCCCTGTACCAGCGTCGTCGCGCCCTGTATCAAGATCGGCAGAGCCTGACGCAGACCGGCGATGACCCCTTCGATTGCGCCGATGATGATATCGACCGTATCGGTCAGATTTTCGGGGCTGTAAAGCTCATTCACGATCGTGACGAGCCCCTCGGAGAGCGATACCATGATATCCGGCAAGGCGGCCGATAAACTCGAGGCCAGCTCCTGAACGAGCCCGATCGTCGTGGTGACCAAGCGAGGCAGAACGTCAGACAATCCGACACTCAAAAGATCGGGGAACACTTCAATCGCACTGGAGATCAGTGTTTCAGCCGAAGTGATCGCGATCGGTATCAGTTCTTCGGCGAGGGCGGGCAGCTCGGTCATAATCTCCGGTAAGAGTGTCTCGGAAGCGCTTTTCACCAACTCACCGAGACCGGATAAAACATTCTTGACGACGGGCAAGAGGTTCTTTCCAAACGTCAGTACGCTGTCGTTCATGTTCTTCATCAGCTTGGCGAAGTCCTTATCACCCGACGCAAGACCGGTCAGAAGATTCTGCCAGGATGATTTCACCATACCCATCGAGCCCTGTATCGTAGTGCTCGCTTCTTTGGCGGTAGTGCCTGTGATCCCCATTTCCGTCTGGATGACATGAATTGCATCAACGATGTCAGCGTACGAATCAATGTTGTAATCAATACCCGAGATCGCTTGAGCGTCTTTTAAAAGACGCTCCATCTCGGTCTTGGTTCCACCGTAGCCGAGCTTTAGGTTATCCAGCATGGTATAGTTCTGCTTTGCAAAACCCTGATAGGCGTTTTGAATGGACGCCATATCGGTACCCATCTTATTGGCGTTATCGCTCATATCGGTGATAGCCATATCCGCCATCTTGGCAGCTTTCTCAGTGTCGCCGCCGAGCGACTGGATCAATGAAGCAGAAAATCCCGTAACGGTCTCCATGTACTCATTAGCGGAGAGTCCGGAGGTCTTGAAGGCATTCTCGGCGTACTTCTGTACCTCATCGGCACCGTCCTTGAAGAGAGTCTCTACACCGCCGACAAGCTGCTCGTAGTCTGCAAACGCCTCCACAGCTTCTTTACCGAGCTTGACAACTTCTTTACCGAGCTTGACAGCAGCTGCTCCGGTAGCGACAACAACAGCACCCATCGCGGCACCAGCAGCCTTTAAAGTGTCGCCAAGTCCCGCGAAGAATCCCTTCGACTTCTCGGCGGACTTGCCTGCCTCTTTGATCTCCTCACCCGCCTTATCGGTACTGTTCTTGAGATTGTCCATCTCTTTGGTATTCTGCTCCAGCTGACGAGTCATGGTGTTGATCTTAGCCTGTGTATTATTGACGTCAACCTGATAATTGTTGATAGCTTTTCTCAGCGCACTGGTTTTAGATTCTGCCTCAGAAGTTTCTTTATCAGCAGCTTTCATTTCTTTGTCGTATGCTGATAGCTCTTTTTCGGCAGCAGTCAGCTGTTTAGAAAGAGATTTAACTTCATCGGAATTCTTACCGTACTCAGATGTAGCAGCCGAAAGCTGCTTGTTCAACGATTCTACTTTGGCTTTTTGATCCTCGTATTGCTTTGTGACTTCCTCTTTTTTCTTATTTGCTTTTGACTCAGCGTCAGTCGCCGCTTCTAAAGCACTTTCTGTTTTAGAAAGAAGAGAATTTAAAACAGAAAGCTTCTCTCTCTGTTTTTCAATGGATTTATTGAATATCTCATTCTGATTAGTGAGATTTTGGATAGAACGATCATTCTTATCAAATCGAGACGTTGCCTCTTTCATCTCAGACGTAAGGACTCTGTAGCTGCTGTTTATTTCAGATAGCGC
The DNA here is from genome assembly GCA_902785355.1 of uncultured Ruminococcus sp. Classification (GTDB taxonomy): domain Bacteria; phylum Bacillota; class Clostridia; order Oscillospirales; family Acutalibacteraceae; genus Ruminococcoides. Next base: position 66,759 of record CACZYF010000011.1, on the reverse strand, counting down.
TTCTTTGAGTTCAGCTTCGCCCTCGATACCGAACCTGAAACCGAAATCGTTTTTTTTGGGCATGATCTCACCTCCTAAAGCCACGCGGGGATCACGCTGTCGATATCCGCCTCGATAAGCGGCTTGGTGATCCCGTGATACTGTAAATCGCACTCCCGCAGGTCAAGCAGGAGCCCGAACGGCATCAGCCACACTTCCTCCTGGGTCAAATTCAGGTGTGCTATGCCATAATAAAGCAGCCGAGTAAACTGCTCTTCTCTGCTTACTCGGCTGCTACTGCGTTTTTTGAGTCGTCCTCACTCCGAATATCGCGACGCGACCCCTTGATGATCGCCTCCTTGCACAGAGGCCAGTCAGCAGGGAGTGTCAGAAGATCGATATCCTCTTCGGTGAAAAACGGCTTTTTGTTTTCAGGATCGCGGCGGTTACGGATTGCGATACCCTGATTGACGAGCAGCGTAAGCAGCCAGATATTCATGTCAATCGCCGCTCCGGCCTTCTCCGCTCCGGCCTTCTCCGCTCCGGCCTTCTCCGCTCCGGCCTGCTCCGCTTCGCTGAGCTTCTCGCCGAACTCGGTCAAGCTGCCGTATTTACCCGCGACCTCCCTTGCAGCGCGGGTGTTGAACACAAGGTCATACTGCTCACCGTCGAGCGTAACGGTGACCTTTCTGTCGTCGGGTACTTCCATCGGGATAGCGTTCATATATTAGCCTCCTGTCTCCTGTTAAGCGGTAAAATCAGGCTCGTAGACCGCGTCGAACCATCCGTTGATGGTTGTGTTCGAAACACCGGTATCTCCCTCGGTGACTTCCGCCTTCCACGGGTGCTTATCCTGATCGTCGACCTTGTTTCGACGCATAATCTTTCCCTCGATGGTCGGAGTCTGGAAGGTGATCGAGTTGTTCTTGGTAGCAAGCGCCGTAGACGGAACGCTGAACTTGACGCGGTACAGCCAGAAGTACCGGTACTTTCCGTTACCTTTAAGCGCACGGAACGCGATCGCGACCTCGTTGCTGATGTCCTCTGCGGACGATACGACTACACCGTTCTCGTCTACTCTTACGCCGAGCAGATCAGCCAATACGGACGGCGCGAGATCGTTCACGTTCAAAGAAAGCGTGCCGGAAACAAAGCCGCCGACAGTCTCGTCAATGCCGTCATCCGCATAAAGATCGGAGTCGGGAGCTTCGATATTGATATTTGCTGTGATTGCCTTTGCCAATACAGCGGGAGTCCCGTAAGTCTCTACGCCATCCTGCATCGTGATCTTGGCATAATGCGGAAGGTCTAATCCGATAGTTGCCATTATTATTCCTCCATTTCAAATTCATAGATTTTTTCAACATCAATACTGTAATGAAAATATTCGGTATCATTTTCAAAGCCTAAGTACACCCGCCCTGTGATCGTGATACCCGCGTTCAGCAGCGCCTTGATGATGCGGTTCTTAGGCTTGATATATTCGTTTTTCGAATAAAGAGAGATCCTGACCCCCTGATTGTCGAACTCCGGGCGGTCATCCGCGTAGGCTTCGAACACATCATTCAGCGAGATCAGAACCGCATAAGTATCGGGCGCCTTTTCGGAAAAGACGCCCGATTCTACCGGTATCCCCAGCGAGGAGATGATCGTATCCAGTTCAGACAGAAGGTTCACAGCTTCTCGACCTCCTCCTCGAATTTTTTCTTCATCGCCGCTTCACACAGCGCTTTTGAAGCACGCTTCGCACGCGCTAAAAACGGCTTTGCGGGCTGTCCGTGCTTGCCGTACTCGATGATGTTCGCGAGCTTTGCGTTACTCTCACCGTCGGATCGCGGCTCATGAAAGCCGACCTTGATGTTGTAGTTTCCGTTGCGGTCCATCATCGGCTTGGATAAGCCGAGCGCCTTCTTCAACTCGCCTGTAGAGCGGGATTCTCCCGCCAGATCGTGACCGATCACGGAGTCGAGGCTGTCCCTCACTTTCGCGAGAGCGACCTCTCCGCCGGCTTCGAGCATCTTCTCGGTGATCTCGTCGGTCTTATCTCCAAGCTTCGAGAGCCTCTTGAGTAAATCATCGGGCAGCATCATCTGACACTTAGCCAACCGTACTCACGACCTTCCTCGCGGGGGTCTGGATATAGATTCCGCGCCCCTTGATATCATCGACTGACAGCGGAGTGAATCGCTCGCCGTCACACTCGATGACGTAGTCGGTCGAGAAGGGTATCTCCGGAACAGCGCGGAACTGGAATAGGTCGGTTGCCTCGGCGAAGGTGGCGTCGTTCGTCCATTTCAGAGAACCGTTGCGCCGCTCACGATAGCACGGAACGGTCGCGACCGGCTTCAATGTATGCGATTTGAAGCCGTTCTCGTCCTTGGTGAAAATCTTCTGCAGAATGGTCAGCGTAGCCGTCAGCCTGCCGATCCGCAGAACGGACGCCTTCAAGCGGACGGTCTGATGCTGCTCCATAAAGTCATCGTAGTCGTCGATCAGGAAGATATCGCCCCGGTAGAGGATCAAGAAATCCTCAAGATAGGAAAATATCTCTCGGATGCTCTGCGTATAACGCACCTCGAAGGTCAGGGAGTCGGTCGAATCCTTGGTTTTATTGACAAAAGCGAGGAGCTTCTTCCAGTTTTCCCATACGCCGCCGGTGCGCCGCTGCACGATGATACTCTTGTCATATACGCGCATCAGCTTTTTCCCTCCTGCTCAAGCCTCATCTGCATGATGAAGTCTGACACGATACGGCGCAGCGCACTCTCCTGTTTGGCGCTCAACGCCCCGCGGGTGCTGTACATTTCAGCCGCGATCATGATCGTAAGCTCCTGTGCCCGCGGATCATCGGCGTCGTAATCGACGCCGATCGTGGACTCCAGAAACCGGTCGGCGGCGGAGAGCTGTCGAGTGATCGTGCTTTCGATGATTGAATCGATCTCATCGGATGTGATGCCGAGGTACGCCGCGACATCCTGAACACTAACCTTTGTTTTCATATACTTCGCCGCCTTTCGCTGCTATCAGGGCTCGGGATCTTCCTCGGTGGGGAAAGCGATCTGACCGTAGACGAACGCGTCAGCATCCCAGACCTTCGCGTCGTCGCGCATGATCGCGCGGATAAGCGCGCCATTCTGCTCAAAGGCGTTGAAGCCGGTAACAGACGCGACGTCGCTGATCTTCAATTCGAACTGCTGGCGGTCAAAACGCTTGAACGCCGCCTTGGTATCGCCGATAATGATCGGCATGTGGGTCGCGGTAGAAGCCCACACCTTGTTAGGTACACGGATTACCTTGACGATAGAACCGCCGACGGACAGCTCGCCGACACGGTTGTCGCTGTCACCGTAGGGAGTGAGCAGCGGTCTGCCGTTCCTGTCCTCGAGGCAATCGAGCCAGTTCCAACCATCATCGTTGACCATGATCTGGCCAGCGTAAGCGGAGCCGATGGTCACGTTGATGATCTTCTTGATGTCGTTGATCGATGCGATGTCCTCAGGCGCCGTCTGCTGACCCTCGCCGCCGGTCGCAGTCATCGCGGAGAAGAACTCGTTGTTGATGGTAGCAGTTCTCTTGTCGCGGAGCTTATCAACCAGATATGCTTCAAGGTTGGTGTCGGAATCGTTCAGCAGATCGTTGGTGATCGGAACATAGCCGCCCTTGTCGCCGATGGTGTAGGTTTTGCGCTCAAACTTAGGAGTCGCGACCGGAGGGATCGCACCGCCCTCGTCAACAGAAGCGAAGGGAGTGACGGTACTCTTCTTCTCGTAGGTGCGGGCGCCCTTGTTGGTGGTGACGCGCTCAGTAGTGATGTACGGTTCGACGGAAAATTCCGCGGAGGGGTACTCGTTGATCTTGGTGCTGATGTCTACAGGCACGGTATAGCCGCCGTCAGCGTCGACGCCTTCGCTCATCGGGGTAACGTCCTTACGAACCATGGCGCGGACGGTCTTGGCGAACTTCTTGGTGCTGTCGGATTCAGCTTTCTTCTTGTGCTGATCGCCCGCGGCAGCTGCCGCCTTCGCCTGCTCATCGGCAAAGATACGCGACTCGGCGTCAAACTCCGCCTGCAGCTCGTCCTTCTCGTTGAGCAGTGTGGTCGCCTTAGCGACATCCTTGTTCTCACCGGAGAGATACTTCTTCGCCTCGGTTACTTTGGCGTCCATCATCTCCTTGAGTTCTCTCATTCTCTTGTTCATTTCCATAGGTTATACCTCCTTAAAATATTCATGGATTCTGATTCTTGCTTTTGCTTCGGCGAGGAGCTCGTCCTCGTCGGGATTCTCGGTGTCAGCAGAAGCCGACTTTCGGGTACCGGCGTCGACCTGACACGGTACCGCTACGAAGCTCACTTCGTATGCGTCGACGCAGTCCTTGATCTGAGCGCGGCACACCTTGCCGTCGTAGATGTCCCCCTTGTGGTGGGCACAGGTAAAGAAGTTCTTACCGCAAATGCTGCACTGCATCTCGCTGGTGGAGAAACCCACGGATACTTCCTTCTTGATACCCGCTTTTATCTCCGCTATCAGATCGGAATTTTTCTCAGTCCTGACCATATAGCAGCGAACCTCGAGAGTCGTCAGCGGCTCGCCAATCTCGGTCTTTTTATCCGAAGTAATCAGCTCGGTATCATAGATACGGGCGATCTGGTTCTTTGCACTGGGATTATGATCAAGAATCATCGTCTTGCCCTCGATATGCTTCGCAAGATCCTTCACAGCCTGCAAAAGAAAAGGTTCGTTATCTCTGTCAGTGTCCTGTGCATTGGAACAAACAGCAATTTTGAAAGGGAAGATCTCATCAGCCTTTAAAGGTACCAGCGAAAAGAGGTTGATCTTTTCGAGCTCCTCGTCACTGAGAGTCAAAGCACCGATCGACGCGCTCTTTTGGATCTTCGCGTTACTCATTCGTACTCACCTCCTCTGCCCGGTACTGCTTGCCGACGTCCTTCAAATAGATCGTCGCGCCGTTGACGATCAGATCATCGCCGCCCGGCAACGCCTCGCGGTCATCGATCGCCCTTGCTTCATTAATCGTCATCTGACCGGAATAAATCGCCGATCTCAGCGTCTCGATCTTCGTGTGGAAGTCTGCGCGAAGGATGACGTCGACATTGAATTTTACAAAGTCGTCCGAATTATCGAACAGCTTGTAATTGATCTCATCCTCGTACTGCTTGATGATGAACAGCAGGGTATCGACAAGGAATGCCAGCTGCTGACTCTCAGAGGAAGCATAGGAGGATTTGGTATAGTCGCCGATCTGTACCGGCTTGATACCGAACGCCGCGGCGATCTGGATGGCGGAATACTGCTTGAGCTCCAGGAACTGGGAGTCGGCAAGCTTGATGTTGGAGAGGCTCTCGATCTTCGCCATATACGGCAGCGGGATCAGCATCTCGACGCCGTCCTTCTTGTATTCGCCCTTGATGTACTTCTCAAGCCCCTGTACAAAGCGCTTTTCGTTCTCGGGATTCAGCTCGCCGGTGTACTGGATCGCCGCCTTACCCGCAAAGCCGTTATCGTAGAGCTTATTGAGCAGATTCTGCGACTTGATATTGCCGTCGACGGTCTCGGAAAGCACCTGCCGCACCGGCTTACCCTCCAACCCGTCGGAGGTAGCGAAGTTTCTCACATGAAGAATCGAGTCATACGGGATCATGATCAGCCGACCGTTCGGCGCTGCGTACTGATACCACAACTGCGGCGTATCGGCGAGGATCGCCGCGTCGTCGAACCAGATATCGACCAGCCAAGGCTCCAGCGGAAACAGCTCGCTCCGTTTGAGCCTCGGATCGTAACGGATCCACGCATAACCATTGCCGTAGTGGTTACGGTTGTACTCGATCAGGCTCCAGAAACCTGCAGCCGTCATGTAGCGATTCGGACGATCATGCAGCATAAACCAGTACGAATGCTCGCGATCCTCGCGCACGCCATTCTTGCCCTCGCGCCTGAGAACCTTGAGCGGCATCTTTCCGATCGCCTCACTCAGCATTTTGAGGCACGCGAAATATGTTGCGTTCGACAGCGCTTTGCGCGGCGTTCGATCGGTATCGATCCCGAGGAAGGTTGCAAGCTGCTGCCAGTTTTCAAGATCATTCTGTATGACCGAGCCCTTGAACAGTACCCGGGCAGCTGTTTTAAATCTGGTAATGAATTTGTTGTTTGACAATTTTTACCATCCCATCTCTGTTAGATAATCAGTCATCGCATCGTCATGGTTAACAGGCTCCTCGCCCTTGTCCTGCATATAGCAGAAGTGTGCGTCGATGCAGGCGTCCACAGGGTCGATGCGGTTGCCGCGCAGCGAGTCGCGCTTGTCGATTTTCAGTTCATTGAAGGAATTCTTCGTCTCAACTGCGTTCTCGAAGCTGTAGACCAGCAGCTCATTGTTACGATTGAACTGTGCCTTGTGCTCGCGGACGCTGAGCTTGAGGTCGACCGTCGTATCGCTGAGGTTGCGGGCGCTCTGGGTGACGATGATGACCTTCGGCGTCAGCTCGTCGAGATCCTCGAGGATTCCGTCCGCGTTATGCGGATCGACGCCGATCGCACGAATGTTAAGGTTGTATTCTTCTTTCATCCGTTTGAGATCTCGGATGATGAATTTATAATCGTTTTTGAAGCTCTCCGCCCCGCCGGTAGCGGTAATCAACTCCTGCTGCTGCCACAGGTCATAGGGAGCGAAGTCACTTTGAATATGCTCCTGCAGGCGGCCGAGCGGCATATAGCTGTGGGAGTGGAAGAACTGCTGATCACCGTCCCGGAACTCCGCCGCCCAGCTGGTCAGATCGCCGCCTCCTGAGAGGTCGAGACCGACCCAGCAATCCGCGCCGCGGAAGTTTTCGAGTGTCTTCTCGGTCAAACAGGCGTGCAGGTCATCCGCATTGACGTAGTTCGCGTCGTCCGCGGTCGTCCAGAGATTGACTGACTTCGCTGTGTATTCGACGCGCTCCATACCGCCCATATTCTTCGCGGTTTCGGCTTCGATGCGGAGCTGCTCGATCTTGTCGGGATCTCCGACAAACAGCGGATTCGCCTTGAGCGCGTTATTGATATCGTAGATATCGTCGCCCTCATCCGGACAGAAAATATCGACAAAAAAATCCTCGGCGGACACAGTGCCCTCGAGGATAGAGATGCAGAAGCGGTCAAACTCCTTGCAGTAGCTATGTTGATTCTTGCCGCGGGTCGTGATGACGGAGAGCAAGGTCTCAGGCAGGCTGCGGGTGCCCTTCCACAGGGCTTGGTATACGCTGCCGTCCTTGTGCTGGTGCAGCTCATCAATACTCGCGAAAATGGCGCGGAAACCATCATCCAGTCCGCTCTCTTTGCTCAACGCCTCAATCGTACAGCCGGTATTTTCGGCGGTGATGGTCGTCTTATAGTCCTTGATCGAGAAGAAAGCGGCAAGGTCGGCGTCGGATTGGATAAACTTCCGCATCTCATCCCACACGATCTTCGCCTGCCTTCGCTTGGTCGCGACGGTGAACAGCTTGCCTTCCTTGTAGCCGCCGAACGCCGCGATATACGGACCCATGATGCCATTCTCAAAGCTCTTGCCGTTCTGACGGGCGACGCTTTTGTAACGGCGTCGGAATCGGCGGAAGCCGTTGTCGGTTCGCAGCCAGCCGAAGGTACAGCCGAGATCGAACACCTGAGAGCCGATCAGCTTAACGGGCTTCTTCTCAAAGCCCTCGCCGATGGTCAGCGTCTCGGCAAAATTCAGGATATTGTCAGCTGCTTCAACACTCCAGCGATACGGAAAATCCTCCGCACCCTGACGCTCGAGATCCCGCAGGTGGCGCCGACAGGCGAGAAAATGAAGCCTACCGACGTAGGGAACCTTGCCCGCGACGACCGCCCTGGCGTATTCGGTCACGCGATCGGTCATTCAATCACCCGACCTGCGATGTTTGGAATTTATCGAATTTATTCTTCGGCTTTTCAGCCGGCGCTTTCGGTACCACAAGACGGCACCGGGCAGAGATCGACAGCCCGAGATCGTTCGCCGCCGCGCGGCACTGCTTGAAATACTTATCCTGCAAACCGGCATATTTTCCGACAGCTTTCAAAGCTCCCATGTATTCATCAACATCAAAATCGTCCATATCAAGGTACAGATCGGAGCTTTCCATCGCTTCCGTGAGCTTATCGGTGATCTTGATGTACATATCCTCGGCGATGATATACCGAGCCAGCGCGTCGCAGTCGGTGTTCCCCATGATTCCGAGCTCGATCAAATCCTTTACGATAGCGCGGAACCGCTTCTTCTGAGGCGGCGTCAAATACTTCGGAGGCTTGATATTATCCGTATTCGGTTGAACTTCGGAGCGTGTGCGCTCCTCAATCTCGCCCTTTGTCAGGTGCTTTTTGCCCTTCGCCTGGATCAGCTGAATGGGTTGTTTCGGATTCGGCATACTATCACGCCTCCTTTATTCTAAAATAGGAACTTCATCGGGGAGTTTTTTGCACAAAACAGACCAAGGCGACGTTGCACGCCTTAATCTTCAAAACTTTTCAGACCACCCTACCCCTTTCTGTCTTTCGGCTGAAAACGATTGTGCCGCTTATCGTGGCATTTATGGCAGAGTGATCGCGTATTGTTCCAGTCGAGCCGCAGCGCCCAGCCTTCGGGTGTCTGGATCTCAATGATATGGTCGACCTCTACGGCAGGCTTACCGCAAAAGGCACAGAACTTGTCGACTGACAGGCGCTTTGCACTGAGCAGCTTCCACGGCTTTGAATGGTAGAATCGAATATATTTCTGATCGCGCCGACGGTCGTATTGCCGCGCGGCCATAGTCTTGCGCTGTTCCCGCTCCTGTTCAACGAGTTCTGTACACTTCGGGCAGTACTTCTTCCCGTAAGGCATCAACTGTCTGCACTTCGGGCAGTTCTTCATCAGCATAGAAATCTCCGTATAACGCAAAGCAGCCGCCTCATCAGCGACTGCTCTGCGACATCATTCTCAAAAGGAAGACAGAATATAAGGATAATTCATAGCTCCTTGCTATGTCAATTCTAATAATAACATACTAAAAGTGAACAAACGAACATATTTTACCACTTATACCGATAGCATCTCATTCTTATACTATCCGCAGTATCGGCTCTTTCTGTCACTTCGAACGCAATTCTTCTCCATGTCATCCCTCTGATGATATGTAAGAGGATACAATATTCCTCAAACACATCGCTTGACAGGCGCTTGACGTGCGCGTTATACTCTGCGGCCAATGCACTGATCTCGGCGTCAATATCCGCGATTTGAGCGACAGCCGTCCCGAGCTTGTCCGAATCGCCGCCGCCCGACGGCATTCCCGACAATGACGGTGTAGTATTCTGAGCATTGGAGCGCAGCCACACTCTCTTACTTCTCAAACGGTCTATTCTCTTTCGAAGTGATTTCAATTCACTGAGAGTCATTTTAAATACCCATGTTTTTGAAGATCGGAACTTCATCCGGTTCTTCAACTTTTTTAAATCCTAATATTTGTTGTGTATTAAAAAAAGCGATATTATGTTTGTTTTTCTCAAACCAAAGGCAATTATTTTCCGCTGAGTATTCAAAATCATCAGCTTCGATTTTTGAGAATCGACAGTCTGTTAAGAACACCAAATAGTCAGCCATGCTTATCTCACTTTCTGCGAAAGGTTGAATTCCGCTTATTTTTGACGATTTTAACGACGGCGTAGGTGACAAGAGCGATAAACTCGCCCAGCACCGTCGCAATCACGCCGCACCAGAACGGCGGTATGGTAAAGGTCATTCAGTCACCTCCCTGTAAATCTGCCAAAGGCTCTCTTTATGTTTTTTTTCTTTATTCTGCGGTTCTTACCGAACCGCGCTAAATGAGCAACCAGACGAGAAAACCGCTTATTGAAGTATTTGTATTCCACACCAAAAATCTTCTTGTATGCGGATTTCGGCAGAACGATAGAAGAAATCGTGACAGATTGGCACGATTGAAGGCGATCGATGAATCCGTCAAAATCTTCGTCGTCCTCAAAAAAGGCCTCAATAGTAGGAATTTCGTCGACAAGTTCGATCGGCTGATCAATACCGCCAACAAAAAAATTAGATAAAGATTTTTTCTCAATCGGCATTATCATCACTCCAATACTTTAGGTTTTCCACAGTTCTGTTTATAAGCGGCTCAACGCATTTCAACATCCCTGTAACCAGATTTTCAATACTCTCTGGCGTTACACCATAATGAGCGCAGTTCATTGCAAGTGTTTGTTTCTGCTCATCAGGCAAATTACAAATCGCTTTGTGAACAGAATCTTTTGTGATGTTTATCATATTCACTCCTCCGCTCCTATGATGATAGGCATTTCATTAATGTTTTCTGTGACCATGCCTACTATATCTGTCATCAAATTATAACATTCGAGGTTTATGTTTTTCATTTTCTGATCGTCTTCCGGATTAGATTCGTACTCTTTAAGGAGTACATCTTTATCAATCAGATCGCCGTGAGGCGAAGGGATTTCGACAAGAGGAAAACGATTCAAGTTATGCTCAAAACCAAACATATCGGCAAATGTACTGTCTAAGATCAGTTCAGCCGTACCGTCAGGGTGAACAATAACGCAGCTCCGATATAAAGTATCATCTGTGCCGTTTTTTATCGCGTGTTTCGGCATTTCCATGCCCTTAATCAGTATGCTCATTGTTTGTCCTCCTTTGCTCGTTGCAAAACATATTTTCGGGATGATATTCAAAATGGCAATACGGATAAAAATCATTTACATACATAGTCCCTATCTCAAAAACAATAAGTCCTGTGTGCGTATCAATACCAATCAAAACATCATGTTCATCTTCGCCATCGCTACTTGGCTTCATTGCGCACAAAACTTCGCAATCTGGGATAGAGTATTTTGGCTTTTCAGAGGATACTTTGATTTCTTCACAATAACTGCGATAGCCATCATCTGGGTCTTCTATCGCAATGTATGTAATTCCATCAAGCATGAATTTGACTACATTACACTTGCATAAAGAACCATATCTTTTGATATTTTGCTCCGTTAATTCAAATCCTTGTAACAGATGAATGCCGCAAAGGCTTTCAAGCGTTATGTTCTTGTTTTTGTTGCTCATTGTTTGTCCTCCTGTTCCATCGCTGCTTTAATTCTTCAACTTGTTCATTATAATCGGGCGACCACCCGCTTAAAGCAGTGCCTAAAGAAGCACCACACTCCCATTCTTCACACATTACTTTATGCCACCGTGTTGTATCGCTGTTTTCATGCGAACTGATAACAAATCTTGCTTCCCCTCCGCAAAAGGGACACGGTTTCAGTTTGGTCATTCTTCCACCTCCTGATTAAAATAGTCGAGCCAGCATGACTTGCAAGAGGTATGGTCGTTGCAATTTCCATTCGGAGGACATATATTACTATATCTTAAAGTCTCTGCTATCTCCTCAACCGTCATATTTCTGATTCTGTCATATTGTGTCACTTCCTGTCCTCCTTATCCTTCCCGTAATGCTTATCAGCTTCCTTCGCCATGTTCATCAGTGCCATGGTGATGAGTCCGATGCAGCCTCCGATGATGAAGATGGAGATTGCGCCGATAATCAGAACTTTCAGATCAATTGATATCATGATATCTTCCTCCTTTAAATCTCGTGAATATCTTTCAGTAAGCAAACAAGCTCACTGTTTAGTGCTCGGGTGTCTCTGAGAATTGCTTCATAGTAGAAGCCGTCGTCGCTCAGGCGTAAGGTGCAGCCAATGAAGATGTACTTCGCGCCGTTGTGAATGACTGTCTGATTGAGGTTGTATTTGACGCGGTTAATATCCATTCGATGGCAGCTCCTCAACACTGACGAAGATGCCCGGAATGTCCGCCCAGAACTTCTCGGTGATCTCAGAGGCGACCTGTGCGTCATCGATCCAGTAGTTCAGTTCAGTCATCACGTCCTTGAACAGCTTGAGGCTGTTCTCGGTATCGGGCTTCGACGTCTTATACTCGCCGTTGCGATGGTTTCCTATGATCGGGTAGCACCATTTGGTGACCAATCGAATTGCACCGACCATCTGACGTTCGGGAATATGCTTGCCCAGGTAAGCGGTAAATTTCGCCTTGACGTCTCTGAGCTGTTCATCCTGATATCGGATCACCTTACCTTTACGGACGGCGGTTCGGCTGCCCTGCTGATAGGTATGCGACGGCGGTATCATCGGTAAAAAGAATTCGATTTTCATGTGTGCTCCTTCCGCGCGTGTGCGCGAGAATATTTTTGACTATAAAAACGGGGAGTGTCATACCCCGTTTTATATATATAAAATATATATAGGGTTTGAGAATTTTTCTCATTTTCGGTTATTCTATCGATTTTGAGAAATTTTCTCGTTTTCGAGAACTATCGATTTTGAGAAATTTTCTCGTTTTCGAGAATTTTACCGATTATGATAATTTTTCTCGTTTTTCTCATTTTCGGTTATTCTATCGATTTTGAGAATTCTTCGACATTGCCTTTGACAATACGAAATCTGTCGCTGAGATCGTTTTCGACCCATTTTCGAATAGTACTTTCTGCCTTCCCGAGTTGCTCAGATAATTCTTTCAAAGAAACAACGCCGTTTTCGTTGAAGGACTTCAAACTGTAATAATGCGTCTCAAAATCCTGTCGGCGGCTCTCGGCTTTTTGCTCGGGGGATTGCTTCTTGCCAAAGTTCTTACGGTAATTCTGCCCTGGGCGCGTGTCGTCGCTCTGCGCGTCAGTGAGGATCCCTTCACGGTCCGGCCGATGGATCGGATAATCGAACCAGAGATTCAGCGGGTTCGGCTTCGGGAACTCGCGCAGCGTCATATCGATGCGCCATGCTGAGAGCTTGTCGAGCTCACGACCGCTCTGATCGATCGCCTGTCGCGCGAGCTTTACGGATTTAGGCGGCAATTGTTTTGCGGCGATATCGCGCATTCTTGAAGCGCTCTGTTCATCATCAAGGCTTACCAACTCTCTATAATCATCACGGTCATAGAAGCGGTGCATATAGTCGATATAAACGGCACATTCGCGCTTATTTTCATACGTCTGACGGATACTGTCGGTGATCTCGAGTTCGATCAGGTCAAGCATGGCGTCGGGATCACGGGCAAATACGCCGGAGCCCGACGCGCGGTCCATCGACTTCTTACTGCCCTGAGAGCCTTTAGAATGATGGTGACAGTAGATGACGGCGCACCCGAGCTCCGCGCAGATCTTATCAAACTCGTTGCAGAATTTTGACATATGCTCGGCACTGTTCTCGTCACCCGTGAGCACCTTATAGATCGGGTCGATAATGACGGCAATATAGCCCTTCTTCATCGCGCGGCGTATCAGCTTCGGCGCGAGCTTGTCCATCGGCGTCGCCTTACCGCGCAGGTTCCAGATATCAATGTGTTTCAGATGATTGGGATCCCAGTGATGCGCCTTGTAGACGTCGGCAAAGCGGTGCAGACAGGACGGCTTATCGAGTTCGAGATTGACATACAACACCCTGCCCATCGTGCAGGGATAGCCGTACCAGTCGCGCCCTTCGGCAATCGCGATCGTCAGTTCGATCAACGAGAATGACTTTCCTGCTTTTGACGGTCCCGCAATCAGCATCTTGTGCCCCTGACGGAGGATCCCGTCGATCAGCGGCGGCGCCAAATCAGGCAGATTATCGAAGGTATCGGCGAGACTCTCGGGATCGGGGAGATCGTCATTGATGCTCTCGATCCATTCCTCCCACTCTGCCCAGCTCTCCTTGCCGATATTGGTATCCAGCAAATATTGCTTTTTGCCCCGGCGGGTCACGCCGGGCATACGGGACAGCCGAGACGGGTTCTTGTTCTGCTTGTCGACCTCAAGCCCATTCTTCTTACAGACGTTATAGAGATACTGCACGCGCTTGCGGTATTCTTCGGCATTGGAAGCCTCGACCTTAATGATCGCATGGATACTCTTGCCGCCGCTGTAGACCAACGCCGCGACAGGAAGCTCCAGCTCTCGAATGATCGTATTCTGCGTACTCAGATCGGCGCTGTCAGATTCTACCAGCGCGTATCGGTAATCGGTGACGTTATCGTTCTTGACGCCCTTACCGTCAAGTGGATTGAAGCGGATCCACGCGCCTGCGTCGGGATCGTAGTCGCCGAATACCGCGCCGATATCGTTATCAGGTAGCTTGTACAGCTCACTGAGCAGTTCGCCTGCCGTGCGGTCAACGCTTCCTTTTTTAGGCAAAGGCTTGCCGTCCTCGTTCTTCCAGGATTCGGTGACATAGCCGACGTATTCATCGGAGTTAAACAGCGCTTTGAGATAGTCGATGATCTGCTCCTTCGGCGACCACTGCCGCGGCATTTTAAACTGTTCTACCTCTATGCCATCAAGTACTTTCAACGGATCACGGGCGATCTCGTCGTCCCAGTCCATAGCCTCGTCGCGGATCTTCGACGGTGAATAGCCGCCTTCGACCGCGAGCTGATAAATGGTACCGCCCGTGACAGGAGTACCGCTGCCGTTGAAGGTCGCCCACTTCTTTTCACAGTCGCCGGGATGATAACGCTTTGCATCCGATCGTGACCAGTCATCCCATACGGAGCAAGGGAGTCCCTCGTGCTTGAGCGCCATACCGATTGATAGCCAATCCTGATAATCGAGCAGAGCAGGATCAATGTATTTCAGCTGCTCAAGGATATATTTATTGTCTGTCAAATAAGCTCACCTCCGGCGGAGCTGGAATATACGTTGAAGGGTCGATACTGCGCGGTACGCGCCACTGGTTGGCGGCGATGCGGTTGATCAGATTGCTTGCCTGATCAAACAGCCAGGTACCGACGTGCTGAAATCCTTTGTTCTCGAGAAAACGGATTTGTTTCGGCGTCGTCAAGCCGTTATCGCAGCGCTTGCTCAGTCGGTCGAGCAGAAGCTTTGCTTTGCCTGCATTATCGATTTCGTCGGGAAAGATGCCGTAATGCTCGAGGGCCTCACGTTGCTGATCAGACGGCGGTCCCATCTCCCACCCGAAGGCGGGAACGTAACCGGAAAGATCCTCTGCACAGATCGACATCTCGAACTGCAGCGGATCGACGAGCTTGCGCTTGCGGTGCTTCATCTCGGCGAGCTGCTTGGCGAGCGCTGCTTCACGCTCGGCGACGACGTCCTTCTCTGCGGATTCGGCTGCTTCTTCAATATCCATAGCGCTGCCGGCATTCTCGGCAAGCTTCTCGGTCATCTTCTTCGCGACCTCGTCCGAGGTGCAGATCAGGCTTGCCGGGCGGCATAGCTCGTGACGCTCGGTATGCCAGAGAAAATCGAGCAAGAGAAGGTGGTCTTTCCCCTCGCTTAATCGGGTACCGCGACCGACCATCTGACAATACAACGATCGCACCTTAGTTGGTCGGAGTACGATGACGCAGTCGACCGACGGACAATCCCACCCTTCAGTCAAAAGCATGGAGTTACAAAGCACGTTGTACTTGTCCGCGGCAAAATCAGCAAGCACTTCTTCTCTGTCGGAGCTGTTGCCGTTGATCTCGGCGGCGTGAAATCCCTTGCCGTTGAGAATCTCAGTGAATTTCTTTGATGTTTTGATCAGTGGCAGGAATACTACCGTCTTGCGATCCTTACAGTAGCTCTGCATTTCATCGGCGATCTGATACAGATACGGGTCAAGCGCGGTGTCGATGTCGGAGGCTTTGAAGTCGCCCGCCTGCGTAGACACGCCGCTCAGATCGAGATTTAGCGGAATCGTGACCGCCTTGATCGGCGACAGGTACCCGTCCTTGATCGCCTGCGGGAGCGTATATTCGTAGGCAAGGGATTCAAAAACGGTACCCAGATTTTTCATATCGCCGCGATCGGGCGTTGCGGTGACGCCGAGCACCTTCGCGTCTTTGAAGTGATCGAGGATCTTTAAATAACTGTCGGACAAGGCGTGATGCGCCTCGTCGATGATGATGTACTCAAAGTAATCGGGCGGGAACTTCGAGAGGCGCTTGTCGCGCATGAGAGTCTGGACAGATCCGACGATGACGCGGTACCAGGATGAAAGACAGCTCTGTTCCGCCTTCTCGACCGCGCAGCGCAGTCCTGTCGTTTTAAAAATCTTATCGGATGCCTGGTCGAGCAGCTCGCCGCGGTGAGCAAGGATCAGCACTCGTGCGCCGGACGCTACACAATCCTGGGTGACGGACGCGAAAACGATGGTCTTTCCGGTGCCTGTCGGCAGGACGAGAAGTGTCTTTTTCTTCCCGTCCTGCCATTCCTGTTTCACCTTATCGCGCGCCTCGACCTGGTACGGTCTGAGCTCCATCAGAATTGACCGCCTGTCCACTTACGAGTCTGTGCAGCGGACGTCAGCGGCTCCTGTGTGTAGGCGGCGTCGCCCTGAGGTTGGGACGTATAATCAGAGATTCGGTCTGTAGCGTAGTTCATAGGTGATTCAGACGGCTCGAGGAAGGCAGTAATTTCGTTGTTCTCGTGCTCCTTGCCGTCGTTGCCCGTCCATTTACGAATACCAACCTTACAGCGACCCTTTGCACCTTTGACGGCGTTCCAGTTCATACGCAGGGTCTCGCCGTGTTTGCGGTGACCGATCGCGATAAAGAACTGACAGAGCTTCCATTCGGCTTTTCTGTTCAAGAAGAGATTCTCGTTGACGGTCACATCGCCGTCAGGATCATGGATCGCGATCGTCAACTCAGCCTTCGGACACGCCGCCATCTTCGCGCTGCCCTCAAATCGGCCGCGCGTAAAGTCGGTTACGGTGAAGTCGTACTCACCCTCGGGGAGAACGCGGAAGCCCTCTCCGTCGTTCTGTATCTCGTCGTCCCATGTCATTGCGACATCATTTACATTGTTGTTTGCCATTCTTATTTGTCTCCTTTCATATCAAACGGTAAATCTTTATTACTCATGATCTTGCTAAACACCTGCGGCCACGCTCCGATGAGGCAGCCTTCAATGAAGTCGGGGTCATAAGCTTTGATCGGTGTGTTCCTCGGGTAATACCCCTGTTGGGATACGACGACCTGGATGTCCTCGACCGTGACATTGTTCTCACGCATCAGAGAAGCGAGTGACTTCGGAACGCCGGTCAGATCATCGGTGTGCTCATGATTCATCGGCGCGGTCGGAGGCTGTTCTGTGTCAAGGATCGCGTCAACAGGCGCGGTGCTTGTTGTAGGTGCCGAAGGAGCGGCCGAGGGACTCTTAGCAGGGATGAAAGGCGCGATCACGCTATAGTCGAAATCGCACTCGTCAGGCAATCCCCAACGGTTTTTCGCGTCCCAGCACGGATGGTGAGCAGTGTACATGACGCGCTTACCGCCCGAGGCTTTGTGCTTATTGTTGTCGGTCTTTTCGACATAGGTTTTGTAATTGATGAACAGCACCGCATCCGCCCACTCTTTGAGAAGCGGCGAATTCTGCTTTGTCAGCTTTAAGCTCCAACGATCGTATGCGCCGGCTTCATCGGGCTGTTCAAACTTTTTGAGTTCCGCATGAGCCGTGACTACGACGTTGATACCGATCTCAACGATATCTTCCAGCATGTTCAACAGCTTGCCGAACTCCTCCATCAGATAGGTATAGCCCTTACCGTATCCGAAATCTTCAATGCCCTGCTTTTTGGAACGGGCACATACTGCCTTGCTGAGCAGCTTCTCCGCCCAGTCGGCGGTATCGAGCACGAAGGTCGCGCATAAATCGGGGTGGTTCTTCACAAGATCGATGCACTCGTATATCATCTGAGCGCTGTCGGGGCGATCCAGTCGATCTACATCAAGATCATAGGTGCTGCCCTCGGTGTCGCAGAACAGCGGATCGGGGAACCGCGAGGCAAAGGTACTCTTACCGATGCCCTCGGGTCCGTAGATCACGACCTTCTTAGCCCTGTTGATTCTTCCTTTCGATATATTCATCAGAATTTTCCTTTCTCCCATGTTTTGGGCGCCGCCTCGGGGTCTGCTGTTACGGGATCACCCGACGCGGCGGCATATCCGTCAGTGATGATCAGGCTGCACTCGTCGCCGGTCGATACGCGCGTCGCGATAACCTGCAGCCCCTCTTCTTTCAGCCAGTCGTTGAACTCGTTCAGCGTATCCAGATCCATCTGCTCGAGCTTGTCCATCAGGACAAAACCGCAGTTGGGATTGAGCTTGCGGACAATCGCGGTAGCTACCTTGAGCTGCTCTGAGCCGCTCATGTTATCCCACTTGTAGCCCTTATAGGTAAGCTCCTTATCCTCAACGGACAGCCCCTCCAGCGGAAGATTGGCGTTGTCAAGGAGCGCCATGCGTTTGTCGCGCACTTTCTCGATCTTGATAGTTAGATCGATGTACTGGTCAGAATACATTTTTGCTTCATCTTCCGCCTTGCTCTTGTCGAGGTTGGCACGGATTTTCACATTCAGCGCTTCGATATCGCGGATATTGCGCTCGAGCTCCTCGGTGCTCTCGTCGATCAGCTCCTCCGCCGATTTGACAGAGGTGTTGTACCGCCGCTCAGCTTCCTCAAAAGCGAGTTGGGCTCTCTGCAACTCCTCGCGCGCATGAATGTACTCGCTCTCGATCTGCGCGCGCTGACGTCGGATGCGCTCGTTCTCGCCGTTACGGGCAAGGATCTCCTGCTGCTGTCTGATCAGCTTCGCGGCGGAAACAGGCTCGTCAGGTACATCAGGGTACTCCGCCATCTCAGCGGCATACTTCTTTTTACGATCGGCGATCTGACCGATATAGCGGCGCTCGTTATAGAGCCGCTGCTCCTCGTCTTCGAGCTTGTACAGCTCGTCGCCGACGCCAATGATCTTCAAGAGCGTGTCGGCCTTTTCTTTATTGTTGGCGTTCATGAACCGCGGAAGGTTCAGCGCGAGCTGATCGATGAAGCTGTCAAGCAGCGCCTGACCGCCCTTATTGCCGCTCGGGTCGATGACCTTCAAATCGCTGTTCTTGCCCTTGCGCTCGACGATAATACCGTTGCTGAGTTTCACGCAGAGATGCGGAGGGATCGTCGAGCCGACTCGCTGCGGCTGAGACGGGGCGAATTTGCCGCCTCCGAGCGCCCATGCGATGGAATCCAGCACAGAGGTTTTTCCCTGGCCGTTCTTCCCTCCGATGATCGTCAAGCCCGACTGCGACGGCTCATAAGCCACCGTCTTGACACGCTTGACGTTTTCAATTTCAAATCCGTTAATTTTGATACTCATACTTCCTCCAAAATATAGACTCTTGATTGTGTTCCAAGGTTGTCATAAACTTCGCTGAGTCGCCACTCTCCTCTATAATTAAAAAGGCGCTGGACGTTGTTTTTTTCTGCTACTTTTACGGTACAGATTTTTGAATTGGATCTGTTAATTGACAATCTGTATGAATCATCAGAAAACGTGGTAGGCAACTCAAAAAAGAGTTTACCGAAAGCCTCGTATATATTTATGTTTGCATAATCAAGGAACTCAGATTTGCGGATATCAATATTGATTCCGATATTTTTAGCGCTTCCTTGGGTAGTTTCGTAAATAGAAACATCACTGGATTTTGTATTGTGAGTTTCTTTGATTCTTTTTCGGCTGGCTTTTATTTGGAACGGCTTTATGACGTCCATAGTAATATCAACGAACAATTTCATATTGTATTTCCTCCTTGACAAACCGTCGGGGTCTGTCTATACTTAAAGTAAGATGTTTTCATCTGCCGATTGTGGTGTGCCAGCACCTCAGTCGGCTTTTTCTTTGCCTTCATCATCGCCCATCTGCTCGGCGGTGAACTTCACGGCGAGGCGGCCGATGACGATAATCCAGCCGATCATCCATGCGCCTGCCGCTACGGTAAGCAGCACCCTGACCCATGTCGGCATCACAGATCAACTCCTTCCAGCAGATCGTCGATGGTGATATTAAACGCTTCGGCAAGCTTTTTGGTGTGATAGATATTCGGTTGACACTTGTCATTTTCCCAATAACATAGCCTTGATTTCTCGAAATCAGCTATTTTTGATAGATTGTCCATCGACAGCCCTCTGCTCTCACGCAGACTCTTTATTTTCTGACCCAGAGTCATGGTTTACCTCCTGTTCTACTCTCAGATTCATGTATTCAATGGATGGACGGCTGCCGGGGCGGATGTTGCCGCGGGGCTTGTCCTTCTGCTCGGTGACGGCCTTGATCTCGTCGGCGGTCATGATATGATTGTGTTCGAGATAGTCGTAGAGGGCGCTCAGATCTCTCTGGATCTTATCCTGATTCCGAATGATCTTATCCTCCCGGGTATTGTTTTCGAACATCAGCTTGACGGCAAAGATCACCGTCGCCAGATACATCAGGATCGCGAGCACCCAGATCTTGGTCAGCTGGGCGGTCACGCCCGCCTCAAAACAAATTAGCGCCGCGAGAAACTGGATTGTACTGTGTTTCATTCTGTTGTCATCTCCTTTTTGATTTTCTGATATCGTCGAACTCGCCTCTCGATGTCGGCGATGTCGATACCCCATGCCTCATAGGCACATTTGGTATTGACGGTCGTATCGGAGAAGGTCATAACACCTTGCGTCTCCTGGTAGCGGCGAGCGGCTTTTTTCAGCTTTGTCGCTGTGCTAGCACTGCATCCGAACAGTTCCTTGATCTGAGCTGAATCAAGCTCATAATGTTCATAGTAGATGTTGAACGCAGTCATCATTGACACGACCTTCGGTCGGGTCACGGTTTCGGTTCTCATGTTGTCCTCCTTCCACTAATGGATATGAATTTATGAATAGTTGCATAGAACTATGCAACCTTTAGCCTCCGACGTCAGGTGAACGCGCCGCCCGCTTAGAATCAGCGCACAATAAAATAACAGGAGTATTTTCGAATGTTCAAGGATATTGGGGGTCAGCCGCATGGCAGGCGGCCGAGGACGAGCGACGCGCTCGCCTGACGCCGGAGATATTTGATTGTTATTCGTCGCCGTGATAGATCATCGGCGAGCCGTCGGGATTGACGAGCAGGGTCAGGACGCCGGAATGAGATATGGAATACATAACTTTGGTGTCTTTGCAATAACATATGGCATATAAAGACCATCCAGCCTTGCCTTCAATCATCTCAAAGATACGCTCCTTTGATGCCTCATCATCGGCGGCAGGGTTCTCGGTAGGGTTCTCGCCGCACGCTGTCAGCATGCTTACAATCATCAGAACCGCCGCGATCAGCGCGATCAGCTTCTTCATCCTCTCACCTCCTGAATTTTAATCCTCCCGCACTCGTCGACTCTGTGAAAACGGTTTGCAAGTCCGATGAGCTTCCGCAGCTCTTTCTTAACATTTTCCGAAACATTCGGGCTGTTGAGCCCGGCTTTAACGGTATGATAAACAAATTGAATGATCTGCTTGTCATCAAACTGAGCTCTCAGCAATCCGCACCATAAGGGCAGACAAGAATAGTCGAGGTTGGCGCCGCTCAGGTCGGCACGGAACAGGTCAGCAAATCTCATGTCGGCGCCGCTCAGGTCGGCACGGCTCAGGCAGGCATCTCTCAGATTGGCACCAGTCAGGTCGGCGCCGCTCAGGTTGGCACGTATGCCGCCTTCTTCGTCATTCAGCCATTTTTTATGCTGTTCAAGAATCGAATCCAGTTGTTCTCCGGTCATGGGTTGTCCTCCTTCTCATGATGAATTAAATTGAATTATCGTGATGTTGTCGCGATCTGATCGCTCTCTATTTCGACCTCGACCTCGCTCATAGCGAGAGCCATGTGGAGCAGTACGCTCCCGCAGGGCTTGCGGGTCAGCTCGTAGGTCGTCACATACGGCACCTTGGAGCCGTCGACCTCGATCAGAAACTTGTCCTTACGGTCAATAATTTTCAGTGTAGCCATGTGTTCTTCCTCCTAATGTGTGTATTGCCTTTCTCCCTTTGAGGTGCTACAATAGCGCCGAAGGGAGGTGAAAAACGTGCCTGACTGTAAACCTGTTACAATTAACGGATATGACACCTATTATGTGGAATGTTCGGACGGTCACGGAGATTATTTATTGATCGGCATTCCCTCAAACGCCAATCCGGATATCTCCGACATTGTTACTCAAACAATCGACGGACATTTCATCACAGAAGTAGGTTATATATCTCAGGATGGTGTCAGATTCATCAAGGCTTATTATTGTTGATCACTCTTGAATACCACCTTGATTCGGTCGTATGCCCTTGGTTTCAACCCTTCCGGTGAAGCGAGCAGCTTTGAATTGTACCACCCGGGAGTGTCAGACGGAAGGTGTACGACCGTTGGTTTATTAACAGCTTTGCCGTTGATCTCTAATAGATTCTTCTCAAAATCAATATGAATTGATTTGATTTCCATACGCTCCTCCTTCCTATGCTGATTTGGGTTTGTTTATCTCATTTTTGAGATAGCTAAGCCAAAAAAATAAGACTCTTGCGGGCATTATCAGTAATACCAAGGACAAGACATATCGAATTAGCCTCGATAATATCAAATTTTCCTTCGTTATTTGCTTTACGCCCGAAAGTGGTCGGAGTCATACCTATTTCCTTCGCCAAGCTATCATTGGTATAGCCTGCTCTCACCATCTCAGCTTTTAATTCCTTTGTGTTAACCATGCTATTCACCTCTTTTCTATCTCATTTTTGAGATAAATTGATTATATATCATCCGTTTCAAACTGTCAACCCTTTTTTGAGATAAAATCAAAAATATTTTTGATTTCCTATTGCATTTTTGAGATTCATGTGATATATTTTAGTAAACCGATGAAAAAGAGGTGTCAAAATGCCATATAGTGTACAAGAAGTCATAAAAAGGTTGAAAGAATGTATAGAGGGTTCCGGATATACTTATGAACAGCTTGAAAAGAAAACCGGAATTTCGCGTTCTTCCCTTCAACGTTACGCTAACGGAGTAACAGCAAAGATACCTGTTGATGCTATCCAAACTATTGCAGAAGCATTGAATGTAAAAGCGGAATATATTCTCGGATGGGATGATACTCCCCCTGCTCCCGAAGATGACGAGCTCCAAGAGTATCTGGAAGAACTCAAAACCCGCCCTGAAATGAAGATGCTGTTCAAGACATTAAAGGGCACATCCAAGGAGGATGTCGAAAAGACCGTCAAGATCATCGAGGCATTGAAAGGTAATAACGAATAAGCTATTTATAGATCACAAGGAAGGAAAAGCGAATGGAAGATATTATTGTCAGGATCATTGACTTAACCGTGCCGGGCGTTACGGTACTGGACGAGGACGGAAACTACAACATCTATATAAACGCCCGATTATCTTATGAGCAGCAGCAACAAGTATATAATCACGAAATGAAACACATCAACCTCGGTCACTTCTATGACAGCAGCCCTGTCGCAGACAATGAACGAGATGCGGGATGATGATTTTCTCCGACAATGCCCCCGCATTATAAGCCGCTTTACATAGAGCGTTTGAAAACCGTAAAGTTAATATGGTGAATCCCCGTAGGGAGTTCTTTCATGTTACCTTAGACGAAATAGAATCCGTCGTTAAGCAGAATTATGACAAGACAGTAGAGTTTTCTCGTTTTGCTCCTGCAGAGCAATATCGCGAGACGATAAAAATCAAAGAAAATCTATAAGGAGACAGATAATGAAAATATGTGAGTTTTGCGGTGCAGCAAATAAAGACGACGCTTTGCAGTGTGTATCCTGCGGAGCTAACTCTTTCAAGTATAAGTGTAACAACTGCGGCACTGAATTTTCCGAAGGCGTCCACTGTCCTCATTGCGGCGTAAAAGCCGGTCAAGCCGAACGCACCTGTCCTGTATGCAATACCAAATATTATACGGCGGCATGTCCCACCTGCGGCTACATTCCGAGCAAACAAAACACGGTAAGGACCGCTCCGGCAGCTCCGGTCGCCCCTACTCCTGTATATGTTGCCCCTCAGCCTGTAAAGCCTAAGCGAAAGACATGGCTGTGGGTGCTCGGCTGGATCTTCATCTTCCCTCTTCCCCTTACGCTGATCCTTCTGAAAAAAGACAACATGAAAAAGGGTGTGAAGTACGGTATTATCATAGCAGCATGGGTGTTATATCTCGTGTTCGGATTCCTCGGTGGATTATCAGAGAAGAATAACACTAATCAGGTGAGTAGTGTAAGCAGTAATGAAACAACAATTGTTACCGAAGCAAAGACGAATTGATATTGAAAATAATACTCAGACAAGTACAGAAGATCTAACCCTCCGCGATCTGACCGGCAAGGAGATCGAGCTGTTGATCAGCTACCGGCTCATGACGGACGAGGAGAAACGGCAGACGCTGGAGCTCATGAAGCAGCTCGCCGCCGATCGGGAAAACTTGAACACCAATCATTCAAAGTTGAACACAAAAGAAGTGAAATAACAACTCAAATTTTACTTCTTAATTAAAGTGAGTTAAAAATACACGCTGTTTTTAACTCTGTAATTAAAACTTTATCACTTTTATTTTAATTAAATAAAAAAACCGCCCTACCCTGTTGCAGCAGGATAGAGCGGCTCGCGTAACCACAGGGGTCACACATAAGACGCGTCAACGTCTATAGTAGATTATACTTATTTGTGCCCCTTGTGTCAAACTATATTTTTGAACAAGGGGGATTTTTATGCCTATTTACAAAACCGGAAGGACGAAGGACGGAAAAACCCAGTACCGCGTCGTCGTCAACTATACCGATACCAACGGCGAATATAAACAGCTTTCACAGCGAGTATATGGTAGAACCGAAGCAAAGAATGCCGAAGCTGCGCTGGAGCGGAAGGTACAGGAGAAGGAGTTCTCAAAGCGAATCACCCTCCGTCAACTGTATGAGGAGTATATCGCGACTAAGGTTCACGAGGTACGCACATCGTCATTGAACAAGACAAAATCCATTCTCAAAAACCATGTGCTCAACACTGATCTTTCCAATCAGCGAATTGATCGCCTCACTGTCCCGGTCCTTCAAGAATGGAAGAACAGACTCGGTCAGAAAGATATCATGATATCAACAAAGAATAATGCGATTCGCGAGCTGAACGCCCTGCTCAACTATGCTGTGAGAATGGAATACCTGCCGAAGAATCCCTTACGGAACGTCGGTAAATTCAAAGACGCCTACTTCACAGCGAAGCCGGAGCAGTACCAATACTATACTCTGGAACAGTTTGACCGCTACTATCAGGCGGCTTTGAGCTGTCGCCGCAACCTAACCGATTATGCATGCTGTGTGTTCTTCTATCTGCTCTTCTATTCAGGACTGCGTAAGGGTGAGATGAACGCCCTGAAATGGTCCGATCTCGAAGGCAATATATTCCATGTGCGTAGAAGCATCAATCAGAAGATCAAAGGCTACGAGGAAACGCCGCCGAAAAATCCGTCATCCTACCGGGACGTTAAAATGCCGAAGAACGCGATGAAGGTGATCGAGGATCACCGGGCACTCCTTGAGCAGACCGGTCAATTCACCGAGGACTGGCGGCTCTGCGGAGGTATCAAGCCGATCACCGACACTAATTTGGAAAACCATAATACCGCCTACGCTGAGTTGGCAGGCTTACATCACATCACGATTCATGAATTCAGGCACAGTCACGCGACCCTGTTAATCAACAACGGTGTCAGTTTGCTTGAAGTGCAAAGACGTCTTGGCCATTCAGATATCAAAACCACCATGAGAACCTACGCACATCTCTACCCGTCCACTGAAGAAGCAACCTTAAAAATGCTCGAAAATTTGTAACAAAGAAACGACCATGAAATTCGTGCTAATTTCATGTCAAAAAGAAAAAGAACCCCGCAAAATGCGAGGTTCTTTCGTTTTTGGTGGAGATGGCGGGAATCGAACCCGCGTCCGAAAACAGTTCCACAAGGTTTTCTCCGAGTGCAGTTATTGTTTTAGGATTCCCCCGACGACGCGCCCAATAACAGGCTCGTCGCTTCGGTAGCCTTTCATGTGTGACAGCTTAAAGGCGTAGGCTGTTCACAGAAACCGCTGTCGACGCCTTGTCCCGGGGCGCGGTACTCCCGGGCAGACGAGCTGCATTAAGCAGCTAAAGCAACTTTATTGTTGTCGTTTGTTTTTAAGTTGAGGCTTTTAGAGCGGCGCCTCACCGCTACTCGCTTACCAAGCTTCGCCGTCCCCGTCGAAACCTTTACATCCCCATATAGGCAACGCTTGCGCGCTGCGTGAGATTTGCGGTAGTATCCGCAAATGAATTGTGTATATCACACACGAAGTTTGCTTGCACGAATACTGATACAATTGACCGAGCAAAGCGAGAAACAATCACCGTTAACGGTTTATCGGTTTTGCTCCTTCATGGCTCGTTCGATATCGCGCTTGGCGCTCTTGCGGGCGGCGTCCTCACGCTTATCATAGAGCTTCTTGCCCTTACAGAGACCGAGCTCCAGCTTCACGAAACTGCCCTTGAAGTAGACCGAGAGCGGGATCAGCGACAGACCCTGCTGCTGCAGGGTGCCGAAGAGCTTATTGATCTCTCGCTTATGCATCAAAAGCTTTCTGACGCGCATGGGGTCCTTGCCCCAGATATTGCCGTGGTCATACGGACTGATATGCATACCGTTGACGAACAGCTCACCCTTGACGATACTGCACCAGCTGTCCTTTAGGTTCACTCTCCCCTGTCTGAGAGACTTCACCTCGGTACCGGCGAGCTCGATACCCGCCTCATACTTCTCCTCGATAAAGTAATCGTGGTACGCCTTCTTATTATTGGCGATGATCTTGATATTATCCATCACAGCTCACTCCTGCCCTCAAGCGCTCGCGCGAGCGTTACGTCGTCGGCATATTCCAGATCGCCGCCCACGGGGATACCGTAGGCAAGGCGCGTCACGCGGATATCCAGCGGCTTTAGCAGTCGCGAGAGATACATCGCGGTCGCCTCACCCTCGACGGTGGGATTGGTCGCCATGATTACCTCGGTGACCTCGCCGTTGTTCAGGCGGGACAGCAGCTGCTTGATCGTCAGTTGGTCGGGACCAATTCCGTTAAGGGGCGAGATTACGCCGTGCAGAACGTGATACACGCCCTTATACTCGCCGGTGCCCTCGATCGCGATCGCGTCGCGGGGTGTCTCTACCACACAGATCACACTCTTGTCACGGCTTTCGTTGCGGCAGATCGGACAGCGATCCTGATCGGAAAAGTTACAACAGACCTCACAGCGGCGTATCTTATGATGAGCGTCGATGATGGCTTCGGAAAATTCCTTTGCGCGATCCTCAGACATGTTGAGCACATGGTAAGCCAGCCGCTGAGCCGACTTGCTGCCGATACCCGGCAGACGCTCGAACTGCTCGATCAGCCGCTGCAGAGGGGCTACGTTGTAGGAAGCCATCAGAATAAGCCGCCCAGTCCGCCGAGGTTCATGCCGCCGGAGATCTTATCCATCGTCTCTTCCTTATCGGTATTCGCCTTGCGGATCGCCTCGTTCACTGCGGCGGTGACAAGATCCTGCAGCATCTCGATATCCTCGGGATCAACAACATCGGGAGAGATCTCGAGCTTCTTGACCTCCAGCTCGCCGGACACGGTCACGTTGACCATACCGCCGCCTGCGGAAGCGCTGTATTCCTTAGCGTTCAGTTCCTCGGTAGCAGACTCCATCTGCTCCTGCATCTTCTGCGCCTGGCGAGCGAGCTGCTGGATGTTCTGAGCGCCGCCGCCACCGTAACCCTGGGGTAATCTTGCTTTCATTTATATCATCCTTTCGGTTATTCCTCCGTGACGTTGACGCCGGAGGATTTGAGTTTATTGATAAAGTTGTCGAGGACCTCGTCCTTACTCACCTGCTTCTCGGGGAGTTTGTAAGGACCGAGCTTATAGACCTTGCCGGTGACCTCCTGTACCGCCTTGCGGATCTCTTCGCGCTGGGCGGATTTTTTAAGCAGTTCGAAAGCGATCTCGTGATCGGTCTCGATCAACAGATAGTCGCCGCTGACATAGGCATTGGTGTTTTCGAACGCTGCCGAGATCGCGCGCGAATAATGGCGCAGATTCGATACGACGTCCTGCCACATCGAGAAGGGGGTCGCATTGTTATACAGTGCCTCCATATCCACACCCTTTCGGCGGGATGCGGGAGCGGGAGATGCCGGTTGAACAGGCTGCGCGGGCTCGGCCGGAGCGGAAAACTCGGGAATCGTCTCGGCAGGCGGTTCAGATTCATCGATAACGGGCTGCGAATCGGGCTGTACCGGCTTCGGCTCTTCCGTAACAGGCTCAGGCTTATCCTCTTTTACAGGAACAGGCTCAGGCTGTCTGACCGGTTCGGGAACGGGCGCTGCCGGCAGTACCGCCGACGCAGCCGTGACCGCGCCGCTTTGCAGAAGTTTCACGGTCTTTTCGAGCGCCGTCACTCGGGCAAAAAGCGCGTTATCCGTCTGATCAAGCTCGGGAGAGCACAGCTTCACGAGCGCCATCTCCAACTCGATACGCGGCAACGCACTGTCGCGCATACCCGAACGCGCACGGGCGAGCACATCCATGTCATAGATCACGTCGGCAAGGCTGAGATACGCCGCCTGAGCCACTGCCGCGTCAAATTCGCGGTCGCTCATGACGACCAGCTCACGCGGACGGCTGACGGTCTTGATCAGCATCAAGGAACGAAAATGCCCCTGTAATTCCTCACACAACGACGCCATATCCTTGCTGTCCTTATACAGGCTGTCAATGATCTCAAGCGCCTTCTGCGCGTTCTTGTTGATCACGCAGTTCGCAAGCTCAAAGATATGACCCTGAGCGGCTAAGCCGGCGGCGGAACGGACGACCTCGGCGGAAACATCCGTCGAAATACCGATACAGCGGTCGAGCAGAGAGATCGCGTCGCGCATCGCTCCGTCGGCGATCACAGCGATCAGGAGCGCCGCCTCATCGCTGAGGGTCACGCCTTCCTTTCCGGCGATCTCATGCAGTCGAGCGGAGATATCGGCGGGACTGATGCGGTGGAAGTCGAAGCGCTGACAACGGGACAGGATCGTCTCGGGAATCTTATTCACCTCGGTAGTCGCGAGGATAAACACAACATGAGCGGGCGGCTCCTCCAGCGTTTTCAAGAGGGCGTTCCACGCGTCGCGCGAGAGCATGTGCACCTCGTCGACGATATATACGCGGTACTTGGCGCGTGCGGGAGCGAAAGCTACCTCGTCGATGATCGCGCGGATATCGTCGATACCGCGGTTGGATGCGGCGTCCATCTCGACAACGTCGAGGATCTCGCCGCTGTCGATGCCGCGGCAGTTCGCGCACTCGCCGCAGGGGTCGCCGTCGCGGATATCGAGGCAGTTGACAGCCTTGGCGAGAATCTTGGCACAGGTGGTCTTACCCGTACCGCGGGAGCCGGTGAAGAGATAAGCGTGGTGGACGCGGTTCATCCTGAGCTCATTGCGCAGGGTATCGGTCACATGATCCTGCCCGTACACATCCTCAAAGGAACGCGGACGATACTTGCGGTATAATACCTGATACACAGCTGATCTCTCCCTTCAATCACGGAATAAGAAAAGCGCAAGCCGCAGCCATTACGGCTGAGTGATGTAGATAAGTGAACGACAGACTTACTGTATCGCATCTCCGAGAACACTTAATGCTGCTCGCTTCCGCGCCTGACATGATTCATGGCCGGAAATCGTACAGGGCCTGCCGCTCGCTTATCCACACCATGGACGGCTTGCGAACAAAGCTATTATAACATACTGCTATGATAAAAGCAAGTACTTATTTTTGTCGTTTTATCAGCTTAAATATCGCCGAATAATTCCGTAGAATATCGAAAATGATCTGCTTTTATTGATTGCCCTTTATTCTTTCCCAATACGCTTTATAAGCCTGCTCGGTCTTGTTCTCGCCGTACTGATAATAGACATGATCCTTGATGTCGTCGGGGAGGTACTGCTGATACGTCCAGTGGTTGGGATACAGATGGGGATAGATATAGTTCTGACCCTTTTCGGCGCGTTCCTCGCCGTCGTAATGCACGTTTTGCAGCTGACGGGGCACGACTTGACCCAGTCCTGCGCGCACATCCTCCTGCGCGGCGGAGATCGCGCTCTCACCGGAATTTGACTTCGGCGCAAGACAGACCATGATCACCGCGTCGGCGAGCGGGATACGCGCCTCGGGGAAGCCGACCTGCATCGCGATATCGACGCAGGACTTGACGATGGGGATGATCTGCGGATACGCCAATCCCACATCCTCACACGCGCACACCACCAGGCGGCGGCAGGCGGAGATCAGATCGCCCGCTTCGACCAACCGCGCAAGATAAAACAGCGCCGCGTCGACGTCGGAACCGCGCATGCTCTTCTGATACGCCGAGATCACGTCATAGTGAGAATCACCGTCGCGGTCATAACGAGCACCGGAGCGCTGGGTGAGGGACTTCGCAAGCTCCTCATCGACAGACAGCACCTCTTCCCCGTCCGCCGCGAGCACACAGAGCTCGACGGCATTCAGCGACTTGCGTACATCGCCGCCGCATGCTGAGCAGATATGCGCCTTTGCCTCATCGGAGAAGGCAATCTCCTTACCCAGTTCTTCGCCGAGCACACGGATGGCGCGCTCGATGGCGCGAAGGATCTCGGACGGCTCAACGGGCTTGAATTCAAACACCGTCGAACGGGAAAGGATCGCGTTGTAGATATAGAAATAGGGGTTCTCGGTGGTAGAGGCGATCAGGGTGATCGAGCCGTTCTCGATATACTCGAGCAGGGTCTGCTGCTGCTTCTTGTTCAGGTACTGGATCTCATCCAGATACAGCAGTACGCCGTTCATCCCCTCAAAGGTATTCAGGCTCGAGACGATCTCCTTGATATCGGCGGTAGAGGCGGTGGTGCCGTTGAGCTTCTTGAAGCTTCGGTTGGTGATCCGCGCGATATAGGAGGCGAGCGTCGTTTTGCCCACGCCGGAGGGACCGTAGAAGATCAGGTTGGGGATATTCCCGCTCTCGATGATCCTGCGCAGGGGACGTCCGGGAGCCAGCAGCTCCTTCTGTCCGACGATATCCTCCAGCGACTGCGGGCGCAGTCGATCGGCAAGCGGTGTGTTCATAGTAATTCCTCCGGAATTATTGATACTAATCCTTGATAAAAACCTTTATCAAGGATTAGTATTTGAATAATACATACTGAATAATGAAGGGCGGGACACCCGCACCCGAATCATTATAATTGCTCGAGCACAGCGAGTCACCGCCACTATTCACTATTCTCTATTCACTCTTTACTCATAAAGCGGGTACTTCTCGCACAGGGCGGCTACCTTCGCGAGTACCGCATCCTTGTTGCCCTCGAAGTCCTTGATCACGAGGCTGATGCACTCGGCGATCACGTCCATATCCTCTTCGACAAGACCGCGGGTCGTCACGGCGGCGGTACCGATACGGATACCGGAGGTAACGAACGGAGAGAGCGGCTCGCCGGGGATGGTGTTCTTGTTGACGGTGATATGCACCTCGTCAAGGTTATGCTCGAGCTCCTTGCCGGTCACGCCGTCCTCACGCAGATCCATCAGCATGACATGGTTGTCGGTGCCGCCGGAAACCAGCTTGTGGCCGCGCTTTACAAGACCGTCAGCCAACGCCTTGCAGTTCTTGACGATCTGCTCGGCATATGCCTTGAACTCGGGCTGCATCGCTTCCTTGAAGCAAACCGCCTTCGCAGCGATGATGTGCATGAGCGGACCGCCCTGCATACCGGGGAACAGCGCCTTGTCGATCGCCTTGGCGTACTTCTCCTTGCACAGGATCATACCGCCGCGGGGACCGCGGAGAGTCTTATGAGTAGTGGTGGTAACAAAATCGGAGTACGGTACGGGATTCTCGTGCTGACCGCCGGCAACAAGACCCGCGATATGCGCCATATCGACCATCAGCAGAGCGCCGACCTCGTCGCAGATCTCACGGAATCTCTTGAAATCGATCGCACGGGGATAAGCGGAAGCGCCGCAGACGATCATCTTCGGCTTGCATTCCTTCGCGATCTCCAGCACCTTATCATAATCGATCAGATGGGTCACGGGATCAACGCCGTAGCTGACGAAGTTGAAGTACTTGCCGCTGAGGTTGACGGGTGAGCCGTGGGTCAGGTGACCGCCCTCGGAAAGGCTCATACCCATAACGGTATCGCCGGGCTCGAGCATTGCGAAATAGACGGTCTGGTTCGCCTGGGAACCGGAGTGGGGCTGAACATTAGCGTGCTCGGCGCCGAACAGCTCACATGCACGCTGACGGGCGATATCCTCGGCGATATCGACAGCGTAGCAGCCGCCGTAGTAGCGCTTGGAGGGATAACCCTCGGCATACTTGTTAGTCAATACAGAGCCCATCGCCGCCATAACAGCGGGAGAAACGATGTTCTCGCTGGCGATCAGCTCGAGGTTCTGACGCTGGCGCTGCAGCTCCTGAGCCATCGCGCCGCCGATCTCCTCATCATAATTCCTGACAAAACCGATAGAATCCATTAAGTCCTTGTACATTCATATACCTCCAAATGTTTTTTCAAATACATGTCTGTTGGGTCTATGCAATATTTATATAAACGCAATCTCAACGATTGCTTTGTCTGATCTCGTCGATCAAAGTCCTCAGATCCGCGAGCGTTTCCATCGAGAAGGCGAGGTTACGGAGCTTCGCGGCATTTTTGAAGCCTTTCAGATAATAAGCGGTATGCTTACGTGCTTCACGCATGCCGACGCGCTCGCCCTTATAGGCGACTAAACGCTCGATATGTCCGAGGAGAACCGAGCACTTTTCGTCAAGCGTCGGTTTCGGAATTATAATTCCATTATCGAAATATTCATTGATCTCACGGAACACCCACGGATTGCCGAGCGCTCCTCTGCCGATCATGATATAATCACAGCCGGTGTACTCAAGCATATGCACGGCGGTCTCGACGTCACAGATATCGCCGTTGCCGATCACGGGGATCGTCAGCGCACGCTTGACCTCGCGGATGATATCGAAGTTGACGGGAGGCGCGTAAAACTGCTTGCGCGTTCTTCCGTGAACGGTCACTGCCCGGGCGCCGTTTTCTTCGACAATTTTCGCGACCTCGACAGCGTTGATGTGGTCTTCGTCAAAGCCTGAGCGGATCTTTACCGTCACAGGGATTTCCACCGCACGGCTGACAGCATGAACGATCCTTCCGCACAGGTCGGGATCGCGCATCAGCGCCGCGCCTGACCCGGAGCCCGCGATCTTCGGAGCGGGACAGCCCATATTGATATCGATGGCCTCGGGACGGTACTGCATCGCGAACCTCGCCGCGTCCGCCATCGTCTCGGGCTCGGTGCCGAAGATCTGCACCGCGCAGGGACGCTCCGCATCGGAAAGCGCCATCAGTTCGGCGCTCTTCTTCGAGTGATAGGCGATACCCTTAGAGCTGACCATCTCGCTCACGCAGTAGCCTGCGCCGAACTCCATACACAGCTCTCGAAAGGCACGGTCAGCCACGCCCGCCATCGGCGCCAGCGCCGCGTGACCCTGCAGTGTTAAATCACCGATCTGCATATCACAGACCTCTGCGCATGGTGCGCTTACTGACCAGCACGCCGACCAATACAGCGATACCGAGCGCAACACAAAGCCACATCACAATACCGGAAAACATCGACGTATCGGATACCGCTACGTCGGGGATCACCACGGCGGTCGCCTCGATGACCTCGCCCTGATTCACCTGCGGCAGCTCCTGCAGGTGTTCGGGCTCCTCATAGCCGGTGGTCACATCCTCATCATAACCGTAGATGTACTCATAGATCGGCTCCTGTTCGATCGGAACGGGAGCGGTCTGTACGTCGTCGGGGACGGAGCCGTCCGCAATAGGCGTATCGCGATCACCCTCAGCATAGGGGACGCTGTTGTCATAGGGAGTATCTCCGGGCGCTGCAAACGCGTGAAGCGTACACAGCGAGAGTACCGCGATCAGCACGATGGACAGCGATATGAACTTGTTAAGAATAGCTTGTCTTTTCATTTGTACCTCATGTCCGCAGAAGAATGATGTCCTACCTATTTCAACGTGTCATATTATAGCAAAGCCCCGGACTTTTTTCAAGACCGGGACTTTAAGTTTGAGGTTATTCACAGTTATTTACTTGTTTTGTAAAAGACTTGACAGCGCATTTGCCAAATATTCTCCTGTACGACAGGCTTCCTCGGGGGTATTCGCGTCGGTACCGACCTCGATCAGAAGCGAACCGTTGTTAAAATTCATATTATAGACATACTCGCCGAAGTTTAGCGGACGGGTCATACCCGGGTACATATCCTCACACTTCTTCTGCAATTGCATCGCAAATATCAGGTTCTCATCCCAGAAGGGAAAATCTCCGGACGTATCATAACCGGTCATAATCATGATCTGCGCCGCTTTCTGCCCGTTATAGGTGAAGGTCGGCTTATATTTGGTGCCGTCCTGTGCGGTCATCGAATCGCGGTGAAGGTCGATCGTGATCTTGATATCCGGGTATTTTTCGGCATAATTGCTGATCGTATCCCACGAACGCGCATACGAGCCCTCGTAGGACGGATAATCGTGCAGGGTACTGTCATGCACCGCGCCGATCCCTTTCTCACGCAGGGTATCGACCAGCTTCTCTCCCACCGACATCACGCCTTGATCGGGATCGGTGGAGCGAGGATAGAAATCCTCGTAATACTCGCCCGTATCCTCCGGCAGATAGCTCTCGCAGGTATGAGTATGATAGATCAACACCTGTACCGAATGATTGTCCTTGATATCAAAGGGCAGCTTTGCGGATAAAAGCGCTTCGGGATCGAGCGGAAAATCGGTCGTGTTGCGGATATTAATATTCTCATAGGTTTCTGTGCCGTTGGTGACCGAGGTCTCCACCACGGGATATGAGGCTCCCGTATGGTTGTAGTTCTGCGGACGTTCGGCAGACTCCGAAGACTGCGTCGGTGTATCTGCAAGTGGTTTTTTCACCTTATGTTTCTCGCTTACCTCCGTCGGAGCTTTTTTATCCGATTCGGTCGGTGCTGAAAGCGAGCCGTTGATAAAGCGCAGTCTGCCGGCGAGAAGCGCCGCGTCCTCAGACAGTGGGAGACATCCGCTCGCTCGGTATGCCGTTGCATAAAGAGATACGCCCGCCACGAGCGCCAGCGATATCATTGCCAAAACCGTCTTCCATCGTGATTTCTTCATTCTCTCACCTTTTACACATTTTGATAGATTTATATGCCGATCAGACTCTGTTTATACATAGTTTGTTCGGTTGCAATCCTCGACCGCATATGATAGAATGTATAAAAGCAGGTGATTAGTATGGGTATCATTATCAACGCGGACGATTTCGGGATGAATGAGCACTGCACAAAAGCGATCGCGCAATGCTTCAGGGACGGTTTAGTGACCGATACCACCATCATGGCGAACGGTGAATACTTCGACGAGGCAGTGAAGCTTGCGAAGGAGCAGGGCTTTTTCGACAGGATCGGCATCCATCTGAATCTGACTCAGGGCGTGCCGCTGACCGAGGGTATCAAGAGCTGTGACGCCTTTGTCGAGAACGGCAGGTTCTTCCATCGCGGCAACCGGATCAGACTTCTGTCCGAAAGCGAGCAGGAGACCGTGTATTTTGAGCTCTGCGCCCAGATCGAGAAGGTGCAAAGCGCCGGAATCCATATTACCCACGCCGACTCACACCACTATATCCATACCCGCAGTGTGATTGCGCCGCTCGCGGTACACGCCTGCAAGGAACACGGGATCTACAAAATAAGGCTCGGCAAAAACTTCGGCGATATCCCGGAGCATGAACGAATGCACAATGCAGAGTTCAATCAGTGGCTGCAACGTCAGAAGATTCGGACGACACGATACTTCGGCGCGCTGCGCCAAAACACGGATCTCCGCATTTTTGACAGCACAGAGATACTCGTCCATCCCGATTTTGACAGGGACGGCGTACTGATCGACCGCTGCGGAACAGAGAATGGCTTCCCGACGGGAATGAAGCTCCCGAACCTCGGACAGATCACAAAACTCACTTTATTCTCGTACAAAGATATGTAAACAAGCCCCGCTGTACTCAGCGGGGTTTTCTTACAAGAGATCAAGCAGATCGTCGGTATCGAGGTCGGGCTGGAGCGCCATATTGACGGAGAGCGAGATCAGGTGAGCCGCACGGTCGATCAGCAGGTCGACCTCCTTCGGCGTGACCACCATACTTCGACCTTGGGGCGAGACTGCCTTACTGAGTTCTACGCCCATCCGCTCGTCGTCGATATCCAACAGATCGAACGCGAGCGTCAGTGCGTCTACGACCGTCGGAACACCGATCGCTACGACCGGGATCCCCATCGTCGAGCGATCGATCCTCAGCCGATGGTTACCCACCCCCGCGCCGGGAGAGATTCCCGCGTCGGAGATCTGAACGGTACAGCCGAGTCGCTCGAGCCTGCGCGAGGCGAGCGCGTCGATCACGACAAGCGCCGAAGGGCGTACACTGCGGATGATCCCCATAAGCAGCTCACCCGTCTCGATCCCTGTCTGACCGGTAACGCCGGTGTTCATTACAGCGACTGCCCTGAGCCTGTCCAATCCCGTTGAACGCGCGATCTCGCCGGTGATATGACGGGTCGCGAGCACCTTTGACGCGGTCTTGGGTCCCAGCGCGTCGGGCGTGATCTCGATATTGCCCAGTCCCGCGACCAGCACCAGTCCGTTCACGGGAAGTAATCGTCCGATCTCTTCCGACAGCGTTCGGATGCGGGTATCGGTATCGCGGATGTTATCCGTCAGCGGCGGCAGCTCGATCGTCACATAAGAGCCCATCGGCTTTTTGAGCAGCTGCGCTGCCCGCTCGGTCGTGATGCACAGGCGCTCGATTATCAGCCCTCCCCTTTCTTCCTCGCTGTACCGGGCGCCTTTGATATCTTCGCCCAGCAGTTCGCGTTCTTCGACCGCGAGGTCGGTTCTGCGTTCCATCGTCATTCCCCATTTCATCTATCGATCACCATTATTATGCACGAAAAGAATCTTTACATTCAGATAACAGTATGTTAATATAAATGTGTATAATGTTTATTGAATAAAAATGTAAAGAGTGATAAAATGAAACACAAAATTCTTTCCGTGCTGCTCGCGTTTACTATACTGGGAAGCGCAGGCTTTACGGCAAGAGCCGCTGAGATCGAAGCCGCCGGAACCGGCTATGCGGACGACGTTGCCGTTGTAGCGGCGGATTATGCCGCTGTCGGCAGTGAGCTCGAACCGGACACAGCTCTCCCGAGCGCATACAGCAGCCGCGATATAGGATATGTCACGCCGGTGCGCCAACAGAAGTATAACACCTGCTGGATATACAGCTCCACTGCTTCTCTGGAAACGCTGATGCTCAAAAACAACAAACGTTCCGGGCACCTGTCCACCATGCATATGAACTACTGGGGCACCGTCAACGAGCGAGGGAACGGCTGGCATAGAAGCATCTCCGACGCGGGATATCCTTACATCTCGCTGGGTTATCTTACCTCCTTCGGCGCTTTGACCAACTCCGTCTTTCCGGAAAGCATGACGACGAGTGACTTTGAAACGCTCAAGGGCAGCCTCTATCCCTATGTCAGCGTAAGCTCCATCGTCTACCTCGCCGCCTCTGACAGAGATACGGTAAAGACCGCCGTCTACAACTACGGCGGCGCGATCGGCAACTTTCATTACTACGGCGGCAGCCTAAACGACAGCTCGACCGCCTACTACTTTGATGAAGAAGGCTTGGCGACAAATCAGCTCAACGGTCATGCGGTTGAGATCGTCGGTTGGGATGACAACTACAGCAGGCTTAACTTCAATTCCTCCCATCAGCCGGAGAATAACGGTGCGTGGCTGTGCAAAAACAGCTGGGGTCCGAGCTTCGGCGATAACGGTTACTTCTGGATTTCTTATGAGGATAAGTATCTCTTTGATTCCCGTTTCGGTCCGAGCTACGCGATCACCGGATACACGGATATGAACGCCGTTACACAGATCAAGCAGAACGAGATATACGGAGCGACCTATGAGTTCAATTATATCAAGAAGCTTAATCCTCGCGCAAACCGCATGACTTATGCGAATGTGCTGGATTTCAGCGACGGTTATCATAACGTCGACAAGGTAATCTTTGAATCGACCGCCGAGGGCGCCGACTACACCGTCAGCTATATTCCGGTTGATGAAAACGGCGTTCCGACCGACAACGCTTCGCTTTGGACAACCTTAGCGGAGGGCAGAGTCGAGCATCAAGGATATATCTGTGCTGAGATCGACAACATATCCGTTCCGATCGGCAAGGGAGCGATCGGGGTAACGCTCAAGGGCAGCGGGAATATCGGTATCGGCGTTGATGAATGGCTCACCAGCAGCGGAAACTACCTCTTCCGCCCCGAGTCGGAAAAAGGTCAGAGCTTCATGATCGGCTATGACATCGAGCCTACCGATGTGATGGACTTCTACAAGAGCATTCTCAACGATGATATCGGCGGTACCTTCATCATCAAGGCTATATGCACAAGCGACGAAGTTCTCGGCGATATTGACGGTGACGGCGAATTCACGATCATCGACATCACTTTGATACAGCGTATGCATGCCGAGATGATCGAATTTACCGACAGACAGATTCGACAGGCGGACTATGATAACGACGGTGAAGCAAATATCATCGACTGCACGCTCATGCAGCGCAAGCTGAACACCATCGTATAACACAATGATAAAGGGGCTGTTCCGACAGCCCCTTTGCTATACCCTTGTTGCTCCGTCAACGTAGATATATCCCTGAAAGATCCAGTTATCTCTGCCCTGCGACGGATTATCCACCGGAAGAGTATCAAGATAGAACGTCGTGCCGCTGTAGGCGGAGTTGGAGCAGATCATCTTGTCCCCTTCTATTTCCTCAACAACCGCTACATGACCCGGGCCGCCGTCCGCATAGCTCCAGCATGCGATTGCTCCGCGCCGCGGAATGTCGCCGTAATCATAGATCCCGTTGTCGCGGTTATAATCAAACCATGTTCCCGCATCATACGGCGAAAGCTCGGGCTTTTTCCCAGTCAGCTCATAAGCTCTGCCCCACGCGTAGCAGGTGCAGTTCGGCATTCCGTAACCCGCGTTGTAAAAAATATTGTCCGATGAATAGTAACAGTTATCTGTCAGCTCCGGAGCTCTCAGCCGCGGCTGAAAAGCGCTCTGTACCGCCTCGGTCGGCAACTCGTCCGGCGTAGCTTGTTCGGTAGGCTCCGTCGCTTTTACCGTCTGCAACGTCTGTACCGTTTCCGGTACATGCTCCTGCCTGACGGACGCCGCGATCGCCGCGACTGAACATACCGTCAGGAGGAGAATCATCAGCACCGCTGACCAGCGTATCTTGATTACCATTTGATCACTCCCTATATACCAAAAGTATATGCAGAAGCGGGACAAAATATGTACATGCGAAAAAGGCTCCCGAAGGAGCCTTTCTTTTAATCACATCACATAAAACAGGATAGCAAAGAACTGCAGCATCGCGCCGATCAGAACAAAAACATGGAATACGCTGTGAACATAACGTACACGCTTACCGACGGCATAGAGGACCGCTCCGAAAGTATAAGCGATACCGCCGAGAAGGATCAACAGAAAGCCCGTCTTACCCAGCGCTTCGACAGCAAGCTTCAGCACAGCTACGATGCACCAGCCCATACCGATGTAACAAACCATCGAAATCTTCTCAAAACGCTTGAGATCTACTGCATTCAAGGTGACCGCTACGGCGGCGAGCGTCCACTCCACGCCGAAGATCGCCCATGCAACGTCGGGATTAAGCGGAAGGATCGCGACCAGCAGGATCGGCGTATAGGTACCCGCGATCAGTAAATAGATATCGCAGTGATCTATCACGCGCATGACGCGCTTCGCCTTACCGGGCTTCAAGCCGTGATACACGCTCGATACCATGAACATGATGAGTAGGGTCGCGCCGTAGATCGCGCCTGAGACGATCGCCCAACCGTTATCATGAGAAGCGCCCGTAACGATCAGCAGCACAAGTGCTACAATCGCAAAAGCGATTCCGACTATATGGATCGTCATATTGGCGATCTCTTCCCCTCGGGTATAATCCCTGAGCGGAACCTTACGCTGCAGTCTCTCCTCTCTCAAATCGCCCCTGAGGGCTCGGGAGGTATTCATCATGAATCCTCGCGTTCATCACCGGTGAAAAACAGCGCTACGGTGCCGGTACCGGTATGGCAGCCGATAGTCGTACCGATATCAAAGATCGGGATGTCCTTGACATGCTTGAAGCGAGAGAGCACCAGATCCCTGACGAACTCAGCATCCTCCAGACAATCGGAGTTGGAGATATAACACAGACCGGCATAGTTTCTGCCGTTGTCGGCATGTTGCTCCATCTTATCCACAAGCGCGGTGAGCACCTTCTTCTTGGTACGGATTTTGGAGATCGGCTTGAGCTTACCCTCGGGGCTGACGCACAGCAGCGGACAGATCTCGAAAATACCGCCTATAACGCCGCTGACCTTGGAAACTCTGCCGCCCTTGATATAGTAGGTCAGATCGGTCGAGCAGAACCAGTGCTGTACCGAACGGCAATTATCCTTCGCCCACTGATAAAGGGTGTCTATATCTACGCCTTCGGCACGTTTCTGTGACAGAAGGGTGACGAATACACCGACGCCCGAAGACGCACACAGCGAATCAACGACATAGATCTTACGGTCGGGGTACTCGGATTTCAACATTTTTGCAGCAGCGTTCGCGCTCTGGACAGTGTTGGAGATACCGGAGCTCAGGCAGACATGCAGAATATCCTTCCCCTCCTTCAGAAGGTCGCGGAAATAGTCGACGTATTCGCCGACGGAAACCTGTGAGGTAGAGGTATCGGCTCCGTTGCGGATGTAGCCGTAGAACTCCTTTGCGCTCATATTACGGTACAGATCATCCGTATAGGATTTTCCGTTAACAACAAAGTGAAAGCCGATATAGCGTACGTCGATCTTCTCGAACATCTCAGGGGTCATATCGGCAGTCGTACAGGTACTGATCAAATAACTCATTGTAAAAAAACTCCCTTTCGTACCGTTTCCGTTCAATACTTTGTGCTGATACGGAATCGGAAAACATTTGCTGACAGGAATTTTGCATCCGTCTTTTACACCTATCATTGTACACAGATCGTGTCAAATCGCAATCTATTCATCTCAAAATCCAATCTACAGTTGCCCCTTCGCCATTCTACGGCAAAAAAAGAATGAGTAGAGCGCCTCAAAGGTACTCTACCCATAGTAGAAACTCAGTTTTTATCCTGTTTTTTGGGATTCGGCTTGATTGAAAAAGCAAAGATGATGATAATCTGAGCCGGAATCGCGAGCAGAAAAAGCTGCCACCAGTTTTGATCCAAAGCGCTCAGATAAATCAGTGTAATGATGCTCCAAGCAAGCCCCGAGATGATGTACAGATTCAAAGCGCGATCGCCCCAGATCGAGTTGAGCACCAGTAGGGTGATCAGTGAAACGGGAATCGCACAGACAAACACCAGCCAACTGAAAATACCGGCAAGCCACAGCACCACGAACACCAGCACTGCCAAGGCCCAGATACCGGCGAGAACAGTCAGTGTAATGAAGCGACGACTGTAGCGACGGGGCTCGTCAACGGGCTTTGGCGTCTCCTCTGCTTCATCATGCGGATTCAACAACCAATCAACTGTAACGCCCGCCAGATCAGCGATCGTCTTGAGGACAAAGACGTCGGGAATCGATTCGCCGCGCTCCCACTTCGATACGCTTTTATCGGAGTAGTTGAGCTTCTCGCCCAGCTGCGCCTGAGTCATACCAAGCGACGTCCTGAGCTTTGTTATATTTTCAGCAACAATCTTCTTGCGCTCTTCCATATTACCACCAATTAATTATCATCAGTTTCATAAGTATAGCATAAGCAGGTAGATAAATCAAGTCCCCATTCCGTCGTGAACGGTTTCAAAACGAACAAGCGCTTTTGATCCGATCGATTCAAAAGCGCTGTTATTATTCTATTAAAGAACTTTAGCTAAAAAGCTTTTCAAGCGGTCGCTTTGCGGATGATCGAAGATATCCTCGGGCGTACCCTCCTCGACGATCTTGCCCCCGTCCATAAAGACAACGCGGGATCCTACCTCGCGGGCAAAGCCCATCTCGTGGGTAACAGTCACCATCGTCATGCCCTCTTTCGCAAGCTCCTTCATTACGTCCAGCACCTCGCCGACCATCTCGGGGTCGAGCGCAGAGGTAGGCTCGTCGAAGAGCATCACCTCGGGTTCCATGCACAGAGCACGAACGATAGCGATACGCTGCTTCTGACCGCCCGAGAGTTGGGAGGGATAGGAGTCCGCTCTATCGGAGAGACCGACGCGCTCAAGCAGCTCACGCGCCTTTTCCTCGGCCTGCTGCTTACTCTTATGCAGCAGCTTCTCGGGACCGATGGTCATATTGCGCAGAACAGTCATGTTCGGGAAGAGGTTGAAGTGCTGGAACACCATACCCATCTTCTGGCGATGCTTATTGATATTGACATGAGGCGCGTTGATGTCCACGCCGTCAAAAAGTATCTCACCGGATGTCGGGAGTTCCAAAAGGTTCAGCGAACGCAGAAAGGTCGACTTACCGGAGCCGGAGGGACCGATGATGACGATGACCTCGCCGCGGCTGATTTCCATATCAACGCCGTCAAGCGCATGGATCGTTCCCTCACGGTAGTGCTTTTTCAGGTTGTTAACCTTAATCAATGTGTTAACGCTCACTCTTACGCAGCCTCCTCTCGATAATGCCGACGATCCATGTCAACAGCATGACGATCGCCAAATAGATCAGCGCCACTGCGATCAGCGGCATAAAAGCGGAGAAGGTAGCGCCGCGGATAGCGTTACCGGCGCGAGTCAGATCGACAACGCCTACGTAACCCGCGACAGAGGTCTCCTTCAACAGCGCGATAAACTCGTTGAGCAGGGTGGGCAGAACGTTCTTCAGTACCTGCGGAATGATGATATAAACCATCGTCTGTACATAATTGAAGCCGATGGAACGGCCCGCCTCGAACTGTCCCTTGTCGATCGACATGATACCGCCGCGCAGAATCTCGGCGACATAAGCGCCGGAGTTGATACCGAAAGCGAGGGTAGCAATCATGATATCGTTGGTGGATGAAGCGAAGATGATAAAATAGATGATCAACAGCTGTACGACGACCGGCGTACCGCGGATCACGGTCAAATACACCTTGCTCAGTCCGTTGAAAAAGCCAAGCACATAGTAGCCGATGCTCTTATTGTGCTTCATGTTCTCCTTATTATTGTCGTAGGTAGTACGCACAGCAGCGATCACGATACCGATCGCGATGCCTAACAGTGCGGCAAACAGCGTGATGCGCAGGGTGTTGCCCAAGCCGTTTAACAGCGACCTCCAGCGGTCTTTCTCGATAAAATTCAGCTTGAACTGCGATACCAGATCATCATACCAGTGCGGCTCGCTGATCTGTGCGCCGTCGGCGGCGACAGACTCGGCAGCCGCGGGCATGCAAAACAGCATCGAGATACTCAGCAGCACGACGCCGCATATCAGCAGTGAAATCAGTCTTTTCTTTCTCATCCTCAGTCCCCTATTCCCGGACAGTTTTATAAATGCACGAAAACAGGGCGGAGTGATCCGCCCTGTCAAGCGTTACGGTTTGATTATTTCGCGGTGATGTACTTGTCGATGATGCTCTGGACGGTACCGTCAGCGATGAGCTCCTTGAGCGCGCCGTTGACCTTATCCTTGAGCTCGGTGTTATCCTTCGCG
Source organism: uncultured Ruminococcus sp. (assembly GCA_902785355.1). GTDB lineage: Bacteria > Bacillota > Clostridia > Oscillospirales > Acutalibacteraceae > Ruminococcoides. The sequence continues at coordinate 22,954 of CACZYF010000011.1, read as the reverse complement.
AAGCAGATCGCATAGTCCTCCTGGATGTACTTGGTATCGAGGATCTTCAGACCTGCGGTAGCGGCAACATAGGACTTTGCGGGCTCGTTATCGATAACAACAGCATCGATCTTACCGGAAGCGAGCGCGGCAACAGCGTCGTTACCGGTCTGGAACTCGGTGACGCGCTCAGCGGCAGCGTCGCCCAGGTCCTCGGTGATGTAAAGATCGCCGGTGGTGGAGAGCTGTACGCCGACCTTGTAGGTAGCGCCCTCAGCCAGGATATCGTCAACAGAGGTGATGGGGCTGTCTTCCTTAACGATGACGGACTGGATACCGGTAGCGTAGCTGTCGGAGAAGTCAACAGACTGCTTTCTCTCCTCGTTAACGGTCATACCCGCCATACCCATGTCGTACTTACCGGTCTGAACGCCGGTGATGATGGAATCGAACTCGATGTCGACGACCTTCAGCTCCATGCCGAGCTTATCAGCGATCGCCTTAGCGACGTCAACGTCGATACCGACGATGTCCTCGCCCTCATAATACTCATAGGGAGCGAAATAAGCGTTGGTAGCCATGGTCAGTGTGCCGCCGGTTTTCTGGTCAGCGGTAGCCTGGTCGGCAGTAGCCTTATCCTCGGTCTTGGAAGCAGCCTCGGTCGCCTTGGTGTCACCGCTCTTGCCGCAGCCTGCGAGAACTGCAACGGAAGCGATCATTGCGACTGCCAGTACAATAGCAAGAATCTTTTTCATTTCTTTTACCTCTTTCTCAAATTCTCTTGGTTTTCATTTTTTTCAACCTCAATCAATATACAACATTTTGCATATTTTATCAAGGCAAAAATCCTGTGTTTTTCCAAATTTATCGAAATATACAAGCGGCGGGATTTCTCCCGAGTCAAATCTGGATATTTTTCAGCTTGATATGCAAATATGCAGGATTTTATTCATCAGAACGACGTCAGAAAGGCTCTTAATCTCTCTGACTGCGGACGCTCTAAGATCTCGGGGCCGCCCTGCTCGGCGATCACGCCGCCGTCCATAAAGATGATCTTGTCGGAGACGTCATGGGCGAAGTTCATCTCATGCGTAACAATGATCATGGTCATGTGTTTATCTGCAAGAGAACGGATGACCTTCAATACCTCGCCGGTCAACTCGGGATCGAGCGCGGAGGTGGGTTCATCAAAGCAGAGGATCTCGGGCTTCATCGCCAGCGCTCTCGCGATCGCAACGCGCTGCTGCTGACCGCCCGAAAGCTCACACGGATAGTTGTTCTTCTTGTCGAGAAGTCCTACGCTGTCAAGGAGCGACAGCGCTTCTTGTTCGATCTCTTCCTTTGTTCCCTTGTTCAGGAGCTTCGGAGCAAGCGTCAAATTATCGAGTACGCTGTACTGCGGGAACAGGTTGAAGTTCTGAAATACCAAACCGAAGTGAAGACGTTTCGCACGCAGTTCCGCGTCGGAGGGTCTTTTGTTGACCGCCGCGTCAAAGATCGCTTCTCCGTTTACGATGATCTTGCCCTCATCCGCAAATTCGAGAGAGTTCAAGCATCTCAGCAAGGTCGTCTTACCGGAGCCGGAGGAACCGATGATCGACAGAACCTGACCCTTTTCCAACGTGAAGTCAATGCCTCGGAGCACATGATTGCGGCCGAAGCTTTTATTGATATTCTTTACTTCCAATACCGTCATAGTGCCATCTCCTTACACCCTAAAGTAGCTGAGCTTCTTCTCTACCCATCCGAACAGAAGCGTGAGAACGCCGGAGAAGATAAGGTAGTAAACGCCCGTGAAGAACAGCGGCCAGATAGCGCCGGAGATTCCCTGGCTGCCCTTCATGAACGCCTGACCCGCCCAGATAACCTCCTGCAGGGCAATGATACGCGCAAGCGAGGTATCCTTGACAAGGGTAATGATCTCATTCGACATCGGAGGTACGATACGCTTGATCATCTGCAGCAGCGTAACGCGGAAGAAGATCTGGCTCTTGGACAGACCCAGTACCTGACCCGCCTCCTGCTGACCGTGCGGAACGCCCTGGATACCGCCGCGGTAGATCTCGGAGAAATAGCAGGCGTAGTTGATGATAAAAGCGACAGCCGACGCGATGAAGCGTCCGGTCTCACCGCCGCCCCAGAGCTGCTTACCGAAAACCAGACCCGGGAAGTAGAAGATGATCAAGAGCTGCAGCATCAAAGGGGTTCCGCGGATGATCCACACCAACACGCGCACCACCGCCGACAGCGGTTTGAACTTACTCATAGAGCCGAAGGAGATGATCAGACCCAGCGGAATCGCGCCCAGCAGTGTGACTGCAAACAGCTTTAAGGTCTGCAAAAAGCCGACATTCAGCGATTGAAATACAATCGGAAATTGTTGAAAAAATGAATCCATAGTACCCTCAAATGAACCGTATAATCTATTTCGGCACAAACGCCGAGCAGAGCTTATAGTTGCCGCGTACCGAACACAAGCGTTCAGCCTCGCGGACTTCTTTACGAGATAACGGAATAAGCGCAAACTGCCTTTGAGCTTATTCCGTTACCTCATAACCCGCCAAAAGACAGAGGGTATATGCCCTCTGCCTTTGACAGTAAATGTAATGATTGATTATTTGATCAGAGCAGCCTGAACCTTGTAGGTCTCAGCGATCTGCTGCATTGTGCCGTCAGCCTTCGCGGCAGCGAAGAACTCGTTCAGCTTCTCGGTCAGGTTGGAACCCTTGCGGAAGCCTACGCCGTACTCCTCGGAATTCAGAGCGGCGGTATAGGTCAGCTGAGCGTAGCCGGTACCCTCGCCTACCATCGCGGCAGCCATCAGAGAGTCGATGATCGCAGCGTCGCAGGTGCCGGAAGCAACCTCCATCAGCGCGGTAGCCTGATCCTTGACCTCGGTGAACTTGAAGCCGTTCGCCTCAGCCTGTTCCTGACCGGCGGAACCGCTCTCTACAGCGAAGTTGAGCTCCTTGCAGTCCTCAGCCTTCTGATACTTATCGGCAACGTCCTTGTTGACAACAACAACCTGAGCGTTGTTGCAGTAAGGCTCGGAGCAGGACATAGCAGAGGTAACCTCATCGGTCAGGGTCATACCGTTCCATACACAGTCGATGGTGCCGCCGTTGAGCTCGAGAATCTTGTTGTCCCAGTCGATCTCAACAAACTCAACGCCCACGCCGATGCTCTCAGCAAACTTAGCAGCCATATCAGCGTCGAAGCCGATCCAGTTGCCGCCCTCGTCCTGATAATCCATCGGCTCAAAGTCGGTGATACCGACAAGAAGGGAGCCGTTCTCTTTAACCTTGGCGAGATCGTCAACGACATCAGCGCTGTCGGCAGTAGCTGCATTGTCAGCGGTAGCAACCGCCGCCTCGGTAGCCTTCTCTTTGTCGCTCGCCTTGGAAGCGGTGTTGCTGTTGCCGCAGGCAGCCAGCACGCCGACAACCATCAGCAGAGCCATCATTAACGCAATAATCTTTCTCATAATTTTCCTCCGTTAGTTGGATTGTCGCTTATACTATTATAAACGTACAGCAATTGTCATTTTACCGTATTAGCACGTTAAAGTCAATACCCAATTTGCACAAAGAAAAATACGTTACCAATTACCGTCATGGTACTATTCATGAGGAAAACAGATAGCGAAGATTTGTTTCATTCGGATGATTCTCACACAGAAAAAAGCGGCAACCAAAAGGTTGCCGCCTTAACATACGGATTAATTACTCTTTGATCTTCTTAACAGCGAAGATACCGGTACCGAGAGCAAGAGCCGCCAGAGCGATGATCAGAAACAGCGGATCACCGGTCTTGGGGGATACGGGATTAGAGGGCTTCTCGGTAGGCTTTACGGTAGTAGGCTCAGTACCGCCGGGCGCCTTGAAGTACGCAGTCGCTTTGATATCGGTCTTGGGCTTAATAATCATTACGGGAGTAGTCAGGCTGCCTTCTACGAGATCATACTCGCCTTCAATTTCCCACTTGATAAACTCGCCTTTGTTCTTAGGATTAGCGGTAATCGTAACGGTCTCATCATTATTCTTCTTGACCTGATACTTATCAGCCTCTGCATCACCCAAGCTGCCGTCGCTGGGAACCCAGAAAACTTCAATTTTCAGATTCTCTTCGGGAACAGGACTCACATACTGTGTAGGAGTCTCATCAGCAAACGCTACAGCAGAGAGAGCAAAAATCATAACCATCGCCAAAGCGACCGAAAGAATTCTTTTCATTTGTAATCATCTCCAGAATAAACAAATATTAAACGTCATGATTATAATAACATCAACTCCCCGAATTTGTCAATAGAAAATTCTGAATTATTCAATCATTTTTTACAGTTTCAACTTTTCAATCTGTGCAAAGCTCACAATAACAATCCCGATGTGCCGTAGTTTTTACAGCACATCGGGATCTTTTGTTACAAGCAGATAAAACTCGCCCGTATCTGTCGAAACGTGCTAGGTCAGGTTAAGCTGCGTCTTGATATCGCGAATCATTTCGTCAATCTCATCCTTGGAATATACCTCGTCGGATTTTGCGATCCTGACGTCGCCGTCGCTGCCGACGATGAACGCACCGTTCTCATTGACATAAGGCAATTTTGCTCTCACGTCGCCCAGCCTTTGTTCCAGCAGCTTAACCGTAACATAATCGTCATCACTGCCGTCGCCGTCCGTATTCCCGCCGACCAGAAAATAATCGCGCGAAGAATGGATAACTCTGCCGTCGCCGCTGATAATCTTCAGCTGTGCCGTTACGACGCCCGGGCTGTACAGCTGATCGCGCTGAACCTTCCACGTCAGCAGTACATCGCTGTCATGGCGCTCCGCACCGAGCGGCACTGTTCGGACAGTACCGTCATCAAAGCGCAATCCAAGCTCATAAACACTGTTTCGCGCAGTAAAGTGCATAAGCAGCAGCTCGATCTGCCGACTTTGATCATCTCCGGAAAAACCGATAAAGCGTTCGTCCTCGGGGATAGTTAATTTGCCCGATAGAATGGTTATCATGATAACACCTCCTACCTATGGCAAAACGAAGCGATTTGTTGCATAAAACTATGCAACCGCGATAATCATTTTTTAAAATCAAGCCAACTCGGCAAGCTCGAGGATCAGTCTCTCGGTCTTTTCCCATCCAAGGCACGGATCGGTGATAGACTTGCCGTAGCATCCGCCGTCTACCGCCTGATTCCCGTCCTCGATGTAGCTCTCGATCATGAAGCCCTTGACCAGGCGCTCCAGCTCGGGATTGTAACGGCGGGCGAACATCACCTCTTTCGCAATACGCGCCTGCTCAAAGGGATGTTTATCGGAGTTGGAATGATTGGTGTCGATGATGCAGGCGGGGTTTTTGAAGTTTCCCGAAGCATAAAGGCGGAGCAGATGCATCATATCCTCATAATGGTAGTTCGGCAGGCTCTCGCCGTGCTTGTTCATGTAACCGCGAAGGATCGCGTGCGCATAGGGATTGCCGTGTGACTGTACCTCCCATCCGCGGTACAGGAAGGTATGTCCGTGCTGAGCGGCGGTGATCGAATTCATCATAACGGAGAGGTCGCCGCCGGTCGGGTTCTTCATGCCGACGGGTATATCCAGTCCCGAAGCAACCAGACGATGCTGCTGGTTCTCGACCGAGCGGGCGCCGATCGCCACATAGCCCAGGAGATCATCCAGATAGCGATGATTCTCGGGGTAAAGCATCTCATCCGCGCATGAGAAGCCGGTCTCTTTGAGTGCGCGCAAATGCATCGAACGGATCGCAACAATGCCCTTGAACATATCGGGCTTCTTCTCGGGATCAGGCTGATGCAGCATACCTTTATAGCCCGAGCCGGTGGTGCGGGGCTTGTTGGTGTAGATACGCGGGATAATAAAAATCTTGTCCTCGACCTTGTCCTGCACCGTTCTCAGACGGCTGATATAGTCTATCACACTGTCCTCACGGTCAGCGGAGCAGGGACCGATGATCAGCACCAGACGATTATCCTTGCCGCTGAAAATATCCTGTATCTGCCTTTCCCGGTCGACAACAAGCTTTCTGAGATCATTGTCGAGCGGATACATCTTCTTGACCTCCATCGGGATAGTCAGCTTTCGTTCAAATTCCATATTCATGTTCATTTCATATACCCTCCGATCTGTTTATTTATTGAAATACGCTCTGCGTTTGGTACTCAGACGCATCTTTTCTCTCAGCTCATCTACCCTGCCGTCGCGGATCATATCCCTGAGCGCGGCAAATTCGTCGAGAAAGATATCCATATATTTCAGGAGCGATTCACGGTTGAGCATGAACAGCTCGCTCCACATCAGATCGTTGATGTTAGCGATCCTCGTCAGATCGCGAAAGCTGTCACCCGTATAATCGACCAGGTGCTCGTTATCCGAGCAGGTCATCAGTGCCACCGCGATACAGTGAGTCAGCTGAGAGAGGTAGCCGATCATCTCGTCGTGTTCCTCGGGAGACAGTACGGAGATCCTGCCGAAGCCGAGTATTCTGCCGAGACTGCCGATCCAGCGGATGCCTTCGGCGGTATTCTTCTCAGTCGGAACGACGATGAAGTTCGCGCCGCGGAAGATCGCGTCGTCGGAGTTCTCTACGCCGTACACCTCACGACCTGCCATCGGGTGAGAGGCGATGAACTCCACATCATCACGGAGCATGTTCTGTATATCATATACGATACAGCTCTTGACGCCGGTAACGTCGGTGATCATGGCGCCGGGCTTAAAAAGCTGCTGATACTCGGCGATCCACTGACGGAACACCTCGGGATAGAGCGCGAAGATCACCGCGTCGGCTGAGCTGACGATCTCAGGCTCTACCGTCGTATAGCCGTCGTCGATGATATGATTCTCCAGCGCGTAGTCGACAGCGGACTGCCGCTTCTCGATCGCGCTGACATGAAAGCCAAGCCGTTTCAATCCGCGGGCGTAGCTGCCGCCGATCAATCCCAAGCCGACGATCAGTATTCTCGAATGACTAATCCATTCCATAGGTCAAATCCACTCCTAAATCTTTCAGTCTGTCAAAAAAGTCGGGAAAGCTCTTATCCACTGCCTGAGCTCCTTCAATCACGCCGCCTGTCACGGTCAGCATAACGCTCAGCGCCATCACGATACGATGATCGTTATGCCCGCTGAGGGGCTGTGACGGAGCATGAAGCACCGAGGGCAATACATCGACGGTATTCTCCCCCACCTCGACCGTTACGCCGAGTTTATCAAGCTCCCGGCGCATCGCCTCGGCACGGTCGCTCTCCTTGATACGAAGCCGCCGTGTACCGGTAAAGCGCGCACCGCCGCACAATGCCGCGACCGCGAACAGCACCGGTCCCAGATCGGGACAATCGGCAATATCGATGACTTCGTCCGTGTTCTTTATTTTCTTAAAAAGAATTTTATAAATCCTGTCACCTTGTAAAGTATCTTCTCTCAGTCCTCCGACAGTCACATCGGAACCGGCAAAGTTCAGCGCTTCAAAGAACGCTGCGTTAGAGCAATCTCCCTCGACGGTCGTTTTACAGGCGGCATACCGTTGGCTACCCTTGATATAATAAGTATTTTCTTTATTAGAAATATTAACACCGAAATCACGCAGAGCCGAGATCGTCATATCGATATACGGCTTGCTCTCGATCGGAGGAAGGATTCTTAGCTCGCTGTCGCCGCTAAGCAACGGCAAGGTAAAAAGCAATCCCGAGATAAACTGCGAGCTGATATTTCCCGGTACTTCATACACGCCGCTGTGCAAACATCCTTGTACCGTGATGCTTTCATCGGCTTTTACAAAGCGGACGTTCTGCTCCTGTGCAAGTTCCTCATAAACGGTCATCGGACGCTTCATAAGGTACGCGGAGCCTGTCAGCACACGTTCCTCGCCGCTGAGCATACACAGCGGGGTAAAAAACCTCAGCGTACTTCCGCACTCGTTACAGGGCAGGGTCGTCGATGAACCGAGAGGCTTTCTCACATCCACACCCTTTACGTAAACGGTATCGCCGTCGGTCCGTATCTCCGCACCGAGAGCCCGAAGGCAGGCAATCGTTGCCTTGACGTCCTGTGAAAACGCGATCAGCCGCACGACGCTCTCACCTTCGGCAAGCCCCGCGCAGATCAGCAGACGGTGTGCCATACTCTTGCTCGGCGGAGCAGTGGCCGTACCATGAGCCTTTGACGGTCGAATCTCAACCCTCATACTTTTCCCTCAGCAGATCCATCGCTTCCGTGTAGCCGTCTACGCCGTGACCTGTGATCGTTGCAACGCACGCGAGCCGTACATAACTGATCTGCCTGAACTTCTCGCGCTTGTCGACCTCGGAGATATGCACCTCTACGGCAGGGATCGCTACCGCCTTGAGCGCGTCAAGGATCGCAACGCTCGTATGGGTATAAGCGCCGGGGTTGATGACGATTCCGTCGAATTTTCCGTATGCATCCTGTATTTTATCAACCAGATCGCCCTCGTGGTTGCTCTGGTACTGTTCGACCTCAATATTGGTTTTCTGAGCGTATTCTTCGATCAAAGCAACCAGCGCGGCATAAGTGGTTTTGCCATAGATGTCCGGCTCACGAATACCAAGCATATTCAGATTCGGTCCGTTGATTACCAGTATTTTCATAGTTTCTCCTTAATATGACATTGAATCTCAACCGATCACTCTCCGTTTATCACGCTGTCGGCAACGTCCCCGGGGTCACAATCGCCGTCGATGACGTAATCAGCCGTATTCAAATAGGTATCGATGCGCTTCTCATACAGGCGCATCATCTTCTCTTTTTTATCCGCAAGCGGACGATCGGAGGTCGGGATCAGGTATTCCGGCGAACGATCAATAAAGTAGATCGCGCCGTTCTGTCGCAGCGCCATTACATTCTCGTCCCGTAGGATCGCGCCGCCGCCGAGAGAGATCACCTTACCGCTCAATACCGCGACGTCACGGATTACGGAACTCTCCAGATCGCGGAAGTACTTCTCCCCCTTCTCCCTGAAGATCGTCGGGATATCGCCCTCACGCTCCACGATCAGCCGGTCGGTATCGAGCAGTTCTCTGCCGAGCTTTTTCGCGATCAGCTTACCGACCGTCGACTTACCGGAAGCAGGCATTCCGCTGAGTACTATATTTCTTTTATCGAAATATATTTCGTTATATATCCTGTTGGTCAGCTTGACGACGTCCCATTCTTCATCGAGAAACAACTGCGCCGCCAACACCGCCTGAGCAACGAGCATATACAACCCGCCCTCGGCATCGATACCGCGTTCACGCGCGGACAATATCAAACGTGTTTGCAGCGGATTATACACCGCGTCGATCACGCCGCTGAGCTTCGGGAACCGTGAAAGATCGATAGGACAGTCAAAGATATTCGGATACATTCCGCAGGGAGTCGTGTTGATGATCACATCGGCGTCACTGTGCTCCGTATGCGCCTGCTCGTATGTGATCGCGCCGCCGTTGCCCGAGCGGCTGACGCGCAGGACTTCCTTCGCATCCAACCGCTGACAAACAGCCGTCGCGGTCAGCGAAGTGCCGCCGGTACCGAGGATCAGCACCTTCTTGTACTTGATTACGACGCCCGCGTGCTCGATCAGCGCCCGCATACCGCCGAAATCGGTGTTGTAGCCGTACAGCACGCCGTCACGGTTGACGACCGTGTTCACCGCGCCGATCGACCGCGCTTCGGGAGCGATCTCATCCAAAAGCGAGATCACTTCCTGCTTATAGGGGATCGTCACATTGATTCCTTTAAAATTCTTTTGCAGAATAAAGTCGGTTAATTCTTCTCTTTTTAGTTCTTTAATAGAATATTGATAATACCCGAGCTTTTCATGTATTTCCTTGGAAAAGCTGTGGGGCAGCTTCTCTCCGATCAATCCGTAGTCCATAATGTTTCCTTTCTGAAGGCTCCCTTACCTTAGGGAGCTGTCGTGAAGCGGCTGAGAGTTACGTGTCGCTCAAATAATCGCCTTTCAACACTGCATCTAATCATATAGGCAACCCTCTACCCTATCGGGAGCCTCCCTTAGGAAAGAGAAGCTAAACAGTCCGTGCCGTATCTCTGTGCTAACAGATCGGCAAGCACCAGCGCCGTCACGCTGTCCACGACAACGCACGCACGGTGAATGATTGCGGGATCGTGTCTGCCCTTGAGCGACAAAGAGGCGTTCTCACCCTTGATAAAATCAACCGTCGCCTGTTCCTTGAAGATCGAGGGGGTCGGCTTGACGGCACAGCGGAACAGGATCGGCATACCGTTGGTGATACCACCGTTGATACCGCCGTTATGATTGGTAGTGGTTTTTATTTCTTTTTCAAAAATATAAAAACTGTCGTTATATTCGGAGCCCCTGCCGTTCACCATACCGAACGCATCGCCGAACTCAACTCCCTTTACAGCCGGCACCGAGAACAGCGCGTGTGAAAGCACTCCTTCGACGGTATCGAACCAAGGCTCTCCGACGCCCGCGGGCAACCCGGTCACAACCGTCTCCAACACGCCGCCGACGCTGTCGCCCTCTGCGGCAGCCGCTTCGATTGCCTTACGCATCTGCTCTCCCTTCTCGGTGTCGAGAACCGCAAAACCAAGCGTGTTTAAACGTGCGATATCCGCGCTGAGATCACCGAAACCGGCGTCCTCGATCCCCGCGCAGGAGCGGATATGCGTACCGATAGCGATACCCTTTTTCACTAAAGCCTGAATCAAAATCGCGCCTGCCGCGACGAGCGCCGCCGTCACTCTGCCCGAGAAATGACCGCCGCCGCGATAATCCTCGAAGCCGTGATACTTTTTATACGCCGTGTAATCGGCGTGTCCGGGACGTGCCAGCGAGCGGGTCGCCGCATAATCCTTACTGTGCTGAGAGGTGTTCGGAATCAGGATGGTCAGGGGCGTTCCGGTCGTTTTTCCGTTGAACGCGCCGCTGACGATGCTGAATTCATCCGCCTCATGGCGCGCGGTAGAGATCTTCCCGGCGGGACGTCGTTTATCGAGCTGAGCGCGGATAAAATCCTCGTCAATATCCAGACCGGGCGCCAAGCCGTCGATCACCGCGCCGATCATCTCGCCGTGGCTCTCGCCAAACAGCGTCAGCGCTATCGAATTTCCAAAGGTATTTTTCATCAGAGTTTCCCTACCATTTCAATCATGGGAATCAGTTCTTCAAACTGAACCTTTTTCATTTCAAACTGTCCGGGAGCGGGTACGGTAGTGATCGTAACGGTATCACCCTCGCCCTTCTTGTCATGCGTCATCGCGCGATACACCTCGTCTGCGTCGAGTGATACCGACGTAGGAAGATTCAACCTCTCCAGAACTCTCAACAGGCGGGGTCTGACTTCATCGCCGACCATCGGGATCATACCGAGCGCGACGCACTCGCCGTGGTAAAGACCGTTGAGGTGTTCAAAGCTCTCGATACCGTGTCCGATCGTGTGACCGAAGTTCAGGATCTTTCTGAGTCCCTGCTCTTTCTCGTCCTGTTCGACGACGTTCTTCTTAATTATCAGCGAGCGGGTGATGATCTCGTCGAGATTTTCTTTTATATTTCCTTTTTCGAATAATTCGAACAAATCCGCGTCACTCGTCAGGCTCATCTTCACCGCTTCCGCGAGTCCGTTACTGATCTGACGATCGGGCAAGGTCGCAAGCAGATCGAGGTCGACCAGTACCTTCTTCGGCTGATAAAAAGCGCCTACGATGTTCTTGATGCCGTCGAGATTCACTGCCGTCTTACCGCCGATGGACGAATCCACCTGGCTGAGTACCGTCGTGGGGATGTTGTAGAAATCCACCCCGCGCATATATGCCGAAGCGGCAAAGCCCGCGAGATCGCCCACAACGCCGCCGCCGACTGCGACGACCGCGTCCTTACGGGTAAAGCCGAGACTCAGCATCTTGGACAAAATCTCGCCGAAGCGTTCAAGGCTCTTGCTGTCCTCGCCCTGCAATACGGTGAATACTGTCCCATCCTTCGCCTGACCGGCGACAGCCGCCGCATATTCTGCAGGCACTCCGTCATCGGTCAGCACCAGCACCTTGCGGTCGAGATTCAGCAGTTCACCCGCTCTTTTTAAAGCGCCGCGCTCGATAACGATATCATAGCTGTCCGCGCCCAGATTCATACGCAAAACACTCATGTTTAATCCTCTTTCAAAATCACTTCGTCGCTGTAATGACCGACCACCTTGAGCATATCGCAGTGGAGCGCCAGATGCCGCAGCATATCGGAGCCGTTCTGTCCGGTCTCGTCACCCTCGGCTTCGATGTAGAAGTAATACTGCCACGCGAGTTCCTTCAACGGGCGCGAATGAAGTGCGCGCATGTTGAAGCCATAGCTGCTCAGTACGTTCAGCGCCTGAGCCAGCGCGCCCGCCTCGTTCTTAACGGTGAACATCAGGAGAAAGCGGCTGTCGCCTGAGGTATTGACCTGTCTGTTCTCCGCTCGGGAGAATACCGCGAAACGTGTGGAGTTGGTCGAGCTCTCGTTGATATCATGATCGAGCACGCTCAACCCATAGAGCCGCGCGGTCTCGGACGAAGCGATCGCCGCGACGCTCCTGTCACCGCCGTCCTTCACTGCCTTCGCCGCCTTCGCGGTATTGGCATATTCCATCGTATGATAACCGTTCTTACGAATATATTCCGCACACTGCGCAAGCGCCTGGGGATGGCTGACAACCGTCTTGATATCCTTCACGGAGGCGCCTTCCAATCCAAGCAGATTATGGGTGATCCTGAGGGTATAGATTCCGTTGACGTAGAGCGAGCCGCGGAACATCATATCCATGACCTGTCCTACCTCGCCGGCGTAGCTGTTCTCGATCGGGAGCACACAGCAGTCACATTCGCCGTTCTCCACCGCCTTATAAGCCGCATGAAAATCGGGATAAGCAATCGCCCTGCCGTATGGGAACGCCTTCTTCGCGGCGATATTGGCGAAAGCGCCCTCGATCCCGCTGTAGGCGATCTTCGTACCGCTGATGAGATGCTCCTGATACTGCTTCGACACCGCCATTACATCGTTAAGAAAGCGTACATAGTAGGAGCGGATCTCATAATCATTGATATAGGCTGAGTTTTTCTCGATGACCGCACGCTCACGTTGAGCGTCATAGATCTGCAGTCCGTGTTCCTTCTTGTACTCGGCGATCACCTTCGCCGCCTGCATACGCCGCTCAAACAGCGCCGCCATCTCCCTGTCGATCTCATTGATCGCCGATCGCGCATCTTGTAAGTTATCCATAGAATCACCTTCCCTGTTCCGTTTGACTCATATAAAAAGCGGCTCTGCCCGAAAACAGAACCGCTAAGTTTCAAAGCACCTGTTACCGTTCGAGCGTCATACTTTTTCCGTATAGCAAGCAAAGCCCGCATAAAAGCGCGCGAAGGTAAAGTAAAAGCAGTTATTGAACTGTAACGCAGTATTTTTCATGACAATAACTCCTTTCACATCAGTCTGCGCCTATGATAGCACGTTAAAGCGCAAAAGTCAACAGGTAAATTGATTTATTTTCATCATAAATATTTAACCAATCGTAATTTAACCAATCGTACTTGACGCGGCTGTCCTTCAATGAATGATCATTGTGAGAACATTGTCTTTAGCGTCGGCAGCACCTTATCGCCCTTACCCATACGAACCGCGATATAGGGCTTGCCGCCCGCCGAGAGCATCGCCCGCCCGGGCATCCGCCCGATCAGCTCGGGGACTTCCTTACGGCGGATGTCGCTCAAATACAGCATCAAGGAGCTGTCGTTCTGGCGTATCTCATAAACGCCCATATCCGCCGCACGGTTACGTACCAGCGCGATATCTACAAGCCCCATCACCGACTGCGGCACGTCGCCGTAGCGGTCGAGCAGCTCGTCAACGACGTCGCTCGCGTCCTCCTTGGAGCGTATATCGGCGATCCTTCGGTAAGCGTCGAGGCGGTTCGACAGGCTCTCGATATAGTCCTCGGGAATATGCGCCTGCACCTGTACGTCGATCAGGCAGTCGCGCTCCTCGATATCCGGGGTCTGTTCGCCCTTTTCTTCCTTAACGGCGTCGCCGAGCAGCTTGATATACATATCGTAGCCGACGTCCTCCATGTGACCGTGCTGTTCCGCGCCGAGGATGTTGCCGGCGCCGCGCAGCTCGAGGTCGCGCATCGCGATCTTGAAACCCGAGCCGAACTCGGTGAACTCGCGGATCGCGGTCAGCCGCTTCTGAGAAATGTCGGAGAGCACCTTACCGCCGTGGTAGGTGAAATAAGCGTAGGCGCGCCGCGAGGATCGCCCGACGCGGCCGCGGATCTGGTGAAGCTGAGAGAGTCCGAAGCGGTCGGCGTTCTCGATGATCAGCGTGTTCGCGTTCGGCAGATCGACGCCGGTCTCGATGATGGTGGTACAGACTAGGACGTTGACCTCCTGGTTAAGCATCCTGCGCCAGACCTCACTGAGCTCCTGCTCGGTCATCTTACCGTGACCGACGGCGACGTTCGCCTCGGGAATCGCCTCCGCGATACGGATCGCCTTAGCGCTGATACCAGCTACGTCGTTATAGAGATAGAACACCTGTCCGCCTCGTCTGAGCTCGCGGCGAATCGCCTCATTCAGCACGGCGGAATCATGCTCCAGCACATAGGTCTGCACCGGATGACGGTCGAGCGGCGCTTCCTCGATGACGCTCATGTCACGGATCCCGCTCATCGCCATGTTCAGCGTGCGCGGGATCGGGGTCGCGGAAAGGGTAAGGATATCGATATTCTTGCGCATTTCTTTGAAATGTTCCTTCTGAGCCACGCCGAAGCGCTGTTCCTCGTCGATGATCGCGAGCCCCAGATCGCGGAATTCCACATCCTTCTGCACCAGTCGATGGGTGCCGATGATCATATCGATCTCGCCGCGCTTGAGCTTTTCGAGGATCTCCTTCTGCTGAGCCGGAGAGCGGAAGCGGGACAACAGCTCCACACGGATCGGGTAACCGTCAAAGCGACTGAGCACCGTCTGGTAATGCTGCCACGCGAGGATGGTCGTCGGGCACAGCAGCGCGCACTGCTTACTGTCGGAAACGCACTTGAAGGCTGCGCGCAGCGCGACCTCCGTCTTACCAAAGCCGACGTCGCCGCAGAGCAGTCGATCCATCGGCACGGGGCGCTGCATATCGCGCTTGATCTCATCACAGCAGCGCAGCTGGTCGTCGGTCTCGTCGTACGGGAAGCCCGCCTCGAAATCATGCTGCCATTCGTTGTCGTCCGAGAAGGCGTGACCCTGCGCCTGCATACGTTTGGAATACAGCTCGATCAGTTCCTTCGCCATCTCACGGGCGGCAGCCTTGACTCTGCGCTTGGAGTTCTGCCATTCCTTGGAGCCGAGGCGGTTCAGCTTCACGCGGCTGTTCTCCTTGGGGCCTATATATTTCGCTACAAGATCGAGCTGGGTCACGGGGACATACAGGTTGTCGCCCTTGGCGTACTCGATCATGATATAATCCTTTAAAAAGCCCTGTACATCCATCTTACGGATACCGCGATAAATGCCGATACCGTGGATGGAGTGTACTACATACTCGCCGGGCGTCAGCTCGCTGAGCTGATAGACCGCCTTACCGTCCTTCGGGGTACGGCGGCGCTTTTTCTTCGGCGCGGTATGGACAGCACTCAGGGTATAGAGGACAAAGTTCTCTGTCGGATACTCGATACCCGCCGACAACATTCCCGGCATCACGTAGACAAAGCCGCGTTCAGCCTTGTCGAGTGTTTTGACATAGCGGGCGTTCACGCCCTTGTCATTCAGCAGAGAACAGAGATTCTCCGCGCCCTTTTCGGTGCCGGCTAGGATAACGACCGCCATGCTGCCGTAACCGATATCGTTGAGATCCTCGATCAAAGCGGCACTCTGACCCGACCAGGGCGAGGTCTGGCGCGCGTTGATCGTCACAGCGGCGGACAACTCGGTATGATAGGATGAATGGGAGAAGGTATCGAGGAACACCACAGGTCTGTCGAGCAGCAAATTCATGCTCTGCGTAAAATCCAGCCCGTAGGTCTCGAAGCCTCGACACAGGATACCGTCGGCAAAGAGCTCCTTGAGCTCCTCCTTCTCATGGAACGCCATCGAACGGTCACGTTCCTTGACGTTTTTATATTCAGAGATAAAGATGATCTCGTCGTTATCAAAATAATCGAACAGCGTCGCGGGTTTATCATAGACGAGCGATATATACTTGTCGTAGGTCGCGAAACTCAATCCCGAACGCAGCTCGTCAGCTTCTTTTAAAAGGCGTTCCTTCGCCTTCTTACTGCCCTCACTGCGTAGGTAGGACGCTTTCTTCTCGATCTTGTCGGCAAGCTTCTCCTTGCTCTCGATCAAAATCTCACCCGAGGGGGTCAGCGCGATCTCCTCACAATAATCGGTACGGCGCTGACTTTCAACGTCAAAATAATTGATGGTGTCGATCTGATCGCCCCACAGCTCGATACGCACCGGCGCCTCGCTGTCGGGCATGAAGAGATCGATCAAGCCGCCGCGGATGGAGTACTGACCGCTGCCCTCGACGTTATCACAGCGCTCATAACCCAGCAGCATCAGCGTGCGCTCAAAGTCGCGCGTGTCGATCTCGACGTCCGGCTTCAGCACTCGCGTAACGGAGCTCAAAACATCCTTCGGAATGGTAAACTGAGCCGCCGCGTCGAGCGTAGCGATCACAACATCATAGTCGCCGCTGAGCATACGGCTGAGCACATTCAGCCTGCGGTGCTCATACTCATGCGACTTGATCTGTGACGGAATGTAGATAAAATCCTTCTTCGGATACACGAGCGCACGCAGTCCCATAGAACTCAGATCGTTACAGAGGATCTGCGCTTCCTGCTCATTTTGTGCAACACAAAAGGCTCTGACGGCATTTTCCCGGCAGAGCGAAGAGATGATATTAGCTTTGTGAACGCCCGAAACGCCGATCACGGCGGAGCGGGATTTTTCTTTTATCGCATTATCAATCGTCCGAAATTCCTTCGTCCGACTGATAACGCTGTCTAAAAACTGCATTTTCGCCTCAAAATACACATATCAGATCACTCAATTATACAGGTTCATCGCCTTATCGATATCGCCGCTGACGATCAGCTCGACCGCGCCGCGGATATCGGGCAGGCGTTCAGCGATCAGCTTCTTATCCTTATCGGTAAATCGGCTGAGTACCCAGTCCTTTAGGTCATAGTCGGGATGCGGCTTTTTACCGATGCCCACCTTGACGCGGGGGAACTCGTCCGACCCGCTGAGGTAGATGATGTTTTGCAGACCCTTCTGACCACCGTCGGAACCCTTGCGGCGGATACGGATCTTGCCGACGTCCAGCGAGATATCGTCGGAGATCACGATCACCTGCTGCGGCGGAATCTTATAGAAGCGCATCGCCTCGGTGACCGCCTGACCGCTGAGATTCATATAGGTGGACGGCTTCATCAGCAGGCAGCGCTTGCCGCTGATATTCGCCTTGCCGACCGTAGACTTGAACTTGATCTTGTTGACCTTTACGCCGAGCTCGTCAGCGATATAATCCAGCGAGATAAAGCCCGCATTATGGCGGGTACCCTCATACTGCTTACCGGGATTTCCCAGACCGACTACAATATATTCTATGCTGTTGCTTGAAAATTCTTTCTTCTTAAAAATCATTCTTACTCCAAAGAAAGGGAGCGGTAAAGCTCCCTTTCATAAATCATATTCTCTGTTCGAATCGGAATCAAACAAACATCGGAGAGACCGGCTTGTCCTCGTAGATTCTCTCGATCGCCTCTGCAAAGAGCGGAGCGGTAGAAAGAATGGTGAACTTGTCGAGCATCTTCTCTTCGGGAACCGGCACGGTATCGAGCAGAATACACTCCTTGATCGCGCTGTCGCGGATACGGTCGATCGCGGGACCGGAGAGAACCGCATGGGACGCGCAAGCGAACACCTCGGTAGCGCCGCCCTTCTCTACGATCGCGTTAGCCGCGTTGCAGAGAGTACCGGCGGTATCGATCATGTCATCGACCAGGATGCACTTCTTACCTCTGACCTCACCGATGATGTTCATGACTTCGGATACATTTGCGCGCTGTCTGCGCTTGTCGATGATCGCGATCGGGCAGCCGATCTTAGCGGCGAAGTTACGGGCTCTGGTAACGGAACCGAGGTCGGGAGATACAACAACGAACTCGTCCTCGTGACCCTCAACCTTCTTCTTCATGTGCTTAGCAAGCATAGGAGCGCCTACGAGGTGATCGACGGGGATGTTGAAGAAGCCCTGGATCTGAGCAGCATGGAGGTCCATGGTCAGCAGACGGTCAGCGCCGGCGGTAGTGATCAGGTCGGCAACAAGCTTAGAGGAGATCGGATCTCTCGCCTTTGCCTTACGATCCTGACGCGCGTAACCGAAGTACGGTACGACAGCGGTGATGGAGGAAGCGGAAGCTCTCTTCATCGCGTCGATCATAATCAAAAGCTCCATGAGGTTGTCGTTGACAGGCGAGCAGGTCGACTGAACGATGAAGCAGTCGGAGCCGCGGACGGATTCATGCAGAGATACCGCGATCTCACCGTCCGAGAAGGTTGCGCAGTCGCTCTTTCCGAGCGGGATGCCTAAGCAGTCCGCAATACCGTGAGCAACAGCCTTGTTGGAGTTGAGTGTAAAAATCTTGATGTCCTTACCGTGTGAATTCATTATGTGTCCCCCTAAATGAATTATTTGTTATTAACCTTAGCGGTTTGGATGCTTATTGATAGCCTTTCGCTCTCGCGATATTGTTCAGCTCCTCCAGCTGGGCGGGATCGTTGGCGCCGAGGACGGTGTCCGGAGAGGCTGCCGTGAACGCGCCGACCTTTCTGCCGTTTTGCAGAAGCAGATACAGTGCGTCGGGTAAGTAATATTCTTTTGCAGAATTATTAGCCTTGATATCATCGAGTACCGAGAGCAGATCGACGGTATCGAACCAGTAGCCGCCGGAGTTGACCTCCTTGATCGCGAGGGTCTCCTCATCGGCTTCCTTCTGCTCTACGATGCTCTTGAGCGTACCGTCAGCGTTGCGGACGATACGTCCGTAACCTGTCGGATCATCAAGCATAGCAGAGATCACTGTCGCGGAAGCGCCGCTCTCGTCATGCGCGTTGTAAGCGTCGGCGATGGTAGCGGTATCCATGAACGGCGCGTCGCCGCACAGGATGACCACATCTCCCCCGCTCTTCTTCAAAAAGTCCTTCGCCATCATGACAGCGTGACCGGTACCGAGACGCTCGCTCTGCAGCACATGGCTCACCTCAAACGGCAGCTCGTTGAGATACGCCTCTGTGATCTCGGTCTTGTAGCCGGTAACGACGCAGATATCGTCAATACCTGCCGCCTTGACCGAATCGATGACCCAGCGGAGCATCGGCTTATCGAGTACCTTGTTCATGGGCTTGGGAATATCGGACTTCATACGTTTACCCTCGCCGCCGGCGAGGATCACAGCACATTTCCTGTTCATACGTTTACCTCCAAAGCACCCTGATGGGCGCTCTCGTAGATACTACTATTATCGCACAATTCTGGGATTTTGCAAGAACAAATTACAGAATTATGACGATTTAAACAATTTACACAATATCCACAAAATCGTGCAGTAACTTTTGTGCCTCTTTTTTCTCTCTTTTTTCTCTTATGAATAATAAGATTTAACAGGTTTTGTTATAATACAACTGTATATGTATGTCGGGAAGTATAATATCCTAATTATTCTGTTTTCCGGCGTCTATAACAAACTTTTAGGAGGAGATTCCAATGAGCAAAAAATGGGTTTACCTTTTTAGCGAAGGTAACGCTGACATGAGAGAACTTCTCGGCGGTAAGGGTGCAAACCTTGCTGAGATGACCAACATCGGTCTGCCGGTTCCTCAGGGCTTCACAATCACCACAGAGGCTTGTACTCAGTATTATGAGGACGGCCGCCAGATCAACGAAGAGATCCAGGCACAGATCAACGAGTACATCGGTAAGATGGAAGAGATCACCGGCAAGAAGTTCGGTGACAAGACCAATCCGCTTCTCGTTTCTGTTCGTTCCGGTGCCCGTGCTTCCATGCCCGGTATGATGGACACCATCTTAAACCTCGGTCTGAACGAGGAAGTTGTCGAGACGATCGCTGAGCAGAGCGGCAATCCCCGCTGGGCTTACGACTGCTACAGAAGATTTATCCAGATGTATTCCGACGTCGTTATGGAGGTCGGTAAGAAGTATTTCGAAGAGCTCATCGACGAGATGAAGGCTGACCGCGGCGTTACTCAGGACGTCGAGCTGACCGCTGAGGACCTCAAGGAACTCGCCGGCAAGTTCAAGGCTGAGTACAAGGAGAAGATCGGCGAGGACTTCCCCTCCGATCCCAAGGAGCAGCTCATGGGCGCTGTCAAGGCTGTATTCCGTTCCTGGGACAACCCCCGTGCGAACGTTTATCGCCGCGACAACGACATCCCCTACAGCTGGGGTACTGCCGTTAACGTCCAGTCTATGGCGTTCGGTAACATGGGCGACGATTGCGGTACCGGCGTTGCGTTCACCCGTGACCCCGCTACCGGCGAGAAGGGCCTGTTCGGTGAGTTCCTGACCAACGCACAGGGCGAGGACGTCGTTGCCGGCGTTCGTACCCCCATGCACATCACCGAGATGGAGCAGAAGTTCCCCGAGGCATTCGCTCAGTTCACTGAGGTTTGCAAGACTCTGGAGAACCACTACAGAGATATGCAGGATATGGAGTTCACCGTTGAGCACGGCAAGCTCTTCATGCTGCAGACCCGTAACGGTAAGCGTACCGCTCAGGCGGCTCTGAAGATCGCCTGCGACCTCGTTGACGAGGGTATGCGCACCGAGGAAGAGGCTGTCCTGATGATCGATCCTCGTAACCTCGACACCCTCCTCCATCCCCAGTTCGACGCGAAGGCTCTCAAGGCTGCTACCCCCATGGGTAAGGGTCTGGGCGCTTCTCCCGGCGCTGCCTGCGGTAAGATCGTCTTCACTGCTGAGGACGCTAAGGCTCAGGGCGCTGCGGGCGAGAAGGTCGTTCTCGTTCGTCTGGAAACCTCTCCCGAGGACATCGAGGGTATGAAGGCTGCGCAGGGCATCCTGACCGTTCGCGGCGGTATGACCTCTCACGCTGCCGTTGTAGCCCGCGGCATGGGTACCTGCTGCGTATCCGGCTGCTCCGAGATCACCATGGACGAGGCTAACAAGCAGTTCACCTTAGCCGGCAAGACCTTCAAGGAGGGCGATTACATCTCCATCGACGGTTCTACCGGTAACATCTATGACGGTATCATCCCCACCGTTGACGCTCAGATCGCCGGCGAGTTCGGCCGCGTCATGGCTTGGGCTGACAAGTACAGAACCATGAAGGTTCGCACCAACGCCGATACTCCCGCTGACGCTAAGAAGGCTCGCGAGCTGGGCGCTGAGGGTATCGGTCTGTGCCGTACCGAGCACATGTTCTTCGAGGGCGACAGAATCGCTGCCTTCCGTGAGATGATCTGTGCCGACACTCTCGAGGAGCGCGAGGCTGCTCTGGAGAAGATCCTGCCTTATCAGCAGGGCGACTTCGAGAAGCTGTACGAGGCTCTCGAGGGCAACCCCGTAACCATCCGTTTCCTGGATCCGCCTCTGCATGAGTTCGTTCCCACCGAGGAAGCTGACATCGAGGCTCTGGCTAAGGCTCAGGGCAAGACCGTTGCCGAGATCAAGGCAATCATCAACTCTCTGCATGAGTTCAACCCGATGATGGGTCACCGCGGCTGCCGTCTGGCTGTCACCTATCCCGAGATCGCTAAGATGCAGACCAAGGCTGTCATCCGCGCTGCGATCAATGTTCAGAAGGCTCATCCCGACTGGACCATCGTTCCCGAGATCATGATCCCGCTCGTCGGCGACGTCAAGGAGCTCAAGTACGTCAAGAAGTTCGTCGTTGAGACCGCTGACGCTGAGATCGCTGCTGCAGGCGCTGACCTCAAGTACGAGGTTGGTACCATGATCGAGATCCCGAGAGCTGCTCTGACCGCTGACGAGATTGCTACCGAGGCTGACTTCTTCTGCTTCGGCACCAACGACCTGACCCAGATGACGTTCGGCTTCAGCCGTGACGACGCGGGCAAGTTCCTCGGCGCTTACTATGACGCTAAGATCTATGAGAACGATCCGTTCGCTAAGCTCGACCAGACCGGCGTTGGCAAGCTGATGGATATGGCTATCAAGCTCGGCAAGCCCGTCAATCCGAACCTCCACATCGGTATCTGCGGCGAGCACGGCGGCGACCCGACTTCTGTCGAGTTCTGCCACAAGATCGGTCTGAACTATGTATCCTGCTCCCCCTTCCGTGTTCCGATCGCTCGTCTGGCTGCCGCTCAGGCTGCGATTAGCTGCAAGGGGTAATAAGGAGCTGACTCCGCATTTTTCCTATACTTTTCGGAAATCGGATGCTGAGGCTTTTCACAACGAAACGCATAATAAGCATTCAGTCCGAAAGTGGAAGGACATTACTGTGAATGTCCTGATATAAAACAAACGAGAGCAACATCGCAAGGTGTTGCTCTTTTTTGTAATGTATAGGGCATTTATAAAGTGCAATGTTGGGTCGCGAGGGGTGCTGAATAGGGTCGCATAAAGTACATAGATAAGTGCATGATTATACAGGTCACTTCTAATCACTCCGTCGCCCTTGACAGTAACTGAATAGCATGATGATAAATACTCGGCGACGGAAAACTCGGGAATATGAAATAAACAAAAACTTGTTCCCGTCTGATTTCAAATTATATCATGCTTCCAGTTACTGTAAAGGGTTCCCGCTACGCGGCGACTGTTATAGCAGAGGGTGATATGCTTTGGCTCGGGAGAAATCTGAGAATATCTATGAATAATTATTAAGCGTATCATTTTTGTAACCGGAGCACTTTCTCTGCACTTTTATTTTACCCTAAACACC
>CACZYF010000010.1 GCA_902785355.1 uncultured Ruminococcus sp. | reverse complement strand
TTGTAGAGTTTTGTTGTAAGCGAACTAACTGTAACACAGGTTCTTCCTATTTGCTATTCTTTTTTACTTCTACTGTAACGACTCTATTGTAAACCTACAAAATTTTTTCAGAATTTCTTATTTTAGTGTTTACCTCGGTGTTAAATAATGGTATATTAAATATGTATGTACAATTCTTCCGCCGCGGTTCAACACCGGGCGGTATTGCGAAAGATTCTGATAAAGGAGAATACTATGACAGCTAAAGCGAAAAAAAGATCCGTGACGGCGCCGCCGAGCGGACAGCCGACCCTGGTGAAAGCCTCCTTCGTTGAGAAGTATGGGGTATGGTTTTACCTTTTTCTGGCGTTTTTCATTCCTTTCATCCTGATGTTCTTTGCCTTTAAGGTAGCGGGCGTGTCCCCCTTCGGCACGAACCAGATATTGGTCACCGATCTGTGGCACCAGTACTACCCCTTTATGGTAGACTTTCAGGATAAGCTCCAGCACGGCGGGAGCCTGCTCTGGACATGGAAGAGCGGCGGCGGTACCAACTACGCCTCGCTGATGTCCTACTACCTCGCGAGTCCCCTGAACTTCTTCTCGGTACTTGTGCCTGCCGATAAGCTCAGGGAGTTCCTGTACATCATCACCTGCGTGAAGATCGGACTCGCCGGCTTCTTCTACGCGCTGTTCCTCAAGCTCACCTTCAAGCGTAAGGACGTCGTGATCACCGCCTTCGGTATCCTGTACGCTTTGTGCGCGTTTATCATGGGCTACTACTGGAATATCATCTGGCTGGATACGATCGCCTTGTTACCGCTGGTGATCGCCGGAACGATCGCCCTGCTGCGCGACGGTAAGTTCAAGCTTTATATCATTACGCTGGCGCTGTCGATCCTTGCTAACTACTACATCGGACTGTTCACGTGTATCTTTGTCTTTTTGGTATCCTTAGGCTACTGCATCGTCGAGTATAAGGGCTGGAAGGATCTGATCCGTCAGTTCCTCAAAATGCTCGGCTGTTCCATCGTGGGTATCATGATGTCGGCGATCCTCACCCTGCCCGCGTACTTTGCGCTGGGCTACACCCATTCCTCCGATAACTCCTTCCCCACCCAGTTCGCCGTGAATATCGCCTCCAAAGCGGATCTCGGCGGCGTGCTGGAGGCAATGGGCAAGACGATTGCAAACTCCGTCGCCTTCACCGAGCCAACCTCAAAGGAAGGTCTGCCGAACGTCTACTGCGGCGTGATCGTGATCTTCCTCGCCATCCTGTTCTTCTTCTGCTCCAAGATCAAGAAGCGTGAGCGTATCTTCTGCGGCGGACTGCTGCTGTTCTTTATGCTCAGCTTCATCATCCGCCAGCTTGACTATATCTGGCACGGCTTCCACTTCCCGAACATGCTGCCGCATCGTTTCTCGTTCCTGTACTGCTTTGTGCTGATCTATATGGCGTTCCGCGTGTTTATGCATATCGACGAGCTCAAGCCCGCTCCCGTGATCGGCGCGATCCTGGTATTTGCCGTATATCTCGGCATTGCGAGCGTGTACTTTGACGGCGAGACCGTCAAGCTGTCGCCGATCTTTGAACAGGGCAGCAAGGCCGATCCCGTACTGCTCTCGGGCTTCTTCGGCATCATCCTCGCGGCATGGGTCCTGTTGTTCACGCTGCGTAACACGATCCCGCGCAACGCGCAGATCATCGGCGCCGGCGTCATCGGTATCGCCGCGGCGATCCTCGTCTTTGTCAACGGCAAATACGTCAACGCGGCAGTCGGACAGACCGCCGATAAAGGCTTCTATATCTTCATGGGTATCGTTATTCTGCTGCTCACAGCGGCGGCGGTACTGCTGCTATACACAAAGGATCTCAACCGGGATAACCGTATGCCGAAGGTCATCCTGTCGGTGCTCGTGCTGATCCTCGCGCTGATTGAGGGTATGTTCTCCGCCGCTACGGGCGTCAAGACCGTCGGCGTGACCGACGCGACCTCCTACCCGCTGGGTACCACCGATACCCTCGCCTGCGTTGACCATGTCAAGACCCTTGAGCAGAACAACATTGACCTTGAGCGTACCGAGGTCAACAAATACCATACCCTGAACGATAACGCCCTCATCGGCGTGGACGGTATCTCCATGTTCAACTCGCTCGTGAACAAGGATATCACCGCGTATATGGAGAAGCTCGGTATCTGCGGATGGGTCGCGTCAAACCGCTATACCTATCAGGAGGGCTCGCCCTTTACCAATCTGATGCTGAACATCAAGTATTTGATCGCTCCCTACGGCGCTTACCTCGATACGGTTCACAACAACATGATCTACGAATCGGGCAACGCGAAGCTCATGCAAAATAAGTACTATCTGCCGCAGGGCTTTATGGTGAACAAAGAGCTGCTTGCGTATGACGTCAACAGCGCCAATCCCAATCCCTTCATGAATCAGATCACTATGTTCCGTATGGCGACCGGTCTGGAAGGCAACCTCTACAACACGCTCAATCCCGGTTCGGCTAAGGGCGAGAACGCAAACGATACCCTCACCGACAGCGGCAACGGCAACTACTCCTATTCTTCAGCGAACAACGCATCCTCCTATAATGTCGACTACACCGCTCCCGAGGACGGTACGGCGATGGCGTATTTCTCCTGCGGCGACACCGACAGCGTATCGGTGCGCGTCAACGGCGTTGAGAAGAACAGCTACTACACCAAGCGTCCGTTCATCATGATGGCGGGCGACGTCAAGAAGGGTGATATCATCACCCTGCATGTATCGATCAACGACCACTCCCACGGTTCGTTTATCGCTCACTGTGCAATGCTCAACGAGGATCTCTTCAATCAGGGCTACAACAAACTGGCTCAGTCCACGCTGAAGGCGACCAAGGTCACCGATACCGTGATCGAGGGTGATATCACCGCCCAGCAGAGCGGCGTGTTCTACACCTCCATCTCCTACGCTAAGGGCTGGAAGGCATATGTTGACGGCAAGGAAACGGAGATCACCCCGATCGGCAAGGCGATGCTGGCGTTTAAGCTTGAAGCCGGCACACACCATATCAGGCTGACATATCTGCCGGAGGGCTTCGCCGCCGGCGCGACCTGTACCGTACTCGCTGTCCTGATCCTGATCGCGATGATCATCCTCGTTCCCCGCCGCGAAAAGATCATGGCAAAAATCCGTAAAAAGCCCGCAGAAGAAATCGGTTCGCCCGAAGATCAAGAAAAAACGAAAGAATAACACATAGAAAAGAGGTCGGCTCCCGCGAGTCGACCTCTTATACTATATATGTTACTGTTTACAGCTTCGCGATCACGGAGCAATCGTGCCGGATCTGCGTCTGTAGCTCCTCGATCGATTCAAATTTCCGCTCGCCGCGTATGAACTGCCGCAGCTCGCACACGGCATGCTTGCCGTACAGGTCGCCGCCTTCAAAATCGAGCAGAAAGCTCTCACACAACGGACGGCTGATCACCTCAACGGTCGGATGAACGCCGATATTGGTCGCGGCGGTAAAGGTTCTGCCGTCGATCGTGATACGCGCGGCATACACGCCGTAGCGCGGAACGCAAAGCCCCTCACCGATCGGGATATTTACAGTCGGGAAGCCCATCGTCGTACCGATATGGTTGCCGCCGCCGATATCACCCTCGATCGTATAGCAGCCGCCCAGCATCTCGGCAGCCCGACCGACCTCTCCCGCCGCGATACAGGCGCGGATACGTGTAGAGGATACGGCCTCGCCGTCGAGATACACGGGCTCGATCACCGTGACGCCGATGCCGTATTCCGAACAGAGCACCGTCAGCAGGGCGGTATCGCCGTCGCCGTCCTTACCGAAGCGATAGTTGAAGCCGCAGTACACCTGCTTAGCATGTAAGCGCTCGTATAGGATCGACCTTACAAATTCCGCCGGACTCAGCTCCCTGAGTGATGCAAAATCCGCGAAGATAACATCTTCCGCACCGAGCTCTCCGAGCAGCGCCGCTTTACGCGCGTTGTCGGTGAGCAGCGGCGGACATGCGCGCCCTATCGTCTTAGCCGGTGGTTGAGAAAAGGTCAGCACAACGCGATGCAGACCGCTCCCGGCACATGCCTTGAGCACTGCGCGATGACCGAGATGAACGCCGTCAAAGAAGCCCAGCGCTACCGCTGAACCTTCCTTATGCGCCCGATAGATTTGTAAAGAATCATAAATTGTCATAATCCGCTCCGGATATCTGTTTATTATCATTCATTGATTACCAATTGCCAAGAAATCGCGTTTTGCGCGCATTTCGCATAGCCATCACTCGTTGCCGCTACGCGGCAAACTGAGCGGGCATACAAATATTTTTTATCTTATGAGAAACGAGCAGTTTCTCATAAAGTAAAAAACAAGGCGGGTGCCGCAGCATCCGCCCTTGTGTTCCGTTATGATGAGATTACTCAGCGAAGCCGGTGTTGATCAAATCGACCAGACCCTCAACCGCTTCGGTCTCGTCAGCGCCGTCGGCAAAGATCTTAACGGTGGTGCCGCCGATGATACCCAATGAAAGCACGCCGAGGAGAGATTTTGCATTAACCTTTCTCTCATCCTTCTCTACCCAGATGGAAGACTTGTACTCATTAGCCTTCTGGATGAAGAAAGTAGCGGGACGGGCATGTAAGCCGGCTTTGTTCTGAACTAAAACTTCCTTAACGTACATAATGATACCCTCTCTTGTCAACAAAATACAGTAAGTAGGTGTCGAAACGGCACCTTTCTTTATTAACGCTCCCTTATTATATCCTTGAAAAAGCGGTTGGTCAATGGTCGAAATTCATTTTTGTTTTGATATATAACAGTCAAAATACATTAAACTTTTTTATTGTGCAAATTGACTAAGGTGTTGATAACTATTTGTGTGCTACTCACAAGAACAAGCGGTAAAATAGCGGTTTTCAGCGTTCTTCTGCATGATTTTTGTCAGAAATGATCCGTTCCGCAAGCTGTCGTTCCTTATCGGTCAGAGTCGCTTTATCGAGCATGTCAGGACGCTTTTCGGCGGTTACGATAACGCTCTGCTCTCTTCGCCATTTACGGATATTCTCGTGATGTCCGGTGAACAGCACCTCGGGGATGTCCACCCCGCGCCAGACCTTCGGCTTGGTGTACTGGGGATATTCGAGCAATCCGTCGTAATGGCTCTCCATCTCGAAGCACTCATCGTCGCTGAGTACCCCGGGCTGGAGCCGCGCAAGCGAATCTGTCAGCACCAGCGCCGGAAGCTCCCCTCCGGTAAGCACATAGTCGCCGATCGAGATCTCCTCATCGACATACATATCCAACACCCGCTGATCGACGCCCTCGTAATGCCCGCATAAAAGGCAGATATTCTCATGCACCGAGAGCTCCTTGAGCTTCTGCTGGGTCAGCACCTTGCCCTTGGGCGACAGGTAGATGAAGTGCGGCTTCTCACCGACTTCTTCACAGATATGCTCGAAGCAGAGCGCGATCGGCTCCGCAAGCATCAGCATTCCCATCCCGCCGCCGTAGGTGGAGTCATCCACGCGGCGGTGCTTATCGAACGCAAAATCCCGCAGCTGGTGACAGTTGATCTCGATCGCGCCCGAGCGGCGCGCTCTGCCGATGATGCTCTCGGAAAGCACCGCCTCGCACATCTCGGGGAACAGCGTGATCAGGTCAATCCTCATCGTCGAACAGTCCTTTCATGGGATGGATATACACCGCGCCCTTGTCGAAGTCGAACCCCGCCATGATATCGGGGATGACGGGGATGTAGAAGAGCTTGCCGGACGTGTCCGCCATCTCATATACATCGTTGGAGCCGGTCTTGAGTACGTCCTTGACTGTACCGTAGACCGTTCCGTTATCCGCGTCGGTCACGGAAAGTCCGATGATATCCTGCACGAAATGCTCGCCCTCAGAGAGCTTTACATCGTTGCGATCGATATACAACACCTTCCCGCGCATCCGGTCGGCGGCTTCGATGGTCTCGACGCCCTTCACGGTCATCAGCGCGATATTCTTATGCGGACGACAGGAAACGGAAAGCGCCGTTTTCCCCTCGTCCAGATACAGCTTCTTGAATTTTCTGAGAAATTCGGGAGAATTCGCCCAGCACTCCACGCGCATCTCTCCGCGGATCCCGTGTGTGCCGACGATCTTGCCGACCTCTAAATACTGCTTGAGCATCCTATCGCTCCTTTTGGTTTTATTATCACAGGGGAACATCATTTGGAAACCAACGCTTTGCAGGAGCATTCCTCGCCTGAGACAGCTCCCCCTTGTCCTTCGGACATTCCCTCCAACGGGGGTACCACCCACCCTGCGATGTCACTCCGCCGTAGGGGCGGTCATTGACCGCC
The DNA here is from genome assembly GCA_902785355.1 of uncultured Ruminococcus sp. Classification (GTDB taxonomy): domain Bacteria; phylum Bacillota; class Clostridia; order Oscillospirales; family Acutalibacteraceae; genus Ruminococcoides. The sequence continues at coordinate 49,554 of CACZYF010000010.1, read as the reverse complement.
CGCTGTCGCAGGGAGCTGTGAACCATATCTGACGTTTTCGATACGGATAACGCCCGTTATTCGCGGGCGAGCAATGCTCGCCCCTACAAGCTGATACATATATTACTTATCATGTTACTACAAACCGAACGTTTTTTCAAGCCGCGTTTTCACATTACCGTTACTTTTAGTTTTCACATTACCATCACTTTTAGTTTACAATTATTTTACTGGATTCCCGATATATGGTGTGATATAATGTAGATTGGATTTATATTGAAATCTTAAAAGATAGGAGATACAGCATGATTGAAGTACAACATGTGACCAAGCGGTACGGCTCGGTCAAGGCGCTGGACGACATCAGCTTTACCGCCGACAGCGGCGAAGTCGTGGGTCTTCTCGGTCCCAACGGCGCCGGTAAAAGCACCACCATGAACATCATCACCGGCTATCTCAGCGCCGGTGAGGGAACCGTCCTGATCGACGGCGTGGATATTCTCGAACACCCGAAGCAAGCGAAGGCGAAGATCGGCTATCTGCCCGAGATCCCCCCGCTGTACGTCGATATGACGGTACGCCGCTACCTCGAGTTTATCTTTGACCTCAAAAAGGTCAAGCTGCCGAAGAAGGAGCATATCGCCGAGGTCATGACCATCGTCAAGATCAGCGACGTCGAGAGCCGCGTCATCCGCAACCTCTCTAAAGGCTACCGCCAGCGCGTAGGTCTGGCGGCGGCGCTGCTGGGCAATCCGCCCGTACTGATCCTGGACGAGCCCACCGTCGGTCTCGATCCCAAGCAGATCATCGACATCCGCAAGCTGATCAAGTCGCTCGGCAAAAAACACACCATCATCTTCTCATCCCATGTACTCAGCGAGGTTTCCGCCGTATGCGACCGCATTGTCATGATTAACAACGGAAAGATCGTCGCCGACGCAGCGACAGACAAGCTCAGCGAGAGCATCAGCGGCGAGGGTATCCTCGCGCTCGAGGTCGAGGGCGCTGTCAGCACCGTGCGCGAGGCGATCGGTACCGTAGACGGCGTCAAGCGTGTTTCAAAAGCCGCCGGTAACAACTATACCGTCGAGTATGAGAGCGGCGTCGACGTACGCCGCGGTATCTTCAACGTCCTCGCCAAGGCAGGCTGCCCCATCCTGATGATGCGCTCGGGCAACCTGACCCTGGAGGAGAGCTTCCTCAAACTGACCGAAGGAGGTGCGGACTGATGGGTGCGATCATCAAACGTGAGCTCAGCTCTTACTTTAACTCGGCGATCGGCTATATCGTCCTCGCTGTATTCTACTTTTTCTCCGGACTGTTCTTTTACATGTACTGCCTTTTGAGCAATACCGCCTCAATGAACTACGTCTTTTTGAGCATGCTGATGATTGTCATGCTGATCATCCCGATCATCACGATGCGCAGCTTCAGCGAGGAAAAAAAGCAAAAAACCGATCAGGCGCTCCTGACTGCTCCGGTCAGCCTGACCGAGATCGTGCTGGGTAAGTTTTTCGGCGCGTTTATCCTCTACTGTCTGTGCAACGCGGTCTACCTGATCTATGCGGTCATCCTGATGTTCTACGGCACGCCTGACTGGGCGGTACTGTGCAGTACCCTGCTCGGCATGCTGCTCATGGGCGGCGCGCTGATTGCGATCGACCTGTTTATCTCCGCTCTGACCGAGAGTCAGGTCATTGCCGTCGTAATCTCGATCGGCGTCGGTTTATTCATCTATATGATCGACTCTCTTTCCAACATGCTCAATGTTGAGTGGCTGACCGGTATTTTACATAATATTTCATTCGATGCTCATTTCACCAACTTCATCAACGGCATCATCAATATCACCAGCGTCGTGTTCTTCCTCTCCGTGATCGGGATCTTCCTGTTCCTGTGTGTGAGAGTGTTTGAGAAGCGCCGCTGGAGCTAAGGAGGTACACGATGAATAACGAGAAGAAAACCTCCGAGAAAAAGGGCTTCAAGGGCTTTTTCAAAGCACGCAGCACCCGCCGCGGCGCCGCGGCGATCGCGCTGACCGCACTGGTCATCGCCGCCGTCGTACTGGTGAACCTCGTACTGGCGGCAGTTACCAACACTCACCCCCTCTATATCGACGTGACCGAAAACAGCTCCTTCAAGCTGCAGCCCGAGACCGAGGAGTTCGCCTCCTCGATCAACAAGGACGTCACCGTTTATATCCTACAGACCGAATCAAACTTCGAGAGCGGCGACAGCACCAACTACCGCTACTTTATCCAGGCAAACAAGCTCGTGCATGCTATCGTCAACTGCTCCGATCATATCGACCTGCATTACGTCGACTTGACCTCTAACCCGACCTTTACCAAGGATTATCCGAACATCAACTGGACGGAGAGCCATATCGCGCTGGTGGTCAGCGGCGACAACTACCGCGCCATCGACGCGACCGATATGTTCAGCTATGACGAGCAGCAGTACCAGTACTACGGCACCTATGTCATCAACGGCCAGCACGTCGAGCAGTCGATCATGACCGCGATCATGAACGTCACCGCCGAGAACAAGACCAAGGTGACCCTGCTCAGCGGACAGGGCGAGCAGGAGATGACCGCCTTCACCAAGCTGCTCGAAAACAACGCCTTCGAAGTAGAGACCGTCAGCCTTTTGAACGGTAAGATCTCCGCCGACAGCGAGTTTGTCATCATCTACGACCCCGAGGTCGATATCGACAGCGACACCTACAAGAAGCTCACCGATTGGCTGAATAACGGCGACCAGTACGGACACAACCTGTTCTACTTCCCGAACGATCAGCACGATCTGAGTGATTACCCCAACCTCAACGCGCTCATCGCCGACTATGGTATGGAGCTGCGCAACGGCTATATCTATGAGAACGCTAACGATCATCTGATCCCCGGCTACAACCACTATATCTCCATCATGGACTATGCCGATGAGGACCAGACCTTCAAGAAGGAGCTCCGCAGCACCAAGATCCCCGTAGTCATGAGCCTGACAATGCCTGTCAACATCACCGACGATACCGTAGCTACCCCGCTCCTTACCTCCACCGATAAAGCGATCTTCTTCCCGAAGGATCTCACCGAGGAAGAAGCAGAAAAATTCGATCCCAAGGCAGAGAAGCTGAACGGCGTCGCGATCGGTAAGCGCAACGACGGCACCACCGACGGCAAGAGCTCGTCCGTAGTTGTTATCGGCTCCTATGACGCGATGACCTCCTCTTATATCTCCTCCCCCGCTTACAACAATGCCGCATATTTTGTCAATCTCTTCAACACGCTCTGTGAGCGGGAGAACGTCAGTATCGTTATTGAGGGTAAGAATCCCGCCTCGAACTCCCTCGGACTCACCTCCGTGAATGATATCGTCTTCCCCTCGATCCTTGTTCGCTATATCATCCCGATCGCCGTACTCTTGGCGGGTATCGTTATCTGGATTCGCAGGAGGTTCCGCTGATGTCTGAGAACAACGAAAAAATCATCAATCCCGAGGAACCCGTCACCACGCCCGAAAACGACGTTGATGACGCACTCGAAAGCTTCCTTAACCGGGAACAAAAGGAAACAAAGCCCGTCAAGACCGGCAAGCTCAACAAGCGCGTGCTGATCATCGTGATCGCCGCCGTTGCTGTCGTCGGACTGATCCTTCTCCTGATCTTTACCCGAAGCCGCACCGTACAGGGCTCCACCGCCGACGAGGCGCTTACCACGCCCGCCGAGATCACCGCTACAGTCAACGAGAAGGGCGAACACGAAGCCGAGGTCGACGTCGACGAAAAGGGCGAGATCGTCAAGAACGGCTCCGGAAAGCTCTTGGAATACGTCCCCGCCGATATCAAGTCCATCAAGGTCGAAAACGCCAAGGGCTCCTTCACCGTCAATTCCTACACGCCCGAGGGCGAAGCGACCGTTTACACCCTCGAAGGCTTTGATAACGTCGCGCTGCAAAAGGGCGTCGCCGACGAAGTCGCTACCGCCTGCGCTGAGGTCGAGTTCATAGAAATCATTTCCCCGAACGGCAAGCCCGCCGACTTCGGTCTCGATAAGCCCCGCGCTACCGCGCACATCACCTATCACGACAAGACCACCGCCACCTTGCGCGTAGGTAATCAGGCAGCGGCTGAAGCGGGTACCTACATCTCCTTCGGCGACAGCAACGCGGTCTACCTGATCTCGAACGACAAGGTCACCGCGCTGATGTACAGCGTCAACGATCTCATCGATCACGAGATCACCGCGAACGCCGAGGATACCGAGACCTTAGCGCTCAAGAGCATGACCATCTCCGGCAGCCGTTACTCTCAGGATATCACCATCGTTCCCAACACCGATGAGGCGATCGACGCTCAGTACATCGTTACCTCGCCGCGCAGAATGTTTGCTAAGGAGACCGAGAGCGCAGACGTCGTCAATGCCGTGCGCGGTCTGTATGCCGAGGAGGTGCTCTGCGTAAATCCGAGCAGCGGTCAGATGAGCTCCTACGGTGTCGCCGATCCATATGCCAAGGTCACCGCGACCTACTCCGACGCGACCATCACCCTCTATGCTTCCGCTCCCGGAGACGACGGGCTGGTCAGCCTCTATAATCCCGATAAAAACATTATTTATTCCATCCAGCTTGCCGCGGTCAGCTGGGCACGCACAAGCGTGGAGGACCTGATGCCTGAGACGGTTCTCCCCGCGAAGAAGACCGCTTTGAGCCGCATCGAGTTCTCGGCCGGTGGTCAGAGCTACACCATCGACGTCACCCAGAGGACCGATACCTCCCGGACCGAGGACGGCGAGGATGAGGAAGTCACCGTGACCACCGCCAAGGTCGGTGATACCGCCCTGAGCGACGCGAACTTCTCCGTCTTTTACCAGAATCTTACCGGTATTCGTAACACGGGCGAGTCAGCGGGCTCCGGCAGCGAGCTTATGCGCTTCACCCTGAGCTACACTACCGGCAGAGAGCCCGATACCGTCGTCGTCTATGACGCGGGCTCCGCCCAGTATCCGGTCGAGCTCAACGGTACCGCGGCAGGCACCGCGAGCAAGGCGTATATCGACAGCCTGATCGAAGGCGCCCACGCCCTGGTCAAGGGCGAGGACATCAAGAGCCTGTGATCCGGGTTAGCTCAAAGTTCAAAGCTTGAAACTTGAAACGTTTTTCTCAACCAAAAAACGGACTGATCCCTCCCGGGTCAGTCCGTCGTTTTATGCTATGTTTATCTCCCGCTCTTAACGCGTTTATAGCGGAAGAGCGTATTCTCCGCCCACTCGCGGTCGATCTTGATGAAGCCACTGAGCTTCTTGTCGTTGCCGCAGATCGCGTTGACGATCTTCATGCTCTTGCGATAGATCTCGAGCCGCGCGCTCTGTACGAACGGCTCGCTGTCCTCGCCGATAAAGAAGGTGAAGCCGATGGTGTTCGCCTCGCGGTTATACATCGTCAGGTATCCCTCGGTCACTCTTCCGAGCTCATACTTCTTCGCAACCATCTCGCTGATGGCGTACTTGGTCAGCTCTACCGCCATATCGTCGAGCCCCGATTCAAAGACGAAGATCTTCTCCTTCATCGAGTTGAAGTCAGCGGTGATGCGCTTCTGGATCCCCTTGAGATTCCGGTAGTCATCCTCCAGCGCGCGATCCTCCAGTTGGAAGCGGTCGATCTGCGGGATCAGGTATACCATGAAGCGGTGCTTCATATCATTATACAGCAGGGGATACATATACCTGCCCTCATATCCGCAGTCGGGGCATTTGTAGCTGAGCAGCTGACCCGAGAGCAGGTCACGCTTGAATTGAGGGTCGTTGGTCGCGTTGATGCTGATAAATAAATGAGCGCTCGAGGTGTGGTTACATCTCGGACAGGTCACTTCTTTAGAGATCACGTTTGACATCAAATCACTTCGCTTTTCGAAATCATTTCTCCTACAATAATAACATATTTTATCAGAAATGCAAATTATTTATCATACTTTTGCAATTTGTTATTGATTTTCTGCTTAAATAATGCGATAATACTGATATATAATGATTCGGAGGTAGGAAATTATGGATATTAAAAACAACATCAAGTGCGGATTGGAGTTTGTCAGCGATACGGTCTCTGAGATCGCTTCTTCCGTTGCGGAGAAGAATCGCCTCAGAGTTCAGCTCAACCACATCAAAGGTCTGATCAAATCCGATTCCGCGACCCGCGACCAGGCGTATATCGAGCTGGGCCGCTACTTTTATGATAATCTGCGCGAAGGCACCACCGCTGAGAACGAGGCGATCTGCGCCGTGATCGATGCTGCCTCCGATCGCATCAGCAAGGCGTCCATCAAGTATGTCGAGCTGCTCAACATCCAGAACGATACCAAGATCCGCTCCGAGAACGCCGAGAAGCTTGCTAAGGCGATGGCGGAGAAGGCTTCCGTCGCCGCACAGGCAGCGAAGGAGAAGGGCGCCGAGGCGTTTGATAAGGCAAAGGCGACCGCTGCCGACCTGTCCGAGAAGGCGAAGGCGACCGCGGCTGATCTCAAGGATAAGGCTGCCGATACCGTCGGCAACGTCAGGGAGCGCTTCAACCTCGAAAGGAACGGCGAGGTCGAGGAACTGATCGCCGCCGAGCAGGGAAAGCTTGACGAGGCAAAGGATGCAGCCGAAGAGGCTGTTGAAGAAGCCGCCGAGACCGTCGCCGAGAAAGCGGAAGACGTTGTTGGGGAAGTCAAGGAAGCGGTCATCCCCGAAAACACCGATGAAGAATCCCCCGAGGACATCGGCTTCTGATCTATTGCGAATATCCGGGCACCTTTGGCACACGTCAAGGGTGCTTTGTTTTTATCAAAGTACTTGCAGGAACAAATAATCTCATTTATAATGGAACTGTAATCATTTTATCATACAGCCGTCACATTCGGCAGTTATGATAATAATGAAAAACAGATTGAGATTGCAAAAATCTTAACAAGACCATACAACGACAATGAATAATGCGAGGGGATAACATGAGTAAACTGCTGATCGTTGACGACGAGTTCCGCATCCGCGAGCTCATCAAGAAATATGCCATATACGAGGGTCACGAGGTCGACGAGGCTGAGGACGGCGAACAGGCGGTGCTGAAATGCCGCAATAACGAGTACGACCTGATCATCATGGACATCATGATGCCCGTGATGGACGGCTTCGAGGCGGTATCGCGCCTGCGCCGCTTCACCAACACGCCCGTGATCATGCTCTCCGCCAAGGGCGAGGAATACGACCGGCTGACCGGCTTCGAGGTCGGCGTTGATGATTATGTGGTCAAGCCGTTCTCCCCCAAGGAGCTGATGATGCGCGTCGGCGCTGTGCTCCGCCGCTCGGGAACCGATAAGAAGGACGACGGCAAGAGCCGCTTTACCTACAAGGGACTGAGCATCGACTTCGCCGCCCGCGTTGTTACGGTCGACGGCGAGCGCGTCCAGCTGACGCCCCGCGAATATGAGCTGCTGTTCTACATGGTCAACAACAAGGGTATCGCCCTCACCCGTGAACAGCTGATTTCCAAGGTCTGGGGCTATGACTTCTTCGGCGACGACCGTACCCTCGATACCCATATTAAACTGCTCAGAAAAAGCCTCGGCGAGTACGCCTCGCTGATCGTCACCCTCAGAGGAGTTGGTTATCGTTTTGAAACATAATACGAAAAAATACCCGCTGCGGTTTCATCTCGCGATCGGATTCCTGATCTTTTCGGTACTGCTGCTCGCGGTACTGTGGGTGTTCCAGACGGTCTTCCTCGAATCCTTCTACAAAACCATCAAGACCTCTCAGGTCAAGTCCTGCGCGAACTCCCTGTCCGATCATATCGACGCTGAAAACCTCAGTGATCTGATCACCGACATCGAGGAGCAGAACGCCATGACAGTCGGACTGTACGATACGACCGACTCGATCTTCTCCTGCATCTATGCCACACAGTCCCGTCCCGATTTCCGCCCCGATATCTCCATGAACACGGTATATGACCTGTATAAGCAGGCGAAGGCGAATAACGGCTCTTATTCTACGATCACCGCGGTCGGTAAGGAGCGGCATTTCGAGATGCACTCCCAGCGCTTCATCGGCGCGACCAACGACGAGGCGCGTATGGATATCATCATGCATGAACCGGCGCTTGAGCGCGAGAGCGTCCAGACCCTGGCTTATGCGAGGATCGTTCCCGGTGAGGACGGCGAGCATCTCGTGATCGTAGAGAGCGAGATCACGCCCGTCACCAGCGTCGTCGAGACCCTGCGCTATCAGCTGATCATCATGACCGTTGTGATCATCGCGCTGAGCATCATCGTCGCGATCTTTGTCGGTAAGCTGATCGCAAAGCCGATCTCCGACACCAATGAGAAGGCGAAGTCCCTCGCCCATCAGGATTATGACGTCGCCTTCGAGGGCGGACGTTACCGCGAGATCACCGAGCTCAACGCCACCTTGAGCTATGCCGCACAGGAACTCAAAAAGGTCGATTCGCTCCAGAAGGAGCTGATCTCCAATATCTCACACGACCTGCGCACGCCGCTGACCATGATCACCGGATACAGTGAGGTCATGCGCGATCTACCCGGCGAGATGACCCCCGAGAACATCCAGATCATCATCGACGAGGCGAACCGCCTCAACTCACTGGTGACCGACCTGCTCGATATCTCCCGTCTGCAAAGCGGTACAGCGGATATCAAGCAGGCGCCCTTCTCCCTCACCAACTGCATCAAGAGCATCTTCTCCCGCTACACCAAGCTCATCGAGAGTGACGGGCTGAACATCATCTTCGAGCATGACGGCGAGGTGTTCATCATGGGCGACGAGCTGCGCATGACGCAGGTGCTCTATAACCTGATCAACAACGCCATCAACTATATCGGCGACGACAAGACCGTCATCGTGCGCCAGACCGTCAAGGACGACAGGGTGCGGGTCGACGTCATCGATCACGGCGAGGGCATCCCCAAGGATAAGCTCGACTATATCTGGGATCGCTACTACCGCGTCGACAAGGAGCACCGCCGCGCCAAGGTGGGCACGGGTCTGGGGCTCAGTATCGTCAAGAATATCCTGCTCGCCCATGACGCCGACTTCGGCGTCGCCTCCAAGGTAGGCGAAGGCTCCGACTTCTACTTCATCCTCCCCGTCATCCCCACCGATGACGAATAACCCGGTACAGCGATCTTGAAAAACAATAAATATGCAAAAAACCCGCAGCGGAACAAACCGCTGCGGGTGATTTTTATGATTCGGGTTACCTGACGATATCTCTCCAGTCGAGGTCGCCGCGCTCCAGACCGTGGATCAGCACCTCAGCGGTGGCGATGTTGGTAGCGACAGGGATATTGTGCATATCACACAGGCGAAGCAGGTTCATATCGTTCGGCTCATGCGGCTTGGGCGTCAGCGGATCGCGGAAGAAGATCAGCATATCGATCTCGTTGCAGGCGATACGCGCGGCGATCTGCTGGTCGCCGCCCTGAGAGCCGCCCAGGAAGGTCTGGATCTCCAGACCGGTCGCCTCAGCAACCATCTTGCCGGTGGTTCCGGTCGCACACATCTTGTTTCTGCTCAATACGCCGCAGTAAGCGATACAGAACTGTACCATCAACTCTTTCTTCTCGTCATGTGCAATAATCGCTATGTTCATACACGCACCTCCAATAATCTTTTGCAAAAGGCTATTACAGTAAGCTTATACTAAATTCTACGAATTTTTGATGATAATCGGAACGTCAACGCCCTCCAGACGCTTGACGATGGTTTCAAAGATGATCCCCGTCTGTGACCAGTTGTTGGTCAGCGCACCTCTTTGGGCGAGGGCGATCACGCGGATATCCTCGGGGATGACGCCGATCAGCCGTACGCCCGCCTCGTCGATCACCTCGTCAAGGTCTTTGTACAGACCCATCTTGAAGAAGCGCTCGCGGTCGAAGCGGTTGATGATCAGCCTGCGGTCGGAGATTCCCAGCTCCTCTAAGCGGTAACCGATATTCTTACAGCCGCGGATACTGATCGGCTCGGGGTTTATGACCACAAGCGCTCTGTCGGCGCTCGCCGCGGCGGCAACGAAGCCGGAGCCGGTGCCTGCGGGTGAGTCGATCAGGATATAATCGAAATCATCGCGTACCTTATCGACGAAGTTTTTGACCAGCGAGGGACTGACTTCATCATCAGCATACAGCGGAGCCGCGATCGTGTACAGCTCAAAGTCGCCGTCGATCTGATACAGCGCTTCCTTTGCCTCACATGCGCCGCTGACAACGTCGGCAAAGTCATATACCAGTCTGTCGGAGATACCCAGCACCATATCGACGCCGCGCATCCCGCTGTCACAGTCTATGATCAATACTCTTTTTTTGTTTTTAGCTAGAGCCGCCGCCAACCCGGCGCAAACAGTGGTTTTGCCTGTTCCGCCTTTACCGGAGGCTACTACTATCACTTCACTCATTTTGATAATACCTCATTTGTATTGTAGCACAAAAAGAAAAAAAGAGCAACTCAAACGAGCTGCTCTTTTTGTAGAATTGTAAATATGAAATTTAGACACAATCACCAAAAACATGATGTCTATCTTATTTTTATTAATTGCTTTTACTACTTTTAACCAATTTTTATACGTATCAGCTGAAATCCCACGAGCTTTTCTTGACTTCCTTGAGGTTTTTTTTGTAGAAGTAGGCGTCGAGGATATCGCACGCCGTCTCCTGCGGCAGATAACTGCGCGCACCGTGCTCAAAGACGATCGCCAGCGCGACCTCGGGCTTCTTATACGGCGCGTAACAGATAAAAACGTTATGGTCGGAGCCTGCGTTCTCCGCCGTACCGGTCTTTGCCGCGATCTCGATCGGGTAGCGACCCGCGCGCTCGGTGTTGGGATAGGTTTTCAGCACTTGATCCATCGCTTCATGCACCAGATTATTGTTGCGCTCCGATACGCCGGTCTCGGCGACGATCTCGGGCTTCTCGGGATCGTTATAGAGGATGGTCTCGTCCCGCTCGTAGTTGACGATCTTACGCACCAGATGGGTACGGTAGCGCACGCCGTTATTGGCGATCGTCGATACATAGGTCGCGAGCTGTACGGGCGTAAAGGCGTTATCACTCTGTCCGATCGCCGCCTGTACGGTGTTGCCCTCGAACCACATCGTCGAGTCGCGGCCCGCCAGCGTACCGGTGCCCTCATAGACCTCTAAGCCGGTTTTCGCGCCCAGTCCGAGCTTCTCGGCGTACATGTACATCGTCGTGATGCCGATACGTCTGCCGACCTCGGCGAAGTAACAGTTACAGGAGTGCGCCATCGCGCTCTCGAGTTTGATATCGCCGTGGATACCCAGACAGCGGACGACGTCATCTTTATAGTAATCGTACACGCCCGAGCAGTGGATAGAGGTATCGGGCGTGATGATGCCCTCCTCCAGCGCCGCCGTCGCGACACACGGCTTGAAGGTCGAGCCGGGAGCGAACGCACCGTCGAAGGCACGGTTGAACAGCGGGGTCGTCTCGTTTTCAAAGAGATACGAGCTGTAATCCGCGTCGTAGTAGCGCGAGATATCGAAGTCGGGATACGATACAGCGGCGATGACCGAGTTGTCGCGTACATCCAGCAGTACCGCCGCTCCCGCGACGCAGTCCTCGCCCATCTTGCTCTGTTTCTTGGCGTTCGACGCCTTGGCAGCCTTGACCTCCGCCTTACCGAGTTCCTGCGCGCGACGGATATTTTTGCCGAGCGAGTAAGCGGCGACCTCCTGCACGTTCGTGTCGATCGTCAGGTAAACGGTGTCGCCGGGTTTTGCCTCGACGGATTCCTTCTCGCCGACGATATTGCCGTTCGCGTCGGATACGACGGTCTTTTCTCCCGCCTTGCCTCGGAGATAATCCTCCAGCGCCGCTTCGATTCCGAACTTGCCGATGCTGTCGTCGATGCTGTAGCCCTTATCTTTGTTTTCCTCGTACTCTTCCTCGTTGAGCTTACCGACCACGCCGAGTATATGCGGGATGACCGTGCCGTTCTTGATCACGCGCTCGTTGACCGTGCGTATCTCGACCGCAGGCACGTTCTGGGTACGCTCGGAAACAACAGAAACGGTATCGCTGCTAACGTTGGAGGCAAGCACATACACCTGCTCATAGGAGAAGCCCTTCTTCTCCATATTGTAACGTATCGAGATCACCGCGCGTCGGGTGAAGGGATCGACGATATTGTCGGCATGGTAACGCTCCGCGAGACCCTGTATGATCTCGTCCGCGGTCAGCCCCTCCTTATTGAGCATCACAGACGACTCGATGTACTCGACGTCGCCGTCGCTTCCCTCGTCAAAGACGAAAGCGCCGTCCTGAAGAGAGATCGGCAGCTCGTCGATATATTTCTCCCCACACTCGTTGAGGATATTCAACAGATCAATGATGATCAGGTTCAGCTTGCTTTCATCAGATGAGTAAACCTTATTGATAACGACATTATACGCGGTCTCGTTCACGGCGAAAGGCACGCCGTTAACGTCAAGGATCTCGCCGCGGGTCGCGTCGGAGGTCACGGTATGAGAGGTCGACGCGGCAGAGAGCTTCTTGTACTCGTCGCCGTGGATGATCTGCCAGTTGAACAGCCGTGCCGCAAAGCACAGGAAGATCACCGCCAGGAGCAGCGCACAAAATACGATCCGCAGAGCGGAGTGATCCTTTTTCTGTTCATTCGCGGTATTGTTTCCCGATAAACCGCTGCGCCTGTTGGCGCTGACGATCCGATCGTAGCCTGAGCCGCTGTTATTCGGTTTTTTTTGAAAAAGCTTCATGCGCGTTCCTCCTCTCCGTAAATATTGAATTATATGTTACCCTTCGGGATTCAGTCGCTTTTGTATCAGTTTGTTCAGAAAGTAAAACGGGATCGTACAGATCCATGTCAGCACCATGCGCGAGATCAGATGGCGGGTAAAGTACAGCCACCCGTCATCCAACCCGGGGATGATGAAACGCACCAGATAGTAGAGCATGAACAGCGCGCCGATCGTCACCGCGGCATACAGCAGAAAGTTCAGAAAGGTCGCCATAATCAGGTTATTGGCGGCATACCCCACGATGAAGCACACCACGATCAGCGTGATGGTAAACAATCCTATGCTGTTGGTGTAGCTGATATCGGCGAGGATACCCGCCGTCATGCCGATCAGCATCGCGGGTATCTCGCGTTCAAAAATCGCCGCGGTCAGCGCAACACACACCGGCAGCACCGGCTTTGCGCCGAAAATATCCGGCAGCAAGTGCGGGGTAGTGGAAAGCGCGAACGCGACGATGATCTCTATCACATACGCCAGATATCTGAAAAATGAATTTGCCCGATCCGACAAAATCCTCTCTCCTTTAATAATTGTCATAGTGAGGAGCAGGGCATGACCCTGCACCGCGGCAAGCTCAACCGAATAATTATTGTCGCGTTATTATTCCTTGCTCAGGATCTCGCCCATACCCTGATACGAGGTGATCACCGCCACGTCTACGATCTTGTCGATCTTGTCATACGGCTCGATCACGGCATAGTGAGAGGTGTCGTATGTATCGTAGCCGATCTCAATGACCTCGCCCAGCACGATATTCTTGGGATAGATGCCGGCGGTACCCGCGGAGGTGATGATATCTCCCTCCTTGACCTTGTGCTCGGAGTTGAGCTTGGTGAAGGTGGTGCGGTTGTTTTCGGCAAATTTTGCGGAGCCGGTGATGATGCCTGTGTCGCCTGTCGCCTTATCGATCGCGCCGATGCTGGTCTGAGGCGAGAGCACCGTCACCACCTTGGCGGTATAGGCGTCAGCCTCCGAGATCCAGCCGACCAGGCTGTTTTCGCCCAGCACGGGATTGCCGACGCTGATACCCGAAGCGGTACCCTTGTCGATCGTAAAGGAGCCGAACTCGTCGTCGCTGTCGCGCCTGAGCGCCCGGGCGGGGATGAGGGAAAAATCCTCGTGCTCCTTCTTCAGTCCGTAGAACTTCCAGAGTCGGGTATTCTCTTCCTTGACGTCGTAGTAATCGATCAGCCGCGCTCTGAGCTCGCGATTTGCCTTGTTGAGCAGCTCGTTCTCGGATTTCAGCTCGCTGTAGCTCTTCTCCTCGCTCTGATCCTGCGACGCGGCGGCGGTGACCTTTGACAATCCGTACGTCAGGGTGTTGAAGGTCGTCGAAACGACATTGTTCTCCACATTATGGGTGAAGACCGACAGCATGATCAGCACCAGGAGCACGGATAAGAATATTTTGATTTTAGGTGAGGATAAAAACTCTTTCATCTTATCAAAAACGTGTAAGGGTCGGCGCCTCGACGACCTGATAACAGTAATATTGATCCGGATAACGGGACGTCGAGGGCGCCGTCCCCTGTGTGATTATTCCTTCGCTCTCTTCGTCGCGACAAAGTTTGGATCGAGGCGCATGCCCGTACCGTCGACAACACAGTCGAGCGGGTGCGCGGCGACCTTGACCGGCATACCGGTCTCCTCTTCGACGAGCTTATCCATACCCCTGAGCAGCGCGCCGCCGCCCGTGAGCATGATACCGTTGTCGATAATGTCGGCGGAGAGCTCAGGGGGAGTCTTTTCAAGGGTGTCCATGATTGCTTCGATAATGGTCATCAGCGGATCGCGAAGCGCCTCGCGTACTTCCTCTGCGGTAATACGGATGTTCTTCGGCAGACCGTCCACGAGATTACGTCCCTTGACCATCATCGCGCCCTCACCCTCATAAGGATAAGCGGAGCCGATGGTGATCTTGATATCCTCGGCGGTTCTCTCACCGATGAGCAGATTATACTTCTTTTTGATGTAGCTGACGATCGCCTCGTCGAACTTATCGCCCGCGACGCGCACGGAGCACGACGCAACGATGTCGCCCAGCGATACGATACCGACCTCGCTGGTGCCGCCGCCGATATCGACGACCATATTGCCGACCGGAGCGTCCACCGGCAGACCTGCGCCGATCGCCGCCGCCATAGGCTCCTCGATCAGCTCGACATACTTGCCGCCCGCCTGACGCGCCGCGTCCTCTACCGCGTTGCGCTCGACCTCGGTAACGCCCGAGGGGATGCAGATAATAATGCGCGGCTTGCTGAACAGTCCGCTGCGTACTACGCTGCGGATAAAGTACTTGAGCATCGTCGCTGTGATCTCGAAGTCGGCGATCACGCCGTCCTTCAGCGGACGGATCGCGACGATCGACCCGGGGGTCCTACCGATCATCTCCTTTGCCTCATGACCGACAGCCAGCACCATATCGCGCTTGACGTCAACGGCAACAACGGAGGGTTCACGCATGACGATACCCTTACCCTTCATGTAAACCAATGTATTCGCAGTACCTAAGTCAATTCCTATATCCTTTGAAAACATGTCTGTCCCCTTTCCGCCCGTGGGCGCAAAATCATTTTGGTTTCGTTTTTATTATAGATAGCTCACAGGTTATTATGCCCTGTTTTCTTGATATAAAGGGATATTCACGCTGATTTATCGTTTTCCCGTCGAACCGAACCCGCCCGAGCCCCTGTCGGTGTCGCTGAGTTCATCGACGACCTTGATCTCGGGCAGTACGACCGGCGAGATCACCAGCTGCGCGATACGTTCATTCGGATCGATTGTAAAGCTTTGTTCCGTTTGATTTACCAGTCCCACACATACCTCTCCGCGATAATCGGAGTCGATCACACCGACGCAGTTAGCGGGAGCGATACCGTGCTTGATCGCGAGTCCCGACCGTGCGAAGATATAAGCGACGTAGTCGGCGCTCTCAAGCTCGATCGCAATACCCGTCGGAATCAAGCGTATCTCATGCGGCTCAATAGTCACACTTTCAGGGATACAAGCGTACAGATCCATTCCCGCCGCTCCCAAAGTCGCGCGAAAAGGGATCTCAGCGTTTTCTCTCAGTTTTTTTATCTTTAATATGCTCATCAATATTATCCTTCAAAAATCTGTAATTTATTGCAAAAAGTAAAAGGTTTTTATTCTGAAAGAAAGGATGTATTTTTCTTATATTTTCAGTAAAGAAATAAGGTAATTTTCCTTAGAATAATTCTTTAAAAGATTGTTAATTTTTTAACACCACGTAAATACAACCCATGTGTTTTTCGCTCGAAATCCAGGTTTTTGCTTAATTTCAGCATGATTTTTTCCTTGTTATCCACAGAGTTTTCCACAGAAAAGAGGAAAAGTGAGAAAACCTTATTGTTGAAAATATAATCCTTTTGCGGCATTAAAAGCGGTATGCAGTTGTATATCTCACTGTACCCTTCACGCCGTCTTACGATAAACTTTTCACCCTTTCGATCTTGCAAAATTTCATCATTTTTGCAGTCATTATGACCGGCGGGATGGTTGCGGGTCAGCATCAGCGGCACGTAACCGTAACGGATGATTCCCACGGGAATACATTTATACAAAGCGTTGATCCGCTTCTCGTCGAGTTCGATACTCAGGATCGCGTCAGTGATACCGTAATCCTTCGCCCATTTCAGCGTGTAGGAATTCGCGATATTCATGCCGAAGCCCGCATGAACGGTGAAGCCGAGCTCTATGCCCATATACACCGCGGCAATATTATGCGCCATCAGGTGGCTGATGCCGTTCTCTCTCAGCTCTTTGAGCCGCACGAAAATCTCCGCTTCATTAGAAAAGGTCGCGCGCGGTACCTCCACGCCGATTTGAAAGCCTTTTTTAGTATATTCATTCAGCTTATCCGTGTCCGACATGCCGAACAGGTCAACGAAAACTATATCCATCTCCCGCATACTGTCGGGGATATTCAGATTTTGCGTAACGGCATAGCTCTTTGTATGTGTACACTCTCCGCCGCTTAAAACAGCGGAAAGGTCGATCTCATTTATCATGTAATGATGACAGATTTCGCGCGCCGTGTCAAGCTGTGCCAGCGCTTCACGCCGCAAGGCGTTCAGGGCGGCGGCAGAAACCGCGGCGTCGGACGAAATATCACAGTTGATCTCATCGATCAGATACGGCGTGCCGCCTGTTTTTGACAGACTTTGAGCCGCTCGTTCAGCGGACAGCGGCAGGTTAACGGCTTTTTCGACCGTTTTTTCACTTTCGACCGAAACGGTATGTTCACCATCAGAAACGATCAGCCGCATTTTTTCACCGGTATGTGCGAAAAAGCTCATATCCAGCGGAATATGCCGGTATTCGTCTTTGTAGTAGGTTCGGATCTCTTTGAGCAATTTGGAATCGGCGGAAACGACATCGCTCTTTTGACGATAGCCGAACATGCTCTCGCCTAAATTTCCGCTGAGATAACCGTCGGTAAAGCCGGTACGGGAAAAGACAGCCTGCAGCCTCTCACCCGTCGCCTCGGTCACAAATCCGAGATCGCGCGCTTCTCGCGCCGCTAATGTCGCCGCTCCGACATACTCGGGGCGCTTCATCCGTCCCTCGATCTTGGCGCTGGCGACTCCCATCTCCTGTAATTCTCTTAAAAAATGCAGAGAGCCGTTGTCCTTTAAGCTCAGCGCATGGTCGTTGTCGCCGAATCGCATCGGCAGTCGGCACGGCTGGGCACACATACCGCGATTTGCGGAACGCCCGCCGAGCATCGCGGAAAAGTAGCATTGACCGCTGACACACATGCACAGAGCGCCGTGGACAAATACCTCCAGCTCCACCTCGGGACAGAATTCGTGGATCGTTTTGATTTCCGCCAAGCTCAACTCACGGGATACGACCACCCGCTCGAAGCCCATCTCATACAGCGCCCTTGCGCCGTAGGGCGTGTGGACGGTGAGCTGGGTCGAGGCATGGAGCGGCAGCTCGGGCACGATATTCTTTATAAGGGATACCAGACCCAGGTCTTGGATAATCAGCGCGTCGATATCCGCTTTTGCGGCAGTCTTGACTAAATTCAAAGCCCGCGGCATCTCATCGTCGAAGATCAGGGTGTTCAGCGCCAGATGCACCTTTACCCCGCGCTGATGACAGTAGCGTACGCACTCGCGCAGCTCGTCATCATCGAAATTATGTGCCGACGCACGGGCGGAAAAGCTCTTTGACCCGATATAGACCGCGTCGGCGCCGCTGTGGACGGCAGCGATCACGCTGTCGAAGCCGCCCGCCGGAGAGAGTATCTCGATCTTATTCTTCATTTAAGTCAAAGAAGGAGTACTGGCGCTGCTGGGTATAGCCCTTCTGCTCCTGTTCCTTCGCCTTCTGTTTATACGGATTGACATGGCTGTGCTCGTGGCGGTTCTTTTTCTTCTTCTCGGGCTTGATCTGCTCCTCTTCCTCGTCGAAGAATAAGTCATCCTCGGCGGTGATGGTTTGCTCCTCTGCGGGAGGCTCCTCGGGAAGTGGGATCTCTTCTGCGACAGGCGCTTCCTTCACGGTCGATTGCTGACGAAAGGACTCGAAACGCTCTTCGGAGCGGCTGAGCTGTTCCTTCAGATCATCAATTTGCTTTTTCAGCTCGTCGATTTCCTTTGCGCTGTCAGCAAGCGCCTTCTGTGCGTCTTCGTCGGACTTACGATCCTCGATCAGGCGCTCATACTCCGCCTTCAGCAGATTATAGTCGCCGGTAAGCTTCGCGTTATTGTTCTGCAGGCGCTCGATTTCATGAACATAATCCTTGATCTGTTCCTTTACCGCCGCGAGGTTCTCCTTATCGAGCTCGGTATCATCGGCATAATCCAGCGCCGTCAACACCGCCGCGCGCTCCCGGGTCATGTCGCTCGAGAGCACCAGCGAATTGATACGCGAATCGATCTTTGACGCGATATCCAGTACATATTTTTCACTTTTATCGGTGAGAATATTGAATCGCTGTCCGGCGACAAACACGCTCACCCGAATTTTATTATTTTCCATATCGTTTTCCTCTACCTCTTGTAGGAGTCGAATCTATTCGATCCATCGGTTGAGATTGCCGCGGGGCACATTTCAGGTTATCATTGCGAGGAGAAACATCGTTCCGACGTGGCAATCTCAACATTAGCATTGCGCCCCTCGCAATGACTGTTTTATAAATCCAGCCCCTACAAAAGACTGCTGTTTATTCTTCCCCGACTTCCGTTTCTTCTGCCTCGTCGACGATCATATCCTCGGGATTCTCGGCATTACCGTCATCCTCCGCGCTCTGCGCTTCATCCTCGTCATGCGGCGCGCCGGAGACGGATACGACCTTGTTGTCGCCCTTGATCTTCATAACGGTAACGCCCTTTGCGGGACGGGAGCATACGCGGATGGTAGACGCAAGGATACGGATGATGACGCCGTTCTCGGAGATCAGGATGACGTCGTCATCCAGCGGTACGACGGTCAGCGCCGCCACATCGCCGTACTTTGCGACATGGTAGTTGGTCAGACCCTTACCGCCTCTGCTTTGTAAGCGGTAATCGTCGGGAGAGCTGAGTCGTCCGTAGCCGGTCTCGGATACGGTCAGGATCAGCTTATCGGGCTCGATGATGCTCATGCCTACAATGCTGTCGCCTTCCTTGAGCTTCATCGCCTTGACGCCGCGGGCGAGTCTGCCCATCGGACGGACGTCGGTTTCACGGAAGCGGATCGCCATGCCCTTCTTAGTCGCGATGATCACTTCATCGTTGCCGTTTGTCATACGAACCCAAGCCAGCTCGTCGCCCTCGTTCAGATCGAGCGCGATCAGGCCGCCCTTACGCGCGGTATTATAGGCATTGAGCGCAATTCGCTTGATGATACCCTTGCGGGTGACCATGATCAGGTACTTGTCCTCGTCAAATTCGGGGATGCGGATCATCGAGGTGACCTTCTCATCCTTGTCGGCGTTGAGCTGCAGAATATTTGCGATATGTACGCCCTTGCTCTGACGGGTCGACTCGGGGATCTCATAGCACTTGATGCGGAATACCCTGCCGAGATTGGTGAAGAACAGGTTATAATCGTGCGAGTTCGACAGGAACATCTCCGTCGCGACGTCCTCGTCACGGCGGGTCATGCCGGCTACGCCTCTGCCGCCGCGCTTCTGGGTCTTGTAGGTATCGTGAGGCAGTCGCTTGATGTAACCGAACTTGGTCATCGTAACGACGCAGTCCTCCTGCGGGATCAGATCCTCGATATCCACCTCGCCGGTAACGGCGCAGATCTCGGTTCTTCTGGGGTCGGCATATTTATTACGGATCTCGATCGCCTCATTCTTGACGATCTCGAGACGCTTGCTTTCATTTTCAATGATCTCATTATATTCGATGATCTTCGCGGCGAGACCTTTGATCTCATCCTCAATCTTCGCCTGCTCCATGTTAGTCAGCTGACCGAGACGCATGGAAACAATTGCCTGAGCCTGCACGTCGTCGAGTCCGAAGCGCTCGCACAGCGCAGTCTTTGCCGCCGCCTGATCCTTACTCTTACGGATGATGGCAATGACCTCGTCGATGAAGTCGATCGCGATCTTCAAGCCCTCTAAGATGTGCATGCGCTCCTTCGCCTTGCGCAGGTCGAAGATGGTGCGGCGCTCGATAACATTCTCCTGGTGCTCGATATAGCACTGCAGCATTTCCTTAAGGGTCAGTACGCGCGGCTCGCCGTTGACGATACTCAGCATGATCGCGCCGAAGGTGGTCTGCATCTGGGTCATCATGAACAGGTGATTCAGCACGACCTGCGGAGAAGCCTCTCGCTTGATATCGATCTCGATATGCATACCGTTACGGTCGGAGTGATCCTCGATATTTGAGATACCCTCGAGTCGCTTGTCCTTGACGAGGTTCGCTATATTTTCGATCAGGCGCGCTTTATTTACGCCGTAAGGGATTTCCGTGACAATAATTTTGAAACGTCCGTTCTTTGCCTCGACGATCTCGGTCTTGGCACGAACGACGATCTTACCTCTGCCGGTCGCGTAAGCGGCACGGATGCCGGAGCGACCCATGATCATACCGCCGGTCGGAAAATCCGGACCGGGCATGCACTCCATCAGATCGGCTACTTCCGCGTCGGGATTATCGATCAAGAGGCACATCGCGTCGATGGTCTCACCGAGGTTATGCGGCGGGATATTGGTCGCCATACCGACAGCAATACCGTTGGAGCCGTTGACCAGCAGGTTCGGGAAGCGGGACGGCAGAACCGTCGGCTCCTCGAGCACATCGTCGAAGGTCGGCATGAAATCAACGGTATCCTTATCGATATCAGCCAGCATTTCCGCGGAAATCTTACTCATGCGGCTCTCGGTGTAACGATAAGCAGCAGGCGGGTCACCGTCGATCGAACCGAAGTTGCCGTGACCGTCAACCAGCATGTAGCGCATCGAGAAATCCTGTGCCAGTCGAACCATCGCGTCATAGACCGAGGCGTCGCCGTGGGGATGATATTTACCGAGCACTTCACCGACGGTGTAAGCGCACTTACGGTGCGGCTTGGATGCGGTGATACCGTTTTCATACATATTATAGAGGATGCGGCGATGAACGGGCTTCAAGCCGTCGCGAACGTCGGGCAGCGCACGCGCAACGATAACGCTCATCGAGTAATCAAGGAACGACTTGCGCATCTCGCGGTTGATATCGACGTTGATGATCTTGCCGGAGCTGAACTGGGTATGCTCCATCATCTCTTCGTATTCCGCTTCAAAATCCTCATTATTATCAACATTCATGTTCTTATTCTCGTTATCCAAAGGGTTTCACCTCATCACTAATAATGTCATTGCGAGGGCTCGACACGCGCGTCAGCCCGCGGCATTCTCAACCGAATTTCTTATTATTCATCAGATATCCAGATTCTGTACATACTTTGCGTTTGTCTCGATGAACTCTCTTCTCGGCTCGACCTGATCGCCCATGAGGATTGAGAAGGTCTCGTCCGCCTCCTGTGCGTCGTTCAGCTCGACGCGGAGCATGGTGCGGGTCTCGGGATTCATCGTGGTTTCCCACAGCTGCTCGGGATCCATCTCACCAAGACCCTTATAGCGCTGGATCGTGGTTTTACCCTCGATCGAAGCGAGAATCTCGTCACGTTCCTGATCGGTATAAGCGTAGCGATGATTATCCTTGCCCTTGCTGATACGATACAGCGGCGGCTGAGCGATATAGACATGCCCCTCCTCGATCAGCGGACGCATATAACGGAAGAAGAATGTCAGCAGCAGCGTACGGATATGGGAGCCGTCGACGTCGGCATCCGCCATGATGATGATTTTATCGTAACGAAGCTTCTCTGTATCAAATTCGTCGCCGATACCCGCGCCCAAAGCGGTGATGACCGGCGTCAGCTTATCGTTACCGTAAACCTTGTCGAGTCTTGCCTTCTCAACGTTGAGCATCTTACCCCACAGCGGCAGGATCGCCTGGAACTTTCTGTCGCGTCCCTGCTTGGCGGAACCGCCCGCGGAGTCACCCTCTACGATGTAGATCTCAGTCTCGCTGCGATCCTTGCTCTGACAGTCGGCGAGCTTACCGGGCAGAGAAGCACTCTCCAGACCCGTCTTGCGGCGAACGCTCTCTCTCGCCTTTCGCGCTGCCTCACGCGCCTTTGCGGACGCGAGCGCTTTATCGAGAATAGCGGAGGCGGAAGCGGGATTCTCCTCCAAAAACTCACTGAGCTTATCGGTGATCAGCTTGCTGACCATCGAACGCACAATGGTATTACCCAGCTTCGCCTTTGTCTGACCCTCGAACTGCGCCTCGGTGATCTTGACTGAGATGATCGCGGTCAGACCCTCTTTATAATCCTCAAATTCAAGCTTGATATCCTTGTCCTTTTCCTTGATCTTGTTGAACTTCGCCGCGTAGTTGTTCATCACGCGGGGGATCGCCCTGCGGAAGCCCTCTTCGTGCGTGCCGCCGTCGGTGGTATGGATATTGTTGGCAAAGGACCGGATATCGGAATTATAGCTGTCGTTATACTGCATGGCGATCTCTACCTCGCAGGTATTTTCCAGATTTGCCGTGCGCAGATAGATGACCTCGTCATGGATCGGGGTATAACCCTTCTTTTTATGGATATAATTGACGAACTCGCGGATACCGCCCTGATAATAAAAGATCTTGTCCTTAATATGCTCGGGATCGCGCTCATCCTTTAATTCGATATTGACGCCCGCGTTCAGAAATGCCTGCTCGCGCAGTCTGCGCGCAAGCGTATCGTAATCATAAACGTCGGTATCCTTGAAAATTTCGGGATCCGCCTTGAAGCGTACCTCGGTACCGCGCTTCTCGGACTGACCGATCACCTCAAGATCATTCATGATCTTGCCGCGCTCATAACGCTGAAAATACACGTCCTTGCCGTCGCAGACGCGCACCTCGAGCCATTCGGACAAGGCGTTGACGACGGAAGCGCCTACGCCGTGCAGACCGCCGGATACCTTATATCCGCCGCCGCCGAACTTACCGCCGGCATGCAGAACGGTAAAGACCACTGTCACCGCGGGCAGCCCCATCTTGGAGTTGATACCTACCGGAATACCTCTGCCGTCGTCCTTGACGCGAATGATATTACCGGGCAGGATAGAAACATCGATCTTATCACAGTAACCCGCCAGCGCCTCGTCGATCGAGTTATCGACGATCTCATACACCAGATGATGCAAGCCGCGCTCGCCGGTGGAGCCTATGTACATACCGGGACGTTTACGAACCGCCTCGAGACCCTCCAAAACCTGGATCTCATCGGCGCCGTATTCGCCCTCGACCTTCGTCATTTTTTCTTCATCCACAACGTCGACGATATCGATGGGTGCTTCGGCACGCTCCATAAGCTCGTCTACAACTTCTTCGACTGTTTTGATTTCTTCGTTCTTATTCTCCAAAACAATTCCTCCATATAGTAATTGTCATTGCGGGGAGTGCAACGACGCAGTAATATCAACATCATTTTTTATTATCATTTTTTTCGTTTTTCTTAAAGCTGACGAAAAACGGTATGATCAGATAGATAATCAGGAGAAAAGCCAGCGTGACCGCAAAGAGCGGCAGCAGCTGCATCTCCTGCATCCGGTTCAGCATCACGAGATTCAGCAGGATACTGAGTGTGATCGG
Source organism: uncultured Ruminococcus sp. (assembly GCA_902785355.1). Lineage (GTDB taxonomy): Bacteria > Bacillota > Clostridia > Oscillospirales > Acutalibacteraceae > Ruminococcoides. The sequence goes on along the minus strand of CACZYF010000010.1, from coordinate 25,590 downwards.
AATCACAGCCGCGATCAGAATACCCGGAAATAACCTTGCTCTAAACTTTTCTCCACAGTGATAGCAGGTATTTTCCTTTTTCTTTACGGCGTTCCTGACCTCTTTATAATGATACACAGTCCCGCAGTGCGGGCAGATCGGTAGTCTGAACATCTTATTTAAATCTCTTTACGTCGTAGTCAGTATCGTAAGTACCGTCGGAAAAGCTCTTCAAATTCTCTACCGTACGGGTACTGTCGATATTACTGTCGGAGCTGATCTCATTACGATCAAAGGGCTTTGTCCCTCCGTCCGTGTCCTCGACGATCTTTCTCTCTTCCTTGATCGCGTTGAAAATATCCGAATTGATCGCCGGTTTATAATCCTCATCTCCGAGCACGATATCGTCCACGAACGCGGGCGCTACCTTAGCGGAAGAAGCCATCGTCGGATCGGGATCTGCCATCGGCGTATTGACCATCTCGGTATCATACAGCGAATCCTGAAACTTCTTTTTTGGTCTCAGCCTTACGAATATCGGTGAGAACAGATAAAAAATCAGGAACGGAATGAATACCAGTATAATAAAGATAGGATTCTCACGGTTTGTCAACAACAGATAAAAGCCCATGATGATCAGTGCAAGAACCAACATCGCAATAAACAGGATCCAAATCGTCTTTTTGATAAGTACGTTGCTTTCCTTCTTACACTTGTTACAGTAATACTCACCCTGACGGCGAACGGTCATCGCTTTTGCGTAAGATATTTCCTTGCCGCAATAGGGACATCTGCAATTAATCATAATATTCCTTCTTTCCTTTACCTAACGATAATCAAAAGTTATTGTAAAGCCATTTTTTTAATAGAGTATTTCCGATCACATTTAAAATGATTTAATTATTCCGACATTCTCTTTATCAGCGTGGCTGTATTGAGCGGTGAAAGATAGATAGAATATTCGCCGCTGAAATCATACAGAATATACGACTTCGGCAGCTCGTAGCTGACATTGACGATTCTGTTTTCTTTTTCACATATACTCAAAAATTCTCTGGTATGTTTACTCACCGTGCTGGTGTCGAGGTCGAATATTCCGACGATATTTTGTATTTCTATAGATGTATCTTTACCAAGATGAAGATATTTCATTCTATAACATCCTTATATCTTGATCATCAATAGGAGCGATCCGGTCACAATCGATCAAGCCGTATTTATCTCTCCGTTATTTACATAAAAAATCTTGCCGTTTCTCAGCTGTTCCTTGTTACTCTCCTCACAGCAGGTAACAAAAACCTGATATTCCTCTACCTTATTCAATAGAAAATCCTGACGTTTATTATCAAGCTCCGAAAGTACGTCGTCGAGTAGGATCACGGGGCGTTCGCCGTTTTTCTGATACAGCAGCTCCGCTTCACTGAGCTTTAACGACAGGATCGCCGATCGCTGCTGTCCCTGAGAGCCGAACCGTCTCGCCGATATCCCGTTGATCTTGATATCCAGATCGTCGCGATGCGGACCTACGGAAGTGTTGCCCGTCCTAAAATCCTCCTGACGGGACGCAATCAGCTCCTTTTTCAGCTTTTCCCTAATAAGATCGATACTGTCATCCTCCTCCGTTTTAGCGGAAGAGATATAATCTATCTCCAACTCCTCTTTTTCAGAGGATATTCCCTTATGATAGATTTGAGCGGGATTTTTCATTTTTTTCAGATAATCGAGTCTTTCCCTGAGTATCTGCGAACCGACCACGATCAGCGAATCATCCCAGATCGACAGCGTATCCCTCAGCTCAGGGTGACGGTAACTGTCCTTCAACAGCGCGTTACGCTGATTGATGATCTGCTGATACTTTGCAAGCATCGAGGCATACCTTACACGATGCTGACAGATCGCCGCGTCAAGAAATTTTCGGCGAACATTAGGCCCTCTCTTAATCAGATTCAAGTGCTCGGGAGAAAATACCACCGCCGAGAATACTTCGGTCAGATAGGAAGATGAAGACTTATCGACGCCGTTGATCTTTATCATCTTGCGCTTTTTATCAAATGCGATCTGCGCGTCCTGCTCTCTCTCTCCGGAATAAAACTGCATATTCAGCTTAAAGAAGCTCTGATCAAAGCGGATCATATCGCCTTCCTTGGAGCCGCGGAAGGAATGGCCGCCGCAAAACAGCCATATCGCCTCCAGCAGATTTGTCTTTCCGTTGGCATTCTCACCGTAGATAACGTTGACCTTTTCACAGGGGCTGATCGTGCCGTTTATTAAATTGCGATAATTTTCAAAGCTCAGCTCCCGTACCTTCAATTGAACCTCAATCCCGAATTATTAATCCGCAATGATTTCTACCTTTTTACCGTTATATTCTACGATATCTTTATTGCGCAGCTTCTTACCTCTCATGGTGCATACTTCACCGTTGAGCTTGACCTCGCCGTTCTGTATCAGATATTTTGCGCGGCCGCCGGTATCGCACATACCGGCAAATTTCATCAGATTATCCAAGCGGATATATTCTTCGTTAATTACTATTTTTTCCATCATAAATATATTTACTCAGCCGCTAAACGCATCGGAACTACCAAGAATGTAAAGCTGTCACCATTGACGGGCTTGATGATCATCGGCTGCAAGCCGCCGTTGAGCAGAATCTTGACCTCATCGGTCTCGGCATTCTTCAGCGCGTCAAGCAGATAACGGTTATTGAAGCCGATCTCCACATCGTTGCCGATTACGGAGGCGGGGATCATATCATTCGCTCTGCCGACCGCGGTTGAGCAAGAGAGCTTGATCTCATCCGCGGAGATCGAGCAGCGTACCGGCGACTGGATCTTCTCGCTGGTAAGCAGCGCCATACGGTCTACCGAAGAAGCGAGAATGCGGGTATTGATAACGAACTCGGTCGAAGCCGAAGCAGGCATTTTATAATCAAGGAAGTTTCCCTCCAACAAGCGGGAAACGATACTGTAATTTTCTACCTTAAAAATGATATGACGCTGACCGACGATGATATCGACGTCCTTCTTCGGATCGGTTATCAGCTTTAATATCTCATTCTGTGTCTTACCTGGCACAACGAACTTTGCTTCGATTTCGCTGTCTACATTTTCCTGACGGATCGCCATACGAAAGCCGTCGACCGCCACGATACGGAATATACCTCCCTTTATTTCAAACAAAGAACCGGTATAGATCGGCTTCGCCATATTATCGGAGGTTGCGAAAACCGTCTGGCGAATCATATTCTTGATGATTTCGGCATTGATCGTCAGCGCGCTGATCTCTTCAACGTTCGGCAGCTCGGGATACTCGGTCGAATTGATACCGACGATCTGATAATCCGCGGCGCCGGAATGGATATAGGTGATCATCCTGTCGTCTGTTTCGATATCAACGATCTCTTCAGGCAGCTTACGGATGATATCATTGAACAGGCGGGCGGATACGACGATCTCACCCTCCTCCGCAATGCTCGCCTCCATCGTGGTGACGATACCGATCTCCAGATCATAGCCGGATATTTCCAGACTGTCGCCGTATGCCTTGATCAGCACACCCTCCAGCGCAGGAATGGTCGCCTTCGCCGATACGGCGCGGCTGACGTTTGATACTGCAGAGGAGAGATCGGTTCTCATACATTTGAATTTCATAGGTACCTCTTTCTGTTCAGCGTTCGTTTGTCGCCGAACATGATATGTAATGATATGATTATTATATAAAATAGTAGTAATAGTAGGAGCTGTTAAAATGAGGAAAACCCCGTACCACCGCTTATCAACTGCATTTCTTTTCCATACTTCTCGAGAAACATTAAGGAAAAAGAACCTGTCATCATTTATCCGTCAATTGTCCGTAAAAAATGTGGAAACAATCCATGTTAATATTCATGGAAAACAAGGAAAAAGTTTTCTTATCTTTCCCTGATATTTTTAATGATATCTTCGACCGTTTCACGCAGGGACGGATCGTTTTTGATATCCTTCTCCACCTGCTGGACGGTGTAAACGATGGTCGAGTAATGACGGTTGCCGAATTCCTTACCGATGTTCTCCATCGAGAGGGTCGTTAGTTCACGCACGATGTAGATCGCGATTTGTCGCGGCTTATTGATATTTGCACGGCGGGATTTTTGTGATCTTAGGTCGTCGCTGTCCACGCCGAAGGTACGGCTGACCTCGTCGACAATTTTCTCTACCGTAAGCTCCGGCGGTACGTCGTCGTTGAGAATATCGGAGATTGATTCATTTACGATTGACAGCGTCGGTTTTTCTTTAGTCAGATTATAGCGCGCCATCAGTTTTTTAACGACGCCTTCCAGCTGTCTGATATTGGTTTTTAGCTTGTTGGCAATATATTCACACAAATCGTCGTTCAGCTCGAGTCCGATGATCTCCGCTTTACGTTTGATGATCGCCATGCGGGTCTCAAAATCCGGAGCCTGGATATCAGCCAGCAATCCCATCTCAAAACGACCTCTGAGCCTGTCCGTCAGCACCTTGATCTCCTTCGGAGGTCGGTCGGAAGTCAGCACGATTTGCTTTTTAGCGTCATACAGCGCGTCAAAAGTATGGAAGAACTCTTCCTGCGTACTTTCCTTACCGCCGATGAACTGGACGTCGTCAACCAGCAGTACATCCGTCTGACGATATTTCTGTCTGAACTGGGCGGTCGTTTTATTCATAATGGACTGAATGATCTCGTTTGCAAAATCTTCGCCCTTGATATAAATAACCTTGTAGTCGGGATGCGTCTTGCGGATCTCGTTACCGATCGCGTACAGCAGATGGGTCTTGCCCAATCCGGAATTACCGTACAAAAATAACGGATTGTAGGCGGAGGCGGGATTCTGAGCGACAGCCATCGAAGCGGCATGCGCAAATTTATTTGAGGATCCTATGATAAAGGTATCAAAGGTAAATTCATATCCCGCGTCAGCGGAGGTTTCATCCCCTAATAATTTTTCCTTTTGTTTTTCATTTTCTTCCGGAATGAGAAAGATTGTCTCAAAGCTCGTTCCCAGAACCGCTTCGTATGCTTCTTCAAATTTAGGCAGATAACCGCGGATCAACGTTTGACGGTGAAACTCGTTCGGCACCATCAGGGTGATGACGCCCTTTTCAAAGTCGATACCGACCGGCTCGATCCTCGATATCCATGTTTTATACGCTACTTCGACAATTTTCTTTTCCTGGCGGAGATAGTCGCAGATGATATCCCAGCCCTCTTTAAAGTTTTCCATATTATCCCCTCTGTTATGCTTTCATACATTCAAAAAGGAACAGACGATACTATTCCATAATCGCATATTATTATATCAAATTATCAACATAAAAGCAACAGAGTTGTTGAAAAAACTTCCATATATATAAGTATTATATACCATTATAAATGTGCAGTATTACAAACGGTATTTTTTGAATTGTGTCAGATAGAATCGGGACTACTATATATAGTGGTAAGAAAAAATAAAATCAATTTTTCTTAAAAAAAGGTTAAAAAGAATGAAAAAATTATATTGACTAAAAGGAAAAACTAAGCTATAATGCTAACTTGTAAGGTTATGTACCCGAAAGGAGGATTATTCATGCTCAGAACATATCAGCCTAAGAAGATTCACCGCAAGAAGGAGCACGGCTTCAGAAAAAGAATGTCTACCAAGAACGGCCGTAAGGTTCTCGCCAGAAGAAGAGCGAAGGGCAGAAAGCAGCTGTCATACTAAGATGAACGATAAGGCCACTGTCGGCAGTGGTCTTTCTTTTCATTTACAGGAACTTTTTATTTTTCCTGTTTTCGGCTCAAAAGGATGGTTTTTCATCCGTCTATGCAGTCCGATTACTATCATTCCGGTGGTTAGATGAAGATTACTACGATTACCAGTAACAGGGATTTTCAGCGTATTTACCGTCGCGGTAAATCGTTTGTATCCCCCTCACTCGTTACCTATGCGATCAAAACAAAAAATAATAACCTTAGAATAGGAATAACCACCTCCAAAAAGGTCGGTAAGGCAGTCAACCGCAACCGCAGCCGCCGATTAATCAGAGCGGCTTTCTATCATGTAGGAGCGGATCAGTCCGCGTCTTATGATTTGATCTTCGTGGCGCGTACCCGTACCGCTTATGTAAAAAGCTACGACGTAGAGCGCGCTATGCGCGAGCACCTCTTACAGCTCGGGATAATTAAGTCATGAAGAAGATTTTTTTAAAACTCATTCGATTTTATCAGACTGCCATCTCACCTCACACAACGCCTAAGTGTAAATATTATCCTACCTGTTCCCAATATACCTATGAGGCTATTGAGCGCTTCGGAGCGTTCAAAGGCACATTTATGGGAGCGTGGAGGATTCTTCGGTGTAATCCGTGGTCTAAGGGCGGGTATGATCCCGTCCCCGAAAAAAGACATAAGCTATAATTATCCATTATCGTAAAAGGCTTATGCAAAGCTAATCGAAAGGCTTTAACTTATGTTTGTTGTTTTTAACTTTATCGGTAGCATCTTCGGCTACATCCTGTGGGCGATCTTTTGGGTCATCCAGAATTTCGGTGTCGCCATCATTATCTTTACCCTGATATTCAGGGCAATCCTGTTCCCGTCATCCGTAAAGCAGCAGAAGAGTATGGCGGCGAACGCCTCTTTACAGGCAAAGCAACGAGAAATCAGAGAAAAATACGCGAATAATAAAGCAAAGCAGAATGAAGAGATTCAGAAGCTTTATGAGAGAGAGGGAGTTTCTCCCCTGTCGGGCTGCGGTACCTCGCTGTTTCCGATGTTCATCATGCTGGGCATTTACTACGCGGTCGTTCGTCCGCTGAGTAACGTTCTGCATCTCTCTGCCGACGCAATCAATCAGATCAACATGATTCCCGGCGTCTATATGACTCAGAACAATATTTATTCCGAAATGAATGTTCTGAAGCTCTTTACCCATCCCGGTAATGTAGATATGCTGATCCAGAGCGGTTTACCCAAGGCAGAGGTCACGAGTATCCACAATCTCGCCGGCGGTTTCAATTTCTTGGGACTTGATCTGCTATCTATCCCTCAGCAAAAGGGCTTTACTTCTCTGATCATCCTTATTCCGATCCTCTGTCTTGTGACTTCTTTAGGTTCACAGATCATCACCATGAGGATCCAGGGCAACATGATGCAGCAGCAACAGACTGGCTGCATGAAGTACATGATGTACCTCCTCCCGCTGATCACCGTGTACATCTCTTATATCGTACCGGGCGCGGTCGGCTTTTATTGGGTATGGTCCACCATCTTCGGCTTTATCCAGACGTTATTGATCAACAAATTCTTCTCTGCGCCGCAGTTGAACGCACAGTCCGAAGCGCAGCATATCGCGCTGATGGAGTTGAAGGAAGCAAAGGTACCGTATATCTATCAACCGGTTTCCTCATCAAAAACTTCTACCGAAATGAATACGAAAAAGAAGAGCAAATAAGCTCATTTACAGAAGGTGTAATTATGATTAAAGAAGCAATCGGTATCGGCGCGACCGTTGAAGAAGCGAAGGACGTCGCCTGCCGTGAACTCGGCGTTGATTCTCTTGATGACGGCGTTGAGTTTGAAATAATTGAAATGCAAGCGAAAAAGGTTCTCGGTCTGTTCGGCGGTCGTCCGGCAAAGGTCAGGGTCTTTTACGAAGTAGAGGATGTCGTTGAGACTCCTGTTGAAGCAAAAACCGCTGTCGTTGAGAATAAGCCTCAGGCAGCTCAAAAGGCGGAAGCTCCCTCTGAGAAAAAGGACGAGAATATTGCCGTCGCTGCTCAGGCAGCCGAGAAGTATATCAAAAGTATTATCAGCTGCATGGAACTCAATAACATCACCGTGTCCACTACCGAAAAGGATAATGTTATCACCATTGATATTGAAGGTGAGGACGTCGGTTTCATCATAGGCAGACGCGGCGAAACGCTTGACGCCCTGCAGTATCTGGCTTGTCTGGCGGCTAACCGCATCGACAATGCCTACAGAAGAGTCGTTATCAATACCGGCGATTATCGCGAAAAGCGCGAGAAGACCCTCGAGTCACTCGGTCGCAGACTGGCGATCAAGGCGGCTAAAACCGGCAGAAAGAGCTCTCTCGAGCCGATGAATCCCTATGAGCGCCGCATCATCCATACGGCTGTTCAGAAAATCAACGGCGCTACCTCCTGGAGCGAGGGTGAGAACATGAATCGTCATGTCGTTATCGGTCCCGACGGTAAGAGAAGTGATAATCGCGGCGGCAGAGGCGGCAGACGCGGCTATAATCGTCGAGGCGGTAAGCCGAAGCAATCCGCTCCCAACCCCGACCGTAAGCCTCTTAATGAGGGTGCAGGCGTTGGTTTGTACGGCAGAATCGATAAATAAATTATAATCGTCATTGCGAGGGCTGCGCCCGCGGCAATCTCAACCTATTACAACGAACGGGCGGATTTCCGCCCGTTTTTTCCTTATAGAAAACTCCTCGTTTCCTATAAAAAATGATATACCCTCCCGGTTTGTTCAATTAAAAGCATTAACAAATTTATTAGTGGAATATTACACAATAAATGTTAAAGTGTTTTGTGCTTCAACGGGAGATGGCTGCGCAAAATGTGCAAAGCGCATTTTCTTGCTCTCTTATTATGATAAAATGTTTCACGTGAAACAATAGGAGGAAAAATGAAATCCACTATAGCCGCAATCTCCACCGGACTTACCGAAGCCGGTATATCGGTTATTCGCATCTCAGGTCCCGAATCAATAGATATAGCTCAAAAGGTGTTTGTCTCACTTTCCGGTAAGAAGCTCAGCGAGATGAACGGATATACCTGCGCTCTCGGAAAAGTATTGTTTCAAAATAAAGAGATCGACGAGTGTATCGCAACTGTTTTCAGAGCGCCGAGAAGTTATACCGGCGAGGATGTAGTTGAGCTTTCCTGTCACGGAGGAATCGCTGTTACCCGCGATATTTTAAGAGCGGTTCTTAATTCCGGCGCGGTTTCCGCAGAGCCCGGAGAATTCACTAAGAGAGCTTTTCTCAACGGAAAAATGGATCTCATCGAAGCTGAATCTGTCATGAATCTGATCTCCGCTAAGTCCAGCGGCGAGGCTCAGGCAGCGCTTGCTGTAAAGGAAGGATACATTTCAAAACAGGTCAACGAGATAAAGACCGGACTCTTGAATTTAGCGGCTCACCTTAATGCGTGGGCGGATTATCCTGAGGAGGATATTCCCGATATTGAGCCTAAACATTTAAAAAACTCCTTAATCAACGCATCTTATCATCTGAGTATGCTCCTTAAAAAATATGATGCGGGAAAGCTGTTTTACAACGGAATAAATACCGTGATAGTCGGTCGGCCGAATGTCGGGAAAAGTACCTTGATGAATATTTTATCGGGTTATGACAGGAGTATCGTCACCGAAGTTTCCGGAACAACGCGCGATACGGTAGAGGAACAGATACAGCTCGGAGATTTCAGACTGAATCTGATAGACACCGCGGGAATACATGATACGGATGATTTGGTTGAAAAAATCGGCGTAGAACGTGCTCAAAAGAAGCTTCAAACAGCTCAGTTTGTCATTTTTATTGCGGATTTGTCCGTACCTTCCCGGACGGATGACGAGCGCATCTATGAGATGATACCTTCTGATGTTCCTATCTTTTTTATCAATAATAAATCAGATATTTGTATAGCGAATAATAATTGCGATGAACTGAAAAAGAAATATCCCGATAAAAATATCATAGCGACTGTATATACCTCGCTGAAAAATGAAAGTAATATGATCAAAGACAGAATAGAATATCTTTTAGGCAGGTACTTTATCGGGAATGATTTCAGCTATGCGAGCGATGTGATAAGCTACAATGAGCGCCAGCGAAATCTGATAGAAAAAACGAAAGCGGTTGTCGACGAAGCAATTAAGGCTCTGAATTTAGGAGAGACCCTTGACGCTGTTACCGTACTGATTGAGGAAGCAATAAGATATCTCGCGGAGCTTACAGGTGAGAACGTGACTGACGAAGTCGTCGACAGGGTGTTCCACAACTTCTGTGTCGGTAAATAATGTTTCACGTGAAACAAAAATTGTAAGGGACGGCTTATTGACGTCCGCTTACATTATAATACTATTATTGGTGATATTATGTCTACATACTTTGCAGGTGAATATGATGTGGCGGTGATCGGCGCCGGTCACGCGGGTATCGAGGCGGCACTTGCCTCTGCGCGGCTCGGCTGTCATACCGCTGTCTTTACGATCAATATGGACGCGGTCGGCAACTGTCCGTGCAACCCTTCTATCGGTGGCACGGCAAAAGGTCATTTGGTGCGGGAGATCGACGCGCTGGGCGGCGAGATGGGTAAGGCGGCGGACGCCTGTACCCTCCAGAGCCGTATGCTCAATCGCGGTAAAGGTCCCGCTGTCCATTCTCTCCGCGCCCAGATCGACCGCAGAAAGTATTCTTCTCTCATGAAGCACACACTGGAATTGCAGAATTATCTTGACCTACGCCAGGCGGAGATCACCGATTTCGAACAGGATAAGGACGGGACATGGCTGCTCACCACCCGCATGTTGGGTGTGTTCCGTGCGAAAGCGGTCATCATCGCAACGGGTACTTACCTCGGCGGTCGTATCTATGTCGGCGAGGTAAGCTACGAGAGCGGACCCGACGGCATCTTTCCCGCCGCGTTTCTGGGTGAAAGCCTGAGAAAGCTCGGCGTCAAGACCCGCCGCTTCAAGACGGGCACGCCCGCCCGCGTGAAACGTTCTTCCATTGATTTTACGGAGCTTGAGGTACAGGAGGGCGACGAACCGACCGTACCGTTCTCTTATGATACCTTATCTCCGCTTGAGAACAAGGTCGTCTGTCATGTCAGCTGGACGAATGAGAATACAAAAAAGATCATCCTTGATAATATCCACCGCAGTCCGCTTTACGGCGGAAAGATCGAGGGAGTCGGACCGCGTTACTGTCCGAGTCTGGAGGATAAGATCGTCCGCTTTGCGGACAAGTCGCGGCATCAGCTGTTCATCGAACCCTGCGGAGAAGATACCGAGGAAATGTATCTGCAGGGTATGTCATCCTCTCTCCCCGAGGAGGTTCAGCTCGACTTTTATCATACGATAAAGGGCTTGGAGCATGCTTTGATCATGAGACCTGCCTATGCGATCGAGTATGATTGTATCGACCCGACCGATATGCTCGCTACGCTTGAATTTAAGAAATTTCCCGGATTATACGGGGCGGGACAGTTCAACGGCTCCTCCGGATATGAAGAAGCGGCGGCACAGGGATTGATCGCGGGTATCAACGCCGCGTTAATGGTGCAGGGGAAAGAGCCGCTGGTGCTGGACCGTGCGTCCTCCTATATCGGTACGCTGATTGACGATCTGGTTACGAAAGGCGCGAATGAGCCTTATCGCATGATGACCTCGCGAAGCGAATACCGGTTGATACTGCGACAGGATAATGCCGACGAACGCTTGACTCCCATCGGCTACCGGCTCGGCTTGATCGGTGAGGAACGGTATCAGCGCTTTTTACATAAACAGGAATTGATCAAAGAGGAATTAAAGCGCGTGAAAATGACCGTGATCGCGCCGTCGGATGAACTCAGCAATATACTTGTTTCACGTGAAACATCGGATGTCACGACCGGCATCCGTTTGATCGACCTGTTAAAACGTCCCGAGCTGAATTATGAGGTTTTGACTCCTATCGACAGAAATCGACCCGAGCTGCCCTTTGTGATCTTCGAACAGGTCGAGATCGCGGTGAAATACGACGGTTATATTAAAAAACAGCTTGCCGCAGTAGAAAATATGCGTAAGTTGGAAACAAAATTACTCCCCGATGATATTGATTATCATGCAGTTACGGGTCTGCGACTGGAAGCGCAGGAGAAGCTCAACGCGATCAAGCCGTTGAATATCGGTCAGGCGAGCCGTATCAGCGGCGTATCTCCCGCCGATATCAATGTATTGATGATTTATCTGATGAAGCAAAGGGGGAGAACGAATGAATGATTTCATAACTATCTTGATCGATACATTATCACAGTTTAGTATTACTTTAGATAATACTGCTGTTGACCGTCTATGCGTTTATCACGATCAGTTGATCGAATGGAATGAAAAGATGAATTTGACCGCGCTGACCGAGCCGCATGACGTCGCGCTCAAGCATTTTGCGGACAGCTTGATGCTTTTTCGGTACTGTGATATTGAGAACGGCGCTTCGGTCATCGACGTCGGTACGGGCGCAGGGTTTCCCGGTATGGTGCTGAAGATCGCGCGCCCCGATATACGGCTTACTTTATTAGACAGCCTGAATAAGCGTTTGATTTTCTTGGAAGCCGTATGTGATGCGCTTGGTCTTGATGATGTTGAGCTCATCCACAGCCGCGCTGAGGACGGTTCGCGTACTGAGCTGCGCGATCGCTTCGATATCGCTGTTTCCCGTGCTGTCGCTTCATTGAATACGCTCTGTGAATACGATATGCCGTATGTGAAGGTCGGAGGAAGATTCATTGCAATGAAGGGCAAGGGATCCGAGGAAGAATTACAGGCGGCTCAAAACGCGATCACTACCCTTGGCGGAGAGCTTTTACAAAAGCATGACTTTGTATTAGGCGATGCCGGTGAACGTAGTATTATTGAGATAAAAAAGATCACAGAAACCCCTTCACAGTATCCGAGAAAAAGTAAGCAGATCAAGAATAAACCATTGTAATACTAATCCTTGATAAAAAGATTTAATGAGACGCAGACAGGCTGGCGCCTGTCAAGGAGCCCAACAAAGCTATACGGAATATAGCGCAATAGATGATAAAGGTTTTTATTAAGGATTAGTATAAGAAGGCGAGGTTCGACATGAGCCGTGTTTTTTCATATTATTACGGCAAAACTTTCTATAATAATCGCTCATAAACCGACAAATAATCCCCGCCCGATCTGCTATGATAATACCTGTCAGGACAAGCCGTAAGGCAGAACGTAAATAGTATTATTATCAATATAAACCTTTCTATTGATAATAATATCGTAAAGAATCCGATTTATGGTCTGCTCGGCTTGACGGAGGTGAGGGTTGTGAACAGTTTGCTTGGCAGAGAAAACAAAGTGTTAAACATCTCTACCATCCAGATTCGACCGAACAGAACCCAACCCCGGCGAAATTTTGACGAAGAAGAGCTCAGGAGCCTTTCACGCTCGATTGTCGAAAACGGAATATTACAGCCTTTGGTTGTGCGCCGTATCAATTCAACAGAGTTCGAATTGATTGCGGGAGAAAGGCGGCTGAGAGCCGCGATCATGGCGGGACTCAGCAAGGTCCCCTGCGTCGTACATAAATGCGGCGATAAGGATTCCGCGTTACTGGCGCTGATAGAAAATCTCCAGAGAACCGATCTCAATATGTTTGAAGAAGCAAGAGGTATTGCCCGGTTGATTCGTAAGTACGGATTGACCCAGGAGCAGGCGGCAGTAAAGCTCGGAAAAAGACAAAGCACCGTCGCAAATAAACTGCGATTGCTGCGACTCGGCTTTGAAGAACAGGAGTGGATTTTATCCGCGCATCTTTCGGAACGACACGCAAGAGCAATGCTTCGAATCGAAGATGAGAGTCTGCGCCGAGAGGTACTCAGCCGCGTGATCAGCGACCATATGAGCGTCGGTCAGACGGAACTGCTCGTGACCGAAGCACTGATGAAGAAGCCGGAGGCGGCTCCCATCCCGAAGCAGGAGCGTAAGATCGCAATCAAGGATGTACGCATCTTCGTCAATACGATCAACAAAGCGGTCGATACGATGCGTCTCTCGGGGATCAACGCGATCTCTCACCGCAGCGAGACCGACGATTATATCGAATACACCGTGAAGATCCCGAAGTCAGCAAGCAAGAACGCTTCGTAGTAAAGCATTTTTGACTGACCGTTATTCATTATGGTATCAAAGCTTACATAGCTTGATATATTTCTTTCCCGATAGGTTCACACCTATCCACTCATACCCATTTCCTTATCTGAACCCCTTGTCGACAGCCGTGTGCGTTTTACGCATGCGGCTGTCGGCGTTCTGTATAAATCATTAACAGAGCAACGACCGTAGAAAATGTTTCACGTGAAACATGAAATGACAAAAAATTTACGAAAGGGCTTTTATTACCGTCTGATTTGTGGTACAATAATACGCGTATGAAAAAACAAAAGCAGTAAATTCGACTGTAGTAAAGGAAGGTGAAGCTATGGCTAAGATTATTGCTGTCGCGAACCAGAAGGGCGGTGTGGGAAAGACCACCTCAGCTGTCAATATAGCCGCAGCGCTGGGTACCTACGGCAAGCGATCTTTGCTGGTCGATATTGACCCTCAGGGTAATGCGACGAGCGGCGTGGGCTTTGACAAGCGCACCATCGAGAAGAGTACCTATGAGATTCTGCTTAATGAAGCGAAGGCAGATGAAGTTATCTTACATACAAAGTACGATAATCTGGACTTAATGCCCGCAGGTATCGATCTTGCCGCCGCTGAGTTTGAGATTATGGAGGCTTCGGATCGTCTGCAAAGATTGAAGAAAGCGCTTTTGCCGATCAAGCAGAATTATGACTACATTATCATCGACTGTCCGCCGTCGCTCGGTATCATCACGACTAACGCGCTGACCGCCTGCGACAGCGTATTGGTACCGATCCAGTGTGAGTATTACGCGCTGGAGGGTCTGTCACAGCTGATGAACTCCGTGCGCTACGTCAAGCGTAAGCTGAACGAGCATATCGAGATCGAGGGCGTATTGCTAACCATGTACGACGGCAGACTCAACCTGACTCAGCAGGTCGTAGGAGAAGTCAAACAGTTCTTCCCGAAGAAGGTGTTCGGCACCGTGATCCCGCGCGGCGTCAGACTGAGTGAAGCGCCGTCCTTCGGTAAACCGATCATGTATTATGACAGGCACTGTAAGGGCTCGGAGGCTTATTTAAATCTTGCGCAGGAAATCATCCGTAAGGAGAAAAAATATGGCTAAGAAGATAGGCGGCCTCGGTAAGGGACTCTCGGCGATATTCAGCGAGAACGATACCGAGGATAACAACGAAATACAAACTCTCAAAATCTCCCAAATCGAGCCGAACCGCAGCCAGCCGCGCCGCAGCTTCGATGAAGAGGCGCTGAATGAGCTTGCCGAAAGCATCCGCGAGCACGGCGTACTCCAGCCGATCTTAGTTCGACCGCAGATATACGGCGGTTATCAGATCGTTGCCGGCGAACGCAGATATCGCGCGTCACGTCTGGCGGGACTCTCTGAGATTCCCGCGATCGTGCGCGAGCTGTCCGACAGCGAGACAATGCAGATCGCGCTGATCGAAAATCTTCAGCGTCGCGATCTGAGTCCTCTTGAAGAGGCGAAGGGCTACAAAACGCTGATGGATGAATATGACTTTTCACAGGAGGAGGTCGCCCGAACGGTCGGTAAATCCCGTCCCGCCGTAGCGAATACCCTGCGCCTGCTGAGTCTGCCGGAGGACGTTAAGCCGATGCTTGAAAACGGCAGTCTGAGCGCCGGTCACGCCCGCGCGATCCTTTCGATTGAGGATGAAACGCTCGCGACAGAGACTGCGCAGAAGGTCGTCAAGGAAGGTTTATCCGTGCGAGAGACCGAAAACCTGACCAGGAAGCTCGGTAAGCCGAAGAAGGCGAAGAAGAACGCATCTTCACCCTCAAAACCCCCCACATTCACCGAAGTGGAGCTGGCACTGAGCGAGACCATGGGTACCAAGGTCAAGGTCAGCCTGAGAAAGGACGATATCGGCGGCACGTTGAGTGTGGATTTCAATACCCCCGCCGAGTTGTTTTTACTGGCAAACAAAATCGAAAAGCTGTGGAATGACACCACGTTTTTTGACGATATCAACGAGTCATAATAAATAATTGTATTATATTGGAAGGATGAAGAACCATGATCGATATTAAATTTTTAAGAGAAAACCCTGAGATCGTCAAGCAGAATATCAAGAACAAGTTTCAGGATAAAAAGCTGCCGATGGTAGACGAGGTCATCGAGCTTGATAAGCAGGCGAGAGCCGCTAAGGGCGAGGCTGACGCGCTGCGCGCGAACCGCAATAAGATCAGTAAGGAGATCGGCGGCTGCTACAAGCGCGGCGAAAAGGAAAAGGCAGAACAGCTCAAGGCACAGCTCGCAGCCGAGGGCGCCAGACTCGAGGAGCTCGAGCAGCAGGAAAACGAGCTGAACGCCAAGGTCACCGAAATCATGATGGTGATCCCGAACATCATCGATCCGAGCGTACCGATCGGTAAGGATGATTCCGAAAATGTTGAGATCGAGCGCTTCGGCGAGCCGGTCGTTCCGGATTTTGAGGTTCCTTATCATACCGAGATCATGGAAAAGCTCAATGGTATCGACCTTGACGCGGCGCGTAAGGTCGCCGGCAACGGCTTCTATTACCTCATGGGCGATATTGCCCGCCTGCACTCTGCGGTCATCTCTTATGCCCGCGATTTCATGATCAACAAGGGCTTTACCTACTGTATCCCGCCTTATATGATTCGTTCAAACGTCGTTTCCGGCGTTATGTCCTTCGCTGAGATGGACGCGATGATGTACAAGATCGAGGGCGAGGACCTGTTCCTGATCGGTACCTCCGAGCACAGCATGATCGGTAAGTTTATCGACACCATTCTGCAGGAGGAGGATCTGCCTTACACCCTGACCTCCTACAGCCCCTGCTTCCGTAAGGAGAAGGGCGCCCACGGTATCGAGGAGCGCGGCGTCTACCGTATCCATCAGTTCGAGAAGCAGGAGATGATCGTCGTCTGTAAGCCCGAGGACAGCAAGATGTGGTTCGACAAGCTCTGGCAGAATACCGTCGAGTTCTTCCGTACCCTCGACATCCCGGTGCGTACCCTTGAGTGCTGCTCCGGCGACCTCGCCGATCTGAAGGTCAAGAGCATCGACGTCGAGGCGTGGAGCCCCAGACAGAAGAAGTACTTCGAGGTCGGGTCCTGCTCGAACCTCAGCGACGCTCAGGCGCGCCGTCTGAAGATCCGCGTCAACGGCAAGGACGGCAAGAAGTATTTCGCTCATACCCTGAACAACACCTGCGTCGCGCCGCCTCGTATGCTGATCGCTTTCCTCGAGAACAACCTCAACGCCGACGGAAGCGTAAACATCCCCGAGGCGCTCAGACCCTACATGGGCGGTATCGAGAAGATCGAGGCAAAGTAAAAAGTTCGCTTTCACACAAAAGATTATTATTTCCACGGAAAAGCCCGCTGTATCTCGGTACAGCGGGCTGCTTATCTTGGTAATTATACTAATCCTTAATAAAAACCTTTATCATCTATTGCGCTATATTTCGTCTCCTTGACAGGCGCCAGCCTGTCTGCGTCTCCCGTCGCGCTATCCGAAATATATCACTAATATCTGATTAAATCTTTTTATCAAGGATTAGTATGAAATACGATGACGATCAAAGCGTTCTTCAAATTCACGGGTAAGCTTCTTCCATGCGGCAGGGGAGAGCTTTTTTTCAACGATCGCTTTTGCGTTCTTCATATCCGGCGATCGTTTATCGGTGTTATGGCAATCGGTGCCGAGAAAATGGAGTTGACCGTTCTTGATCATGCGCATCGCGAGATGTCTTGAACGAAAAGAAGAGAAAACAGATGCGTTACACTGAAAGTAAAACGGTTGGTCAAACAGACTTTCAAAAACAGCTTTCTTCTGTATTGACTGGTAACGTTCCACATGCGCGAGCACGATTTGCAGACCGGTGTTATACTGCATGGAGATCAGCTCATCAAATATCCTGTCCGACCACGGGATAAAAGGCATTTCGATCAAGATCAGATCGGTGCCTTGTATCGAAAGCTGTGGAACGCTGTCGCTGTGTGAGATACCGGGATAATAAAACACCTCGGCGCCTAAGAGAATCTCGGGCTCGGAATCGGAGAGCAGAGGGAGGAGCTTTTCATAAGCGTGCTGACGACGCATGAGAAAACGCTCGGGAGGCTCGCTGTCACCGTAGAAATGCGAGGTCGACACCATCGTCGTGACGCCCTGTCTGCGGGATTCACGCAACATCTCCATCGACATCTCGGTCGATTTGCTGCCGTCGTCCATTTTCGGCAGAAAGTGGCTGTGGATATCGAGCATGATGATCCTCCTTCCGTTTTCTTCTGATGGTATTATAGCAGAAGAGGGGAGAAGAATCAACTTGATTTTTGCGATCGATTATGATAATATAACCTTAAGCTTTCTGTGTTTCTGTATCAAACACAGGGGGCTTTTTTATGTACCTTTCATCGGAGGATAATATGGAAAAGAAAAAACCGGTATTTTTTACGGAGATCGCCTATGTGGTGGGGATCATCTCGCTGGCGTTCGGCGTGACCTTTATGGAGCGCGCTGATTTCGGCTTGAGCATGGTGGTCTCTCCCGCGTATGTGCTGCACCGCTATATCTCACAGCTTCCCGGGATGGGATGGTTCAGTTTCGGTGTGGCTGAGTACAGCCTGCAGCTGGTGCTGGTGATCGCGCTGATGATTATTATGCGCAAGTTTCGGGTATCTTACTTGTTCTCGTTTATAACGGCGGTGGTTTACGGTTATATTCTCGACCTGATCATGTGGCTTATGCCTGCGGTCGCGGATGATCAAATCGTGCTGCGTATTGTATTTTTCTTAATAGGAGAGATGTTTTGTACGCTCGGTGTGTCGATGGTGTTCCATACTTATATCCCGCCCGAAGCATATGAGCTGTTTGTTTCGGAATTATCAAAGAAGCTGAAGAAGCCGACCGGTAAGGTGAAGTGGACTTACGATATTATCAGCTGTCTGGTGGGTGTAATACTGTCGTTCGTGTTTTTTGGATGGGGCAAGCTGATCGGTACAGGCTGGGGTACGGTTATCTGTGCGCTGATCAACGGCGTCATCATCGGGTGGCTGTGCAGGACTGAGGACAGGCTCTTTGAATTTAAGGATGGCTTAAGGCTGAGGCGCTTCTTTGATAAGTAAAATAATCGCAGATAAATACGAAAAAGTATTGACAAATTAATTCTTTTATAATATAATAAATTTTGCTTTAAGTCAGGTTTACCGGAGCCTGATTGAAGAATATGTGGCGGAATAGCTCAGCTGGCTAGAGCATTCGGTTCATACCCGAAGTGTCGTAGGTTCAAGTCCTATTTCCGCTACCAAACGGCCCGGTGGTCAAGCGGTTAAGACACCGCCCTTTCACGGCGGTAACACGAGTTCGATTCTCGTCCGGGTCACCAAACCCCTGTCGCTTGACAGGGGCTTTCTTTTACCATTTGCTGATGGTGCGAAGTGAAACGCAGCGTCGGCACGGTCTGCCGGTGTGGTGGAATAGGCAGACACAAGGGACTTAAAATCCCTCGGAGTAACATCCGTACCGGTTCAAGTCCGGTCACCGGCACCATTAGAGACAGTTTTCGAACTGTCTCTTTTGTTTTGCCAAATTTTCTTAAAATGCCCTAAAATGGCTTAAACAGTGGGTTTATGAGAGATTCAAAAAACAAGTTGAGTAAAGTTGAATTAAGTTAAAGTAAGTTGAATTGCTGTCAATTTTGCTGTCAATTACTGTCAACTTTACTGTCAATTTTCGCTTGCTGCCTGGACAAATAGGGCATTGCAAAAGATAAAGTACTGTCAATTTTAAAAAAATCAACATTTGAACCTAAAAATGCTGATATCGTTTCCGATTATTTATATTATGGAGGATTTATTATGGATACAATTAATTACTATATAGAGAGAATAGAGAAAGCATCTGAGAAGCTTACCAAAGAAACTCAGTTACTGAAAAAGCATAATAAAGAATATGATTTTGAAAGTCTTGCGCTTGATGGAAAAAGGGGAGCGCGTATCAGCTCCGACTTGTTTTTAGCATATAGACAGATTTTACTTTCACTTTGTTCTTTTTTTCCGAGACACTTTGATTCCAACAAGGTTTACAACGGCGAATGTGAAATGCTGGATGTCTCGGTAGAAAGGCTTGAGATTTTTGATTTTCCTGTATATAAGATCTCGTTTCCTGTGCTTCTTCCTAATATACGGCGCCAGCATGCTGAGTTCAATAACGCGTTGACTGTATCTATTAAGGAAGCGGTTAAAAGATACTGCCGTGAGCACAGGGTTCAACCATTTAAATGCGCAACGATGATAATACTTACCTATGGCGGCAATCCCCGCATGATGGTTGACAACGACAATAAAGAGGCGTCCATGATACAAAACGGCATGATTCAGTTTTTCCTCGATGATGATTCGCCCGCTTCATGTAACAATATATATTACTTTAAGAGGGTTGATAGCAAAGAAGAATATCGTACGGAAATCTATCTCGTAGACAGTGAACATGATATTGAAGTGATGAAAATGATCAAAGACATGTAAAAAATATGTCACAAAAAACGGAATTACCCCTGTCACAAACAGGAAAAAAACGTGTTTACGTACGTGACAGGGGTAATTCATAGCATAATCCGCTGTTTATGCGGGTTCAGCGGTAGAAAAACCGAATTCATCGCTCCAACTTTTATAGTAAAGGAATATAAAGTACCGAAAGTCGTGTAGCAAGCAAAACGCTAAAGGAAGAGAAGAAACGATGAAAAACAATACTAAGAATAGCCAATCCCAATTTAACATTGACCTTAGTCAGAATAAATATAAGTCCAGATATGATCGTATTCTCAATATTCTGTTTTTTGCCAAAGAAATACCAAGCGATCTATACCAACATATGAATATGTCAAGCGCTAACTTCAGAAAGGCGATCTCGATCCTGAAACAGAGGGGATGGATCAAACGAATCAGCAGAGACGGCGCTATCGGATATACCCTGACAAATTCAGGAAAGAGGATTACCTCATATTATCTTGAGTATTTAAAATACAGTGATTGTATCGAGGATGACAGCCGCCAGTACGATATCAAGCACAGGAGCAGGAAAAGGCAATTCGCTTATCTTTACGCTCTCTTTGATCGCATGGACATCCCCTATGAATCGTATAATAAGCCCGATATTTCTGAAGCGTTCGACCGCAACAAAGTATACTTTTATTCCGCGTTGGAGTATAAGCGCATGCTGGGTATCAGATCGACCGCATTTAAGGGCTCAAGAGTATTGGGCTTTTTTGCGGGTAAGGGAAGGATCATTCCTGTCTATCGGGCGAATCATAATATGAAAACCTTTTCTAAACAAGAGAGGTTACTTCCCTTCTTTTTGCAACAATTTTTTTCAATTCCAGTAAGCGAAGCTATACTGATCTGTAACGATGAAAGATCGGTAATCAATATCACAAAGCAGATCATCGCCAATACCGGAAACGATGAGAAAAAAGGCGTCAATACCGCAAACTATAAAAAGTTTTATGTTTTCGATAGCGGAGATAACTTTCATAGTAGATTTGAAGATCTGTATGCCGATCATAGTGAATTAATGCAGAGACTGATCGAACAGAATCAAATAGAAACCACAGACAGGGATGATGAAGGTAATTACCGTTTGCTGATCGGTACGGGATTCTATCGAGATAATCCGGTGTGGATCTGTCCGGGGAATATTGACGTGGTCACACTCAGACTGTTTGTCATTAATGCAAACAGGAACGAAAAGAGCTACTACATTTTCTGCCAGTATCGAGATTTAGAACGATTAAAAGAGATCACAAAGGATACAATTGTTTATGTAGGACCAATCAGAGAAAGATAGACCGTCGAGATAACAAAGAGTCTAATACATAATTGTATAAAAATGATCAGCCGCTTGCTTTTGCAGGCGGCTGTTACTATTGAAGAAAGATAGCAACAATTCAGATTTTAGCGCTTTAATGTGTTGAAATCGCGTGAGGAGTATGTTATAATGTAACTGTAAAAATATCTCCGGGAGGTACGCAAGTGAACCAAGTTTTTTATATAAATCTCGTAAAAATTAGTGCCAATAAGGTTGTTTGATATATCGAGTAGATCCTTTACCGACATCAAAACCAAAATAATCAATTTCGCCGTTTTGATATAACATCATCAAATTTCTACCGCTTGAAAATAATCCTTTAACATCATCAAAAAGAATATCTCCTGACATATAATCTTCATTTCCGAAATCATTACCATATAGAGATACTTGTCCTGTGTTGTTTAACATTGCAACGCCAACCGGATAAGAAACTAAGCACGAAACATTGCTACCTGCTAAAACATAATTCTTCATATCTGCAATTTTTGAATAATTTTCATCTAAATCTCCATCATACCAAAAAGCTTGTCCTTTGCTGTTTAATAGGCTAATTACAACATGCTTCTTTGCATGATCATCCATACACCATTGTGCAACAAAAGAAACAACATCAAACTCGACAACATCATCAATGTAATTTCCGGTGCTGTCGAGAGTTTCTCCTATTTTCATGACAAATAAACGATGGTCCTTAGTTAATGCAAAACATATTCCATAAGGAAAAGATTCAGAATCCGAATATTCAATATCAAAATCAACTACATCCCTACCGAGCACAGTGATTTCTGTGGGGTTCTCTAAATTAACGGCTCCAAATGTACCGTCTGAGCGAAGCAAATAAACGTCATCACCGGCAAGATATGCTTTTATATAACCGGAACACAAATAAGTCGGGGTCTTGTTTTTTACAGAATCGTTAACAAACACATATACATCAGATTGCTCTGTGACAATACAGCCTCCGGTATTAGAAAGATTAACTGAAACGGCATCATTTTTATCGTAGATTCTTACAAACGAATCAGAAATAAGATTATATAACTGTCGAACAAGATCTGTACCATAGTTAATTCTTTGAGAGAGACTTCCTTTTATATAAACATTGCCGATTTCGGATACAGCCGCTACTGCTTGCCCTCCTTGTGCGCTTAACAGTGTAATTTCTTCATTGTTTGGCATTAAGAATAATCTCATTGGATCAAATAAAATACATAAAAAGATAATTAAGAATAGAGCAACAGAACTAATGATAATTATTAATCTCTTCAATACATACACATCCTTTCCTAAATTTACCAATAATACCCCCCAAAATAATTCCGAGGCTTTATTTATAATAAACTGAATTAATTTGTTATCCCGATAATCACTTGTATCACCGGTTTTTCTAGTAGATAGATCAATCGCAGCACAACTTGAAAGAAATAGTGTAACAGGATAGTTTAAATCCAAATATTTACTGCGCTTCGTTGTCTGTGAATCTCAGGTTTAATTAGATATCCTCCATTCATTATAATCCGAAACATAATAGTAATACTCGCTATTATATAGTGGAATTAATTCTGTTTGAAACTGAACTCTTATTTCAGAAGTATCATTTATCGGATAGGCCAAACCATATTCTATTCCTTCAATTAGCGTTTGACCTAATCGAAAAGTAATTGCATTATTCTCTGTGATCAGACTTATATTTTTACATTTCTCTTTCCATAATGATTTTATGCAATCATTCACAGTTGGGTCTTCTATTTCGATATATTCAAATCCCGCATACATTTGTCCATTAGCATCATTTATATATACTGAATCATATTCGGATTTCAATAAATAATCACAAATAATTTGAATACTACATTCATTATCCTTTTTAAAAGACTCCACCTTATCAAAATTAGTTATATGTTTTTGATTATTACAGCTTGTACTTAAGCAGACTATTGTGCCTATCAACACGATTGAGAATAATAATCTTTTCATCATACCCGCATAATCATCTCCTTAGTAATAATATCCCTTTCTAATATAAGTCCAATCATAAAATTCATTAACCTATCTGTACTGTCATACGTATTATTATACTGCAAACGATTAATGCGGTCAATGGATTTCGTGATCGTTCCGGTGTTGTCGGCAATCCCTTCATAGGCTAATGTACCATATAAGGGATCAATCTGGTATTTCTGAAAGAACATCACATTGATACCGATACATACAAGAGCGCATTGTCAAATACGATTTCGATGACAGGCGACGACGTCGACGATATCCTGATGGGCATCAACAGCTATCTGAAAAAGCCGGCGACCAAACAGATCCGTCCTGCATTCGAGCAATCTCAGAAGGAAGTGGATGATCTCCACAAGCGAACCTCGGAAGGCATTGAAACCGCAAGGAGAAACGGAAAACAGATCGGACAAAAGAGCGGCGCCACCCTTCACATAAAAAAGAAAGCGCCCGCAAAGGCGCTGATCGAGAAGCACAGCCGAGATTTCAGAGGGATGTTGACTGACGGAGAAGTGATGAAGCTCACCGGACTGAGCCGAAACACATATTACAAGTATAAAAAGGAATTGGCAGCCGAGCTGAATCTGTAATCCGTAATCCGTGTTCAATAGAGGAAATACCAACCATCACTTCTTCTCATTTGTAATACAAGTTAATATATTTGTATTACATTTGTTGACTTTTTTGTGATAATAACATATAATATCATCAAACACATTCTGAAAGGAGTTACTCTTATGGCAACCATTACAGTCAGATACAATGATGATTCAAAGGCTCAGGCAGAAGCGATCGCAAGCGCGATCGGTATCTCATTAAGCAGCGCGATCAGTATTTTCTTAAATCGTTTTGTTGCAGAGAAAGGGTTCCCCTTTGACGTTACTGCCCCGACAAAAAAGCAGGCTTTGTTTTCAGGGGCTGATATGGATGAGTTGTTCTCCGAAGCAATCAAGAATTCATCTGCAGTCGCGACCTTACCGCCCTCTGCTTATTTAGATGAAAGCGGAAATCTAAAGCACACGGAGTAAGAGGTGACTGACTATGCCAAGGCTCGTGATATTCGCCGGTCCCAACGGCTCCGGAAAAAGCACCGTTACCTCCAAATTCGGCGTAGTCGGTGAATACGTCAACGCCGATGAAATCAAAAAAGCGCTGGATTGCACCGACATGGAGGCTGCTCTGAAGGCGGAACAAATCAGAGAGTATTTTTTGAGCAAGAAACAAGATTTCACTTTCGAAACCGTCATGTCGACTGACCGAAACCTCAAACTGATAGCTAAAGCGAAACAAGAAGGCTATTATGTATCTTGCATCTACATTCTCACGTCGCACCCGGATATCAACATAGCGCGGGTCAAGGCTCGGTTTGAAGGCGGCGGGCATCCTGTTCCGGTTGATAAGATACGGGAGCGATATATGCGAGCGTTAAGACTTATCCCTGTATTGATATCCTTGTGCGATGAATTCCTTCTATTCGATAACTCTCCTGATAAGGCTGACGTAAGATCCGGTTTGTTATTCAGAAAAGAAGATAAAGACTTAAAGATTTTTCCGAACGATATTTGGAATACAAACATGCTGAAAAGCTTATTTAACGGTACCTATCCTGACGATTATATTCATTGAAACAAGCGACGCAAAGGTGGTTATACCCTTGCGTCGTTTTCTTGTTATATGGTTACTGATGTAATTATCACTTGCGCTCGGGTTTTCCTCGGAAGGAGGTTTTCACATCAAAACCGTGGTTTTCGATCCGTTCTTTGTCGGTAAGGCCTACGGACTCTGAGCGTTCGGACGCTGTCTTTTCCTGCGAGAAGAATTCCTCGAAGGCGAGATAGATATCAAGG
>CACZYF010000009.1 GCA_902785355.1 uncultured Ruminococcus sp. | reverse complement strand
GACGGTGCAACTCCGCCGCGGGGTAAAATATATACCAAAAAGTGAGGTACACGCTATGTACGAAGACAAGATTCTCCGTTGCAAGGACTGTGGAAACGAATTCGTATTCGCAGCCGGCGAGCAGGAGTTCTATGCAGAGAAAGGTTTTGTAAATGAGCCTCAACGCTGCAAGGACTGCCGTATCGCTCGCAAGAATGCAATCAGGGCAAATCGCGAAATGCACACGACCGTGTGTGCGGACTGTGGCGGCGAAGCACATATCCCATTTAAGCCGATGGAAGGCAAGGATTACTATTGCAGCGAATGTTTTGCTAAGAGAAAAGAAGCAGAAGAAGCAGCACAAGCTGAGTAATAAAGTATAATTGCTTACAGCGCCCGAAGGGGCGCTGTTTTTCTGTTGTCAATAAAATATCCGTACCCTGAGCTATTGTATTTTGGCGCGGAGTATGATATACTTGCGGTGTATAGATGCAACCGGATCGGTTGAGATTGCCTCGGGATGATTCCCTCGCAACAACATTTTTACGACATTCATAAACGGAGGTATTTATTATGATCACTAAAGACGCTATTATCGGCGATGTTCTGGACAAGTTCCCCGCTACCGCTCCCCTCTTTCTGCAGATGGGTATGCACTGCCTCGGCTGCCCCGCCTCCCGCGGAGAGAGCATCGAGGAAGCCTGCATGGTACACGGCGCCGATCCCGACGCGCTGGTAGCCGCGCTGAATAAAGCGACCGGCGCATAATGCAAATACTCAGACCCTACGGGCGGCTGTCCTTGTGCGCGGAAATGGTACGCGAGGGCAGCCGCCTTGCGGATATCGGCACCGACCACGGCTACCTGCCCATACACCTGTGCCTGACCGGTAAGATCCCCTCGGCGCTGGCGTGCGACATCAACCCTCTCCCCCTGCGCTCGGCTGAGGAAAACATCGTGAAATATCATCTTTCCGGGCGTATCGTGACCCGCCTGTCCGACGGACTTAATAAAGTGCGTGAGGATGAAGCCGACGATATCGTGATCGCCGGTATGGGCGGCGAGCTGATCCGCGATATCCTCGCGGCGGCTCCATGGGTCAGGAACAGCTCAAAGCAGCTCGTCCTTCAACCGATGACCCACCACGAGGATCTTGTGAAATGGCTGTATGAAAACGGCTTTAATATCCTACGTCAGAAGGCAGTATGCGACGAGGGCAAGTATTACACCGTGCTGTGCGCTCGCTGTGACGGAGCGGGAAAGACCGCCGACCTGTTCGACTGCATCGTCGGCAGACTCGACCCCGGCGATCCGCTGAGCCGCGGCTTTCTCGAGCGCAGTCTAAACAACCTGTGTAACCGCAGCAAGGGTGACTCTTCCCTTCTGCCGACCATCCGACGAATTGAGGAAACTATCCATGAAGATCAATGACATCATCGCATATACAAAGGAGCTCGCGCCCTATGAAACGGCAGGCGAATGGGACAACGTCGGACTGCTGGTCGGCTCAGGCGATACGGAGGTCTGCCGCGTGCTGACAGCGCTGGATATCACTCCCGCTG
Source organism: uncultured Ruminococcus sp. (assembly GCA_902785355.1). Taxonomy (GTDB): domain Bacteria; phylum Bacillota; class Clostridia; order Oscillospirales; family Acutalibacteraceae; genus Ruminococcoides. The sequence continues at coordinate 60,901 of CACZYF010000009.1, read as the reverse complement.
TTGTTGAAGAGGCGCGAGAAAAGGACTGTAAACTGATCGTCAGCCACCATCCCGTCATCTTTGATCCCCTGAAAACGCTGACGCCCGACAGCGCTGTTTACGCACTTGTAAAAAACGATATCGCCGCCTTGTGCCTGCACACGAATCTCGACCGTGCGGAGCAGGGCGTGAATACTGCCCTGGGAAAAGCGCTCGGACTGAAGAATACCGTTCTGTATCCCGACGACTATCTGCTGATCGGCGACACAGACGCCGCCTATACCGCCGCCGAATACGCCGCGCTGATCAAGGAGCGCCTCAATGCGCCCGACGTTCGCTTTACCGGCGGGACGGTTCACCGCGTCGCGGTATCCTCCGGCGGCGGCGGAGAGGGCGTAGAGCTCGCGGCACGATACGGCTTTGACGCCTTTGTCACGGGCGAAATGAAGCATCACCAATACCTGTGGGCGGCAGCCCACGGGATCGCTGCCTTTGACGCGGGACACTTTTCCACCGAGGATGTGGTGATAAAACCGCTGACAGCGCTTTTTACCAAGCGTTTTCCCGATACGAGATTTATCATCGGCAATAGCTGCGTCTGCCCTTATGACGCGATCTGATACATGCAAATACAGAAAAAAGGAGCAAATTGACATGACTGTAACGACCGATAATAACGACAAAATCTGCACCATGACCATCGAGGGACGCATCGACTCTCTGACCTCTGCCGAGCTCTCTCAGGCGATCGCCGAACAAATCCCCTCCTGCAATAAGCTGATTCTCGATTTGTCAGGCGTAAACTATGTTTCCTCCGCCGGCATCCGCGTCATCGTCGCGGCTCACCGTGAAATGGCGTCGAAGGAAGGCTTGGTGCTTAGGGGGCTGAGCAGCAGCGTGAAAACCATCATCAGCCTGACCGGCTTTCAAAAAAGGCTGAATATCGAAGATTAACAGCGTATGAAGCATTCTGTCTTTCGCAGGATCACGCTGTTCATCCTGATTGCGGTACTGGTCGCAGAGCTCGCGACGATGGCTATGGCGTTCAAGGTCATCTATGATTTGAACCTTGAACGTAACCTTAACAGTATCAAAAATCATTCCCACACTCTGGTGGAGCTGGGCAGATACTATAATTATGACAATCCGGACTCTACCTCCTATCTATCCTATACGCTGGAGGAATACTGTCGGGAGGCGAACCTCGCTTATGCCTATATCGAGGAGATCGATCTCGATAAGAGTACCGAGACCTACCTCGCCGTAGGCTTCGGCGATAATACGACAGAAGTCGCCTACCAGCAACGCTATCCGGGCGTCACCATCAAAGGTGAGATATACAAGGAAAAGCTTGCCGCTTTGAACGGTGATACAGAGCACGCGATCCGTCACGAGGTCAACCGCTACGGAGATACGCTGATCTATTATTCTCAGCTTGACGAGCTTCTCGACAACGACACAGGAAGGGTCGTACCGACGAACAGAAACCTGTTGGTCGGCGTAGAAGTCAACATCTCGGACGTCATGTTCTCTTTTGCGCGCAGCTTTATCTCGGTCGTCGGCCTAACGCTGATCCTCGCTATCCTGATCGTCCTCATCTTTTCCCTGATCCTCAACCATAATGCGGCAAAGCCCGCCAGAAAGATCAACGAGCGTATAAGCAGCTTTGTCGAGGATTACAGCAAGGGCTTCAAGCCTTTGGAAATCAAGGGTAAGGGAGAATTTGCCGAGATATCGCGCTCGTTCAACACGATGGCTCAGAATATCGACAGCTATCTGAGTAACATTACCGCGCTCAATCAGGAAAAGCACAAGCGGCGCGCGGAGCTCGATATTGCGGGCAACATCCAGCAGGGACTGTTAAGCCCGCCTCACTGTGACGGCAACGGCTTCACCATCGACGCCTGTATGCTCGTCGCTAAAGAGGTCGGCGGCGATCTGTACGATTATCTGGTACTCGACGACGGCAGGGTATTTCTGACGGTTGCCGACGTATCCGGTAAGGGTATCTCTGCGGCACTGTTCATGTCCCGAGCTGTCACTCTCCTACACATGTACGCTCAACTGGGCTACTCGCCTGCAAAGATCCTCACCGAGTACAACAAGACCCTCGCCGCACAAAACCCCAACGGGCTGTTCATCACGACCTTTGTCGCGATCTATGACCCCGACTCTAAGAAGCTGATCTACTCCAACGCCGGCCACAACATCCCCTACATCCTCTCCGATACCCTCATTCCGCTCACGCAGGCGCACGGTATGGCGGCAGGCGTCTTTGACGACGAATGCTATGAGGAAGCGACCGCTGACTTCAAAGACGGCGACGGTCTGTTCCTATATACCGACGGCGTAAACGAGGCGGGCAATTCAGACGAGGCGCTCTTCGGAACAGAGGCGCTGGAGGATGTGCTGCGCGGATGTCTGTCAGCGGAAGGCGTCGATATCATGAAGCAGGTGCTGGCGCAGCTGAAAGACTTTGTCGGCGACGCTGCCAGGAGCGACGATATCACCATGCTGGTCTTTCGCTCCAAATCCGGTGCTTTTCACCGCGAGCTGAACCTGACCTCCCGGGCAGAATTGCTGAGCACGATCTATGATACGATCGCTCAGATCCCCGATTTATCCGAGGAGATGAGGATGAATCTGGAGCTGATCAGCGAGGAGATCTTCATCAACATCTGCTCCTATGCCTATGAGGACGAAGGCAGCGTACAGGTCATCATCGACGCAGGCGACGAGGCGACGCTGACCTTCATCGACAGCGGAAAGCCCTTCGATCCAACACGTGAAGTCATTTCGATCGATAAATACAATCACGATCAGGCGATAGGCGGCTTGGGACGATATCTGACCATGCAGCTGTGCGACGGCTATTCCTATGAATACAGCGACGGAAAGAATAAACTGACGATCCGAAAATCGCTTATCTCCTCCGAAAAGCGATAATCAACATAAATCCGATTGCGTCGAAACCGCCGTTTCGACGCAAGAGTTCGTTATATAAATAACAAGGTTTTCTATTGAAAAGCCCATCAACTCCCTGTATAATAGGATTATCGGTAAACGGCTCAACCGTTTCACAATAATAATTCACGGAGGTAAACTTATGTTTTGCGGAAAATGCGGGCATCAAATGCCTGACGGACAGCGCTTCTGCGATAATTGCGGAGCACCGACAGATTATTCGCCGACCGAAACCATGCAGCAGTCCGACATAACGGAAAAAACAAATAACCCGGATCATCTATATGAATCGGAGGAAACCCAAGTTCTCGGCGGTTATGATGCGCCGCAGAATATGTACGAATCCGAGGAGACTCAGGTACTGAGCGACTATGACGCGCCGCAGAGCATGTACGGCTCCGAGGAGACTCAGGTGTTGAGCGACTATGACGCGCCTCAATCTTATGCGCCGCCGCAGCCTTACGTGTCGCAGCAACAGACATATGCTCCTCAGCAACCGACCGTCAATCCACAGCAGCCCTATCAACAGCCGATCGATCCCCGGCAACAGAGCTTTGCTCCACAGTACGGTTACCAACCGGCACAGCCGAAAAAGTCCGGCAAGAAGCCGTTAATCATCGGCGCGATCGCTGCGGCTGTTATTCTTGTCATTGTGCTGGCAGTTCTGTTTCTCCCGAAGCTGTTCATGTCCGACAAGGATAGGATGCACAGCCTGGAGAAAAGCACCGTTCACGAAGCGCTTGCCAGTCTCAGCAACGCAGATTTCGTCCAAGAAAGCAACGGCTCTGTCGAGCTGGATGTTGTACCCGGTCAGTTCCTAGCCGATTTAGCTAAGGATCAAGGCGTCGACATCTCGTGGCTGAAGGACGCCAAGATCACAGAGACGACCGACTCCAAGGATGGCGCTCAGGCGACCAGGTTCCGTCTCACTCTCAACAATACCGAGATCGCCTGTCTGGATATGCTGATCGACAGCAAAACCAATACCTCTTTGATCGGACTGGAGGGTCTGACAAAAAGCTACGGAAAAATCGATCTGAACGCGATCAACACCTCAATCATGGGTATATCGGGTATCGATAAAGAAAAAGCAACCGGCCTGATCGAAAAGTACTTTGCGATGACGGTAGACTCGATCGACGACGTCAAGAAAACCAGCGAAGACGTTACCGCCGAGGGCATAACCGAGAAAGTCACGGTCTATACCGCTACCGTATCCGAGCGTCAGGCGCTCGCTATCGGTAAGAAGGTACTCACCGCCGCACTGGAGGATACCGACCTTAAAGCCTTCTTAGAGCAGGTGTATCCCGTACTGGCTCCCAGTTCCGGCGCAGGCTTTGACAGCTTTGAGGATTTTTATACCAACTTTAAAGATGAGCTTAACAACTCGATTAAACAGATAACCGATCAGGAAGCAACCGCGACCGATAACGCCGTGCTGATCCTGACCGAATATGTCTCCCACGACAAGATCACCGGTGTCAAGGTTTCCTTACCTCAGGAAGACAGGGAGATCTCCGTGATCTTCGCGATCAAGGGCAACAGCTTCGGTGCGCAGGCGGCCGTAGACGGCGAGACCTTCCTCACCGGTTCCGGTACCATTAAAGGATCTGTTATCAGCGGCGACTTCCGGATCATCGCCGAAGAAACAAACTATGCCAACATCAAGCTGACCGACTTCAATCAAAAGGAATTCACCGGTACGGTCGAGCTCTCTCTTACCAAGGACGCATGGGACGGCGTAACGCATAACTCCTCCCTTTCCCCTATTCTTGCTACCGCTGCTTTGAAGCTTGAGTTCTCCAAGGGCAAGGTTGCTGTCGACGTGAATGTAGCAAGTCAGTCCTTTGTCACTGCGACGATCTCCAAATCGAAGCCCGAGCAGCTCTCCTTCGACACTAACGTAACTACTGTCGATATTTCCGAATGGTCAAGCACCATTGATACCACAGAGCTGGTAAAACGTCTCACCGACGCAGGCGCTCCCGCAAGCTTTATCCAGAACATCTTCGGTTCGCTTATCGGATCGAGATAACCCAACGATAACCGCAGATCAGGCGGCAGAAATCCCTGCCGCCTGATCTTTTTCAATTATAATACTGTTATGTAGTGACCGTTTGTCAATAGGCAATCTCAAACGGCCAAAGAATTAAGAACCATGTTAACAGAAATTAGAAACATCAAAAAATCATACGGAAAAAACCATGTGCTCAACGGGATCACCTTCTCGGTCGAAGCGGGCAGATGCGTCGCCATCCTCGGCAAGAACGGCTGCGGTAAATCAACCCTGCTGTCGATCCTCGCAGGCGTGCAAAGATGCGACAGCGGCGAACTGCTGATTGACGGTCATCCGCTGTTCAGCCGACCCGCCGAACTGCGCCGCAACATCGGCTACGTTCCTCAAGGCACACCTCTGATCGAAGAGCTGTCCGCCCGTGACAACCTTCTGCTGTGGTATGCCAAGGCAGAGATCGAACGCGAGCTGAACGAGGGCGTACTCGATCTGCTCGGGATCGGCGATTTTCTGAAAACGCCCGTATCCAAGATGTCGGGCGGTATGAAGAAGCGTCTCTCCATCGGATGCGCCATGCAAACCCGTCCGCCCGTGCTCCTACTCGACGAGCCCTGCGCCGCGCTGGATATCGAGTGTAAGGAACGCATTCTCCGCTACCTGAGCGATTACAAGAGCCGCGGCGGTACATTGGTATTGATCTCACACGATCCGATGGAACTCTCGATCTGTGACGAGTATAAGATCATGCGCGGCGGCATACTGCACGACTACGCCTACGACGGCGACGTTGCGCGTCTGGTACAAGCCCTATGAACCGCGCGATAAAATACTTTCGCTTACAGCTCAAACGATTCTTCAAGCTGACACCTACCGTTATCGTTCTCAGCGCGCTTTTACTGGGAGCTCTCGGCATGGCGTTTTACGGGATGTTTGCCGATTCCGAATCAGATGAGAAAAACTCGCTGATCAATATCGGTATCGTCGGCGACACGGAGGATTCCTACCTCGGCATGGCGATCAACGCTTTACAGAATCTGGATTCTTCACGCTTTTCGATCGCGGTCGAGACAATATCGGATGAAGCTTTTGCCGCCGAAAAGCTCAGGCGCGGAGAGCTGGTGGCATACATTGTGATGCCCGATAATTTCATCTCCGAGGCGATCAGCGGAAACATGCAGAAGATCACCTGCGTCACATCTTCGGGCGCGGCGGATTTCGGTACACGGATCACCGAGGAACTTATGAAAACCGTGACTGAGATCGTAGCAAACTCACAGAAGGCGGTCTACGGCTATCACCGCGCCGCGCTGGATAACGGCGTACCGCCTGATAAAGCATACGATCAAGGTAACGCCGTCGCCCTCGAGGAGCTCGGCGCAATTCTGAACCGTGAGGGCGCATATGAGATCGTCGAGGTCGGTACAAGCGGTGCCGACGCGATCGACGACCCTTTGATCTGCGGAATGACAGTGCTTCTGCTGATGCTTTGGGGAATCACCTGCTGTACGATCTTTGCCGCCCGCAGCACGCCGCTCAGCCGTGTACTCTTCTCCAAGGGAACGGGCGCTGTCGCCCAAATACTCGGCGAATACGCAGCCTATCTGCTGTTCATGACGTCGATCCTCACCATCCCTGCCGTTGTGTTTACAGCAGCAGCGCGCTTTCTGCCTTCGATCCCGCTTTTAGAACAATACAACTTCACCCGCCTGTTCCCGGGAATCATAATCCCCCTGATCACTATCGCTGCGATGCAGTTCTTCCTGTATGAAGCGGCGGGCGGGATGGTCTCGGGAGCGCTGCTCCAGTTCTTCTGCGCGATGGGACTGGGTTATATCAGCGGCTGCGTTTATCCCGCATATTTCTTCCCCCGTCAGGTGCAGGACGCGGCGGCATGGCTGCCTGCTTGGTACTGTCGGCTGTGGCTTGATGAGCTGCTCGCGGGCGTTCCTTCGCTGAAAACCTTCGTCATCCTTGCAGCCTATTTCTTCCTGTTCCTGTTGTTGAGCGTGCTGATACGCCGCGTACGTATCAAACGAGAAGGAGGCGGCGCATGAAACGCTTTTTGACCCGTTGGTATCTTTTGAATAAACGTCTGCTGAAAAAGCCTGTCTTTATCATGATCCTGTGCGCCGTTCCCGTACTGATCGCCGCACTCAACGCCGTGACCTCTCACACCGAAGGCTTCGTCAAGATCGCATTAGCGGCAGAGGATCCCGCCGATCCTTCCGTCACACGTATGATAGACGAGCTTTGCGAGAGCTCGGGGATCGTACACTGCGCACGATGCACTGGCACAGAAGAAGCGGAGGATCGGGTGCGCTACGGTGAGGTTGACGGCGCATGGATCTTCTGCGACGATATTCTCGGACGTATCGACCGCTTTGTCAGCGGAGACAAAAGCCCCGCCTGCATCCGAATCATCGAGCGCGAGGACACGATCGCGCTGAAGCTGGCGCGTGAGAAGCTCGCCGCAACGTTATCATCCGACACAAGCTTCTCCATCCTCAAGCAGGCATATGCGAAAAACGTCTCTCCGAATTACGATGGGACAAAACTGCGCCGGTACTTTGACAGCGTGATCAACAGCGGCGAGCTGTTCGAGTTTCGCTACGCTTCGGGCGAATATGCGGGCGATAACGATGCTTCCTACCTGATGCTTCCCATCCGCGGAATTCTTGCGGCGGCAATACTGCTGTCGGGCTTTGCGATGGTGATGTTCCGCGTCAGAGACAGGGAGCAGAAGCTTTTCGCCCGTATCAACAAACGGACGCTTCCGCTCTTTGAGCTCTGCTACCACCTGACAGGCATCGTCGATGTCGCTTTGGTGGTGCTTCTGTCGCTTTATCTATCGGGCAACGCGACCTCTCCCCTGCGGGAGATCCTCTCGATGGCAATATACTGCCTGAACTGTGCGGGCTTCGTTATCCTGATCGGTCTTATACTGCGCAAGGCGGGTAGGATCGCGGCGGCAGCTCCGCTTATTATTGTAACGGTGATCGTCGTCAACCCGATCCTGTTCAACCTGCCGTTCGTTTATCCCCTGCGCGTTATCACACCGCTGTACTACTACTTACAGGCCGCTTACAACTCCGCGTACCTGTGGTACGGACTCGGATACTTCTCAGTCGTCGCATTGACCGATCTTGTTCTGATACTAAACACTGATGAATATTGAGTTAAACCATCTATATCATCGGAAAGGATTAATACTAAGTATAAGTATAAACGATACACCGCATCACTCGGCTAAACGCCGTAAGTGATGCGGTGTTTCTCTATAAATTACGGATCACACGGCAGGGATTACCGACCGCGAGAACATTATCGGGGATATCCTTGGTCACGATACTCCCCGCGCCGATGACGGTGTTCTTACCGATATGCACTCCGGGGACGATGATCGCCCCGGCGCCGATCCAGACATTCTCTCCGATATAGACGTCGCGGTTGTACTGTAATCCTCTGCGCCGCTGTTCGTGATCAAAGGGATGGTTTGCGGTCGCGATGGTGACGTTCGGGCCGATCATGACCCGGTCGCCGACATAGATATGACCGTCGTCAACCAGCGTCAGGTTGGAGTTTGCGTAGACGCCCTCGCCGAAATGGACGTGATGACCGCCCCAGTTCGCGTGGAAGGGAAGTTCGATATAACAGCCTTCTCCGCACTCGGCAAAGACCTCGTGCATATATGCCTGTTTTTTCTCAATATCGGAGGGTCGGAGCTGATTGAACGCCCATAGCTTATCCTGATAGGGCATCTGCTCGCTCATGATCTCCTCGACGCAGGGGTCGTAGACCTCGCCCCGCACCATCTTCTCATATTCAGTCATCTTTTCTCTTCCTTCCGTTAAGGATCGGCTGTGCGACACGGACGTTGAAAAAACTGATCAGCGGACCCATGAAGAACGCCGTGATGATCGTACCGACGCCGACGACGCCGAAGACCTCCCCGAACGTCATACCCGAGATCAGGCACAGCGCGATACCGATCGCCACACAGACGAAATCGCAGATCACGCGGCAGTAAGCGAACTTGATCTTATTCTGTCGCTGTGACCAGACGAGCGCGACCGCGTCGTAGGTCGATACGCCGAGGTCAGCGGTGAAGTACAGCGCCGAGGATAGGCACAGGATCACGATCGCGATCAACAGAATTACGATACGCAGCCAGAGCGGAGCAGAAGGCATCAGCTGCTCACACATTCCTTGTGAGAACTCAACGATATAACCGAGCAGAAACAGGTTGATGAGGGTCGCGATACCGATCTTCCTACGGTCAAAGATCAGCGCAAAAAGCAGTAGGATTGCGTTTACGATAACGTACAGCGTCCCGAAACGGATCGGGATGATAGCGTCCAGCCCGCTCATCAGCGACTGGAACGGGTCAATACCAAGAGCCGCGAACTTAAACATGCCGACGCTGATTCCACAGATCACGACGCCCATAACGCTCATGATGATTCGTTTTACCAATTGATTCATGTTATCACCTATCGGTATCTATAATACAGTATTCATAGGCGTTCACCACCGTGGTGGCGCCTTTTTCGCATATTTGCGGGATATCCACGCCGTAGTTGCGATGGATATGACCGTGGATAAAATACATCGGCTCATAGCGCTCCATCAGACTGTTGAAACACTCGAAGCCGCGGTGCGGGATGGTCTCAAAGTCGTTGAGATGTCTCGCGGGAGCATGGGTCAGAAGAATATCAAAGCCCTTGTGCTTATGCAGCGGATACCACAGCTTGCGGATCCGCCGCGCCATCTCACGCTCGGTGTACATATATGCCCCGTCGCGATAGCGGTTCGCGCCGCCGAGTCCGAGGATACGCAGACCGCCGATATCGACGATCATATCATCCGCGCAGATACATCCCTGCGGATCGCGGCCGTAGCTGTCGTCGTGGTTGCCGTGGACATATACCAGCGGACATCGCGCCATCGTCACCAGAAACTCCAAATACTCGGGTCTGAGGTCTCCGCAAGAGAGTATCAGATCAAATTCATCGAGCTTTCCGGGCTTGTAATATTCGTAGAAGCGGTCGGCTTTTACATCAGCGACAGCGAGGATCTTCATGAGTTGCGCTCCTTTTTGACAGCAGGCTTCGCCTGCGGGACCCCCATCATCTTGACCGTCTCCCGACCGATCGGGGTAAGCTCGTCGTAGGAGGGGATCGAACCGACGACGTTATCAACGAGGTAATCCATACGTATGATCTGCTCGAGCGTCAGCTCACGTTGACGCGAGCCAATGATCTCACCGCTCTGTATATAGAACGGGGTGAGAAACGGCGTGCCGACGCCGTGGATCAGGCTCTCGCGGAAGAAATCGGCATAACGCCGGGACGCGAGCGGCAGAGCGGGGGCGTATTCGATATCGACAACGCCGGCGGACATACCCCAGTAGTAGTTCAGCGCACGGCTGCTGCCCTCATACTCGCTCTGGAGAATACTCTCGAGCATTCCGCGTAGGATGCGTTCGTAGTAAACGCCCCACTTCCAGACAGGCACCGCGAGCAGGTCTGTTTTGTCGTGACCGATGTGCGACAGACCGAAGCTGTGGCGGTCGTCGCCCATATAACGCGCGGTATCCTGGGACGAGATGATGTGGATATGGTTACGGTTCAACGAAAGCGCCGCCTCCTTCGCGCCCTTGACGGACGACCATTCGAGGAACACCTTAGCGCGGGGATTCGCCATCTGCGCACCGAGGGCGAAGGCGTTGATTCCCGCGATCTGACCGTAGATCGGATAGTCGCAGACGTAGCCGAGCCTTCCGCTCTGGGTCAGCGAGCCCGCCAGCAAGCCGAGGATGAACTTCACCTCATACATGCGCGGATAATAGGAGCGCACATAACGGTGCGAGGTATTCAGCGAGCAGTTCATGATAACCGCGTCGGGATGATGGATCGCCGCCTTCAGGCTCGCCTGCAGCATACGCGGCGAAACAGTGATGATCAGCTTGTTGCCGTCCGCGATCGCGCGTTCGATCACAGTCGCGAAGTTCCTCTCGTCCTCTTCGATATAAACGGATGTGTCCACCTTGCCGCCGAGGGCGGTCTGTGCGTGACGGCGACCCAACTCGTGGTCGGTGACCCAGCCCGAGCGCTCGGGTCGCATATCGTAGACGAACGCCGCCTTGAGGAAAGCGGGCTTGCGCTCGAAAACGCGCTCGATGACGGAGGGCTTCTTCTTCTCGGCAGGAGCGGATTTAAGCTCGATCGCCTCGTTCTCCTCGCTGAGAGCGATCTCCTCCCACATCTTCTTGAGGTTCATCTTGATCTCGGCTTCCCCCGAATGCTGGAGCTCGGTGTAGCCGTATATCCGGATATACCGGAGCATCGCGTCGCCGACGGTGGTCTTGAGCTTATCGCCGCCGCTGTGGACGTATGCCTGCTCAAAGTAGTAATACGCGCTCGAAAAACGCCGCTGTTCCTCGACCGACCAGTATTCGTCGAAGGGCTTGCCCATCGCCGAGAGCAGCTCGCGGTAACCGCCGCGGGTCGACATCTCGATGAAGTTGATCTTCGTGAAGCGGTTGAACTCGACAAACTCGTAATACAGCTGCACCTTTTCATCGTCGCTCGGTTCGGGCATCACGCGGATGACGTCGGCGGGCACGCTGTAGGCATTGCAGTATTTCAGCACACTGACGCGCTTATTGCCCTCCTCAACGTAATAGCGGTTCAGGTATTCATACACCTTGATCGGGTCGCGGATCCCTTCGCTCAGGTGGGAGCGGTAGAGCGACTCCCACTTATCGGCGAACTCGGTACTCTCATCCAGCAGCGGCATGAAGTTCGCGGCAAAGGCGTTGAGGCGTCCCGCAGTCTTGGTGCCTTCGATGAAGAAAACAGGTATTTGGATCACGCCGAGGTGACTGCCGCCGAGTGACTTCTCGGGCGGAATGATCCCGTCGAGTGCCGGCAGGTACGGACTCTCGCCCTTTGCGATACGGGCTTTATACTCTTTTTGTCCAAGCTTCAACGCTTCTTTATAATCATAATAATCCTGTTGCATGGTTACTCCTAAGGGTTTTGCGTTTGTGGATAAAAAGCTCCTTTGCAAAAGCAGAGGAGCTTTGAGTTACTCGTCAATCAGTATCCATAAAAAGCCGTAGGGCTTCAGTTCTGTCGTCAAGCCGCTGAACTCCTCGCCGGTCACCAGATCCCTTCCGGTCAGGATGGTATCAAAGTACACATTCTGCGGCTGTTCGCTGAAATTGAAGTAAGAACAGAGGCGCTGACCCTCATACTCTCTTCTGATACCCAGCACATGGTCGTTCGCGGTATTCAGCACGCTGAAGCCTGCCGCCGCGGTAAAGACCGGATGCTCTCTGCGGAGCTTCTCGAGCTGTAACAGGGCTTGATAGATCCTACCCTGTACCGATTCAGGGTCGCTGCGCTTCTCGGCGAGCTTCCAATCGAACCTTCCGCGGTGCAGATAGCGGCTGTCGGCTTGTTTATCGGGATCGTCGTGATAGGTCAGATCGTTGAGCTGACCGACCTCGTCGCCGCTGTAGATGACGGGGATGCCGCTCTGGGTCAGCATATAGGCGTGGAGCATGATATCGCAGTTGACCGCTGTATCCAGACGCTCCCTGTCATCGGAATCAAGCGCGGATTCGATACCGCACAGGCTCGCGGCAGTGCCGCAAAGCCGCGCGTCACCAAGGCTTTCGTCATCGTTATACAGTTCGCCGCGCGAGGGACTGCCCTCGAACTTGCCGGTGAAATAATCGTTTAAAAATCGCTTATGCGCAACCTCGCTCATACCTAATTCGCTCAGATATTCATAGTCCAGTCCCCAGCCGATGTCGTCATGACAGCGCAGATAGTTAAGGAACACATAGTCCTTCGGCAGATAAGTGAGCTGCTTCATCTGGCGCTCCAGCAGGCGCACGTCGCGGGTCGCGACGGTATGCCAGGTGCTCGCCATGGTGGTGACGTTATAGAGCATGTGGCACTCGGGCTTATCGGGCGTACCGAAGTAAGGCGCGACCTTGGAGGGCTCCATCACAACCTCGCCGAGCAGCAGTACCGAGGGACAGACGATCTCGGTGATGATGCGCATCATGCGCACGAGGGTATGAACCCGCGGCAGGTTGCGGCAGTTAGTGCCGAGCTCCTTCCAGATATACGGCACAGCGTCCAGTCGGATGATGTCGATACCGCGATTGCACAGAGACAGCATGTTGAGCACCATATCGTTGAACACGACGCAGTTGCCGTAGTTCAGATCCCACTGGTAGGGATAGAAGGTGGTCATGACGACCTTGTCGCAGTCGGGCAGATAGGTGAAGTTGCCCGGCGCGGTGGTCGGGAACACCTGCGGCACGGTACGCTCAAACTCAAAGGGGATATCCCAGTTATCGAAGAAGAAATAGCGCTTCCTCGCCTCTTCATCGCCGGCACGCGCCGCCTTCGCCCATGCATGATCCTCGCTGGTATGGTTCATCACGAAGTCGAGACATACGCTGATCCCGTTCTTATGACATTCGGCAGTCAGCGACTCGAGATCCTTCATCGTACCGAGCTCGGGCTGGACTCTGCGGAAATCCGCTACGGCATAACCGCCGTCGCCGCGATCCTTCGGGCTCTTCAAGAGGGGCATCAGGTGCAGATAATTGACACCGCTCTCCTTAATATAATCGAGCCTGCTTTTCAGCCCCTTGAGGTTATCGGCGAAGTTATCGACATACAGCATCATGCCGACGAGGTCGTTCGTGCTGTACCAGAAGGGCGTTTTCTCACGCGCTCTGTCGAGCTTTTTCAGCGATGCGCCGCGCTTTTGATAATACTCATAAAGCGAGTTGCACAGCCAGGAGAAAGCGCCGATATCATTATTGTAAACCTCGCAGTAGAGCCATTTCAGCTCGTCAAAATGCTTTTGGAATCGCGAGGTGAATTCTTTATCCCATTTTGCGGACGGTTTCATCATATCACATCATTTCACTGAGGGTAGGCATCGCGGGGATTGCGCCGTGGCGCGAGGTCGTCAGCGAAGCCGCTTTATTCGAGAAGATCACAAGCTCCCTGAGCTCATCTTCGCTGAGCTCACAGGGCTTATACTTGCCGAGTCGCGCCATGCCGCTGAGGAATGCGCCGAAGAAGGTGTCGCCCGCGCCGTTTGTATCGGCGACCTTGACCTTGAAGCCCTCGCACATACCTGTGATATCACCCATGCAGTAGTAAGCGCCCTTTGCGCCGAGCGTCAGCAGGATCAGGCTGATGCCGTAGGTGTCGCGGAGCATTTTTGTTCCCTTCTCCGCGTCATCGGTATCGGTCAGAAGCGGCAGCTCCTCGTCGGAGATCTTGAGGATATCCACCATCGGCAGGGGGCGCTTCATCATCTCGATCGCCTCGTCGCGGTCGCGCCAAAGGCTCTCACGGTAGTTGGGGTCGTAGGTGATCGTCGCGCTCTCCTTCGCTCTTTGCGCCGAAGATAAGGTAGCCGAGCGGGACGGCTCGTCCGTCAGGCTGACGGAGCCGAAATGCAGGAAGCGGGTATTCTTCAACAGCTCGTCGGAGATCTCATCCTCACTGAGCAGGGTATCGGCGAAGCCGCGGCGGTAGAAGGCAAAATTACGCTCGCCGCTGCCGTCGACCGAAACCACCGCGAGGGTGGTGTTGGCGGTCTTTGAAACGATCATGCCGTCGGTGCATACGTTATTCTCCTTCACGGTATCGACCAGAAGCCGACCGAAAGCGTCGTCGCCGACCTTGCCGATGAAGGCGGTTTTCGCGCCCAGCTTCGACGCAGCTACCGCGACGTTCGCGGGAGCGCCGCCGGGAAAGGAGGTATAGACGGGGATCCCGCCCTCCGATACGCCTGTCTGGGTCAAATCGATCAGTATCTCGCCGATCGCGGTAATATCAAACATCTCGTCCACCTCATTTACTGTCAAATAATCTATTAGACGACCTGGATACCGCCGACGGGACGGATACGCAGAACATAGCAGCTGCCGTCGCCGAAGAGGGCGTCCATCTTATTCTTATATTCTTCTGTTTTGTCAACGGGGACAAACGCCTGGATCGTACCCGCAAACCCGCCGCCATGTACGCGGACGGCGCCGTATTCGCCGAGGATCAAGCGGCTGACGGCGATCGCCAGCGGGATGCCCTGCTCGAGGGGCTTGGAGGTCGAGTAGAGGTTCTGGAGCAGGTTCGCGGAGGACGCCGCCGACTGACGGTACAGGGTGAAGAAGCGCTCCAGGTCGCCGCGCTCCAGTGCGTCCGCCTCATAGATCGCGCGGCTGTTCTCTCCGAAGAAATGGATCGCACGCAGGATGGCGCGGTCGCTGACCTTGCCGTGAAGCTGAGGTACAGCGGCGAAGAACGCCTTATCGTCCACCTGACGCAAATATTCCTTGCCGAAATACGCCGCGACGCTCTTCATCTCGGAGGGTACGGCGACATAGTCGTCGGTCAGGTCGCTGTGGCTGCCCTTGGTATCGGTGATACACAGGCTATAGCCTGCTTTCTCAAAGTCGAAATCATGCTTCTCAACCTTCGGGTTCTCGGTATCGTTGAAGTCGATGAATACGAAGCCGCCGACGGAGCAGACCATCTGGTCGAGCAGACCGCTGCCCTTGCCGAAGTAGACGTTCTCTGCATACTGACCGATCTTGGCGATCTCGATCTCTCCCGCCTTGCAGTCGTTGTAACGAACGTCGATAATGGTACCGAGCAGGGTCTCGAACGCCGCCGAGGACGACAGGCCGCTGCCGCTGAGGACGTCGGAGATCGTATAAGCGTCGAAGCCGCCGATCTTCACGCCCATCTGTGCAAAGCGCGCCGCGATACCGCGGATGATACCGATCGACTTACCCTTCTCCTCCTCGTGGACGCTGAGATCGGAGAGGTCGACCTCGCTCATACCGTAGCCTTGCGACTGCAGGCGGATGATTCCGTCCTCACGGAAGGCGACGACCGCTACCGCGTCGAGGTTCACTGCCGCCGCCAGCGCACAGCCGTGCTGGTGGTCAGTGTGGTTGCCGCCGATCTCCGATCGGCCGGGTGCGGAGAAAATATGCACGTCATCCCGCTCGGGGAAGAACTCCATAAACGCGCGGATCGCCTCAATATAGCGCTTGCGCTGGGGGTACAGCGCCTTTTCATCCGCGCCGTACAGCAGCTTTAATTCATCGGTATATTCTCTGTTTTCTAATCTTTCAATTAATTCCAGGGGTCTCATGATAATCCTCACATATCCAGTTTTTTCATTTCTTCGAGGATCTCATCCTCGGTCATCGAACGTCCGCCGGTGTTCATTCCTTCGCCGGCAAAATATGCCTTCTCCTCGGGGGAGCCGGGCATGATCTTCTCACCGTCCTCGGTGAGGATAAAGTCACCGTCGTCATCGACGAGCGGCAGATATTTGGAAAAGTCCTTGATCAGCAGTCGGGAGGTCAGCATCGTGATCGCGCCGAAACCGAAGAAGAACCAACAGAACGCATACAGCGGCATCATCTGGGGGTCGGAGTAGGTCAGATACAGAGGGAACACGTGGAAGAACAGGTTGACTACCAGCCACCACGGCTTATGAAACGCGAAGTACAGCCCGTTGCGGATCAGGTTCGGGATCGTATTCGCGAACGCCGCCATCGTCGGGAAAAGGTAGATCATGATGATCACCGCGACGATGCCCAGCGCATAGATGCCGTACTGCAGGTAGTTGATGAAGCCCGTTGCCTGACGGCAGATACCAGCATTATAATAGCCGAACGCAAACAGCAGGGCGAAGATCACCCACGCGATGGTCGCCTGCTTAAAATTCGACTTGAAGCCGATCCAGAATTCCTTGAAGGGGTTGAGACCGGTGTTGCCGCGCAGGGTCTTGAGCATTACGTGATAGAGCGCGACATACGAAGCGCCGATCGTCACCACCGGCATACTGAACAACACGAACATCAAATTCGCGCAGATAATGATACCGATCTTGGTCATCGTTCTGCCGAAGGCGCTGTCGTTACTCATGAAGGAGTTGATAAAATTTCTCATGGCTGCTTCTCCTCCAATACATAGTCGATGAAGGCTTCTACCTCGCCGAGGTTCTCGCTCTTTGCGCCGATACCGATGGCACAGCTATCCTTGTACAAATGATACTTTGTCATGAGGATGCTGTCGCTGATATCGATACCGACAGGTATCTTCTCGGGCGTTTTGCCGTCCTCCGCCTCGGGCTGATAGTAAACGAAGCGGTCGGCATATTTCGCCTTGATGGAAGCACAGCGCTCATCGTTCAGATCAAGCAGTCTCCCGCTCTGTCCGAGGGCTGCGAGCGAATCCTTCTCCATCGTGATCGCGTCCAGCTCGCCGACGTCGGCAAGCGTGACAAATGCATTGTAATACGCGTTGCCCTTCGCCTGATTTTGCAGGTA
The DNA here is from genome assembly GCA_902785355.1 of uncultured Ruminococcus sp. Classification (GTDB taxonomy): domain Bacteria; phylum Bacillota; class Clostridia; order Oscillospirales; family Acutalibacteraceae; genus Ruminococcoides. The sequence continues at coordinate 43,556 of CACZYF010000009.1, read as the reverse complement.
ATCAAAATAGGATTCTGCGTTGAACTCGACCTTTTTCTTTTTCAGGTCATAGCCCTGCTTCTCGGTGAAGTCCTTCCACAGCTCGGAGTCGTTGCCGACCCTCGCGGTCGTATTCGCGAAGGTGACCGAGATCCAGTTGTCAGGGATATTCGTCGTGATGCGGACGATCAGGAAGGTGCCAAACGCGAGAATGAAGATAACGGCGATGATCGGGATCTTGAAGTACATCCATATATACGCCGCCGCTTCCTTGAACGGCATCTTACGTATCTTCTCCTTCTCCTCCGCCCAGACGATCTTATTGGGATTCATAGAACGCAATCTAAGCGCCTCACTTTACTTGCTTGATATCCACCTGCAGTGCGGGATAATCTCCCGTCAGCCGGGTGAAGGTGTAGCCCGCCTTCATCAGCGCGGAGCCGCTGCACTCGAACTCGCCGTCCACGGAATACAGCGCGTCGGGATCGAGACCCTTTAAGCGCACATGGATGGGCGTTGAGTTCGCGAGCGGATTGGTCACGACGATGTTCACGAGGCTGCGGTCCTTTTCGGGACTGACGAACTGCCAAGCGAAGTAGTGACCGCTCTCCTGCATCGAACTCAGGCGATAGAACAGACCGTTATGAACGATCGGCTCGATCTCCTTGAAGCGCGCGACCTGCTCCTTGATCTCGGCGAGCTCCCCGTCGCTCAGCTTGAGCAGATCGAGCTCATAACCGAAGGCGCCGGACATTGCGACGATACCGCGGGTCGACAGGGGCGTAAGGCGGCCTGTCTGGTGGTTCGGAGTGGCGGAGACATGCGCGCCGACGGATGACATCGGATAGCCGAAGGACGTACCGTACTGGATGGTCAGGCGGGAGATCGGATCGGTGTTGTCGGAGCACCAGATCTGCGGCGCATAATGGAGCATGCCCGCGTCAAAGCGTCCGCCGCCGCCCGCGCAGCCCTCGAAGAGGACATTCGGGAACTTCTCGGTCAGCCGCTCATAGATTTTGTAAAGGCTCAGGTAATAGCGGTGAGCGACCTCGCCCTGGCGCGGCGAGGGGGTGGAGCGGGAGTAAACGTCCGACAGCGGACGGTTGAAGTCCCACTTGATATAGGTAATGTTGTATTTTGACAACAGATCGGAAAGCGTATTGAAAATGTATTCATGCACCTCCTGGCGCGAGAGGTCGAGCACAAGCTGGTTACGCGCCATCATGGGGGCGCGGTTCGGTGCGGTCAGCGCCCAGTCGGGGTGCGCGCGGTAGAGGTCGGAATCCTCGCTGACCATCTCCGGCTCGACCCACAGTCCGAACTTCATCCCCTTCGCGTTGATCTTCTCGATCAGGCTGTCGAGGCCATTCGGGAGCTTCTTCTCATCCGGTACCCAGTCGCCGAGCGCCGCGTTATCATCGACGCGGTTCTTGAACCAGCCGTCGTCGAGGACAAAGAGCTCGATGCCGAGGCTTGCGGCTTTATCCGCGAGGGCAAGGAGCTTCTCCTCATTGAGGTCGAAGTACATTGCCTCCCAGTTGTTGATCAACACGGGACGATGGCTGAGCTTGTACGCGCCGCGGACGACGTTGTTGCGGATGACGCGGTGATAACGGTGAGAAAGCTCGGTCAGACCGTCCGCGCAGGTCAGGATGACCTCGGGCGTATGCAGGCTCGTATTAGGAGCCAGCTCCCAGCGGAAGCGATCGTCGCTGAGTCCCATCACCACGCGGGTGCTGTCGAACTGGTCGAGCTCGATCTCGGTCTTATGATTGCCGGAGTACATCAGCATCATGCCGTAGCAGGTTCCGCTGTCCTCGGTCGCTTCGTGATCACAGAGGATGACGAAGGGATTATGCTGGTGGCTGGACATACCTCTGCCGGAGGAGAGCGTATGGATGCCGTGGAAGAGCGGGACGCGCTCGGGCTGGCGCTCCATGCAGTGACGGCCGTGGAAATGGATCATATCCCACTTGCCGAACGGCAACTCAAGGCACATGGAGGACGCCTTCCTCAGCCACACGATCTCGTAGCCCGCGTTGCTGATCTCTGCGGCACGGGTGATGATATCCAGGCTCTCGAAAACACCGTAATACAGCTTGATACGGATATTGGCGGCATTGTCGATCAGGGTAACGATCAGCGTCTGGGCAACAGCGCCGCTGTCATAGACGGAGGGCAGCCCCGGGATACTGTACTTTCCGTCGATGATCTCGTGCTTTTCATAGCGGAACTCCGCGCAGCGCGAGCCGTCCGAGCAGGACGCAGCGATACTGCTGACGCGAAAATCGCCTACGCCGAAGGAGGTATATTCCTGCGGCATCGAATCGAGCGAGAAGGCGCGGTTATTGCGCATATCGTAGGGATTGCCCGAAAAGCCGTGATCGTAGATACGATACGGATAGGACATATCGGTCGTTTCTACCTTCGGACCGTAGTATAGATGATTGAGATAGCCGAGGCTGTCGATCTTCATCTGATAGCTGGTAGATCTCGTTTCCAGGATAAGCTGCCCGGTTTCTTCGATATAACGGATACTCATGCGATTTGGCTCCTTTGATTCAGATTATGATTCGTCATTCTTCAGATGTCTTGTACGGTATTCGCGGGGACTGATGCCGTAAAAGTTTTTGAAGGTCTTTGAGAAGGTCAGGGGATTATCATAGCCGATCTGGCGCGAGATCTCCTGGATCGGATTACCGGTTTCCTCCAGCAGCTTGCAAGCCTGCTGGAGCTTACACTGCATCAGATACTCCTGCGGAGATATCCCCATTTTTGATTTGAACAGATTGGTCAGATAGCTGCGGTGCAGCCCGACGAACTTGGCGACGTCGCCGATCTTGGCGGTCGCGTAATTGGCGCGGATAAAGTCCGCGGCGTAGGTGACATAATCATCCGAGGGGTATTGATGCACCCTGCGGATACGTTTCTCGGACTCATAGTTCGAGTGTACCGCCGTGCTGATGAATTCGAGCAGATGACCGGTGCGGGAGTAAACATTGGAGGGGGTGACCTCCGCCTGATCGAGAACCTTCGCGACGATTGAATAGAACTGACGAATATCGACATGACAGTCGAGCACGTTGACGCCCTTGACAAAGCCCGCCTCCTCAGCGCACTTCTGAGCGATCGTGCCGTCGAACGCCATCCAGCAGTAGACCCACGGGTCGTTGCTGTCCGCCTTGTACCAGGCTTCCTCACCGGGCTTGGTCATGAACATCTGGCCGAAGTGCAGCTCCGTCTCCTTACCGTTGACGGAAAGCACGCCTCTGCCCTCCAGGATGACATGCAGATGATAGCCCGATCTGCCGGTCGCGTCAAAGCAATAATCCGGCAGACAGTGTTCAAGACCACACAGCATCAAATAAAGCGAATCCGTCACGCGCTTCTGGTAGACGAGGCATCGCACCTTGGGCGTCACATATAGGCCGGGTTCACCGTATAAGCTGATTTCATCATTCATAGAGATCTCACCTACTTTCTCAGTAGTTTACGGTAAAACTGTAAGCACTTATCAAAACCGGGCGGTATATCGGAGAAAAGGAAAAGAAGGAAATCGTACTAAAAAACTCTGACTATAACGCCTCAAAGCTTATGAATCAGGGGTTAATACAAGAGAGTTTGCCCGGTTTTGATAAATGTTCACGGAATCAATGCAGAAAGCCGGAGGCACCTTACGGGACACCTCCGGCTAAACGTCAATTATACAGGCTCATCCGCCATAGAGCGAAATAACCTTACAGCTTGCCGCCCGAGGTAGCGATACCTTCTACAAATTGCTTCTGGAAAATCACATAAATAACAATCATCGGTACAACTGCCAGAACAGCCGCCGCCATCATGGTGGGATAGTTACTGCTGAACTGTCCCTGCATCTTCGCGAGACCTGCCGACAGGGTGGTGGTCTCAGCCTTGGTGCAGACGATCATGGGCCACATCAGGTCCTTGAATGCGAACAGAGCGGTGAAGATACCCAGAGATACCATCGAGGAACGGGTCAGCGGCATCATGATGCGCAGGAAGCGCTGGCCGATGTTACAGCCGTCGATGTCAGCCGCCTCCTCCAGATCCTTCGGCAGACCCTCGTAACCGGTCTTGAGCAGGTAAGTACCGAACGCGGTAACGATACCCGGGAATACCAGACCCGAGATGGTGTTCAAAAGGCCGAGCTTAGAGACCATCAGGTACTGAGGGATGATGAAGATCTGAGCGGGGATCATCATCTGTACAAGAACCAGAGCGAAGAAGAAGTTCTTGCCCGGGAACTTCAGACGACCGAAGGCGTAACCCGCCATGGTCGCTGTCAGACATGCACAGACAACGCGGAGCAGAATCATCAGAAGAGTGTTCTTATAGAGTACGACAAAATTGTAGCTCTGCCATACCTCGGCAAAGTTTTCCCAGTGCCAGCCGTGGGCGGGGAAGATGTAGAACGGATCTACCGAGATCGCTTCCTGATTGGTTTTCAGGGCGGTCAGGATCATCCATACGAAGGGAACCAGCATGATGAACGCCATGATGATCAAAACGATATACATCACGACTTTACTTGCGATATTTCTTGCGCGAGCGCTTTGCATAAATCAGTTCCCCCTTTCTTACGGATGATAAACTAACTTCTTCTCTGCACGCTGCAGGATGAAGGTTACGATCATAATAAAGATGACCAGGAAGATAACGACGGTCGCGCCGTAGCCCTTGTTGCCCTGTGTGAACGCATAATCGTAGAACAGGTAAACGATAGACTGGGTATTCTCGAGCGCGAGGTTCGTCTTATCCATGACCATGAACATCAGGTCAAAGATCGTCAGAGCGCCGATGATTCGGGTCTGAACGATAAAGAAAGTCGTCGGGGAGAGCAGCGGAACGGTGATGTGGAAGAACTGGCGGATACCGGTCGCACCGTCGATCTCAGCAGCCTCGTAATAGTCGCCGGGGATCTCCTGTAAGCCGGAGATGAACAGAACCATGTTATAACCGATGACTGACCAAACGCCGATGATACCGATGGAGACCCATGCGATCTTCGGATCGGAGATCCAAGCGACGTTGGTGCCGAAAACATTATTCAGCAGACCAAACTGCTGGTTGTACAGCCACTTCCATACCATGGCAACCGCTGCGGGAGCGCAGACCATGGGCAGGAAGAAGATGGTGCGGAACAGCGAGGTTCCCTTGAGCTTTTTGTTAAGGAATACCGCCAGGATCAGCGCGATCACGACACCGAAGGGTACTTCGATCAGCGCGTACTTGATGGTGTTCCAGAGTGAATGCCAGGTCTCACCCGCGGCGAAAACCTTCGCATAGTTTTGAAAACCTATGAAGATATTGCCCTTACCGAAGTCGCCGGTTTTGCAGAAGGACTGCCACAGTGTATCAAATGCCGGATAAAAGTTCAGCACGATCAAACCGATAATGGTCGGCGCGATAAAACACAACGCCCATATGGCTTCTCTCTTCTGCGCCTTGGTACGCTTCTTCTTAGGCGCTTTCTGTTTCATAAGTCCCCTCCTTTTCAGATTTAATAAAGCCGCAAGGCGAGCCGCGCCGCAGTACGGTTCGGCTCGCCGAAATTATTCATTAGAGTTCTGTTGAAACAGATTACTCGGCAGCGATAGCGTCCTCGATGATCTTCTGAGCATTGTCGCAGGCAGTAGCCATCAGAGCAGGGTCCTCGGGATTCTGCCAAGGATCAAGGAAAGCACCCTTCTGCTGGAGAGCATCTTCCCAAACGGTGGTGTTGCGGGTGTAAGGACGGAAGTAGAGGCTGTACTCTTCAGCCTTCAGGAAAGCGGAGATATCCATGCCGTCGAACGCATTCGCGAATGCGTCGGAAACGCCGGTCATACCGCCCATGGTAACACCCTTTTCAGCCTGCATCTTCTGGCCCTCTTCGGAGCAGAAGTAAGAGATCAGGCTGTAGCAGGATTCGGGATCCTTGGTAGCAGCGGAAGCAGCCCAGCCCAGACCGTTGTAAGCGGACCAGCGCTCTTCCTTCTCGCAGGTGCCGTTACCGTTTACATCGGCGTAGGGCAGCAGCGACCAGTAATAATCAGCGTGGTTCTCAGCAGTGTAGAAAGCGTTAATCATCCAGGAGCCCTGAGTGATCATGCCGACCTTACCGGACTGGAACAGAGAGTCGGTACCGGTCTCGGCAACGACGGACTGAGGAGCGCCTACGGTGAGGAGCTTTCTCATCATTTCCATACCGGCCTTAGCCTCGTCGGAACCGATCTTGGTGGACTTATGATCCTCGCCGACAACGTTGCCGCCGTAGGAGTAGATCAGGTTGTACCAACCGTCCTGGTTGTTAGAGGTGTTCATAGCCATACCGTAGACCTCGCCGTTGGAGCCTTCGGTGATCTTCTTGGCAGCCTCGTACATATCCTCCCATGTCCACTCGTCGGTGGGATACTCTACGCCGTACTTGTCAAAGATCGCCTTGTTGTAGAGCAGAGCGATGGTGTCATGATCCTTAGGCAGAGCGAATACCTTGCCGTCGGAGCGGGTGTACAGGTTCTTAACGCCCTCATAGAACTTGGACATATCGACGGAGCTGTCCTTCGCGATATAATCGGTCAGGTCGAGCAGAATGTCGTTCTCCATGTACATCTGAGCGGTGTTGGAATGCATCCAGAATACGTCAGGCATGGTGCCGCCGGAAGCGCCCGCCTCGAGCAGGGTCCAGTAGTTATCCCAGTCAACGACCTCGACATTGACCTTGACGCCGGAAGTCTCGGTCCACTTGTCAGCGATCTCCTGAATGCCCTTCTGCTGGTTGGAGTCCCAGATGTTTACGGTGATGGCCTTAGCCTTAGCACCGGAGCCGGAGCCCGAGCTGTCCTTGGAGCTGCCGGAGCCGGAATTATTTCCGCCGCAGGCAACCAGAACAGATGCAACCATCAGAACTGTGAGTAGTAATGCAACTATCTTTTTCATTTTTTCCTCCTGTAAGAAAATTGTTATTTTGCACAAGGTAGCCTCCTCATGCTTGCTTACAACGCCATTTTACTCCCTAATCTCACATTTGGCTATGGTTCGATGTGAGCCAAACATAGAATTATGTTGGAATTATATCAAAAAGGCTACCATTTGGCAAGTTTTTTCGTACTTTTCCGCTTCGATCTGTGCGCTTTTTCTACAGAAACGCCTCACATCACGTCTTTTGTTTGTTCGTTTTGCTTGTTGAAAATTATAGGAAAGTTGCACAAAATTCCCTATATTTTTTCTAACCGACCTGCCGACAGGGTTGATTCAGCCGCGAGAAGCCCAGTATTTATGCGGGTTTCGAAATAATATTGTCTGATGTTTCCAGCAGTTATCTTTATGGTATATCAAATACCAATATTGACTTTTTGTTAGAATACAACATTTTGACATATTTTCACGACATCTGCCTATAGTCATTTACGTTTTTATGCTTTACACTAAAGGCGTCGAGGTATATCTCGGCGAAAACCATTCCCATGGCGCTTGCTCACTCCACACTATGAGCGGCGTACATCCTAAAGGAGGTACTGTCAACCCGTCAGGCTTACGGTGCGGCAGCGTGGAGACCTGTCGTATATGCGGAGCAATACATTATATAGTCATTGTCAGGCTATAAACAGCCGCGGCAATCTCAACCTTATTATGCTGTTGCCCGTGAGGCGGTATCACGGAGGTTTTACCGTCAGAGCCGATTTTATGTCCGAAGTAATCTTAAAAGGAATCAAAAAAATCTATGACAACAAAGTAACCGCTGTACATGACGTCAACCTGAAGATCGCCGATAAGGAATTTATCGTTCTGGTCGGTCCCTCCGGCTGCGGTAAGTCCACCACCCTGCGCATGGTCGCCGGACTGGAGGATATTTCCGAGGGCGAGTTGTACATCGACGGCAACCTCATGAACGACATCGTCCCGAAGGATAGAGATATCGCAATGGTTTTCCAGAACTACGCGCTGTATCCTCATATGACCGTCCGCGACAACATGGCTTTCGCATTAAAGCTCAAGAGAACTCCCAAGGCGGAGATCAACAAGAAGGTCGACGAGGTGGCGCAGATCCTGGGCATCACCCAGTACCTCGACCGTAAGCCGAAGGCTCTCTCCGGCGGTCAGCGCCAGCGTGTCGCCATCGGCAGAGCGATGGTCAGAAACCCGAAGGTCTTCCTGATGGATGAGCCTCTCTCGAACCTCGATGCAAAGCTCCGTAACGAAATGCGTGCCGAGATCATTAAGCTCCGCCAGCGCATCGACACCACCTTCATGTATGTCACCCATGACCAGACCGAGGCTATGACGCTCGCCGACCGTATCGTTATCATGAAAGACGGCTTCGTCAATCAGATCGGTACTCCTCAGGAGCTCTTCAACAAGCCCGTCAACCTCTTTGTCGCAGGCTTCATCGGTATGCCCGTCATGAACTTCTTCAAAGGCAGCAAGCTCCTTCTCGAAAACGGCAAGTACTTTGCAGAGATCCGCGGCGTGAAGTTCGAGCTCAGCGACTTCCAGCAGAAGGCGCTCAAGGCGAAGGGTCAGAAGCCCACCGGCATCGTTGCAGGCATCCGTCCGCAGCATATCACCGTCGGCAGCGGCAAGCTCTCCGCGAAGATCGAAGTCAGCGAGATGATGGGTACCGAGTACAACATCCATGCAGTCAGCGGCGATGATGAGGTCGTCATGGTCATCCCCACCATCGGTCTCGGCGCAGACGTATCCATGGGCAACACCATCAACTTCGACGTTGCTCCCGAGCTGATCCAGCTCTTTGACGAGGAGACCGGGAATAACCTGATCTGGTTCGACGAAGAATCCGCGAAGGCGAACGCTCCCGAGTGCGCTAAGTACGACTGATCCGCGCAATTATGAATTATAAGTATTAGAGTCTTTTACTTCTTTCTTTAATTTTTTCCTTATATTCCTTTTTTCATTTCTCTAATACGCTTCCTTTCAGCATCCCCGGACGGTCTATATCGTTCGGGGATGTCTGTTGTCTGCTTTTATTATAATTATAGTATCATTATATATTGAAAAGAGGTTATCCCTATGAAAAAAAGCTTGGGTTCCTTCCCCGGCGTCTACCCGATGCCCGTACTGATGGTCGCCGCTTACGACGAGAACGGCAAAGTCAACGTTATGAACGCCGCGTGGGGCATGATCTGCGCGATGGATAAGATCGCGCTTTTCATCGATGAGGAGCATAAAACCACCCAAAATCTACTGAAAGCCAAGTCGTTCACCGTTAGCATCGCCGATAAAGCGCACATGGACGCCGCCGACTTCTTCGGCATTGCCACCGGCAACAAGATGGCGGACAAGTTCGAGCGCACCGGCTACCATGCCGTCAAGAGCGACGTTGTCAACGCGCCGGTCATTGACGAGTTCCCGTATGTAATGGAATGTGAGCTTGCCGAGGTCATCGACACAGAGAACATGTACGCGATCGTCGGCAGAATCGTTGATACAAAAGCCGAAGAAAGCATCCTCGATGAAAAGGACAAGGTCGAGGTCGATAAGCTGCAAGCCCTCATCTTCGACCAGTTCAAGCACGGATATTTCATCACGGGCGAGCAGGTCGGAAAGGCGTGGAACGCCGGCAAGGACTTGTTCGGCGGCTGATTTCATCTCTTTAGCCCGAAGCGGAGAGACGTCGTGAGCTTCGCTGTTACATAAATCTGATATTATACCGAAAAGGCGCCGAGGTTCAGCCCCCGGCGCCTTATCTGTGTTTACGCATATATTCCACGGTTCGGTGGAGAGTCTCGACCTTGTAGATCTTCTCAAGATTTCCGGCAAAATCCAGATGATACCGCTCTCCGAGTCGGTCGAGCAGAGCTTTCAGCTCCGCGTCATGATCTTCAGCTCCGCTGTCAAAGAAACCGTCAAAGGTCAGCTGCGTTTCTTTCTCCTGTGAAAGATTATAGATGCTCACACCGATCAGTCGGACGGGGCGGTTCTCAACCACGTCCAGCATCAACGCCGCCTCGCGGTAAATCGCCAACGCCGAATCGGTCGAGTAACAGGCGCGGGAGCGGGAGATGGACTTCATATCGCCGTAGGTCAGCTTCAGAGTCACGCCCTTGCCGTGCAGTCCGACGCGCTCAGCACGATTCTGTACGCACAGCGAAAGGAGCACCAGCACATCTTTCAGCAGCTCATAATCGGAAACATCCTTCTGAAACGTGACCTCTCTGCCGATGGACTTTGCCTCCTCGGGACGGTAGGGGGTGACCTTCCTGTCGTCGATACCGTAGGCGATCTGCGTGATCCAGCGCCCCTGCTTACCGAGCAGGCGCACGACGTCATCGGGCTTTTCACGAATATCGCGCACCGTGCGGATCCCCGCGGAATACAGCTTCTCTGCGGATTTCGCGCCGACGGTGTAGAGCACGCGCACATCGCGGTCGATAATCAGGTCAACGAAAGCCTCGGGAGTCGGGATCTCAAAATAACCGTCCGGCTTCTTCTCCTCGCTGGCGGTTTTCGCGGCAGTCTTGGAGTAGGCAACGCCGACGGAACAGGTCAGCCCCAGCTCGTCGAGCGTTCGCTGCTTGATGGTGCGGGCGATCTTTCGGGCGCCGTCAAAATCCTTCGCCTGCTCGGTCACGTCGAGATACGCTTCATCCAACGCGATCGCCTGAGAAGCCGAGGCGTAGGTGTTCCAGATCTCGTGCAGCCGGTGCGAAATCGCCTTGTATTTCTCAAAGTTCGGATGCATGAATACCGCGTGAGGGCAGAGCCGATACGCCTCCTTGATATTCATGCCCGAGCGCACGCCGAACGGACGCGCCTCATAGCTGCACGTCGCGACGACGCCCCGCTCGCTCGGCAGGGAGCCGATGACCAACGGCTTGCCGCGCAGGGACGGGTCGTCCCTGATCTCTACGGAGGCATAGAAAGCGTCCATATCCACATGTATGATGATCTGATCCACTTCTGTCCCTCCTTCACCGTTTTCTTTATTATACACCTTATGCGACAAAATGTCATTATTAATTCGCTCTTGAGAAACTTCCTTCATCATGGTAGAATAACACCGTGAGGTGATAGTATGAAGATCGCGTTCGCGGGCTTTGACCTGATGGCTCCGGCATTGGAAGCGCTGGTGCAAAATAACGAGCTGCTGCGGCTGTTCACCTGTCGCGTAGACGGCGTTTATGAAACAAACAACAGGGTGATCGCCCTCGCAAAAGGGCTGAACGTCCCCTATACCCTCGATCGGATCACGAAACACGACGTTGAGCAGCTTTTGAACGACGGCTGTGAGCTGCTGATCTCGGCGGGCTACTACTACCTCATACCTATAGACGACCGCCTGCCGATGGTGAACATCCACCCCTCTCTCCTACCCTACGGACGCGGGGCGTGGCCGATGCCGCTGGCGATCCTCGACGGACTGACAGAAAGCGGCGTGACCGTCCATAAAACGGAAAAAAGCTTTGATACGGGCGACATCCTTCTGCAGGAGCGCTTCACGCTCGCGGATGATGAAACGCTCACAAGCTTCATGGATAAGGTCAACGCCCGTCTTCCCGCGATGATGCATCAGCTGACGGCAGATTTCGACACACTTTGGCAGAACGCGACCCCGCAGGGAGAGGGCGAGTACCAACAGCAACCCGACCCCGAACGGTATGTGCTGACCCCAAAGGACACCGTCAAGTATGCCGACAAGGTACTGCGTGCCTTCTTCGGCTTTCCGTGCTTTTACCGTAACGGCGAAGACCTGATCGAGCTGATCGACAAACGCGCTTACCCCGACGGCGAAGGGTATCCGTTGATTGACGGCGTGATCCGATGATCGGATTTTCTAGCCGTCGTACTCCTTGCAGAGCTTTATAGTGACGATAAAATGCAGGAAATCCTTACAAAATTGCAAAAAATGTAAAAAACTGTTGACGAAAACAGGTCAACAGTACTATAATACACTTTAGTAATAGAGGCGCGGGCTTCATCAGTAGCCGGATAACGCACGGGAATGTGCCGGTGAAAGGGGATACCGCCGAGGTTCCTGTACGTTTCCCGACGTACATCTGCCGGGATCACGCAGAAGATGCGTGGTACTGTCGTTTCTTAACGGAGTGCTATTCGAAAAGCTTTGTTTTCCGAGCCGCGGGTACTCCCTGCGGCTTTTGATATTTCCAAATAAACTAAGGAGAGAAAACAAATGTCAAAGACTAACAAAATCGTGCTCGCGATCGCGGCTGTCGTTATCGTCGGTCTGTTGATCTACGTCGCCGTATCGGGCGGCGCGCTGGGCACCATCAAGTGTCAGGACTGCGGCGGCACCGGTCTCATCGACGGCGCTGACTGCGAGACCTGCGGCGGCGAAGGCGCTGTACGCGGCTCCGCGTGGGCACTTCTGCCTCCCATCATCGCCATCGGCTTGGCGCTGATCACCAAGGAGGTTTATTCCTCGCTTGCTGTCGGTATCGTCGTAGGCGGTCTGATGTATTCGAACTTCAACTTCCTCAAGGCGATGGACGCCATCACCTCCGACGGTCTGATCTCTGCCGTGAGCGATACGGCGGGTATCTTTATCTTCCTTGTCGAGCTGGGCATCATCGTCGCTTTGATCAACAAGGCGGGCGGCTCGCGCGCCTTCGGTAAATGGGCGGCAAAGCACATCAAAACCCGTACCGGCGCGATGCTCGCGACCTTCGTACTGGGCGTGCTGATCTTCATCGACGACTACTTCAACTGTCTGACGGTCGGCTCCGTCATGAAGCCCGTGACAGACGGCCACAAGGTCTCCCGCGCGAAGCTCGCGTACCTGATCGACGCGACCGCGGCTCCCGTCTGCATGATCGCTCCCGTATCCTCCTGGGCGGCGGCTGTCGCCTCTTATGCGGATGAGGGTCAGGGTCTCAAGCTCTTCATCAACGCGATCCCCTACAATTTCTATTCCCTCTTGACCTTCGTGTTCATCATCGGCATCTGCGTCATGGGCTTCGATTACGGCTCCATGGCGATCCATGAATTCAACGCCATGTACAAGGACGACCTCTACACCACCGGCGACAGAGTTGATACCGAGCTCGAGAACGAGGGCGTCAATGAGAACGGCAAGGTCATCGACCTGATCCTGCCCGTGCTCGTCCTGATCGGCGTTTCCGTATTCGCGCTGGTCTATAACGGCGGAATCCTCGAGGGCGCGTCCTTCATCGATGCATTCGGCAACACCGACGCGACTGTCGGTCTGCCCTGGGCAGGCGCGATCGCGCTGGTATTCACCATCGTTTACCTGATGCTTCGCAAGATCGTCAACTTCAAGGAGGCGATGGAACAGGTTCCCAAGGGCTTCTTCGCCATGGTTCCCCCCATCCTTATCCTCACCTTTGCTACCGCCCTCAAGAATATGACTACCATGATGGGTGCGAAGTACTTTGTTGCTGATATGATGAGCGGCGCGGCTGCTTCCTTACAGAATTTCCTACCCGCGATCATCTTCCTGGTAGCCTGCCTGCTCGCATTCGCGACCGGCACCTCCTGGGGTACCTTCGGTATCCTCATTCCGATCGTCCTGTCGATCTTTACAGACAACCCCACCCTCCAGATCATCGGTATCTCCGCATGTCTTGCGGGCGCTGTCTGCGGCGACCACTGCTCCCCCATCTCCGACACCACCATCATGTCCTCCGCGGGCGCACAGTGTAACCACATCAACCACGTCAGTACCCAGCTGCCCTATGCGATCACCGTTGCGGCGGTATCCTTTGTCAGCTTCATTATCGCAGGCTTTGTCCAGAGCTGGTATATCTGCCTGCCTGTCGGCATAGCGCTGATGATCGGAACCCTGCTCGTGATCAAATTCACTACCAAGAACCGTCGCGAAGCGATGAAGTCCGAGATTTGATCGATCATACCATAGTATATGCCCGTCGTAGCGAGAAACGGCGGGCATTTCTGTTGCAAAATCGCTGAAAATAGTGTATGATATGCCATAGAATCTGACCAAGGGGGTGACGCGATGAATCCGAAGATGAAGGAGCTCCGCGCGAAGGCGATGGCGCTGCCGCTGCAGCCGGGCGTTTATATCATGAAGAACAGCCGCGGCGACATCATCTACATCGGCAAAGCGAAGAAGCTCAAGAACCGCGTCAGCCAGTACTTCGGCTCTCAGAACAACCACACCGAAAAGGTACGCCGCATGGTCGACAACGTCGACGACTTCGAGTATATCATCACCGACAGCGAGTTCGAGTGTCTGATCCTCGAATGTTCGCTGATCAAACAGCACACGCCGAAATACAACATCCTCCTAAAGGATGACAAGGGCTACAGCTACATCCGCGTGACCGACGAAGAGTGGCGGCGGCTGAGTTACGTCTTGCAGAAGGCGGACGACGGCGCGCGCTACATCGGGCCCTACAAGTCGAGCTATTACGTCAAGTCCTCCGTCGAGGAGGCGAACAAGATCTTCGGACTCCCGACCTGCAACCGCCGCTTTCCCGAGGATTTCGGACGCGGCAGACCGTGTCTGAACTTCCACATCAAGCAGTGCTGTGCTCCCTGCACGGGCAGGGTCAAGCTCAGGGACTACAACGAGCGGGTCGACGCGGCGCTGGAGTTTCTCTCCGGCGACAGCTCCCGTATGATGAAGGAGCTGCAGGATCGCATGACCGCCGCAGCGGAAGCGCTGGACTTTGAGCGAGCGGCGCGATACCGCGACCAGATCGCCTCGATGAAGAAGCTCCGCGACAAACAGAAGGTCGTCGATATCCGCCTCGACGAGCTGGACGTCATCGCCGTCGCTATCGAGGGGAACAAGGGCAGCGCCACGGTGCTGCGCTTCAACGAATCGCGGCTGTACGACACTGAAAACTTCATCATCGACGATGTAGACGACGAAGTCGACTTCCGCTCCCAGTTCACCCTGCGTTACTACACCCTGCGCGGTGAGATCCCCTCTCACATCGCGCTGGACGGCGAGATCGACGACCCCGAGAACACCGAGCACTGGCTCAGCGACAAAAAAGGCAAGCGCGTTTATCTGACCGTTCCCCAAAGAGGAGTACAGAAGAATCTGATCGATATGTGCCGTAAAAACGCCTTTGAAGCGCTCGGTCAGCAGCGCGGCGTAACGGGCAGACAGCTCAGCGTGCTCGACGAGCTGAAGAACCTGCTCGGACTTGATAAGCTCCCCGAATACATCGAGAGCTATGATATCAGTAACCTCGCGGGAGCCGACAATGTCGCGGGCATGGTCGTATTCGAGAATGCGAGACCGCTCAAAAGCGCCTACCGAAAGTTCAAGATCAAATCGTTCAGCGGTCAGGACGACTACGGCTCGATGGCGGAGGTACTGACCCGCCGCCTGAATGAGTACAAGAAGGCGCAGGAGGAAGGGATCGACACCGGCTTCGGCAGGCTCCCCGATCTGATTCTGCTCGACGGAGGCAAGGGACAGGTCGGTGCGGTACTGCCCGTTGTGGCGAGCACCGGACTCGACATCCCCGTATTCGGCATGGTCAAGGACGACCACCACCGAACCCGCGCCATCGTCAGCGATTCGGGCGAGATCGCCATCCGTCCCAACCGCGCGGTATTCACCTTTGTCACCAACATCCAGGACGAGGTTCACCGCTACGCGATCGGCTTCAACCGCCAGCAGCGCAAGCGCGTCTTAGGCTCGACGCTGGAGGAGATCCCCGGGATCGGAAAAAAACGCGCGAAGGAGCTGATGCGCTTCTTCCGCACGATCAGAAAGATATCCTCCGCCACGGTCGAGGAGCTCGAACAGGCTCCCGGGATGACCCATCCCGCCGCCGTGAGCGTGTATCAATACTTTCATGAAGAAGAAGGAGATTAACTATGCTTGGATTTATCTGCGCCCTGTCAATCGAGGTCGAGGGCATTGTCGGCATGATGGAGAACAAGAGTGAACAGACCGTCGCGAAGATCACCTACCATCAGGGTGAGATCGGCGGAAAAAAGGTCGTGTGCTGTGAGTGCGGCATCGGCAAGGTCAACGCCGCCATGAGCACCCAGCTGATGATCGATCTCTACCACCCCGACGTCATCATCAACAGCGGCATCGCCGGCTCGCTGTCGGGAGATATCCGCATCGGCGATATCGTCGTCAGCGACGACTGCGTCCAGCACGACATGGACGGCACCGAGATGGGCGATCTGCCCGGCGAGGTACAGTTCAATGATGAAAAACGCATCTACTTCCCCGCCGACAAGAGAACCGCCGACAGCCTGTATGAAGCCTGTCTGACCCTACCCGACATCCATGTATTCCGCGGACGTATCGCCTCGGGCGATATCTTCATCTCGGCGCATGATCGCCGACAGACGGTCGCCGATACCTTCAACGCTCTCGCGTGCGAGATGGAGGGCGCGGCGGTAGGCACCGTATGCTTCCGCAACGGCGTCCCCTTCGCCATCCTGCGCAGTATCTCGGACGACTTCAACAACAACGATTACATGGACTTCATGCAGTTCCGCGAGCTCGCCGCCAAGCGCTCGATCAAGGCAATCGCCGAGTTCATCACAACTTACTGATTTCTCTCAACATCTTACCTTTTCAGCAGGGAGTGTCCTTATGAAAAAAGTGCTGTGTATGCTGATCGCGGCGGTGTTGATGAGTGCTCTGATGATCATTCCTGTCAACGCCTACAGCAACAACATGTTCGATTATGTCGTAAATTACGATAACACGATCCGGATCACCTCGTACCATGGTTCATATACAAATGTAACTGTACCGTCACAGCTCAACACCGACTCCGGCGTCTGCCCGGTCACCGCTATCGGCAAACGCGCCTTCGAGAATTGCACACATGTCAAAAGCGTGACCCTCCCGGATACCGTTACAACGATCGGAGAAGGGGCTTTTTGGGGCTGCAGTAATCTGACGAACATCACCGTACCCGATTCGGTCACCGAGATCGGTCAGTCGGCTTTTTATGAAACGAATCTGCAGAACCTGCGTGAGGACGACTCCTTCGTCTACATCGGCAAGGTGGCTTACCGCTACAAGGGAGATCTCAACGATGAAGAGATCCGCTTTTCGGACGGTACGCTCGGTATCGCGGGCGGTATCTTCTATGTTTCGCGATATTCGGGTCCCCGTACCGTCTATATCCCCGATTCGGTCAGGACGATCGGCGATTGGGCTTTCCGGGGGTGCGGCGTATTGACAGACGTTCAAATGGGCAGCGGGGTCGAGAAGCTCGGCTCTCAGGCGTTCGGTTTCTGCTCGTCGCTGAGAAGCCTGACCCTTCCGCTCTCCGTTGTCGATATCCGCTACGGCGCCTTTGAGGAGTGTCCGTCCCTGACTCTTTTCTCCAAGTCGGAGAATGTACACGATTATGCGCTCATCTATGAGATACCCTTCGTCAAGCTGTCCGAACAATACCTGCTCGGCGACGCGGACGGTAACGGCGAGGTCGATATCTGTGACGCTGTGATTATTCAGCGACTTGCCGCCATGATCCCATCGGAAAACGGCATCGAAGAGGCTGCCGACATCGATCACGACGACGATATCACGGTCTGTGACGCAACCTTATTACAATGTTTTCTTGCCGATATGCCAACCGTTGACGGTATCGCAAGCCGTAGGATATCCGTAGGCGGTACCGATCCCGATGCGCCGTATATGACCGTTGACTTCGGACGATTTACCGCGGATGTTCCCAAAAACTGGGTCTATGAGAGATCCGAAAACGGCTTTTTCTTCTTTGAAGCCTACAATCATGACCATCCGGAGACCGGTTCGGACGGTTATTTATGTGAGATCCTGAGCGTCATGCCCGAGGACAGCTACATGGTGCTTCCGTTCGCGCATTATCTCGGCGGAGACGATTACTATTCGACCTATATCCAATACCCGACCGGTATGGGGATCATAGAGGATAAGACCGGCTCGCAGAAGATGCAGACGGCGTTAAAACAGACAGGCGACTTTGAAGCGTCCGTCATCGTGAAATAATACCTGTAAGACAGCAAAAAACGCACCCGTTGAAGGGTGCGTTTCCTTTTGCGTATTACTTATCTCAGACCTTCAGCTCGTCCTCGATGGTGTTGGTCGCGTTCTCGAAATAATCGCCGACGAAGAGCTCGACCGTGCCGGTATCGACCGACTTCGCGAGGTCGGCGTCCATCGGAACCTTCGCGAGTACACGGGTGCCGTACTGAGCGGCGATCTCGTCGATATGGCTGTCGCCGAAGATCTTATGCTCCTTGCCGCAGTCGGGACACTTGAAATAGCTCATGTTCTCTACCAGACCGAGGATCGGGACGTTCATCAGCTCCGCCATCTTGACCGCCTTGCCGACGATCATGGAGACCAACTCCTGAGGCGAGGTGACGACGATGATACCGTCCAGCGGCAGGCTCTGGAACACGGTCAGCGGCACGTCGCCGGTGCCCGGAGGCATATCGACAAACATGTAGTCGACGTCCTTCCAGATCACGTCCGTCCAGAACTGCTTGACGGTGCCGGAGATCACGGGACCGCGCCAGACGACGGGATCGGTAGTGTGCTCGAGCAGCAGGTTGATCGACATGATGTCGATGCCGGTCTTGGTGGTCTCGGGGATGATGCCGAACTCCGAGCCCTTGGCGCGGGCGGTGATGCCGAACGCCTTGGGAATCGACGGGCCGGTGATATCGGCGTCGAGGATCGCGGTCTTGTGGCCGCGGCGGTTGAGCTCGACCGCCATTGCGGAGGTGACGAGGCTCTTGCCTACGCCGCCCTTGCCGGAGACGACGGCGATGACCTTCTTGACAGAGCTCAGGTCATTCAGCTTTTCGTGCAGATCCTGCGGCGCGGTGCGGGACGCACAGCTCTGTCCGCAGGTGGAACAATCATGGGTACATTCGCTCATTACAGGGAACCTTTCTACAATTATTTATCGAAGTTATCATCCTTGTCGCTGTCGGCAAGCTCTTCGGCGATACCGCCCTCGACATAGACGTACTCTTCCTCGGTATCCTCAGTCTCCTCGACCTCCTCGGCGATTTCATAGCCGGAGAAGAAGGTGTAGGGGATGCCGTAGCCGAGCGCTACACAGGCGAGCAGCATCACGAGGGACGGAGCGGAGCCTGCGGGAGCAAGCGCGTCGTGCAGGGGGAAGCCCTTGATCAGACCCGCCAGGATGATCAGGCAGGAGGGGATATCTACCATCAGAAGGACTGCCAGAGAGAAGCGCCTGACCTGCTTGCCCTCGCCTACGCGGGTCGCGTAGAACAGCAGCAGACCGAAGACAACGGTGATCAGCGCATAGATCAGCGTACCGACAACGCCGGATACCTGAGACGCCAGCGAAGAGAAGAAGTAGGTGCAGACGATGTAGCCGATAACTAAAAAGGATGAGAAAATGATGTTGAGTTTGTTTCTGTTATTCTTGTTCATAATAACCTCCGTTATTCAATTATGATGTCAATAAGGTTGTCAGTCTGCCTGCTTTTTGCGAAGGGAGAAGCAGTACCAGCCGCCGAGGGTATATTCGCCGGTGATCTCAAAGTCCTTTCGGACGGCTTCTCTGACTTCATCGGCGCGTACGTCGATGATGCCGCTGACGATATAGACCGCGTCGTCCTTCATGAAGCGGCTGACCTGAGTTGACAATGATATTATAGCATCTGCAACGATATTTGCAACCACAATATCGAATTTTCCTTCAACTTTATCGACCAGATCGCCCGCGATGGCGGTGAATTTATCCTCCACCCGGTTCACGACGGCGTTCTCGTTCGCGGTACGCACCGCGAGCTCGTCGATATCCACGCCGAGCGCTTCACCCGCGCCTAGGAGTACCGCCGCGATACCGAGGATACCGCTGCCGCAGCCGACGTCGAGCACCCGCTCGCCGCCCTTGATACAGCGCTCCAGCGCCTCCATACACAGGCGGGTGGTCTCATGCTTGCCGGTACCGAAGGCGAGACCGGGGTCGATATTCAGCACCGCTCTGCCCTTTGGGTCGGTGTCCGTACACCACGAGGGGTTGATCAGCAGCTTCTCGCCTACCGGGGTGGGCTTGAAGTACTGCTTCCAGTTATTGCGCCAGTCGTCCTCCTTGACGAGGCTCCGGTCGATCGTGTAATCGATCCCCGCGGCGGAGAGGCGTTCGTTCAGAAACGACACCGCCTCGTCGATGCTGTCCTCGGGGTCGATGTAGATGTGGATCTTCGCGCGGGTACGGTCCATCTTCAAAAGATCCTCGTCGATCAGATCGATATGCGCGATCTCCTCGACCTCCTGCTCCAGCGCGGAGTAATCCTCGATATAGATGCCGTAGGGCACGGTCATGTTGGCGATCGCCGCCGCCTCGTCGATACGCGACGCGCTGACGTCCACCGAGATCTCAGTCCAGTCCATACTTTTCTCCTCAACGTGTGAAAGCCGAATGAGTCGCCCCATCCGGCTGTTCGGTCAATGGTTTATCCAAATAAATCTTTCAGTTTATCCATGAAGCCCTTGCGCTTCTGGTAATTCTTATCATTCGTGGCGGCTTCAAAGTCCTTGATCAGCTGCTTCTGCTTCGAGCTGAGGTTCTTCGGCACCTCGATAACGACCTTGACATACTGGTCGCCGCGGCCTCTGCCGCCCAGGTGCTGGATGCCCTTGCCCTTGAGGCGGAAGACGTCACCGGGCTGGGTACCCTCATGGATATCGTAGCTGACCTTGCCGTCGAGCGTGGGGACGGTCACGGTCGAGCCGAGAGCCGCCTGGGTAAAGGTGATGGGCAGATCGCACCATACGTCGTCGCCTCTGCGCTCGAAGATCGGATGGGGACGGATGCCGATAAAGACATGCAGATCGCCCGCGGGGCCGCCGTTCAGTCCCGAGTTGCCGTGGCCGGAGACATTGAGCACCTGCTCGTCGTTGATACCGGCGGGAACATTGACCTCGACGGTCTTCTTGCGGCGCACCTGACCTCTGCCGTTACAGGTATGGCACGGCTTCTCAACGATCTTGCCTCTGCCCTTACACGCGTCGCAGGGACGGGAGGTCTGTACAACGCCGAAGGGAGTACGCTGGTTGATGGTCACCTGACCTCTGCCGCCGCACGCGGTACAGGTCTTGGGGGTGGTGCCCTTCTCGGCGCCGGTGCCGTTACAGTCCTTACAGGTGGATACCGCCTGGTATTGTACAGTCTTCTTACAGCCCTTTGCCGCTTCCTCAAAGCTGATATACAGCTGTGTCTCGATATCGGAACCGCGGCGGGGTGCATTCGGATTTGCCGAACGTCTGCCGCCGAAGCCGCCGAAAAAGCTCGAAAAAATATCGCCGAAGTCGATATCCTGACCGAAGGGCGAGCCCGCGCCGCCTGCGCCGTAGTTGGGATCGACGCCCGCGTGACCGAACTGGTCATAGCGCGCCTTTTTCTCACTGTCGGAGAGCACCTCGTAAGCCTCATTGACCTCCTTGAACTTCTCCTCGGCTTCCTTATCGCCGGGATGCAGGTCGGGATGGTACTTCTTCGCCGCCTGACGGTAAGCCTTCTTTATCTCATCGTCCGAAGCGCCCTTGTTCACGCCTAAGACTTCGTAATAATCTCTCTTATCTGCCATGGTGTCACCACGTTTCAAATGAATCTGAAAAATGCATTATGCGGGCGGGTAAAGTCTGAGCCGTACCCGCCCGTAAGCTTATAAAACAATCAACGTCAAATCAAGAGCATCGATACAATCGGGTGCGGACAGCGTCCGCCCTTCACTGTTATCTGTCCTCTGTTATCCGTTCTCTATACTCAGTCTACATCCTTATAATCGGCATCGTAGACGTTGCCGTCGCTGCCGCCGTTATTCGGAGCGGCGCCCTGGGTCGGGTCGGCGCCGGGCTGAGCGCCCGCTGCCTGTTGAGCCGCGGCTGCCTGCTGGTACATCTTACCGCCGACGTCCTGCAAGGTCTTCATCAGGTCATCCTTTGCAGTCTTGATCTGAGCGGCGTCGTTCTTTGAGATCGCGTCCTTGACAGCGGCGATCTTCGTGTTCAGCGCGTCCTTATCAGCGGCGTCGATCTTATCGCCGTTATCGTTGATCAGCTTCTCAGCCTGATAAGCGACCTGCTCCGCCTCGTTCTTCGCGTCGACCTCTTCACGGCGCTTCTTATCCTCAGCGGCATACTGCTCGGCTTCCTTGACAGCCTTGTCGATGTCGTCCTTTGACATGTTGGAGGTGTTGGAGATGGTGATCTGCTGCTGAGCACCGGTGCCGAGATCCTTCGCGGATACGTTTACGATACCGTTCGCGTCGATATCGAAGGTGACCTCGATCTGCGGGATGCCGCGGGGAGCCGGAGCGATACCGGTCAGCGCGAACAGACCCAGCTGCTTATTGTCGCGGGCGAACTCACGCTCACCCTGCAGGATATTGATCTCGACCTGCGTCTGGTTATCAGCCGCGGTAGAGAAGATCTGGCTCTTCTTGGTGGGGATGGTGGTGTTGCGGTCGATGATCTTGGTCATAACGCCG
Source organism: uncultured Ruminococcus sp. (assembly GCA_902785355.1). GTDB lineage: Bacteria > Bacillota > Clostridia > Oscillospirales > Acutalibacteraceae > Ruminococcoides. The sequence continues at coordinate 21,161 of CACZYF010000009.1, read as the reverse complement.
CCCATGGTCTCAACGCCCAGAGAAAGCGGTGTGACGTCGAGCAGCAGCAGGCCGTCTACCTCGCCGCCGAGAACACCCGCCTGGATCGCCGCACCGATCGCGACGCACTCGTCGGGGTTGATACCCTTGAAGGGTTCCTTGCCGATCAGCGCCTTGACAGCGTCCTGAACAGCAGGGATACGGGAGGAGCCGCCGACCATCAGGACCTTGTCGATCTCGTTGATGGACAGACCGGAATCGGACAGAGCGGTCTTGACGGGACCCATGGTCTTTTCGACCAGATCAGCGGTCAGCTCGTTGAACTTCGCGCGGGTCAGGGTGAGGTCGAGGTGCTTGGGGCCGGTCGCGTCAGCGGTGATGAAGGGCAGGTTGATGTTGGAGGTGGTCACACCGGAGAGCTCGATCTTCGACTTCTCGGCAGCCTCCTTCAGGCGCTGCATCGCCATCTTATCGTTCTTGAGGTCTACGCCGGTCTCGGTCTTGAAGGACTGTACCATCCAGTCGATGATACGCTGGTCGAAGTCGTCGCCGCCCAAACGGTTGTTACCGGCAGTCGCCAGAACCTCCTGAACGCCGTCGCCGATCTCGATGATGGAAACATCGAAGGTACCGCCGCCGAGGTCGTAGACCATGACCTTCTGGTCGTTTTCCTTATCGATGCCGTAGGACAGCGCCGCGGCGGTAGGCTCGTTGATGATACGCTTTACGTCTAAGCCCGCGATTTTGCCGGCGTCCTTGGTCGCCTGACGCTGCGCGTCGGTGAAGTACGCGGGAACGGTGATGACGGCGGAGTTGACGGTCTCACCCAGATACGCCTCGGCGTCAGCCTTCAGCTTCTGGAGAACCATCGCGGAGATCTCCTGCGGTGTATAGCCCTTGCCGTCGATGTTGACCTTATAGTCGGAGCCCATCTCTCTCTTGATAGAGGAAACGGTGCGGTCGGGGTTGGTGATCGCCTGACGCTTCGCGACCTGACCTACCAGTCGCTCGCCGGTCTTGGAGAACGCTACCACGGAAGGCGTGGTGCGCGCGCCCTCGGCGTTCGCGATGACGACGGGCTCGCCGCCCTCGATAACTGCTACACAAGAATTGGTTGTACCTAAGTCGATACCGATTGTCTTTGCCATAATAATACCTCCGTTTAAGTTCGTGACCGATAATCAACGGTCAGTGATTCGTTATTGGTTTATTGTTGATACTTTATATGAATGGGTGAGGGCTTTGCCCTCCCGCAATTATTGACTGCGCTTTTATCACGCGTTCGCTACGACGACCATCGCGTGACGGATGATCTTGTCGCCGAGCTTATAGCCCTTCTGGTAAACAGCGGAGATCGAATTCGCCGGCAGGCTCTCGTCCTCAGCCATCGAGACCGCGTTATGCAGCTCGGGATCGAAGGCGTCGCCCACCTCGCCGAACGGCTCGATCTTGAGCTTCTCAAAGCACTTAGCAAGCTGCTGGGCGATCAGCTCGATACCCTTCCTGAATTCCTCGGGTACCTCCTTGCCCTCGAACTGCGTCAGCGCCTGGGTCATGCTGTCGGCAAGCGGCAGCAGCTCCTTGACCGCTCTCGCGGTCGCGTCGTCATAGATCTGGAGCTTCTCAGCCGAAGTGCGCTTGCGGTAGTTGTCGTATTCGGCGCACAGGCGAAGGTACTTATCCTTCTCTGCCTTGAGCTCCTCCTGAAGCTTCTCTTCGGGAGAGGGCTCCTTAGCCTCTTCCTTAACCTTCTGCTCAGTTTCCTTGACCTCTTCGGTCTCGACGGTCTCGGGCTGCTGCGCCTTGGTCTTTTTCTCTTTCTTCTCTTTACTCATATATGTCACTCCTTAGAGTAAGTCGCCTATCGCGCGGGAAACGCAGCCCGCGGCGTAGATGACCTCGCTCGATATGATACGGTAGTTGATCCTCAGCGGCGCGATCACCGCGACGGCGCCCGCGTTCTCTCCCGCGATCTCGTAACGGGCGGTGATCACCGCGCTGTCACTGAGTTCGGGGATCCTGCTCTCTTCTCCCAGATAGATGCGATGACTGCGGCTGTTGTTCAGAAGTCCCGAGATCGCCTTGGTGTCGGACAAAAAGCGGATCGCCCGTCTCGCCGAATCGAAGTCGTAAGCGTCGGAAAACAGCAGATTGGTCTGACCCGCGACGGTCACGCTGATCTCCAGCGCACTCTGCACGGCGTCATAGATCGCGACCAGCACGTCGGGGATGAAGAGCGTCAGCTCGCCCATGCCGGACGCCGCCGACTGTAAGAAGCCCTTGGTGATATCCCTGAGCTTCACGCCCGCGAACGCCTCATTCACCGCCTTGTCAAACATGCTCAACAGCTGGGGCGTAAGGACGAATTCACATCGGAACAGCCGCGACTTCACCATGCCGTTGGAGGTGACCAGCACCGCCATCGAAGTATGTCGCCCGGTGGAGACGAAGCGGATACGGTGTACCCTTGCTTCATCCGAGGACGGGGTCGTCGCCGCCGAAGCGGAACCCGTCAGCTGAGCCAGCACGCCGACCGCCCTGCTCAGAAAGCCCTCGGGGGATTCGCTGCCGGTGCGTATCCCGCGCTCGATATTCTCGCGCACACGTTCCGGAAGGATCGTAGGCTTCATCAGGTTGTCGATGTAGTAACGATAGCCCATCTTGGTCGGGATACGTCCCGCCGAGGTATGAGGCTGGTACAAATAGCCCTCGTCGTCCAGCGCTTTCAGCTCGTTGCGAATGGTCGCGGACGATACGCCCAGGTCGGTACCCGCCATCAGCGCCTTTGAGCCGATCGGCTCGCCGCTCTCGATATAGCTCTCAACAACAGCGGACAGTATCTTCTCTTTTCGTAAAGCGAGCCCCATACTGTCGCCTCCTTTGCGTCGAGTCATCGGAGCGCTTCAAATCATCTGTCATTCAACAACTCTCTTTCCTAAGGTGAGCTTCTGTCCAAAACTTGTTTTGTTACAGAATCCATACACCGGAGAGCTGCCGGCGAAGTTGACGGAGGGTTGAGCCCTTTCATCACAGATCGCTTTGTTTGCTTTTAGCACTCTCGGTGTCTGAGTGCTAACTACAATACTTAGTATAACCCAAAATCAGGAAAAGTCAATATCTTATTTGTGAATTTTTTGTAAAGGGCGCGTGCGCCTTTTTACGCCATACTGCAACGTATGATATCAACAGCGGTCTTTGCGATCACCGCCTTGTGATGTAATCCCAACAGAGAATGGCGCGGGCGCCTTTTTACGCCATACTTCTGATTTGGCTGTTTACAAACACACAGCCGATCACCGCTTCGGGATAGCAGTCAAGCGAAGATGTCAACCGGGATGTAACCCCAATGTAACCGACTGCTGTAACCGAGGGTAAAGACTTTTTTCAGCACGGAACCCCAATGTAACCGACTGCTGTAACCGAGGGTAAAGACTTTTTTCAGCACGGTTTGTCCCCTTTTACGTATTTTATTATTTTTCTTACTATTATTGGGTTACATGGTTACAAACACAGAGAAACCTACTAAACATCAGGCTTTCTGATGTAACCGCCCTGTCAACCGAACGTCAACCGACATGTCAACCAAAGGCGCTTCGGGCTCAGTGTCGGGATAGTCATGCCGACCATGATGACTGAGATCTGTCGCCGGGTGGGCATAGGTGGACTTGATAGGACTATGGTGGAGTTGGTTTCGACTGCTCCACCACCCGCAAATACACTGCCTATCCCGACTCCCGCTCCCTTAGGTGGACTTGGTGGAGCAAGTCCGGTTTGTCGGGGGCAGCCCCCATTAGCCCCGACTGACGGGACAGAGGGAATGAGGTTGTATGTCAGAAGCAGTTAAGAGAGAGAATGACTTTTTGAAACAAGTCCACCAACTCCACCATCCGACCTCAAAACCCTACATTCTATCGGAGAAAATACATGGTGGAGCGGCGCCGATCTTCTCCACCCTCAATCCACCTCAGCCCCACCAGACCAAAACCGCCGGGGGTGGTCAAATCCTCCGGGCGAATCGAAACCGGACAACGGCGTGGGCTGTCAACCGAACGTCAACCGATATGTCAACTGAGGGGCGCTTCGGGCTCAGTGTCGGGATAAAATGATACCGCGCACAGCGCCGTCATCATCTGTCGGATATGTAAAGTTGACATTTTGCGCGGTCGCCGTTATACTATATATAATAAATCGGTTGAGATTGTCACAACCCGAACACTCATGTTCAAGGGTTTCACAATTACGCTGATTGAAATAGAAACGGAGATGGAATTATGATCCTTGCTATCCTGACGGCTGTCGTATGCTTTGCGGCAGCGATCATCATGCTCACGCCCTACTTCCGCAAGATCACCCTGCTGCGCCCGATGGCGTTCTACCTGATCTTTCAGGGAGCGTGGCAGATCTTCTCGTACATCATCAGCGACCTCTACCCCACCTCGCCGCTGCCGGGCTATGTCGACCGTATCGGCACCATCCTGATCGTCCTGTACTACATCTTCATCCTGTTCATGACCCGATCGAAGAGCAAGCGCAAGAAGAGGGAGAAGAAGAGCTGATGGGCTATCTATATACCGTCGTATGGTTCCTGATCGCGGGCTATCTGCTCTATACCGCCATCCGCCGCAACCGCACACCGATCCTCTTCATCCTGTCGGGCTTCATGGTATTCCTCGGCGTATGGGAGCTGATCGATACGATCAGCGACGTCAACATGAAGGCGGGCACCTACGGCTGGATCTACCGAGGCGTGGCGCTCGTCGCGCTGATCGCGTGCCTTGTATGGATGGTTCTGAGCCGCAGAAACCGCTGAACCGCCGAAAATGCCACCAGATATAGTGGGCTCGGTCAAATCGACCTACTAGGCAGAAAAATTTCCGCCGAAATTTCACAAAATACTTGCATTTTGCGAGTATTAATGGTATTATTGATTGTACGTGGAAACGTGTACTGTAGAGATCGGTGCCGTGTTAAACCGATTTCTATTTGTGATTTACTGTATCTTTAAGGAGGTGGGACAATGCCGAATATTAAATCAGCTAAGAAGCGCGTTAAGGTGATCGCAACCAAGACCGCCCAGAACAAAGCCCTCAAGTCTGCTCTCAAGACCTATATCAAGAAAGCATACATCGCGGTTGATACAAACGCTGATGACAAGGCTGAGGCGGTACGTCTTGCTGTTAAGAAAATCGACCAGGCAGTCGCTAAGGGTCTGCTGCACAAGAACACCGCTGCCAGAGCCAAGTCTTCTCTCGCAAAGAGACTCAACAAGGCTTGATCAAGCATATCCACAAAAGCAGGCTTTCCGCCTGCTTTTTTTGCTGTAACCATAAAGAGATAACAACAGCGCCCGGAGCAGCTACTCCGGGCGCTGATTTTGTAATGATCTTCAATTACTGATTCTTCTCGAGATAGGCGACGATATCGCCGACCTTCTCAAAGGTCGCCAGCTCCTCGTCGGGGATGACGATGCCCTTCTCCTCCTCGATGGTCATGAGCATCTGTAACACATCGAGGCTGTCTGCGCCGAGATCCTCCTTGATACGGCTCTCGGGGGTGATCTCCATTCCGTTCAAATGGAGCTGTTCGTCCAGTATCTTTGCCAGTTCTTCAAACATGATAAGTCTCCTTTGTTTTATCGGTTGAGATTGCCGCGTCGCTGAACACGTGTGTTCGCTCCTCGCAATAACATATTACAATTGCTGTAAAGCCGCTTCGATCTCGGCGTTCATCGCGCCAGCGGACATCCGGTACGCCTGGTCGATGCAGATCTTCACCGCCCTCGCGTCGGAGCTGCCATGCCCCTTGACGACGGTTTTCTCACAGCCGAGCAGCACGGAGCCGCCGTAGTTGTGGTAATTCATGAACTCCTTCTCCTCCATGAACATCTTCTTCATCAGCAGCGCGCCGAGCTTATAGACGGTTCTGGAGTAGATATCCTTTTTCAGCTTTTTGAGCAGCTCGAGCGCCGTACCCTCGGTCGATTTGACCAGCACGTTGCCCGAGAAGCCGTCACAGACAACCAAATCATACTTGCCCGACAGCAGGTCGCGGCTCTCCATGTTGCCGACAAAGTTGATCGCCCCGCACGCTTCGAGCATAGGGTAAGCAGTCTTGCGCAGGTCGTCGCCCTTCTCGCTCTCGACGCCGATGTTCAGGAGGGCGACGCGGGGATTCCTGACGTTATAAACGTTCCTGAGATATGCCGTGCCGAGGATCGCCTGATGCACCAGCATCTCGGGGGTGATATCCACGTTCGCGCCCGAATCGCAGATACCTACGATCCCGCCGTCCATCGTCGGCAGGAGCGGACAGAACGCCGGACGTCTGATCCCTCTGATCCGCCCGATCCTCAGGGTCGCGGCGGCGATCAACGCGCCGGTCGCGCCGGTAGACACCATACCCGCGATATCCGGCTCCCTGCGGAGCATGGCGATCGCCTTGATCATTGAGCTCTCCCGCTTGAGGCGGATGGCGTCGGTAGGCTTATCCTCACCGGTGATCACCTCCGGGGCATGGACGATCTCGATATGATCGCCCGTGTAGCCGAGACGGTCAAGCTCCGTTTTTATCACATTTTCATCGCCTGTCAGGATCAGGCTCAGGTCGCTGTGCTCCTTTAAGGCGAGGACAGCGCCCTCTACGTTCGCCGAGGGGCTTTTGTCCCCGCCGAAGCAGTCTACGATGATCTTCATTCCGTAAGCCTCTTTACATACGCGCGGCGGCGCTTATGGCGCACCTCTTTGAAGCGCTTCCACTGATTCAGGATCGCGCTGTTGGTCTCGAGATTCAGGTTGGTCTCGGCATACTCGATGCCGTCGTCCCTGAGCATATCCATCACGGCGCTGCAGATCACCGCCGAGATACCGCGGTTGAGATAGCTCGGCTCCACCGCGATCAGTCCGAGGTCGATGACCTTCGGGTGCCTGATCGCCTTGAGCAGGCGTACCAGAGCGGCGGGAGTCAGCTTGCCCCGCGACTTCTGTACCGCCTTCGCGATCGAGGGGAAGCAGATACCGATGCATACCGCGCGGTTATTTTCATCCAAGATGATCGCGACGTGCTTCAGGTCAACGATCAGCTTGAACGACTTGATGATCTCGTCCTTCATCGCCCGGGTGAACGGCACGGTGCCGTAGAGGTGCTCGTAGCCCTTATCGATCAGACCGAAGAAGTCGTCGCCGTACTTTCTGATGAAATCGTCGATGTTCTTCGCTTCACCCAGATGCAGGTTATAGCGCTTCATGACGAAGTCCGCCATCTTCTTCATACTGCCGTCGTCGTGATCGGGCAGATAGATCTTTGACTCGAGCCAGTCGACCTCCTTCTCATAGCCGAGGCTCTCGATCAGTGTGCCGTAGTAGGCGGCGTTGTACTGTTCCTCGAAGGTGGAGAGCTGGTCGAAGCCGTCCACCAACAGCCCCTCGCGCTCGAGATCGGAGAAGCCCAGCGGGCCGCAGGCGGTATCCATGCCCTTTTTGACTGCCCACTTCTCAACGGCGCCGAACAGCGCCGAGGCGACCTCGCGGCTGTCGATCGCATCAAAGCGGTTGAATCGCACGCGCTTCTCGTGATTCTTTTCGTTGGAGGCGCGCTGGATGATGCCCTGGATCCGTCCGACGACCTTCTCGCCGTCGTATGCGAGATAATTGACCACATCGCAGGTCTCGTTGTAGATGAAGCCCGCCTTGAACATCCCCATCTCGTCGCCGTACAGCGGCGGGACAAAGTACGGATTATCCTTATACAGCTCCAGCGGGAAGTCCACGAACTGTCGCTGCTGCTTCTTTGTTTTGACTTCTTGTACGGTAATCATAATGATCTTCTCTTGCCGTGGAAGCAGATACCCACGGTATTAGGGCCGCAGTGAGAGCCCGCAGTGGGGTTGACGTCGACGATCATGGTACGCAGGTCTCTGCCGTAGCGCTCCTTGAGCATACGCTCGATCTCCTCGGCGATATCGCGGCTGTCGGTGTTGCCGATCAGTACGCGGTGATCCTTGACGTCCTCGCCGAGCGCGTCCACATAGCTGAGCAGGCGCTCCATCGCCTTGACTCTGCCCTTCTCCTTACCGACGGAGACCATCTTGCCCTCGTCGTTCATATAGATGATGGGGCGGATACCCAAGAGCGTGCCCATTGTACCCGCGATACCCGAGACCCTGCCGCTGTGGCGGAAGAATCGCAGATCATCCGCAAAGAAGTAGCACGCGACCTTCTTCACCTCTCTGTCAGCGTAAGCGAGCAGCTCCTCGGCGGTCTTGCCCGCCTTGTAGAGGTCGCCGATCTCCAGCACGGTCTGCAACGAGCAGAGGGTGATGCCCATGGTGTCGATCTCATAGAAATGACAGTCGGGATACTGCTCCAGAAGCTCCTTGACCGCGATATCCATATTATCGAAGGTGGCGGTCATATTGCGGGAGAAGTGGACGTAGAGGATATCGTCGCCGTTTTTGAAATGCGGCTCGAAGTAATCCTTGTAGCGCTGCGTCGAGATCGCGGAGGTGTTCGGTAATACCCCGCCGCGGAGCTTTTCATAGAACGCGTGCGCGTCGAACTCCTCGAAGTCCTCATAAGGGTAGGTGGTCTCGCCGTCGATCGAATACGGCATACTGATGAGGTGGTAACCGTACTCCTTCGCCTGCGCGGGGGTGATATCGGTATCGGTATCGGTAAACAGAATTAACATGGCTTTCTCCTTATATAAGATGTCATTGCGAGGAATGACCGCAGGTCATGACGTGGCAATCCCAACCGAATAAAAGGGGTTGGATTTCCCTCCCGCAATGCAGATCATATCCGTTATCATTTTTTCTTCGAATTTGTGCCGAAGCAGATCATTCCAAAATCAGAATGTAATCATAGATCGGCTGGCCGCCGTCGAGCATGATGACCTCGCTGCGGCGGTAGCTCGCGGTGAGCCCTTCCGCCATTTTCGAAGCCTGTCCCGCGTCGGTATCACCGCCCGCCAAAATCAGCAGGATATCATAATCGCCCGCGTTCAGGCTCTCACACAGCGCGGTCAGCGCCGCTTCGGGCGTTTTTTCATCGACATAGATCTTATTGCCGACGAAACCGATGTAATCATCCTTGACGACCTCGACCTCGCCGCTGACGTCGCGGGACGCGCGGGACACCATGCCGGTGACAACGCCCCGTGCGACTTCGTTCAGCCCTTCGACGATCGTCTCGGGATCGCCCGCATCGGGATCGAACATCGAGATCGCGGCGTAGCCCTCGCCGATATTCTTTGTACGGACGACGCGGATATCGGAGCCCTGATACAGCTCTGCCGCCTGCTCGGCGGTGAGGATGATATTGCTGTTGTTCGGGAAGACATAGACCGTCTCGGCGTTACAGGTATCGAACGCTTTGACCAGCTCCTCGGCAGAGGGATTCATGCTCTGACCTCCGTCGACAACCACGTCGACGCCCAGGGAGGTAAACAGATCCCTTAGTCCGTCGCCCGACGCTACCGTCACGATACCGAAAGGCTTCTGATGCTCCCTGTTGCGAAGCTTCAGCTCCTGCATGGAGTGACTGCCGTTGTGCTGGAGGGTCATGTTCTCGATCTTGGTGGTTAAAAACTCGCCGTACTGCTGACAGTGATTGAGGATATCGCCGGGGGTCTTGGTATGGACATGCACCTTGACGATACTGCCCTCCTTGAAGCAGACCACCGAATCGCCCACGCTGTTCAGCCAATCCGTAAAAGCGTCGGTATCGAAGCGGTCGATATCGACCTTGCTGCGCTGTAAACGGAGCAAAAACTCGGTACAGTAGCCGAACCGGAGCACACTGTCCTCGGTGAAGGCGTCGAGATCAACGTTCTGAGGGGTCGCGGAGGACGACAGCGCCTCATACGCTCCGCCCGAGAGCGCCTCGCCCATGCCCTGAGCGATATAGACGAGCCCCGCCCCGCCGGAATCGACCACGCCCGCGTCACGCAGAACGTCGAGCTTGTCAGGGGTATGCTCCAGCGAATCGGTCAGCTCGGGCAGCAGGGTATCGAACAGCTCCTCAAAGCTCTCGGGCTTCGCCTGTGCGGTCTTTTCCACGCCCTCACGGTAGACGGTGAGGATCGTGCCCTCTACGGGGGTCGAGACCGCGCCGTAAGCCTCGTCGACGCCCAGCTCCATCGCTCGGATAAAGCCCACGGTATCCAGCGCCGCGGCATCCTCCACCCCCTTCGCGATCCCCGCGAAGATACGCGAGAGGATCACGCCGGAGTTGCCGCGCGCGCCGAGGAGCATCCGGCGCGCCGCGTCGGTCGCAACATCGCCGAGCAGCTCGCTCTCAGTCGCCTTGGCAGCGCCCGCGTTCACGGTCATGAACATATTATCGCCCGTATCGCCGTCCGGTATCGGAAAAACGTTGAGGTCGTTCACCGCCGTCCGGTTGGCGTCCAGCCGCTGAGCGCCCGCGCGGAGCATGTTCAGATATAATCTTCCGTCAATGCTAGTAATCATAATTATTCCTTTCATAGGAAATGGGTTTAAGCACACGCTTTTACAATTATATCACAATATTCGACAAAAGTCATCACAGAACACACAGATCAATTGTGAAGAAAACGCACAAGACTACCCACCTAATCTGCAAAAACAGATTGCAAAAACCTTTCGTTTCCTGTAAGATAGTTTTATCAAAAAGACGGAGGAACCTATGACGAACGAGAGAACACCTACCCGCTACAGCCTGCTCGACGCGATCCGCGCCGTCGCGATCGTCAACATGATCGCCTATCACCTGTGCTACAACATCTTCTGTGTGTTCGGCGTATGGGCGGACTTCTACCGGCATCCCGCCGCGATCGTATGGGAGCGCCTGATCTGCGGCACCTTCATCCTGATCTCGGGCATGGCGGTCAACTTCTCGCGCCACGGCTACCGACGAGGCGTCATCGTCAGTATGTGCGGCTTTCTCATCACGATCGTCACCGTCCTCGTCATCCCCGAACAGCAGATATGGTTCGGCGTGCTGAACCTGCTGGGTATCTCCATGATCATCACCTTCGCGATACGCAGGGAGCTCAGCCGCATCCCGCCGCTGCTCGGCATGGCGATCTTTTTGATCCTGTTCATGCTCTGCTACGGCATACCGCACCGTTATATCGGGATTTTTTCCTACCCCTTGATCAGTCTGCCCGACGCGCTGTACCGATACCGCTCTCTCGCGTTCCTCGGCTTCCCCGACGAGCGGTTCTACTCCGCCGACTACTTCCCGATTCTGCCGTGGATCTTCCTGTACCTGAGCGGCTTTGAAGCATGGCGGTTGATCGAGAAGAAGGGCCTGAAAGCCGCCTTCATCCGCCGCGTCCCCGTGCTCGACTTCATCGGCAGGCACAGCCTGATCATCTACATGGCACACCAGCCGATCCTGTACGGACTCTGTTGGCTCTGGTTCACGGTCACAGCGAAATAAAGGCAACACCGTTCTAATTATAGGATGTTCGCAATAACGATACAACATAAAAGGCCATCCCCTGACACGCCGTCTCGGGATGACCTTTGTTTATGAAAGTGATAATCGTTCGATTGCCTGATCCAGCAGGGCGATCGCGACCTGATGGGGATTGCCTACGGAGCGGTTACCGCTCACGATCTGGCAGTAATCCTTATCGGGGATATAGAATACGGCGCTGCTGCATGACGGGATCCAGCCCGTATGGTACATGACCTCGCTCCCGCCGACAGTCGCGAGCATCAGCCCGAAGCCGTAGCCGATCTCCTCCTCCGTGCTGTAATTCGTTGTCATCATTTTAAGAGAAGCCTCGCCGATGATCTTTCCGCCGAACAGTCCGCGGTACCACAGATACAGCTCGCGGGGCGAGATCAAGAGGTCGCCGCAGCCGTACTCGGCGCCCTTAACGGCGTAATAGTCCTCGGAGAACGCAACGCGGTCGGTCTGAGCGATCACAGCGTCCTTCACGTCGGCGGAATCATCGATGAACGAAGCGTGCATCATGTGGAGCGGCTTAAAAATATGCTCCCGCACATAATCGTGATATGACATACCCGAGACCTTCTCAATGATTGCGGCGAGCAGTCCGTAGTTGGAATCGGAGTATTCGAAGCGCTCGCCCGGGGTAAAGCTCAGATCGGACGAGAACACCATATCGCGGATCAGCGCGATATTCTCAGCGGCGGTATTGTCGGTGCTGAGTGTGACCGCCTCGGAGAGCGTTTCATCCCCGTCACAGAAAGCGACGATCTCCCCCTCGCGCGTCTCGACCGAATAATCGGGGATTCCCGAGCGCTGGCTCAACAGCTGACGCAGGGTGATCTTCTCAGCCTGAGCGTAATCGGGGAAGAAACGGTTGAGCTTGTCGTCAAGATCGAGCTTCTTCGCCTCATACAACTGCAAAATACAGGCGGCGGTGAATTGCTTGGTGATCGAAGCGACGCCGTAGAGGGTATCGACCGTATTCGGCACGCCGTCAAGCGCTTCGCCGAAGCCCTCGGCGTAGACCTCCTCCCCGCCGTAAACCGCTAAGACAGCGCCCTGCATCCCGTCGCTCTTGACGATCCGGGTAAAAGCGTCGCCAAGCTCTGTGTCCGAGCCGACTTTTTCCTCCGTCGGAAAAACCGCCTCCGTCACCTCTGTCGGATGAGTATCGTTACTGCCTGCACAAGCGGTCAGGACGAACAGCAAAGATGCCAATATGATTGAGAGAATCGACCGTATTTTCATCGTTTCCATCCTTTCAGCCGCACGGTCACGAGTTGAGCGCACAGCCCGGTGAAGGCTCCCGCAAGACACCCCGACAGGAGCAGAAACGGATAGTATAACCATAACTGCGGCGTACGCAGAAGCACCAGCGCCATCAGCAGCTGTCCCGTGTTGTGGAGTACCGCGCCGAGCACCGACGCCATCCAGAGATGCTTTTCGTCGATGACGCGCTTGAGCAGCAGCATCCCGATCAGGCAGAGATACGCGCCCGCCGCGCTGTAGAGCAGGGCGGAGATGTTCCCGCCGAACACGGCGCCGAGCACCAGCCTCACGGTCACCAGCATCGCGACCTCATAAGCTCTGTAATGATACACCGCGTAAACGGTGATGATATTCGCGAGCCCGAGCTTGATGCCCGGGATCGGGAAGGGATTCGGGATCTGTAACTCCACGACGAAGATGATCAGCGCGACAGCGGTCAGCACGCCGAGCTCCGCGAGCCGTTTGACGTTCTCTTTCATGGCGTTACCTCGTCATGGCGTCCACGCCGTCGGTGCTGTCGGTAAATTCGATGACGAGCTTATGCGGCAGACAGACGATCGGCATCGCCGCGCTGTGCAGATATCCCATCTTTACGCAGGTCTGATCGGGGCAGTCGGCGCTCTTGACGCGGATCCGATGATCCCTGATCTCGACGGTATTGACGTGCCCCTGATATTCGACGTCAAAGGACGTATCGGCGGTCACGCCGAGATCGGCGGTATAGACGGTTTTGCCGTCGGACACGACGCGGACGAAGCTCTTCTTCGGCGCATTGAGCACCCATACCGACCCGATGATCCCGATGATAAAGATCACGCAAATCGTGATCAGAATTGGTTTATGTTTCATATAAACTCCGTATATTCATCTTGATACATCGTCATAGTAACACATTAAAGCGCAAATTGCAAATACAGATTGACTTCACGCCTGATCTGTGATAATCTTCTGTTATGAAACGATTGTTATGCGGCGCGATCTGCGCCATACTTCTGCTCACTCTGAGCGCCTGTGCGCCTGCAAAGCCCGCCGTGACCTCCTTCGAGGCGATGGATACGCTCATGACCCTCACGGTCTACGGCGACGATAAGGTCGGCGATCAGCTCCGAAGCCGTATCGACGAGCTCGACAGCCTGCTCGACATGACGGACGAGAGCAGCGAGCTCTACCGACTGAACCGGGAGAAAAACGCCTCCGTCAGCGCCGATACCGCCGCGCTGCTGAAGCGCTCCTTACAGCTCAGCGAGGCGCTGGGCGGGAGCTTTGACCTTACGGTCTGTCCCGCTGTACAAGCATGGGGCTTTACATCCGGCGACTACCGTATCCCCGATGATGACGAGCTGAAAAAGCTGTCCGAAATGATCGACTATCGTCAAGTTACCCTCGACGGTGATTCCGTGAAGCTCTCCGACAATACCCGTGTCGATCTCGGCGCGGTCGCAAAGGGTTACGCCGCCGACTGCTGCGGCAAATTATTGGAAGAAAGCAAGGCGCAGGCGGCGGTGCTCAACCTCGGCGGCACCATCCGCTTATATGGCAGGAAGCCCGACGGCAGCCCCTTCAAGGTAGGCGTTGCCGATCCCGGGAACCCCGCGGCGTACTTCGGCTATCTGTCGCTTGACGGCGGCACGATCGCGACCTCGGGCGGGTATGAGCGCTATTTCGAGCGTAACGGCAGGCGCTACATCCATATCCTCGACCCTAAGACCGCCGCTCCCGTCGAGAACGGCGTACAGTCGGTCACGATCCTCACCGACGACGGTACGGCGGCTGACGCGCTGTCGACCGCGCTGTTCGTCATGGGACGCGACAGGGCGATCGAATATTATCACGCTCACCCGGGCTTCGACTTCGTGATCCTCACCGACGACGGCACGATCTCCCTTACGGAGGGGATCACCGACCGCTTCACCCTCGCTCAGGGCTACGATCTCCGTATCGAAACCATCAACTAACCAAGGAGTAATTATGCGTAAAACTTCACGCGGCGGCTCGTTCTTAGTCGTGCTGCTGTTCAACATCATGCTCAACTTCCGCCTGACGACCCCGGGCTGGATCCTGCTGATCCTACACTTCATCATCCCGCAGTACATCAAGTGGTGGTACTGTCTGGTCTACTTCGGCGGCTTTCTGCTGTATATGATTATCTGGCAGCTCGTGCTGCGCGGGGTGATCCGCTGGGCGAATTCCGCCCCGCCTTATCCGCCCGTCAAGAACATCAACCCATACTCGGTCAAGACCAACGACGTTAACATCCCGCTGTCACAGGCTCGCGGGAAAGTCGATACAAACAACAAAGGAGAATGAATCATGAAAAAAGTACTGTGTATCCTTATCTGCGCCATGATCGCCGTGCTGGGTCTTTCCGCCTGCGGCGGTCAGTCCGCGTCTGACGGTCACATCATCTATGCGATCGATGAGAACAACGGTGACAGCATTACCGCGACCTTCTTCTCCACCGACAGCGACGAGAAGCTCGAGGTCAAGATGACAAAACAGGAAACCACCGAAAAGGGCACGCAGTTCGCCGCCAAGGCGGATACCGCAAAATTCGACCGCGTCATCTTCACCGTCGGCGACAAGACCACCGAGGAGCTGAGCTTCAACGACTACGTCGAGGGCTGGGTGCTGGGCTCGAACCACTTCTACCCCTACGACACCGGCTATCCCGAGCCGGAGTACAAGCGCGTCAGCTTCGATTACGAGAACCGCAAGAAGGATATCCTGATCTGGACGCCCGACAGCTACGATCCAAACGGTTCCGAGAAATATTCCGTCATCTACATGACCGACGGTCAGAACCTCTTCAAGCGTCAGGCGACCTCCTACGGCTCGTGGGGCGTTGCAGAGAGTGTGAGGGCGATGAATGTCTCGAACGGCAACCCCTGCATCATCGTCGGTATCGAGAACGCCGACGGTTGGCGCGACAACGAGCTGACCCCCGATCTCGGCGAGGTACAGTCCGGAAACGTCGACAACAGCAGCTACAAGGAAGGTCACGGCGAATATTTCAGCAACTTCGTCGTTGACACCGTCATGCCCTATATCAACGAGAACTACAACGTCTATACCGACCGCGAGCACACCCACATCTGCGGCTCCTCCTCGGGCGGTATCGAGTGCTTCTACATTGCGATGGAGCATCCCGACCTCTTCTCCTCGGTAGGCGCGCTCTCCCCCGCGTTCATCCTGTACAGCGACCAAACATGGGTCGAGTACCTGAGCAAAAAAGATTTCTCAAAGAACGCTCCCTTCATCTACCTCTACTGCGGTAACGCGAAGTCCGATAACCTCGAGCAGATGCTCTATACCGGCGCCGTCACGATGCCCGAGAACCTCAAAAAGATCGGCTATCCCGCCGACAAGGTGACGATCAAGCTGTACGACGACGGCGTGCATAACGAGATGTACTGGCGCGCCGTCTTCCCCGACTACCTCAAGTACGTCTTCCCAAAACAAAATGCAACGATCGACGAAAAGTGATCTGACAGAACAAGGAACCGGACGACCCCCGCGGCTGTCCGGTTTCCTTTTGTGGGTTCTGACAAATATTGAACATATAATTCTACATTTTATCACTTGCATTTCGTCTGTATATTATTGTATAATTATTATGTATGAAAGTACATAGCCGCCGCGCGCCCTACCCTTGGCGGCTGACAACACCATATTTTCACTATAGGAGGAAAAGATTATGGGTCTTATCAAAGCAGGTCTGGGCTCCCTCGGCGGAGTACTCGCAGACCAGTGGAAAGAATACTTCGTATGCGACGCGATGCCCAAGGACGTCCTCGCGCGCAAGGGTCAGAAGAAGACCTCCGGCCGTTCCTCGAACACCAAGGGTTCTGACAACGTCATCACCAACGGTTCGGGTCTGGTCGTAGCCGAGGGTCAGTGCGCGATCATCGTCGATCAGGGTAAGGTCGCCGAGTACTGCGCCGTTCCCGGCGAATATACCTATGATTCGCAGACCGAGCCCTCCATCTTCGCGGGCTCCTTCGGCGACAGCATCAAGCGCACCTTCAAAGAGATCGGCAAGCGCTTCACCTACGGCGGCGAACCGCCCAAGGATCAGCGCGTTTACTATTTCAACACCAAGGAGCTGATGGAGAATCCCTTCGGCACCGCGAACCCCGTACCGTTCCGTGTCGTCGACAGCCGTATCGGCATCGACCTCGACGTCAGCATCCGCTGCAACGGCTACTACAGCTATAGAATCGAGAACGCGATCCTGTTCTACACCAACGTTTGCGGTAACTTCGCGGGCGGCGACTATATGCGCTCCGAGATCGACAAGCAGCTCAAGACCGAGTTCATCAACTCTCTGCGCCCGCTGTTCGGCAAGGTCTCCCACATGGAGATCCGCCCCTACGAGATCCCCGATCATGAGGAGGAGATCCTCGACGCCGCGAACCAGGTCCTCGACGAGAAGTGGGGACAGCTGCGCGGCTTGAAGCTCGTATCCGTCGCGTTCCAGAACGTCGACCTCCCCGAAGAGGATCAGAAGATGCTCAAGGAGGTTCAGCGCAACGCTGCCTTCCGCGATCCCAACATGGCTGCGGCTCACCTCGTCGGCGCTCAGGCTCAGGCGATGCAGGACGCCGCAAACAACCAGAACGGTGCGATGAACGCCTTCATGGGTATGGGTATGGCTCAGGGCGTAGGCGCCGGTCAGGCTGCCAACCTTTTCCAGATCGGCCAGCAGCAGGCGGCTCAGCAGCCTGCGGCACCCGCTCCCAAGGCGGCTCCCGCTCAGGGCGGCTGGACCTGCCCCTCCTGCGGCAAGCAGGCGACCGGTAAGTTCTGCCCCGAGTGCGGTACAAAGAAGCCCGAGGATGATACCTGGACCTGCTCCTGCGGCGCAGTGAACAAGGGTAAGTTCTGCCCTAACTGCGGTCAGAAGAGACCCGAGGCTGCCGCTGCCTACAAGTGCAGCAAGTGCGGCTGGGAGCCCGAGGATCCGCATCATCCGCCGAAGTTCTGCCCCGAGTGCGGCGATGTCTTCGACGACAACGATAAGGTATAATTGAACAATACGCAGAAAGGCTATAGGCGATCTATAGCCTTTCTTTCAACCGTCCCCATAAGGAGGAATCATGGCAGTACATGAATATAAATGTCCGTGCTGCAGCGGCGCGCTAGCGTTTGACAGCACGATCCAAAAGCTGAAATGTCCCTTCTGCGATACGGAATTCGATGTTGAGGCGGTCAAGGGCTATGATGAAGACCTCAAGAACGCCGGTACCGATAACCTCGACTGGAACACCGACGCGGGTACCAAGTGGACCGAGGATGAAGAGACAGGACTGCGCTCCTATATCTGTAAGAGCTGCGGCGGCGAGATCGTCGGCGACGTGAACACTGCGGCGACCGAGTGTCCCTTCTGCGGCAACCACGCCATCGTGATGGAACAGTTCAAGGGCGACTTAAAGCCCGATTACGTCATCCCCTTCAAGCTTGATAAGGAGAAAGCGAAGGAGGAGTACAGAAAGCACCTACAGGGCAAGTTCCTACTGCCCAAGGTATTCAAGGATGAGAACCACATCGACGAGATCAAGGGCATCTACGTCCCGTTCTGGCTCTTCGACGCCGACGCGGACGCCGATCTGCGCTACCGCGCGACCCGAACCCGCATGTGGTCTGATTCCGACTATAATTACACTGAGACCTCCTACTTCTCCATCTACCGTGCCGGCAGCATCGGCTTCGACCATGTCCCCGTAGACGGCTCGACTCGGATGCCCAACGACCTGATGGAGAGCGTGGAGCCCTACGACTTCCGTGACGCAGTAGATTTTCAGACCGCATACCTGTCCGGCTACTTCGCCGATAAATACGACGTTGACGCCGAACAGTCCGTTACACGCGCCAACGAGCGCGTCAAGGAATCCACCGTCGACGCCTTCCGCGATACCGTGAACGGTTATGCCACCGTCACCCCCGAGTACACCTCCGTTCGACTGCACAACGGCAAGACCAAGTACGCATTCTATCCCGTGTGGCTGCTCAACACTACCTACAAGGATGAAAAATTCATCTTTGCCATGAACGGCCAGACAGGCAAGTTTGTCGGCAACCTTCCTACCGATAAGGGCAAATTCTGGAAGGTCGCCGCGCTGATCACCGCCGTCTCGGGTGCGATCATCTACGCCGGCATGTGGCTGGCGCAGCTGTTGTAAGGAGGTGCAGGGATGATGAAACGAATCTTAGCGATCCTGTTCGCGGTTGCGATGCTCCTGACGATCACTGTACTTCCTGCCGGAGCCGCCGTCGTTTCCTCTCAGGAGGGCGACTTCGGCTACATGCTGGACGACGCCGCCGAGAAGCTGACCCCCGCCGAACGCGACAAGCTGCTCGGAGAGTTGAGCGATCTCAGCGCTACATGTAAATGCAACGTTCTGTTTGCCTTTGTCAATGATCTGAGTAATGCGAAATTCTCATTTAACGGCACGGCGAGCGACTATATCCAAAGGTATTATGAAACTGTTTACGGCGTAAACAAGGACGGTCTGCTGGTGCTTGTCACCCTGTCGGATGAGAACGGAAAACGCTATGTTGGCGTTTTCGGCACCGGCAAATGTGAAAAACGCCTTACGGACGATGAAAGCCTCGATATCCGCAACGACGCGATCGAGAACCACAATCCCGATTCTAACGGTTATTATGACTTTTTCAGCTCGATCGCGAGCGGCTTAAAGAAAGCGGTTCCCCCTCATGTTCCGTTCACCAAGCTGCTCCTTGCCTTCGGTATCGGCATTGTCATCTCCGCTATCATCATGCTGATCCTGAAAAGTCAGCTCAAAACCGTCAGCATGCAGCACGGCGCGGCAAACTACACCCGCACGGGCAGTATGAACGTGACCGCCTCACGCGATACTTACCTCTACAGCACCGTGACCAAATCCGCCCGACCCAAGGAGAGCAGCAGCTCCCACTCAAGCTCCGGCGGCGGATCCTACAGCGGCGGAGGCTCCAATTTCTGATGATCCTTTGATCACGAACGATAACAAAACCGGACAGCGCCCGCTGTCCGGTTTATTGCTTATAGGATTCAGTTCATACCACCTGGAAGATATAGAATTTCAGATAATCCGTTTCCTCTACGCCCCAGAGGATGGGGTGATCCGCCGCTTGTTGGCGACACTCGATCTGTCGCAGGCTGACGTTCGCGTCTGCTGCGGCTGAGTACAGCATCCTCCTGAACCGGTCGTCGGGCATGAAGTGAGAGCAGCTGCAGGTCGCGAGATAGCCGCCGCGCGGCAGCAGCTTCATCGCCTTGAGGTTGATCTCCTTATACCCGCGCTCCGCAGAATGTGCAGTGGAGCGACTTTTGGTGAAGGCGGGAGGGTCGAGGATGATCATGTCCCAGTCGTGCTTGTGCTCCCTGTCCGCTTCGGTCAAGAGCTCGAACACGTTCGCCGTTACAAAGTCGATATTCGTCAAGCCGTTCAGCGCGGCATTATGCTTTGCCATATCAATAGCGGTCTGTGAGATATCCACGGCGGTGACGTGCTCCGCAGTCGTCGCGGCATTCAGCGCGAAAGCGCCCGTGTGGGTGAAGCAGTCCAGCACCCGCTTGCCCGCGGCGATTTTCGCCACGGCGCGTCGGTTGTACTTCTGGTCGAGAAAGAAGCCCGTTTTCTGTCCTTCGACGTAGTCGACGGTGTATTTTATGCCGTTCTCTATGATCTCCACCGTGCCGTCGAGGTCATCGCGAAGCCCGTCAGCATGATAAAAGCCCTTGTACTGCTTGAGCCCCTCGAGCTCGCGCACCTTGACGTCGTTGCGCTCGTAGATCGCCCGTATCTCATATCCGCGCTCGCGCAGAGAGCCAATCAGCTCCGAGAAGATCAGTTCCTTGATCCGATCCATTCCCAGCGACAGCACCTGCGTCACCAGAACATCCTCGAATTTATCCACGGTCAGCCCGGGGAAGCCGTCCGCCTCGCCGAACACCAGTCGACAGGAGGAAAAATCCTCACCCATCACGGTCAAGCGGTAATCGACGGCATAGTCGAGCCTGCGACGCCAAAAGGCGCGGTCAAAGCGGTCGTTCGCGTTCTTCGACAGGATGCGCACGCGGATCTTGGAGTGATCGTTGATGAAGCCCGAGCCGAGATACCGCCCTTTCTCGGTCATCACGTCCACGATATCGCCGTTCTCATATATGCCGTTGATCTCCCTGATCTCGTCGTGATAGACCCAGATATGACCGTCCCTGATAAAGCGCTCACACTTCCTACTGACGGTCACCCGCGGATAGCCTCTGTCCATATTGAACTCCTCTCAAATGCAGAATAAATATAGGTTTATTATAACACGATATCGAAAAAGTGCAATAGCAATACCGCCTGTTCACGAAACGGCATACAGCAAACAGCCGACGCTTGATCGTGCCGTAGGGGCGACCATCGGTCGCCCGCGAATGACGGGCGTTATCCGTATCGAAAACGTGAGATAGGAAATGCCACG
>CACZYF010000008.1:22079-87327 GCA_902785355.1 uncultured Ruminococcus sp. | reverse complement strand
TCTTTTTACTAAAGTTTTCAAATAATCTTCAAAAAAATACCCCGTACCCATATTTTGGTACGAGGTATTTCTTATTAGTGCCTTATCTTAATGATATTGCCCGATAAAGGCGGGTTTTTTTATGAAAGATGATCGATATAATTTCTGATATCAAAAAGGTCAAGCGGTGAATCCTTTCGCAAGTAGAGCGGATGATGCGGATGCCCTTTTTTTGATATTTTCCCTGCCGAATACCAATTGGCATGATACCTTTCCCCCAGTTCGATCATGGAACGTACACAGGCTTTGAGATACGAACGCTTCTCGATAATATTACCCCATGCAGCCCAAACAGCGGGTTTTTCGCTTAATCCGAGTACATACTCAAATGCTTTCATATTTTCAGCATGAAGAAGCTCGTTACATGCATTCTCCATATCGTCGGGATTAGTTGCTCGCTGAGCGTAAACATTAAACATGATAAAGCTGTCAAACCCGTTAGCAAGTGCGATCCGTTCAACCGACTTGAGCGTGTTGTCGAGATGATCCGGTTCGGCGGTCGAAGGGTTGATGCCGATGCAGATCAGCGGCTTCTCCCCTTTTGTTCCAAGGATGTAGCGGTATTCACTATAAAAATCAGGAACATAAATCCACCGATCTCTGTCATAAGAATCATTTGTACTAACCATAGCGTCAGTAAAAGACAAAACCTCGATATCTTTTGTATCAGAGAAAGGAATGTGCATATTATCCTCCGTTCTAACGTAAAGGGAGCAGACCGAAGTCTGCTCCCTATTAATTATATCAATGTACGATCAATCCCAAGCTGTTACAAGATAATGACCGAGATCGTTCTTTTTTCCACTCATCCAGTAACCTGCATGAGTGAAGTCTGTGATATCTTCTGTCTGAGCGCCGTTGCCGTTGCTCAAAATAACGCCTTTAGCGCCTGCGGGAACGTGGCATACGAACTGAGTCTCGCCATAATCATTGACCTGAGTCTCAGCCTGAGCGGAACCCGGCCATGAACCGTTCATCTCGTTGCCGTCGTCATCCCAAGCGTAGACGTAAGCAGTACCCCAACCGAAGTTATCAGTCAGCAGGAAGGTGTGCTCGGTGGTGTCGCTGCCGCCCTGAGTGGGATCAGTGTTACCGCCGTTGCCGCCTTCGATATACATGAAGCCGCCGAATGCGCTCCACTCACCGTTGCCGTTCGGGTTGAAGTAAACAGTTACTTCTCCGGCATGAGCTGCATCTACGATGTACTCATTATCCATGCCGTCGGGATACCAGGTAGTGGTGCCGTTCTCGACCTTAACGACCTTGACGCCGTCACCCTGAGTAAGGGTGGTGGAGATCATGTACTCACCGGGGTTAGCAGAATTCTCGCTCAGCTTATACTGCTCGTCAGCCTCCCAGTTGGAGAAGCCGCCGACAAGATAGAAACCGCCGTTAACAAAGGGAGGATTCGGGTTATCCGGATTGTCGGGATTATCGCCGCCATTGCCGCCTTCAATATACATGAAGCCGCCGAATGCGCTCCACTCACCGTTACCGTTCGGGTTGAAGTAAACAGTTACTTCTCCGGCATGAGCTGCATCTACGATGTACTCATTATCCATGCCGTCGGGATACCAGGTAGTAGTACCGTTCTCGACCTTAACGACCTTTACGCCGTCACCCTCAGAAAGAGTGGTAGAGATCATGTACTCGCCGGGGTTAGCAGAATTCTCGCTCAGCTTATACTGCTCGTTAGCCTCCCAGTTGGAGAAGCCGCCGACAAGATAGAAACCGCCGTTAACAGAGGGAGGATTCGGATTGTCGGGATTGTCGGGTTCTTCAATATCTTCATACTCATAATAGCCAACGTCATAGTGACCCTGATCATCCTGAGTATCGAGGCAGTATAGACCGGAACCCATATTATAAGCATATGATACGCTAATGTCGACAGTCTGACCGCCGGAGCCATTGAAGATTACGCTATCATACTGATTAGTGTTAACGGTTACAGAATAGATATCCTCGCCGTAGGTGTTGGTACCGACCTTATCTGCCGCAACGCCGGGCCATGCGGTAGACTCGCCGCCCGCAGTGGAGAACATATAAACGTTAACGGAATTCCAAGACTTATTGTTAGAGAAGTACAGGGTGACATTCTCGGGATTGGGATCATCATGAGTCGTGGGCTGCTCATAAGAAGTCGGATTTTCAACCGGACCATACTCATAATAGCCAACGTCATAGTGACCCTGATCATCCTGGGTATCAAGGCAGTAAACACCCGCGCCCATTGCGAAAGCGTTCGCTACGTCGATATCGACAGTCTGACCGCCGGAGCCGTTGAAGATGACACTGTCATACTGATTGGTGTTAACAGTCACGGAATAGATGTCCTCACCGAAATCGTTGGTGCCGACCTTGTTAGCGGCAACACCGGGCCAAGCAGTGGACTCGCCGCCCGCGGTAGAGAACATATAAACATTGACGGAATCCCAGAACTTGTTGTTCGAGAAGTACAGCGTTACATTCTCAGGGTTGGGATCGTCGTGAGTCGTGGGCTGCTCATAAGAGGTCGGATCTTCAACCGGACCGTACTCATAATAATCTACGTCATAATGGCCCTGATCATCCTGAGTGTCGAGGCAGTAGATGCCGGCGCCCATTGCATACGCGTTCGCAACGTCGATATCAACAGTCTGTCCGCCGGAGCCGTTGAAGATTACACTGTCATACTGATTGGTGTTAACAGTCACAGAATAGATGTCCTCACCAAAGTCGTTGGTGCCGACCTTGTTGGCAGCAACGCCGGGCCACTCGGCAGATTCACCGCCCGCGGTAGAGAACATATAAACGTTAACGGAATCCCAGAACTTGTTGTTCGAGAAGTACAGAGTCACGTTCTCGGGATCATCATGAGTCGTGGGATATACAGTAGTAGGAGTTACGGTAGTCGGGATCACGGGAGTGGTCGGAACAACCGGAACAACTGTCTGCTCCTGACCGATGGGATACTTAACAGTCATCTGAGCGCCGTAACGCTGGATGAAGGTAGCGTCGATCGGGGTAACCATACCGTCGCCGTCAACATCAGCTGCTCTGAGCTGCTTGTCGGTAAGAGTGATCAGGTCGATAGAGTAACGAAGGATCAGGGTAGCATCAACTGCGTCTACCTCGCCGTCGCCGTCAACATCACCGAGGATATAAGTCTCGGGAGGCTCGGTCGGGATCGGCTCGGGAGTCTCTTCGTTCTCATAGATCGCCGCAACGCCGGTGTTACCGACAGTACCGGAAACCTTCTTGTTAGCGACGGTAAAGGTGTTACCGGAGATAGCATCCTTGTAAGTACCGTCCGCAAGCTTGTTAGCAGTCAGAGAAACGGAACCGCCGTTGGTGCCGCCCATGGTGATGATGATAGCGCCGGTGGTGCCTCTCTCAATCATCGCCTTGTTGCCGCTGACTGAGGTGTACTCGCCCTGACCTGCAAAATAGTTATGGAACTGGTTAACAGCCTTGGTTACTTCGTTAGCCCAAGCGGTCTTTCTCGCTTCACCGATGGTGATGTTGTACAGATCGTTGGTGTTGGTGTTGTCTGAAGGACGAGCGAGATATACGCTGGTGATATCAGCACGACCTGCGACAGCAGCCCAAATCTTGTTACGCTGAGCAACAGTCAGAGAAGTGGTGGTGCCGTCGATATAAGTATCGTGAGACTCTTCCCACTGAACGGTGTTCGCCTTGGTGAAGGTGCTGTTACCGGAGTCGCTGTAGAACGGGAATACGCCGGTGCCGGAACCGTTCTTGATCGCGGGCATAATGCGGTCGCGGTGAGCGCAGTTATCGGTAACCTGCATGTACTTGAAGTACATGGAGTAAGGACGGTTGATACCGCAGGTGTTCAGGATCTCACCGTAAGCATAGCCTTCCTTATCGGGGTTAGCCTGTCTTGCCTTATTCAGGGTATTGGTCCAGAAATCGGAGCGCAGACTCGAAATATCGTCGGGAGTCTCGATATGCTTCGCAGCGTCGAAACGGAAGCCGTCAGCGCCGGACTTGAGAAGCTCGTCAAGATACTCATAGATCGCGTTCTGAACGGTAGCGTTCTCAGTCATCAGATCCGGCAGACCGGAGGTGCAGTTACGGGTAAGATCGTAAGTAGAATCATACTGAGAAGCGTTGCTCTCAATGTACTGCATCTGCTTCCAGGGAGAATGGAACAGCTTGCCGTTGTAGATCGCAGGCTCAAAGGTCTGGGCTCTGGGGGTTACGTGGGACATGGGATCGGTGCTGGTGTTGCTGTCGTCGCCGTCCTTGGTACCCATGTGGTTTACTACCGCGTCAACGATGATCTTGATACCCAGCTGATGTGCCTTTTCGCACATGGAGATAAAGTCAGCCTTGGTACCGAGAGCGTTATCGGTGCTGTTGTTGAGCTGGAAACCGGCGGGCTGATAGTACATCCACCAACCGTTCTGGTTGTCGCTCTGCAGGAACTTAGCGTTCTGGGTACCCTTCTTGATCTCGTTAGGAGGAGATACCTGTACGGTAGTGAAGCCCTGCTCGGCGATCGTATCAAGATTATTCTCGATATTCTTGAAGGACCAGGTCCACGCCTGCAGAATGGTACTATCATCTACCTTGTTCATCAGACCGTAGCCGTTCTCTGCCTTAGTCTTGTTCAACATATCGGAATATGTCGAACCGGCCGCGGCAACGTCTACGTCTGCACCTGTAACGGCAGCATCAGCTTCTTCTGCGGAGGTGGTAACGATACCGACCGCGAAGCAGGAGAATACCATAGCAACCGCTAGCAGTACGCTTAGTGCTCGTTTGAATTTCATGTTAATTCCATAGCCTTTCCGCCCATAGAATGATGTTCGGAGCACCGATCCTCTACCATGGGCAGATAGAAAATCAATGAAATCTCACCTTTCATAACAGATGTAATGTTGGTAATGAAAGCTAAAATCTGAATTACTATGTAAGCAATCCTCCGGGAGATAACCACATAACATGGTCAGTTTTCCTCATAGTCTAGTATATCAAATTTATCTATCATCTTCAATTCACTTTTTCTACAAATATTCAATTAATATTTGAACATTATACCCAATTTGTGATGAATAAATTAGTATAATTGTTGCAATCCTCAGCATTTAGTGATAGAATAAATCCATATTATATAGAAAGGTATGAATACCGACGTGAAGAAATGCAGATACTGCGGTAAAGAGATATCGTATGATAAAATGTACTGCTCCGAACAATGTGAAAAAGAAGCGAATAGTTTCTTTCAATATAGAGCTAAAACGCAATCGGGCTTTTCGGCTTTGAACGGAATCTTTGTACTCGGCATCGGTATCAGCATCTTTGTCTATTCCTTCAGCCGTACAATCGGCGCTGTCGGAGGCTCGATCTGCCTGATGATACTCGGTCTGCTGTACAACTTCTTCCCCTTCCCTGCCGAAATAATGATCGAAAAATACAAATTAAAAAAAGCGGTGTTTATTACCAAGATCATCGCCTGCGTACTATTTGCCCTCGGCGTTATGATACTGCTTTTCTTCTTCTTGGGTTGGATATGAATATTTCTGTGTGAATGACAAATACTATCCGTACAGTATGACTGTAAGGAGGTAAAGTGTATGCTGGATAAAATTGCGCTATCGCTGCTGATCGTCGGCGGTATCAACTGGGGCAGCATCGGATTGTTTCAATTTGATATCGTAGGCTTCCTGTTCGGCGGTCAGTCGGGTATCGTCAGCCGCATCGTATATGTCCTGGTTGCTTTGGCAGCGCTGTGGTGTATCTCTCTCTTATTCAGAGATACAACCGAGGCAGGCGACCATGATTACCGTGCAAGCGCCACATAAAAGCAAAAGCTGCTTCCGTGAGGAGGCAGCTTTTATACATTTAATCACTGTTCTTTATCATATCCCAAAGCGGCTGACAACATCTTTGCCTGATTCACGGTAGCTTGTATAATCTCTGAAAACTCATCCGAAATAACTCTGCGAAAGAAGCCGACAGTTGTCAGCGCATACTTCAACTCGCCCGCACTGTCAAATACCGGAGCGGAAACCGAACGCAGACCGACTTTATACTCGCCGTCTTCAACAGCGTATCCAAGATTGTAAACCTCTGTCAATATTTCAATCAATCTGTCTGTATCTGTGATCGTATGAGGTGTGTATCGGCGCAATGACGCGCGCTTTAAAACCGATTTCACTCTATTGCCGGGAAGATAAGCGAGCATCAGCTTGCCCTGAGAAGTACAGTGCAGCGGAAGCTTCACGCCGATCTCGGGAAGGATCTGTACGCCGGAAGCGCTGACTGCATAGTCGATCGATACCGGATGATGTCCGTCAAGCATCGTGATAACCGAATTGGCGCCGGTAAGAGCGCTCAAGCTCTCAAGGTACGGACGAACCAGTTTGCTGATATCAAATCCGCGCGAGACCGCAGAACCGTACTCGAACAATCGGATGCCGAGCGCATATGCTCCGTCGGGAAGCTGACGAAGCAATCCTCTGTCGCGCATAGTCGAAGCCAGCGCGTGAACAGTGCTTTTGGGATAACCGCATCGTTCTGACAACTCACTCAGGCTCAGTCCTCCTGTCGACTGAGATAATACATCTAATATGTCTATTGCTTTGAAAAGCGACTTGACTTTACCTTTATTTTCATCCATCATATCACCTATTCCGTATTACAGAATGATGATTCAATAATACAGCACAAATGTTCTTGTGTCAAGTACAGCTCCATGATAAAATATTCTTATTAAAGGAGGTTTTATCTATGAAGAAAATGACTGCTGTTATTATTGTATGCACCATGATGATCGGATTACTGACTGCTTGCGGTAATCCTAAACCGGTCGAGCCGCCCACCGAGACTTCACAAAAGACCGAACTGGTGGTATTTGCCGCTGCATCCATGACCGAAACCCTTGAAGAGATCGCAAAGACTTATGAAACGGAGCACAGCAACATCAAGCTTACCTTTAACTTTGATTCCTCAGGTACTCTCAAAACACAGATCGAAGAAGGCGCTCCCTGCGACCTCTTTATCTCAGCCGCCGCAAAGCAGATGGACGGTCTGAACGACGGCGGATATATCGACGGCGCTACACGCATCGACCTGCTCGAAAATAAAGTCGCTCTATGTGTTGCCGAAAACAGCAAAAGCGGTATCACATCCTACGAGGATATGAAGTCACATCTGGAGAAGGGCGATATCCTGATGGCGATGGGTAACGAGGATGTACCCGTCGGTCAATATACGCAGAAGATCTTCTCCTACTTTGGGCTGGATGAAAACTCACTGGCTGAAAAAGGCGTGCTGACCTATGGAGCAAATGTCAAGGAAGTCACCACCCAGATCAGCGAAGGTACCGTTGACTGCGGCGTTATCTATCAGACCGACGCTTACTCCGCAGGCTTAAAGGTATCCGATACCGCTACCGAGGAAATGTGCGGAAAGGTCATCTACCCCGCCGCCGTACTGAAAAACAGCGCTCACGCCGATGAGATCAGGGAATTCTTAGCGTATCTGCAAACAGAAGCAGCAGGCGAAGTGTTCTCTAAGGTAGGTTTCACTCCGATCAAATAAGCAAATGTAAGAGGTACATATGGATCTGTATCCGCTTTACAACTCTTTAAGAATCGCGGCGATCTCTGCGATGATCGTTTTCTTCGCGGGGATCGCCTGCGCGTATTATATCGCTAAGCTTCCGCGTGTATTGAAGGGAATCCTGGATGTGCTGCTGACGCTGCCTCTCGTTCTTCCCCCTACTGTAGTAGGCTATCTGCTGCTGCTCGTACTCGGACCGAAGCGTCCGATCGGTTCGTTCTTTCTGGAAAACTTTGATATCCGCTTGACCATGCGATGGTGGTCGGCGATTTTTGCCGTATCCGTCGTAGTTTTTCCGCTGATGTACCGTACTGCTCGCGGCGCGTTCGAGCGATTCGATGAAAATCTCGCCGATGCAGGTCGGACGCTGGGTCTGCGAAACAGTTATATTTTCTGGCGTATCCGTATCCCCTACTGTAAGCAGGGAATCATCGCGGGAGCGGTACTGTCATTTGCGAGAGCACTCGGCGAATACGGGGCGACCTCGATGATCGCAGGCTACACCCCGGGCAAGACCGCGACGATATCCACCGCCGTTTACCAGCTATGGCGCACCGGTAATGATGAACTGGCGCTGAAATGGGTATTGATCAATATCGCGATCTCGGCGGTTGTCCTTTTATGCGTCAACCTCTTGGAACGACCGCAAAGGAGGAAAGGCTGATGCTGACCGTTGATATCGAAAAACGACTTGATCGATTTACATTAAAAGCAAAGTTCAGCTGTAGTGGCGAGCCTTTGGCACTGTTCGGCGCATCAGGCGCCGGAAAAAGCATGACGCTGAAATGTATTGCCGGAATCGAAAAGCCCGACAAAGGCTATATCAAGCTGAATGATCGAGTACTTTATGACAGCGAACACCACATCAATCTGCCGCCTCAGAAACGTCATGTCGGTTATCTGTTTCAGGATTACGCGCTCTTCCCCGATATGACGGTCTCACAGAATATCGAAACAGGATTAACCCGATATCCCAGGAAGGAAAGAGCGCAACAGGTACGAGAGATTACACAGAGGTTTCATCTTACCGGGCTAGAAAGCAAAAGACCCGCTACTCTCTCCGGAGGCGAAAAACAGCGCGTTGCTCTGGCGCGGATCTTTGCTTCCGCACCCGATGTTCTGCTGCTCGACGAGCCGTTCTCGTCCCTTGACTCATATCTGAAGCTTGAGCTTCTCCCTTATATCAAGAATATTATCAAGGATTTCAAGGGAGAAAGTATTCTGGTCACCCATAATATCGATGAGGTACTCTATCTGTGCGATAAAGCCGCCCCCATTGAAAACGGTATAACAAAACAGCCGCTCAAAGCAGACGTATTTTATACCGAGATAAAACAACATTATCAAGAAGCGGGTATTATTCTGCCGGAGATTCATGTATGAAAGACAGTTTTGGAAGAAAAATCGAATACTTACGCCTGTCCGTGACCGATTTATGTAACTATCGTTGTATCTATTGCATGGATGAAGAAGGTGTAGAGAAAAAGCGGCACAGTGATATCCTCAGTATCGAAGAATTGACAGAGATCGCAGAAGCCGCATACTCACTCGGTATCCGCAAGATACGACTGACCGGCGGAGAACCGCTGGTGAGAAAGGGGCTGATCACACTCTGCCGCAATATCCGAGGTATCTCCGATGATATTGAGCTGGGTATTACAACGAACGGATCACTTCTGCCGAATATGGCGATAGATCTGAAAAATGCGGGCGTTGACCGGCTGAACATCAGTCTGGATACGCTGAATCCAAAAAACTTTCGAATAATCACCCGAACAGGCGATCAGCATCAAGTCATTGACGGTATCAATGCCGCAATAGACGCAGGTTTTGACAATATAAAGATAAACACCGTTCTGCTGGGCGGTATCAATGATTCTGAAGTGTTTGATTTTATTCGTTTGACCGAAAAGATTCCGGTGCAGGTGCGTTTTATCGAGCTTATGCCGCTCGGAGTCGTCAAAAACTGGGACAAAAACCGTTTCATTACGGTTGATCTAATCGAGAAGTATCTACGCAGCGCTGCTGTGCTCAAAGTTGACGGCGTTGCAAAGGTATATCGTCTGCCGAACCACCGGGGAACGATCGGTCTGATCGCGCCGATATCGAATCGCTTCTGCGCTTCATGCAATAAGATACGCATCACCGCAGACGGAAATCTGAAATCATGTTTACATTCAAACAGTGAAATCAGCCTGAGAGGGCTGCACGGAGAAGATCTGATCAATACAATCAGACAGGGTATTCTGAAAAAACCGCTGCGACACCGTCTGAACGAGGATTGCAGCGCAACGTCGCGCAACATGAATGAGATCGGAGGATAAGATGGACTTTTCTCATATCAATGAACAAGGCCGCGCTAAGATGATCGATGTCAGCGAAAAAAAGGCTACCAAGCGTCAGGCGGTCGCCAAAGGATCCGTAAAGGTCAATAGCAACACCATGCAGCTGATCAAAAGCGGCGGGATCAAGAAAGGCGACGTCCTCGCAGTCGCTCAGGTTGCGGGAATAATGGCGGCAAAAAAAACCTCCGATATTATTCCGATGTGTCATCCGCTTGCGCTAAACGGAATTGATATCGAATTTGACTGTATGGATACCGAGATCCTGATCAAAGCAACCGTAAAGTGCAAGGGCGTTACCGGTGTGGAGATGGAGGCGCTGACTGCGGTCAGCGCGGCTGCACTGACGATCTACGACATGTGCAAAGCAGTACAGCGCGATATCGAAATAAGCGATATCATGCTGATATACAAGGAAGGCGGAAAGAGCGGGGTGTTCCGGAAATGAAAGGCGTAATAAAAGCAATCTGTATCAGTGAACGGAAAGGTACACGCAAG
This sequence comes from uncultured Ruminococcus sp., assembly GCA_902785355.1. Classification (GTDB taxonomy): domain Bacteria; phylum Bacillota; class Clostridia; order Oscillospirales; family Acutalibacteraceae; genus Ruminococcoides. The sequence continues at coordinate 76,873 of CACZYF010000008.1, read as the reverse complement.
CACCCTGTCCCCTGTGCCGTATTAAAGGAAAACCACGGTATTCTCGGCGACGCTCATGCCGGGACCAATCATCGTCAGGTCAGTCTGCTCGCAAACGAAAGCGTTGATAAAATGCGCGTAAAGGGCGTTGAACTCAACGCGGGCGATTTTGCGGAAAACATCCTTACGGAAGGGATCGATCTGAAATCGCTCCCCGTAGGAACACAGCTTAAAATAGGTGAAGCAGAACTCGAAGTGACTCAAATCGGGAAGAAATGCCATAACGACTGTGAGATACGGCGACTGACAGGTGAATGTGTCATGCCGACAGAAGGAATCTTTGCAAAAGTTTTACAAGGCGGACAGCTTCGCCCGGGAGACCGTATTAAAATAAAAGGTGAAACAGATGAAATTGATTAAGACAGAAGAAGCTGTCGGACACGTGTTGTGTCACGATATGACCCGGATCATACCGGGAAAGTATAAAGGCGCCAGGTTTCGTAAAGGACATGTCGTCACCGAGGAAGATATTCCTATCCTACTGAGTATGGGAAAGGAAAATCTCTATATCTATGAAGCAGATGAGAACATGGTGCATGAAAACGACGCGGCAGAAATACTATGCAGTCTTTGCAAGGGAGATCATATCGACCGAAGCGAGGTCAAAGAAGGAAAGATCGAGCTCACCGCCGGGATTGACGGACTATTCACACTGGACAGTGATCGGCTGTATGCGATCAATTCTGTCGATGATGTAATGATAGCTACCCGCAAAGGCTATACAGCCGTTCACAAAGGCGATAAACTCGCGGGAACCCGTGTTATACCGCTCGTCATCGAGCGCGACAAGCTTGAAGCGGCTAAGAACGCCGCAGGCGATAAGCCTATCATGAACGTGCTTCCCTATACCTTAAAAACCGCCGCCGTTATTACAACGGGCAGCGAGGTTTTTCATGGAAGGATCGAGGATAAGTTCACTCCGGTTTTGATCGAAAAGCTGAGTGACTACGGTATCGCCGTCACAAAGCATATCATTACCGATGACGGAATCGAAAACATCGAAAACGCTATTCGATCCATTCGAGGAAAAACGGATATGATCCTTTGTACCGGCGGAATGAGCGTCGATCCCGATGACAATACCCCCGGTGCGATCAAGAGAAGCGGTGCAAAAATCATAACCTACGGTGCTCCCGTACTGCCCGGCGCGATGTTTCTGCTGGGTTACTATGACGACGGTACTCCGATCATGGGGTTGCCGGGTTGTGTGATGTATGCTAAAGCTACGATCTTTGATCTAACGCTGCCACGAATCGCCGCGGGATTGAAAATGGAGAAGAAGGACTTTATCTCCTATGGTGAAGGCGGTCTCTGTTTGGGATGCGGGAATTGCACTTATCCGCACTGTGCGTTCGGTAAATAACGGAGGGAATTATGTACACAGCGAGCGTTATTACAATCAGCGACCGCGCATCAAGCGGAATATATCAGGATAAAAGCGGACCTACAGTCAGCCGGCTCCTTTCAGAAAACGGATACTCGGTTATTGATACACAAATCATCTCGGATAATAAGGACTTTATCATAAACACGCTGCGAGACGCGGCGGAAAAAGGCATTCATCTTATCATTACAACCGGAGGAACGGGCTTTGCTTCGAGAGATGTAACTCCGGAAGCCACTCTCAGTGTTATTGAGAAGGAAACGCCGGGCATATCCGAATACATGCGTATGAAATCGATGGAGATCACACCGCGCGGTATGTTGTCCCGAGGCGTTGCCGGTATCTGCAAAGGCAGCCTGATTATCAATCTGCCCGGTTCGCCGAAAGGCGCTGCCGAAAACCTCAGTTTTGTCCTCCCCCATCTTACGCACGGTCTTGATATGTTGAACGGAAAGAAAGAATCATGAAAAGAATTCGTTGGTTATACAAATTAGGCGTAATGTTCTTTCCGGAACGTTGTCCGTACTGCGGAATTCCGGTTGAGGCCGAAGAGATCGCCTGCAAAGAATGTATCAATGAGCTTATAGCCAAGCATCAGGTGATTAAAAGCGGTACAGGCGGTTTTCGCTGTATCTCATCTTTCGTTTACGGCGGAAAGATCAGACGTATCATTCTTCGAATCAAGTATAAAAGCTTTACCCAGTATATCGCGCAATTAGCGGAAATCCTTGCGATAGACATCCGAATGATATACTGCTCTTATTCATTTGATATCATCACCGCCGTGCCGATGCATCCTGAGGATGAACATCAGCGAGGGTATAATCAGTCGGTTATGCTTGCCAAACGACTCGGCAATGTGCTCGGCATCCCTTATCTTGACACCTTGGAAAAAATCAAAAGGACTAAGAAGCAACACAATCTGAAATATACTGAGAGAAAAACAAATCTATCCGGCGCCTTTAAAGTTAAAAATGCCGAAGAAATCAAAGGGAAACGCATCTTGATGATCGACGATATCATCACCTCCGGGAACACACTGTCTTTCTGTTGTAAAACGCTTAACCGTGCAAAGCCCTCCTTGATCTGCTGTGCTACGCTGGCAAACGCAAAGGAAAAGTATCCTCCTGAAACAATTATCTAAAACAAAAGCCCCTGTCTGCATTGCAAACAGGGGTTCGTTGTATCTATCGGTGATTACAGCTTCTCAACGATCGCCTTGGTATCTCTGGCAATAGCGAGCTCCTCGTTGGTTGCGATGACCGCTACAGGGATCGAAGAATCATCGGCGGAGATGAAGGCGGTATCTCTGGTGACAGCGTTGACATCCTTATTCAGCTTTACGCCTGCAAATGCGAGATAATCGATAACTGCTTCACGCAGGGCGGGCTGATTCTCGCCCAGACCCGCGGTAAAGACGATACCGTCACAGCCGCCCATAGCGACCCAATACTGACCGATATACTTTGCGATCTGATAGTAAAGCATCTCGTGAACGAGGTGAGCGCGGTGATTGCCCTCTTCCTCAGCCTTGGTAACGTCACGGTCGTCGGACGATACGCCGGAGATACCAAGTAAACCGGATTTCTTGTTCAGCAGGGTGTTCATCTCCTCGGGAGTGAAGCCCTCCTTCTCGGCGATAAAGGTAACGACGGAGGGATCGAGGCAACCGGAACGGGTACCCATCAGAATACCGTCGAGCGGGGTCAGACCCATAGAGGTATCGATAACCTTACCGTTCTTTACAGCGGTAATAGATGAACCGTTGCCGATATGGCAGGTGATAAGCTTGAGATCCTTGATATCCTTGCCCATCAGATCAGCCATTGCGCCGGAAACAAAGCGATGGGACGTGCCGTGCGCACCGTAACGGCGGACAGCATACTTTTCATAATACTCATAAGGAACAGCATACATATATGCCTTCTCGGGCATAGTGCTGTGGAAGGCGGTATCGAACACAACGACCATGGGAACATCGTCGCCGAATACCTGCTTACAGCCGCGGATAGCCTGTACGTGACCGAGGTTGTGCAGAGGAGCGAGAGGAATCAGGCTCTCGATACCGGCGATGACCTCGTCGGTAACCAGCTCGGGATCGCTGAACAGCGCACCGCCCTGGACGATACGGTGACCGATCGCGGCAACCTCGTCGAGGTTCTTGATAACGCCGTATTCTTCGGACAACAGCGCCTCGCTGACGGCGTGGAAAGCCTTCGCGTGGTCAGGCATGGGGATCTCCTTGGTATAGGATCTGCCGTCGGCAGTCTTATGACCGATGAAGGAGCCCTCCTGACCGATACGTTCACAATTGCCCTTGGCGATCATCTGCTCGGTATCCATATCGATCAGCTGATACTTCAGGCTGGAGCTGCCGGCGTTGATAACTAATATTTTCATTAAAATGTTCCTCCTATATTGAAAATTTTACAGTTTTCACCTATACTATAATAGTACAAAATGAATCGTATTTCAAGAGATTTTTCAAAGTTGGTGAGAATATGAGCCGAGCGGGTGTGATTTGTGAGTTCAATCCCTTTCATAACGGTCACAAATTTCTGTTAGAGAAAATTAAAAGCAACTATGCTGATGAGATCGTTTGTATCATGAGCGGGAGTTTTGTTCAGCGCGGCGATATTGCGATCACCGACAAGTATGCCCGTACCAAAGCCGCATTGGCAAACGGCGCAGATATGGTAGTTGAACTTCCGACGGTCTACGCTCTGTCGTCAGCTCAGCGATTTGCTGAAAACGGCGTTCATATTGCTGCGGAGCTCCAATGCGATACTCTGTGTTTTGGATCAGAAAATTCTATCGAAGAATTATATCAAGCTTTAGAGATTCTTGACAGTGAGGCTGTACAGCGGAAAATAGCACAAGAGATGCGTAACGGCGGTTACTACCCCCGCGCGCTGAGTAATGCTGTCGGTAAAGAATATGCCGAAATAATCGGTAAACCAAATAACATACTTGCGATAGAATACATCCGTGCATGTCGGAGATACAACCTTACCCCTGTCGCGATCCCTCGCAACGGTGTAGAACATGACAGCGAAACGATCAGCGGAAACATCGCGAGCGCAACAATGATTCGTCAACTAATCAAAAGCGGAAGAAACTATACTCTGCTCACACCCATGCACATTACACACGCCGGTTCACTTGAACGCATCGAATCGGCGATACTCTATCGACTCAAGACGATCAAATCCGAAGAACTTAAGATTATTGCCGATGTCAATGAAGGGTTGGAGAATAGAATCATTGAGATTTCAAAGAAGTATAATTCCATAATCGAAATATTAGAGCATACTAAAACCAAACGTTATATCATGGCACGACTCAGGCGCATCCTGTGTTGTGCCGTGCTTGGCATCACCGAACAAATGCAGCTTAGCAGCGTCCCTTATATCCGCGTCCTGGGAGTCAAGGAAAACAAAAAACATCTAATACAAACCAAATCCCTGCCGCTGATCGTTGATGTAAGGCGCGGCTATGATCTCCTCGATGACGCAGCAAAAGAGATATTTGACATAGATATAATTGCGACTGAACTGATGAACATCGCCTCGGATCAGTGCATTAATGAATTCACTCAAGGAGTAATCAAGCTATGAACCATTTTAATCTGCGACAGGATACGGTATTATCGTCATACACAAGATAAAACCCTCTTGATACACAAGATAAAAACCTCTTGTCCATCTATTAGATACAGACTAATACTAATCCTTAATAAAAAGATTTAATCAGATATTAGTGAGACGCAGACAGGCTGGCGCCTGTCAAGGAGCCCAACAAAGCTATACGAAATATAGCGCAATAGATGATAAAGGTTTTTATTAAGGATTAGTATAAAAGCGCCCTCCGACGGAAGGCGCTTTATTCAATCATAATTAATTATACGGGATGGACTTTATTCTTCTTATCAAGCAGATCGGAATTGATGCCCAGCTTCTGATTGCGACGCTTTTCAAAGAAGTCGATCGCGACCTTCGGGAACTGCGCGTAGCTCAGGACATCCTCTTCCTGTTCGATATACTGCGGAATCTCAGCGCGGAGCTTCTCAAGCTCGGGCTCGAGCAGATCGGCGGGACGGCAGTCGATAGGCGCCATATCGCCGATGATCTTCTTACGGAATTCGGGATCGATCGGCATGGGAGTGGTACCGTACTTGCCGGCGACCAAATCCTTGAACTCGTTGGTACACATCTTGTAGCGCTCGCCCATGATGACGTTGAACACTGCCTGTGTACCGACGATCTGAGAGGTCGGGGTAACCAGCGGCGGATAACCGCTGTCCTTACGAACGCGGGGAACCTCGTTAAGCACCTCGGTGAGCTGATCCTCCTTACCTGCCTGCTTGAGCTGAGAGAGCAGGTTCGACAGCATACCGCCGGGAACCTGATAGATCAGCGCCTTGGCATCGGTCGCAAGCATCTTGGGATCGAGCAGGCCGGACTTGAGGTACTTCTCACGAAGGGTCATAAAGTAGTCGCGGATCGGGGTGAGACTCTCGAGGGCGATACCGGTATCATACTCGGTACCCATAAAGGCGGCGATCATACTCTCGGTCGGCGCGTGAGAGGTGCCCAGCGCCAGCGGAGACATCGCGGTATCGATGATATCGACGCCCGCTTCAACGCCCTTCATCAGGCACATGGAGGCAAGACCCGAGGTGTAATGCGTATGCAGCTGCAGCGGCAGATCGACCTCAGCCTTGATCGCCTTGACGAGCTTCTCGGTATTATAGGGAGTCAAAAGCGCCGCCATATCCTTGATACAGATGGAATCTGCACCCGCGTCGGCGATACGCTTCGCGTACTCGACATAGTATTCATCGGTAAAGACGGGACCGGTGGTGTAGCTGATCGCTACCTGCGCGTGAGCGCCTTCTTTCTTCGCCGCCTTGATCGCGACCTGCAGGTTCTTGATATCGTTCAGCGCGTCAAATATACGGATGATATCGATACCGTTCGCAACGGAACGCTGTACAAAGTACTCCAGTACATCGTCGGCGTAATGACGGTAACCAAGCATATTCTGACCGCGGAACAGCATCTGCAGCTTGGTGTTTTTACAATGATCGCGGATGATACGCAGGCGCTGCCACGGATCCTCATTCAGAAAGCGCAGACAGCTGTCGAACGTCGCGCCGCCCCAGCACTCGAGGGAGTAAAATCCGATCTTATCCATCTCGTCAAGGATCGGAAGCATCTCCTCGGTAGTCATACGGGTGGCGATCAGGCTCTGATGAGCGTCGCGCAGGGTTGTATCGGTAATTAGAATCTTCTTGCTCATAGTGATCTCCTTAGCCGATGGTCACCAAAGCTGCGCCGGTATCGACGCTCTCGCCCTTGGAAACGGCTACGGAAGTGATCGTACCGTCCTTGGGTGCCTTGATCTCATTCTCCATCTTCATCGCCTCGAGAACGACCAGAACGTCGCCCTTCTTAACAGCCTGACCGTCGGATACGTTGACGGAAACGATGGTGCCGGGCATAGGAGCGGCAACCTTCTCGCCTGCGCCGGCAGCAGCCGACTTCTTAACAGCAGGCTTTGCGGCGGGAGCAGCGGGAACAGCGGCAGCGGGTGCAGCAGCAACAGCATCTGCGCCAAGTTCCTCAACCTGTACATCATATGCAACGCCGTTGACAGTGATTCTCAGATTCTTCATATTCATTATCCCCTTTATTATATAATAGTAGTATGTTTCTTAGGCAGAGTAGATACCCTCTTTGAAGAGAGCATATCCAGCGCCGCGACGAGCTTATCACGCAGTTCTGCAGGCTCGACGATATCATCGATATAGCCGTCCTCAGCCGCCTTTACAGCGCCGAGGTTAGTCTTGACAAAGCTGTCAGCCAGCTTATCCTGATCGGCAACAGGCGCATCGGCGATAGAATCATCAAGAATGAACGCCGCCGCCTTAGGAGTGATCGGAGAAACAACAGCATCAGGCAGCGCATAAACCATATCCGCACCGGAGGTAGCACCCGCGAGCGCGATATAGACCGAACCGACAGCCGTACCGCTGATCACGGAGATCTTCGCGGTCGTTGCACCGGCATAAACGGAAACGAGCTTGGACGCATCAGCGATATTTTCAAAACTGTCTGCGTCTACGAGCGTGATAACCGGAATAGAAAAAGCGTCGCAGAAGTAAACGTGCTTTGCGATCTTCTTCGCGCTGTCTGCGCCGATCTCGCCGCCCTTAGTTACGACGATACCGACAGGATAACCGTTCACTCTGCCAAAAGCAGTACAAACGGGCTCGCCGAAACCGCCGCCGACGCAAAGAAGCGAGTTTTCGTCAGCAAAGTACTTCGGAAGCTTATCTGGATTCTCATAAGCGGGAACCGTCTCGAAAGCGGGTGCAGGCTCAAGATTATTAGCCGGGAAGTACGAGAGCAGCATCTTCGCCTTATTAACGCAGGCTTCCGCATCCTCGCAGATAAAGGAAGCAACGCCGCTGTTTAGGTTATCGTTAGCGGAAGCATTCTTTCCGGTCGTATCGGCAGAGAGCTTCGCGTCTTTATCCATGATGATATAATCGGCAGAGGCGGCAACCAACGCCGAGGTGCCCAGACAATTGCCGAGTACAACAGAGATCTGAGGAACTACGCCGCTGAGCTTCGCGGACTTTCTCAGGATATCTCCGTAAGCGGAGAGAAGCTCATTCTTCTGCTCCAGTCTGCCGCCGACTGAATCATAAAATCCGACAACAGGCGCGCCGACCTTCAGCGCCGCGTTATACAGCTTCGTGATTTTCTTCGCCTGAGCCTTGCTCATAGCGCCACCGCATGCATCGATATTCTGCACAAAGGCAAAGACGGGGATACCGTCCACGCTGCCAAACCCGGTTACAGCCTCCGCAGTACCGTCAACGCTCTTCAGAAAAGCGTCGGTTTCCTGAAAACTGCCTTCATCAAAGAATGTGTTCAGAACATCGTATGTTGAGAACTTTTCAGTACTCACAAACATTCCTCCTATAACAGGTATTTGCGCCAATGTTCTATAGAAGAAAAATAAAGCAACAAACTACCACAAAATTTTTCTGTTTATATTATAGTACAAAAACTGTAAAATAGCAAGAATAAATCGCAATAAAAATGAAATAAGCTCCCGATAACGGGAGCCGTGTATCAATGATGTTGATGATTCAGCAGTTTTGACAGATCGCTTTTCATCTTTCCGTCCTTTAATGAGAAACGCATCGCCTCCAGCGTCGGATAGATCACAGGATTCTCACTCTCTACATAGAAACAGGAGTGGTTCAATCCGTATGAACCAAGCGCACGGATGATGGTATCGAGGATCGCGTAGGTCGAGTGATCGATCTCCTTCGCGTTTCCCGCGAGCGGAATGATCTCATCTACAATAATAATATATCCGTTCAGATGAAAACGAACATACCCGCAGGGCTGATCGTCCAGAAAAGCGTTGAGCGCCTTGATCTCGTTATTCTCATTCTGCGGATCGGGTTTTACTACCAGCATAACGCTCCCCCTTTAGATCATATCAATGAAATTCGCGTTGGGATTCGGGTCGGCAGAGAGCTTACGAAGCTCTAAATCGGTGAGATCGCGGTACATTCCCGAACGTAAACCGCCCAGTTTCACACCGCCGATGGCAATTCGCTTGAGACGCGCGACCTCTAAGCCGACGACCGCGCACATCTTGCGTATCTGGCGGTTACGCCCCTCGCGGATAACGATCTCGAGCACACAACGTTCATTATCCTTATCACGAGTGACGACGCGAACCTGGGCGGGAGCGGTCTTTCTGCCGTCGATCACGACGCCGTTCTCGAGCTTTGAGACCTGCTCGTCCGTGATATTGGGGCGAACTGTCACGCGGTAGACCTTGTTGACATGCTTCTTAGGATGCATGATATGGTTGGCGAACTCGCCGTCATTGGTCATCAGGAGCATGCCCTCGCTGTCGCGATCCAATCTTCCGACAGGATACAGACGAACGTCGATATCCTTGATCAGGTCGGCGACGCACTTGCGGCCTTTCTCGTCGTTCATCGTAGTTAGCACACCGCGGGGCTTATTGAGCATGATATAGCGCAGCTTAGGCTTCGCGGTACCTGTGACGCGGCGCTTGCCGACATATACCTTGTCATTATAGGGATCGACCTTATCGCCGATCCGGGCGACTCTGCCGTTGACGCGCACTCTACCCGCGGCGATCAGCTCTTCACTTTTTCTTCTGGAGGCTACGCCGCAGTCGGCGAGCATTTTTTGTAATCTGACTAATTGTGCCAATTGAACAAATCCTTTATATATGTAATGAAATCTCTTTTTTTATGATTAAAACCGACATTTTCGGTAAAGACCAAAGGCCTCTCGCCTATCGCTTCACCATTGATCGAAAATATGACTTTACCGGCTGTATCATTCTTTTGGATCGGCGCATAGAAGAAAGCCGGAAGAATCAAGGTAGATTGAACGAAATCCGCCTGATCAGCGGGGATAATAAGCGGTGAATCATCGGTAACGGACAAATCGGCAGTATCGCCGGTACCGCCGACAACACATACAGAATCGGGAATATCAACGGAGGGCTGAACCGCTTTAAGATGATCGAAGCCATAATCATACAGCGCCGTATGATCGTTCCAGTCATTACGGTCATCGAGCGTTACGGCGATCAGAGTCAATCCGTCGCGCTCGGCAGCAGTCACCAGACAGCGCCCCGCCGTATCGGTATAACCGGTCTTACCGCCGATACAAGAGTCATACAGCTTTAGCAGTCGGTTATGGTTCGGATAGGTCACATGTTTATTTGACGGCGAAATAAAATCGACCGTCATGGAGGTTTGTGCAGTGATTTCGGCAAAAGCCTTGTTCTTCAGAGCTTGCGCCATTAACAGCGCCATATCGTGGGCGGTCGAATAATGCTGTTCATCATCCAAACCGCTCGGCGTGACAAAATGCGTATTCGTCATGCCGATCTCTCGCGCTTTCTCGTTCATCAGATCGGCAAAAGATTCGGTACTGCCGGCGATCGCGATCGCCGCAGCGTTTGCCGCATCGTTACCGGACTGCATCATCATACCGACAGCGAGATCGTAGAGAGTGACCTTCTCCCCTATTTTCAGATACATCGAGCTGCCTTCTGCCGTCATTTCTTCGGTAAACTCAACCGCTATATTATCCTTTGCGGCATGCTCCAAGGTGATGAGTGTCGTCATGATCTTGGTAGTTGACGCCATGGGGAGCTTTCTGTCCGCTTGATCGGACAGGATCACCTGACCGTTATCGGGACAGTACAGCTCATAAGCCGCGGCAGAGATACTCAGATCTTCGGCGTCGATCGGTATAACGGATATGCCGATCAGCAACACGGCGCAAAGAAAGACGGAAAACAGCTTTTTCATATTATCACCCGCTATATCTTATGAAACAAGCGGATGATTCATGAATCCGATTACAGATCGAAGCTGTCGAGATCGTTCTCGAGATCGGTTTTATCGGCTTTGTTATCCTTCTTGATGAAAGAGGAAATCTTATCGAATGCCTCGGGGATCATACCGACGATCCTGTCGGCTGCGCCGTCGTACTTCTCGATCGGGATCAGCTTGACGTTGCCCTTGCTGATGGTCAGAAAACCGATCGGCTGGATGGTAACGCCTGCGCCCGAACCGCCGCCGAACGCCTCGCGCGTATCCTTCTTAGTCGGCAGATCCGAACCGCCGGAGGCAAAGCCGTAGGTGACCTTCGACACCGGAATAATCGTTGTACCGTCGGGAGTGGTGATCGGATCACCGATGATGGTGTTAGCGTCGATGAGCTCCTTGATCTTTTTCATCGTAGTATCCATCAAACTGTTGATCGGATGTTCGCTCATATTTACATCTCCTTACTATAACAGTGCAGGTAGAACCTGCATCTCAGAATCTTTATAACTTGATACGGGCAATCAGTATCTTGACTGCCGCTTTCAGCGCTTCATGTAACGCGAAGATAGGTCGAAGATAGGCATGAATATCGGCAAAGACCTCGGTATCCTTATCGATATCAAATACCGGTTCGATGGTGACATGATAATCCTTGCATACCATCACCGAGGTAATGACGTTGATCGCGGGATAGATCACCGAGCAGAGCTTACCGTAAGTAACGGCAGTAGACGCCGCGTCATCACCCGATAAAGCGATACCGACATCAAATTTCTTCAGCACGATATGAGAGAAGATGCCCTTTAATGCGCCGACAGCGATCTTCGCGATCGACACAAACAGCGAGACAAGCCCGCTGAGTCCCTTCTTCTCTTTCAGCTTACTCAGGTAAGACTGCTTTTTCTTCTTTTCCTCCGGCTTTTTTTCCTTCGGCTTCTCCTCTTTCGGTTTCTCTTTCTCAGGCTCCTTCTTCTTCTTCTTTTCCTCCTTCGGTTTGTCCGGAGAGAGAAGAACGATCTTAAAGAAGAGTATCTTCAAAACCAGGGTGATCTCCTGAGAATACTGCATCAGTACTTCTATCTTGATCAGTAGGATCAGGAACAGAAACAGCAAAATGCCGAGGATGATCCATAAAGCTATCAACTCAATTACCTTCTATCGCGTCGGCGATGATCTCTTCGACCGTTCCCTGCACTTCATCAGAGTCCGAATCCGCCTCAGCGTCCTTTTTCTCTTCATCAAAGAGATTCAGCTGCTGTCCCCTGTCGCCTTTATCATCGCTTTTCGGGATGGGCGGGAGTTCATCAAGCGAGCTGATGGAGAAGCAGCGTAGAAAGTGGTCGGTCGTGCCGTACAGAAGCGGTCTTCCGGGGAGTTCCAAACGTCCCTTTTCTTCGATCAGACCCTTGGTCGTAAGAGAGCCGATAACGCCGGAGCAGTCTACGCCGCGCACCTGCTCGACAAAGCTCTTGGTCACAGGCTGGTTATACGCTACGACCGCCAGCACCTCCATCGCCGCCTGAGAGAGCGGGATGTTGCGCCTGAGATCCATCGCCTTACGCACCTGCGGGGCGAATTTCTTGACGGATACCATCTGGTAGGTATCGTTGAGCCGAATGATCGTGATACCGCGATCAAGCTCAGCGTACTCATTCATCAGGATATCCAGCTGCGCCTTAACAGAATCCTCGGGAAGCTCCAGAGATTCAGCCAAACGCTTCAAATCAACGGGATCGCCCGCTGAAAAAAGTATTGCCTCGATCGAGGAACGATATTCTTTTTCTGTCACGGTGATCCCTCCTTATTTTTCGATCATGCTGACAACTGCGTTGTCGCCGTCGCCTTCGATACGGACGCGCTTGCCCTTAACGAGCTCCAAAACGGCGAGAAAAGTCGCGACAAGCTCGCTTCTTCCGTTGCTCGCGGTGAACAATTCTCCGTAGGTCACGGTTCTGCCGTGCCACAAGCGGCGCATAACGTGGATGATACGCGAGGATACGGACACAATCTTCTTGCTGACGATCCCGGCGAACGCCGAACGGTCGGGCGGCAAGCGCCGCTGACCTCTGCCGACAGCGCTGACATAAGCGGCGGAGATATCCATCGGGTCATGGATACGATTATAGGTAAGGTCGAAATCGACCTTGGACGGTCCTTTGGTAAAGGTATCGAAATCGACCATCGGCGCGAGCATACGGGCGATCTCACGACACTGCTGATACTCGATCAGCTGACCGGTCAGCTCTTTCTTTAAGTCCTCCGCCTCGTTCTCATACTTCGGCAGAAGCATCGCGGACTTTATATAGACAAGACGGGACGCCATCTCCAAAAACTCTGATTCGATATCCATCTCATTCTCGCGCATCAGCTCGATCTGCTCCATATACTGTTCAAGGAGCTCTGAGATCGAGATATCGTAGATATCGATCTTGTTCTTGGTGATAAGGGTCAGAAGCAGGTCGAGAGGCCCCTCATAAACGTCAAAGTGATAGGTGAACTGCCGCTCGCCTACCTGTATCGTCTGAGCGTCGGAGGGCAGTATGGTGATCTGATTATTCTGTTGTTCAGCCATACATACACTCCCTAACTAAATATATTATCCAACAAATGAGAACGGCAATGCAGTAAGCCAGTCCACAAAACCAAGAACCTGTCCGGTCAGCCAGGAAAGCGGAACAGAAAGGATCCGAGAAAATATCAGAGCAATCAGTATAATGGAGATGACCTGCTGATACTGATAAAACTTTACAACAATCCGATCCGGCAGAAACGCGAACAGAATCTTACTGCCGTCCAGAGGAGGAATCGGAAGAAGGTTAAACACAGCAAGCGAACAGTTGACCGTTATATAAAAGCGCAGAAATATATATAGGTAATATCCGAATACATTAAGAGAATAAAGATTGCCGTTCTGTACCATCGGGAAGAAGCCGGTCGAAAATGCTGCGATCGCGTGAAAGATCAGCCCGCCGACGATCGCCGCGACGATATTCGCCGCAGGACCCATCAGCGCTACGATCGCCATGCCGGTCTTAGGCTTCTTAAAATTCCTTGAATCGATCGGAACAGGCTTTGCCCAGCCAAAGCCGAAGAGCAATAACGCAAGCGAACCGATCGGGTCGATATGCGCCATCGGATTCAATGTCAGTCGTCCGCGGTACTTGACGGAAGTATCCCCCAGCTTTGAGGCTGTAAAGGCATGCGCCCATTCATGGAACGGCAGAACCAGAAAGACAATGACGAGGATCGCCAACACCTGGATAATTGCGGTGGTAAAATCGAGATTGCCGCGTAATAAATCAAAAAGCATTTAATCACCTTTTATTCCGGGTTTTTACAGTAAATGCAGTAATATATCCACAAACAGCGATATAATACCATCTTGACATATAAATACAGAATATATTATACTATAAATCAACGAAAATAGCAAGTTTAAAAACTTGAAATAAATTTTGAAAAAACTATTGCATTTTTCAGAAAATTCTGTTATTATAAACGAGTTAACGTATGTATTAATCTTCAAAGGAGGTGTACAAGCATGGCAAAATGTGATTTTTGCGGCAAGGATGTTAAATTCGGCATCAAGGTCTCTCACTCACACAGACGTTCCAACAGAACCTTCAAGCCTAACGTTCAGAGAGTAAAGGCTATTGTTGACGGCACTCCTAAAAGAGTACACGCTTGCACCCGTTGCTTACGTTCAGGTAAGGTAACACGAGCGGTATAATCAACAGCAACTGACCCCCGAGGAAACTCGGGGGTTTATTGTTTATATTTACAGATTCGACACGCAAAGGGGTTGTCGCAAGCATTGCGGCAGCCCCTTTGCGTGTCATCCTGAGCTTTAGCAAAGGATCCTTCTGAAAACATCCTTTTGCAATCATCTAAAGTCGGATTTGTATAATTATTGAATTTTTCTGGCGCAAACGACAAATCTACCGTCATCCGTATGATAATTACAGGTTGACAGGCTGACGATCTTCTCTCCGTAAACAGGCGTTACACCGGTATCGATAACGGAGAGCGCCTTCATATTTGCGACATAAGTATTATACGTCGTCTCATCGTTGAGATTCGCGTAATAATAGTACTTGAACACATCATCGTTATCGTCATAGACCTGACTGTACACGATGGCAAAGATCTCATACTCCCCCTTCTCAAAACGGGTATCAAAGCGGAAGGTACGGTGCTGACTGTAATACTCCTGATCGTCGTATTTAGGCAGAGAACCGAACATCGAGCCGTTGAACATATGATGACCGTAGATCAGATAATGATAACCGTTCGGATCGCAGTTCGCGTCCATGAACAGCTCGCCGCTCTCGGAGTAATTACCGTCAAAGTCCGCATGCAGATAATGCTCGGGGTCACCGGGCGTGTACATGACAGGATAATCAACGACGGTATCGTCGATCTTCAGCCAGCCGAAGAAATCATTATTCTTCGCATAAAGCGCTTCCATATCGGCAGACAGGGCTTTCAGCTCGTTATGACCTTTGTTATCGTCATAGTAACCGTACAGCTTCATGCCGACGATGGCGATACCCGCGATCAGAAGGATGATCGCAACGACGCGAACGGCGATAACCGGCCCGCTCGTCTTTTTCTTGACGGGTCTTCTGCGGGCTTCACTGTAATTGTTATAGCGGTCGTCGTAACGCTGTCTGTCGACGCGGCGGTTATCGTAGCCGTTATAACTGTCTCCGTAGCCTGCCTGTCGGCGGGGATCGGGATAATACTGAGGATTCTGCTGATACGGCTGACGCGGACGCGCCTGTCCCCCGCCATAGCCCTGAGGATTCGGACGTCGGCGTGCAGGCTGTACGTTCCGATAGCCGCCCTGCGGGATCTGCCGCTGACGAGGAACAGACTCCTCCACGTCGTAATTATCATACGACGCGGTATTGATATCCTCTTTACGATAGCGCTTACCGTAATCGGGAGCGGGATCGCGGTAATAGTTCTGTTGTTGATTTTGATTACTCATAGCAGATAAAAGAAAGCGGCGGCGGGAATCCCCGTCACCGCCTTTTGATTTCAGTGTGTATCGTCGAATAATTACTGGTTGTTGTTCTTCTTCTTCATTACAACAGAAGCGATAATAGCAATCAGAGCAACTACAATAACGCCGATACCGACAAACAGCCAGATGTTGTCGCCGGTCTTAGGGGTCTTGGCGTTCTTGGGCGCAACGGTAGCGGCCTGGGTAGCAGCCTGAGTAGGAGCGGTAGTCGCAGCCTGAGTAGGAGCGATGGTAGCAGCCTCGGTAGCAGCCTCGGTAGCGGCCTCGGTAGCAGCCTCAGACGCAGGCTCGCTGGCCTCAGCAGCGATATCGGCAACCGTAACTTCCTCGCCGAGCACTGCAACCTCAGTAGCCTCTGCGCCGACAGCAGCGATATCCTCGCCCTCAGCATAAGTAACAACAGCGGTAGCAGAGAACATAGCTACTGCAAGAATCATAACCATAAGAATCGATAATACATGCTTCTTCATAATAAATACCTCCAATGAATGAAACAAATTTAGATCGAGCTGAATCTTTCCTCTCGTCTGGATTGTATTTTACTCTTGTTTTTCAAAAAGTCAATCGATTTTATCAAGTTTGAGAGAAATAGACAAACCGTTTTTGCTTTTGACAATTGTTATTAGTCATCATTTCGCGATTTCATAATTTGTTCATTTTTTCATAAAGTCGATTCTTATCCGGGTTGTCATTTTTTCACTATCGGAATAATTATTCATACCGATTCAAAAGAAAGAACCGCCGATATACGACGGTTCCAAATCATAAAACTATAATCAATTCAACGCGGCTTCTACGATACCTTTGACCGAATAGAGCGCTTCATCAGCCTTCGTAATGTCCTTACCGCCTGCCATCGCGAGATTGGGCTTACCGCCGCCGTTACCGCCGGCGATCTGTGCGACAGCGCGGACAACGTTACCCGCCTTGAGACCTTTTGCGATCGCGTTCTTGGAGCAGGAGCAGGCAAAGATCAGCTTACCGTCCGTGACGGACGCGAGAACCGCTACTACATCCTCTACATCCGCCGCAAGATTCTCACACATCATGCGGATAGAATCGGCAGGGGCGCCGTTGAACATAGCGGTAACGACCTTTGTGCCGTTCACCTCTTCGGCATTATCGAGGATCGCGCCGGTCTGGTCCTTCGCTATCTCAGCCTGATATCTCTCGATCTCCTTCTCCATCTCTTTATACTTCATCATCATGCGAACAGCGCCGTCAACAAGCTCTAAAGGATTATTGATATGCAGCGCTTCGGCTGCCTGACCGACGCGCTTGATGACATTCGCAAGGTAATTGATGATATTATGACCGGTCACAGCCTCGATGCGTCGAACGCCCGCAGCGACAGAGCCTTCCTGCTTGATCTTGAACAGGCCGATCTTCGCGGTATTGTCTACATGAGTACCGCCGCAGAACTCTTTACTGAACTCGCCCGCTTCAACAACACGGACGATATCGCCGTACTTCTCGCCGAACAGCGCCATCGCGCCCTTCTTCTTCGCTTCATCGATGCTCATTTCGGTGCAGGTAACGGCGATTCCCTCGAGTATCTTATCGTTGACAAGCTTCTCAACAGCAAGCATCTCATCAACGGTCATTGCGGAGAAGTGTGTAAAGTCAAAGCGAACGACATCCTCATTGACAAGCTGACCCGCCTGCTGAACATGAGTACCGAGCACCTCACGTAGAGCCGCCTGCAGTAAGTGAGCAGCAGTATGGTTGCGCATGATATCCAGTCTGCGCTCTACGTCGATCTTCGCGGTGACGGTATCGCCTACGGCGATCGTGCCGGTAGAGACCTCACACATATGCATAAAGATCTTACCCGAAGCATCCTTCTTCACATCATCTACGTCGATCGCACAGTCTCCGGCATTCAGCTCACCGGTATCCGCTACCTGACCGCCGCTCTCGGCATAGAAGGGGGTACGATCGAGCACGATGACGACACTGTCGCCTTCCTGCGCACGATCGACGCGCTCACCGTTCTTGACGATCGCAAGGATCTTGCTGTCACACTCATAATCGGTATATCCGATAAACTCGGTATCGGAAACGCCGGTAAAATCAATGGAATCGCTGATCCATGCGTCGGCGCCGGCATTCTTGCGCGCCTTACGGGAACGCTGTTTCTGCAGCAGCATCAGCTCATGGAAACGCTCCACATCGACATCGATACCTTTCTCGGCAAGGATCTCACGGGTCAGATCAATCGGGAAGCCGAAGGTATCGTTTAACTTAAAGGCGTCCTCGCCGCTGAGCATCTTGACGTCATCACGTTCGATGATGCTCTCGAGCAGAGAAAGTCCCTGATCAATGGTCTTGGCAAAGTTCTCCTCCTCCACCTTGATCAGCTTGACAATGTAGTCCTTCTTCTCAACGAGCTCGGGATAGGCGGAAGCATTCTCCTTAACGACGGTCTCACAGATCTGATACAGGAACGGCTTGTTGCAGCCGAGGAGTCTGCCGTGACGAGCCGCTCTGCGGAGCAGACGACGGAGGACATAACCTCTGCCCTCGTTGGAGGGCATAACGCCGTCAGCGATCATAAAGGTCGTGGAACGGATATGGTCGGTGATGACGCGCAGGGAGATATCCTTCTTCTCATCCTCGCCGTAGGTCACGCCGACGACCTGAGAGATATGCTTCATGATATTCTGAACGGTATCGACCAGGAACAGGTTATCGACGCCCTGCATCAC
The DNA here is from genome assembly GCA_902785355.1 of uncultured Ruminococcus sp. Classification (GTDB taxonomy): domain Bacteria; phylum Bacillota; class Clostridia; order Oscillospirales; family Acutalibacteraceae; genus Ruminococcoides. The sequence goes on along the minus strand of CACZYF010000008.1, from coordinate 58,304 downwards.
GCAGGCAAGGCGCTCCAGGCCCATACCGGTATCGATATTCTTTTTCTTGAGCTCGGTATAATTGCCCTTGCCGTCTGACTCAAACTGAGAGAATACGAGGTTCCATACCTCGACAAAACGGTCGCACTCACAGCCGACATGGCAGTCGGGCTTTCCGCAGCCCTTCTCGGGACCGCGGTCGAAGTAGATCTCGGAGCAGGGGCCGCAGGGACCGGAGCCGTGCTCCCAGAAGTTGTCCTCTTTACCCAAACGAACGATATGGGAGGGATCAACGCCGACCTCCTTCGTCCAGATATCGACCGTCTCGTCGTCCTCCTCGTAAACAGAGCAGTACAAAAGCTCCTCGGGCATCTCGAGCACCTTGGTGAAGAACTCCCACGCCCACGCGGTCGCCTCATGCTTGAAGTAATCGCCGAAGGAGAAGTTGCCGAGCATCTCAAAATATGTGCCGTGACGCGCGGTGATACCGACGCGCTCGATATCGGGAGTGCGGATACACTTCTGGCAGGTTGTGACGCGGTTGCGCGGCGGGGTAACCTCGCCGGTGAAATACTTCTTCATCGGAGCCATACCCGAGTTGATCAGGAGCAGGGAGTTATCATCCTTCGGAATGAGCGGAAAGCTCGGCAGGCGAAGATGACCTTTACTCTCCATAAAGGAAAGGAACTTTTCTCTGAGTTCATTCAAACCCATGTACTGCATGATAAAAACCTCACTTTTCATTGTTAGAGTGATCAGCGGTCAGTGAATAGCGTCGATAAAGATTAATTATACTGCTCACTGACCGCTAACCACTTCTCATTAAAATAATAAAAGCCCATCCCAAACATGGGACAGGCTGACCTGCGGTACCACCCAAATTGCCGTACCGTTACGATACGACCGCTTGAACTTCTTTAACGCAGAAATACGCCGCGTTTTCACACGGAGGCTCCGGGGTGGCTGCGCTGTTAATCCGCGGGGTCTCGCACCAACCGACCCTTCTCTGAGCGGAGGCTCAACGCTCTTCCCTTCTTCGCCACCGCTATTATAGTACGTTTCCGCCGTAAAGTCAATAAGGTTTTTCGTGAGAAAATCGGCTTGCACAGGCGCTTTGTGACTACATACTATAATATAAAAGTGAATACTTTAACAATTTCGACAGAATAATCCTTATATCGGTTTATTTTTTATAAAAAACTTGGAAATCAACTGTGATTAACATTTTGTTATCATTTTTTTGTTGAATTTTCTACAGAGTGATGGTAAAATGTTTAACAGTCTGAATCAAATAAAAAGTGGGGTAATGTTGTGGCTACAACCGCATTTTATTCAAATAAGGATGAAATCTATAACACCTATCTCGGAAGCGACTTAGGCTTTACTTATACACCGGAGAGTACTACTTTCAAAGTCTGGGCGCCGTCGGCTGAACAGGTATTATTGAAGCTGTATTCTACCGGCTCTTTTTATGAAGAGGGAGCTCAGGTACTCGGCATCAAGCAGATGCTCTTTGACGCGGTAACAGGCGTCTGGTCCGCAACCATCGACGGCGATCTTAACAGAACCTATTACACCTACGTCATCAAGACCGAGAACGGCACGCACGAAACGCAGGACGTCTACTCCAAGGCGGTCGGCGTCAACTCTCAGCGCTCCGAGGTCGTCGATCTGGCTTCTACCAATCCCGAGGGTTGGGAGAACGACCGGCATGTTCTGCCCGACAGACAAACCGACGCGATCGTTTGGGAGATCCATGTGCGTGATTTCTCTTCCTCCGATACCAGCGGCGTCAGCAGAGAACACCGCGGTAAGTTCCTCGCCTTTACCGAAAAGAACACCGTGATCCCCTACACGAACTTCCCGACCTGCGTCAACTACTTAAAGCAGCTGGGTATCACCCATGTACAGTTAAATCCCGTCTTTGATTTCGGCTCTGTAAACGAAACGACCGGAGTAGAATATAACTGGGGCTATGATCCCGTAAACTACAATGTACCCGAGGGCTCTTATTCTACCGACCCTTATCACGGTGAGGTGAGAATCAGAGAATTTAAGGAAATGGTAAAAGCCCTGCATGACGAGGGTATCGGCGTCATCATGGACGTTGTGTACAACCATGTTTACTCCACCCAATACTCTCCCTTTGAGCGTACAGTCCCGGGCTACTACTTCCGTATGCAGAACGGTAAGTTTCTTAACTCCTCAGGCTGCGGCAACGTAACCGCGACCGATAAGGTGATGTTCCGCCGCTTTATGGTCGATTCGCTCCGCTACTGGGCGGAGGAATACCATATCGACGGCTTCCGCTTCGACCTTATGGCGTGTCATGATATTGATACGATGAACGAGATTCGTTCTGAGCTTGACAAGATCGACAAGCGCATCCTGATGTACGGCGAGCCGTGGACTGCCAACGACGGCGAGAACGGCATCAGCGGAGAGGATTGCTGCAACAAAGCAAACGCAAAGAAGCTCTCCGGCCGTATCGGTATGTTCAACGACGATATGCGTCACGGTATCAAGGGCGGCTCCGACGATGACAGCAAGGGCTTCATCCAGGGTTCTACCCACAGCGCCTACAACGTCATTGCGGGTATGATGGGCGCATCTTCCGTCACCTTCGGTAACTGGGCGAACGAGCCTTCACAGTGCGTAACCTATGTATCCGCTCATGATAATCTAACCCTCTGGGATAAGATCCTGAAATCGAACTGGTGTGATGATTTTGACACCACCGACAACCTGTATATCAGTCAGAACAAGCTTGCAGCCGTACTGGTACTCGGTTCTCTGGGTATCTCCTTTGTGCTGGCGGGTGAAGAATTCGCCAGAACCAAGCACGGCGATCACAACTCTTACAAAAGTCCCGACTCGGTCAATTCCATCAACTGGACGCGCGCCGTTCGTTACAAAGAATTGATGGAGTATTACAAGGGCTTGATCAAAATCCGCAAATCCTTCTCCCCCATTCGTGACAATACTACCAAGGCGGTCAACGACGGCTACATCGTCTATAACGGACAGAGCATCAGTCTAACCGTTAAAAACGACAACGAAAACGAATGGAAGATGATGAGCGTGATCATCAACAACAGCGATCACGCCTGTGTGCCGCAGTTCAAATCGCAGTATGATTTGCCCAGCGGGTGGTATGTGATCGCTGACGCTGAGACAGCCGGCGACAAGGCAATCCGCAAGTTTGACCCCTGTGCTAATATTCCCCCTCGCTCTGCGCTGATCATCGTTGACGCAGAGAGCTACGAGAAGATCAACGGCGTTCCGACCTTTGAAGAACCCGTTAAAGAGATCGGGCTGAACATTTCGAGGGAGATCAAGGAGATCATCCGATAATTGTTAATCAGAGATCGTCAATTTGATATGAAATATGATGAAGTCATCCTCAACAGCATTGAGGATGACTTCTTTTTATAACTCGACGATCACGATATCATTGAATTCGACTTTCAGCTGCGACATAACGGCGTCCTTGATAATGAGCGGCGAATCGTCCTTCAGATCTGCTTTTCTGACCGTTACGGTACAGCCCTTATCGGAGGCATAACATAAAGCGTCGGAGAAACCTTTAGCGGATAAGATACTTTCAATATTATTTTGAGCGAGTATGCGTTCTTCGATCGCGGTAGCCGCTTTGACTGCTTCCGCTTTCGCTTCATCCGAGCTGTCCGACGCTTGAAGAATCGTTTTCGATTCTTCCAACACCTGATCCTGCGCTTGAGCGCGTTCGGTCCGGGCTTTTGCAAGCTTCTGTTCCGGAGTCATATCCCGTGAAGTTGTCTTGATCTCGTCGGTTGTAGCCTTCGCTTCCTTGCTTACATAGGTCGCAGCGCCAAGCTCTTTTGAGCTGGGTGAGATCAGCGGCGTTCCGGAAAAATGCCAGTTCAGATATACCGCCGCTCCAAGTGCGAGCACCAGTGCAGATACCAGAATATGTTGTTTTTTGATCTTCATAATATCCTCCTATTTTGTAATACAAACTTTATCCGATCGGATGTTCAGCGCCTTGGTAACGGCGTCCATCACGCGGGATACGACGACAGGATCGTCCCCTCCGTCACATACCACGACAACGCCGCGTACCTTCGGCTCGATACTGACGGTTTTTGTATCGGTATTCTTCAAATAGACGCTTTCACCGCCGTTATCCATTGTTAAGAATATCTGTGCCTTTCCTACGCCCTCTATCTGTGTGACGATATCCAGAAGCCTGTGCTCGGTACGGTCGGCATACTGTTCGGCTGCGGCAGCGCTTTTATCCGAATTCAGATCGACCACCGACGTCAGCAGAATCAGTAGTATTGCAGCAGTGCCGATAATGACCGATGTTCTGACAATCCGTTTATCCGTAAGCAGTTCATTCAATCCTTTTCCCTTCCACATATATCTCCGGCTCCTTTGAAACATTCCTGTATATGATACTTCTTACGTCGCCTGCCCGATCGGCAAACGGTTCATTCATATATATGACGACGCGGGACACGGTTATTCTTCCTTGTTCGGATATTTTTAATGTGATGTTGATATCCCGTACCTCGATTCCTTCGTTACTAAGGAGTTCATTGAGAGATTCGGTAAGGATATCCGCCGTCTGCTGACCGACCGCGTCGTTATAATCCTTGTCGGAATATCGAGGAACCGTGATTTCTTCCTGTTTCGGCAATTCTGCGTAGATTTGTCCGAGAGATACGGATAAGCCTTGCAGTAAGCTCCCGACAAAAAACAGTCCGATCACAAAGCTCATCACGCGACGTGTGCGCTTCTGCGGAATCAGCACCGATATCATACTGACCGCTACGCAGATCATGCATACGACCTCACCTAACGCTCCCAATCCTTTCATCCGCCGCCTCCGACTCTGAGCATTGCCGCCGCTGAAACGATCAATGCTGTCAATACGGAGACGGTCACCGCTCTGAGTAAGGAAACAACCGATGATAAGGCGTTCAGGATATATCTTGTCGAAGAAACAGAAAAAGCGTCCTGTACAACCTTCGCCGCACCGAGCGATAATGACCAAAGCAGTATGCGGATCAGCAGAGGAGCAAAAGCGATAAACACAGCGAGAATCACAAAAACTCCCGCACCTGATCTCAATAGATCAACGCTGCCCTTTACGGTGCGATACGCTTCCGCTACAGATGAACCGACCAAAGGGATCAGTGAACTCAGCGTAAACTTTGCGGCTCGTCCCGCCAAGGAGTTTTCTGCCGAGGATAAGGCGCCGTTGAGTCCGATCACCGCCGTAAACACTGTCATCAGAAAGGTCATCAGCCACTTCATGGTGTTTCCCGTCATTTCAATAAGTCCGTTCAGCTTCAAGCGTGAACATATTCCCGAGGACACCGACATAGATAAAAACAACTCAAGCATTGGCATCAACACCGATGAAGAAAGCCAGGTCAAAGCCCCCGATACGCCCATCACCGCCGCATAATAGCCCGCAGAATCTACAACATGTCCGGAAAACACGAGCATACCCGCGCTGAGCGCTCCGTACCCCTGCATCAGCTTTGCCGTCGTTTTTATTACCCCGGTCAAGTCAATAATCAATTGATTGATCGGAAGGATCAATACAGAGACGATATACAACGAGACAACAACGCTCATGATCTCCTTTGTATCCGTATATCTGAGCGAATAAGTATATGATTCTCCGATCGCGGTCAGGATAATGACCGCTGTTATCAGCAGCAGCACTGACAACGGAGTATTCATATATCGGCGCAACAGCTCCCCCAGACAGTTTAATACAGTCATCGCGTCGATTCCGTTTTTGATCACATCATCGACGGATTCTATATTCAGCGGAGATAAATCCTCCGCCTGTTCCTCAAGCTGTTCTATCTCCCGATCAAAGCGGACTGTCTGAGCCGAACAATGACAGTACGGACAAAACAGCACGAATATCACAATTGTGATTACAACAATGCGCTTCATGAGCTGCCACCGAGCGTTTGTATCACGCCGATAATCTGTTCAAACAGCGGTAAGGACGACAGCAATACCAACACCTTTCCCGCAAATGAAAGGTTTGTCGCAAGCGATAAGAGTCCGGCTTCGGTAACGCAGTCACAGGTAAACTCCGTGATATAGCAAATGCCCATCACCTTGAACAGGATCGTTAGCTTTGTAGGATCGACGCCGCTGCTGCTCAGCATATCGCTCATACCGAAGAGCGTATCGGGAATATGGTTCATTACATATAAAAATATCAGTATGCCTGCCGCGATCGACATCATCATCGCGGCGTGAGGACTTTGACTGCGCAGCATCAGCGCAAGGACAGCGGTAACGACAGCTACGCCGCAGATAGCCATTATATTCATCATAATCCAAACGTATTCTTGATAGTTGTGAACAGATCGCTGATTTGAGAGAGCACCATCATCAACGCTACCACCAGACCCGCGATTGTCGTCAGCAGCGCCTGCTCCTCGCGTCCGCTGCGAATCAAAAGCTGGTTAAGTATCGCTACGATGATACCGATAGCCGCGATCTTGAATATCATATCAACATCCATGTTTTTACCGTCCTTCATTATCGTTCACTAGATCAACAGCAGAGATATTACGATCCCTGCAGAGAGAGGCAGCACCTGATACAGCCTGCCTTTACCGATCACCTCTTCCCCGGCCTCCTTCAGCTGTTCTTCCAACAGATGTGAATACATACCGAGATGTCTCTGCTGGCTTTCCATATCCGTAGAACCCATGTTTTTTATAAAATCAGACAAAACCTCCAGATCCTTTTCTTTCAAAACAGGCCGATAACGACCGATCAGCTCCATCCACTGGACGTCAAACGGCTCATCATAGTGAAATTCAAACTCAAATGCATTATCATGAAACAGCTTACAGAGGTCTGCTGCCTCATATTTCATCATGATCGAGGCTTTATGAAACAGCGACAAAAATGAAGCAAGCGTATCGCGCCGCCTGAATAATCTTCTCGAGTAATACACGCCCGTGACGGCGCCGCTGAACACGATCAATATACACAGTATGAGTTTAATCATTATTTTCACCGATCTCTATGATTTCTCTGATCCTTCCGACTTGTCCCTTGCCGCTGAGGAAAACAATACTGCCGAATGCTCCCGAACGCACATAATCCGCTGTTGTTCTTCGACTTTCTAAATCGCCGAGCGAGGACGCATGTACCGAAGCGATGAAGGCAACACCGCAGCGCAAAGCATCCTGCAGCATCCGAAAATCATTTTCATCGCCGAGCTCATCACAGACGATCAGCTCGGGGCTCATACTGCGTAACGCCGAGTATGCCGCCTGAGCCTTAGGATAACCGACAAAGATATCACACAAGCCTGTATCAAAGCCGAAATCACCTCTGTTATATGCCGTCAGCTCACCGCGCTCGTCCAGAACGCTGACGCGGTGAATATAACCCAGATGTCGCGCATAGTCGCGAATCAAGGTCGTCTTTCCGCTCCCGGGCTCACCGCAGATCAAAACACCTTTTAACGGGTCGACCTTATCGATCAAGCCTTCGGAACAGCCGAGCACATCCCGAGCAATACGAAAGCTCAGCGTCGTGACATCCCGAATATTGGTGATCCTTCCGTTCTGTACAACCGCTCTGCCGCTGAGTCCGACGCGCACACCGGAGCCGATCGTTATATAACCGCTGTTTATCTCCTGCTGGTAAGCATAGACGGAATAGTCACACAGCCGAAGGATCGTTGATTCTATATCGCTGTGTGAGGAAATTACCGAATCAGCATTATCAGCCGAGTCGGACATGACGCCGGAATTCAATACGCCGTAATAATCCTTACCGCAATAAACTGTCACAGGTCTGTCCGAACGCAGTACGATCTCCGTTGCTTTATCTTTATACAGGTTTCTGCACTGCTGTAACGGCGAACGAATATGCGCCGGAAGTCGTTCGAGGATCTCATCAATGCTGTTATTCTCCATCATTTCACCGTCCGTTATTTTATGGTCGTAATACAGCATATGTAAATACGGACAAGATTAGAACCAAAAAAATCCCTGCCAAAACTGACAGGGATTCTATAACAACTATTAAATTATCCGATCATATCGAGAAGTTCATCCTCCGAAATAATCGTAACGCCCAGGGATTGCGCCTTAGTCAGCTTCGAGCCTGCGTCCTCACCCGCAAGGACATAATCCGTCTTTTTTGATACGGAGGAAGAAGTCTTTCCGCCGTTTTTCTCAATCAGAAGGGACGCCTCTTTTCGGCTCATGGAAGGAAGCGTTCCGGTCAGAACGAAGGTCTTACCGAGGAAGATACCTTCCTTTTGCTTTTCCTGCAACGGCTTCATCTCGACGCCCAGCCCCTTGAGCTTGTCGATCAGATGCTTTGTACCCTCCAGATGGAAATAATCATAAACCGACTGAGCCATGATCTCACCATAGCCGTCGATCGCGGATATTTCCTCGACGGAAGCATCAAACAGCCTGTCGATACTGAGAAAATGCTCGCATAACAGCTTCGCGGCTTTCTCACCGATATGACGTATGCCAAGCGCGTAAACCAGACGGTTAATCTCCGCCTTCTTCGATTTTTCGATCGCATTAATCAGATTATTGGCAGACTTTTCACCCTTGCGCTCCAGTGCGGAGAGATCCTCCGACTTCAGCTGATACAGATCGGTAAAGCTCTTGATCAAACCGACGTCAAGGAGCTGTTCAAGCACAGCGGGACCGAGACCGTCGATATCCATTGCGTCACGTGAGACAAAATGAATCAAATGACGGAGCAGCTGTGCGGGACATTCGGTATTGGTGCAGCGGGTCGCGGCTTCACCCTCCTCCTTGACAAGCTTACTGCCGCAGGACGGACAGTACTCAGGCAGCGTATAAATCTCAGAACCCTTAATATGGTGAACGACGGAAAGCACCTCGGGAATGATCTCACCGGCTTTACGAATCAACACGGTATCTCCGATACTGACGCCCAGCTCACGGATAAAATCTTCATTGTGCAGGGTCGCGCGGGAAACGGTCGTACCTGCCAGTAAAACGGGCTTGAAGATACCGACCGGCGTGATCGCACCGGTTCGACCGACATTGACCTCTATATCAAGCAGCTCAGTCTCCTTTTCCTCGGGCGGGTACTTATACGCCTCCGCCCAACGGGGAAACTTCGCCGTACTTCCGAGGAGCACACGGTCGGAAAGGTTATTCAGCTTGACGACAGCGCCGTCAATATCGCAGGGCAGATCGCCGCGATGCTCGTCGATTCGCTCGATCTCAGCAAGAACATCGTCAATATCATCAAAGCTATGATAGAACGCGGTCGGGAAACCGAGCTCTGTCAGATAATCCAACGACTGAACATGCGTTACGGGCTCATAACCCTCAGACGCCTGAATATTGAAAACAAAGATATCCAGATCGCGCTTTGCGGTGATCTTCGCGTCCTTCTGTCTGAGGGATCCCGCCGCCGCGTTACGGGGATTCTTAAACGGTTTCTCTCCGTTATTCTCCTGTTCGGCGACGATCCGCTCGAAGGTCGCGACGGACATATAGACCTCACCCCTGACTTCAAGAAAGGCGGGAGCGTTCTTTATTCGCTTCGGCAGACTCTTGATGGTCATGAGGTTCTCGGTAACATCCTCTCCCGTTGTACCGTCGCCTCGTGTCGAGCCGCGTACAAATACACCGTTACGATATTCGCAGGAAACCGACAAGCCGTCAAATTTCGGCTCGACAACATACTCGGGATTCGGGATCATCTCGCGAACACGTCGGTCAAAATCGCGTATCTCATCCGGAGAAAAAGAGTCGTGAAGGCTTTCCATAGGAACGTTATGCACAACGGGAGAGAACTTCTCTCCCCTGTTGCCGCCGACACGCTGGGTGGGTGAATCGGGAGTGATCAGCTCGGGATATTTCGCCTCGATATCCTCGAGCTCCCTAAGGAGCATATCATACTCAAAGTCGGATATTTCGGGATCATCCTGATTATAATAGCGGTCATTGTGATAATTGATCTCCTGAGCGAGCTGTATCGCCCGCTTCTTCGACGTTTCAAAATCCATAGATCACCTGCGCACCGAGGAAGTGCCTTTCTCTCTGAGATAAGTGCTCTCGAGATCGGCAAGATGAAGCTTGACCGCCAACGGATATTTGTCATAAGCCTTGCTGACATACATACCGTTATTGTCGTCGAAACCGCCCATATGCCAGCGGATCGCCATCGCTTCATCCAGCTTCAAGCGCATGAAGCGCTCGATAAGGAAAACGCTCTTTTCACCGTGTCCGTAAGGAAAAGTATCTTCAATCGCGTAGAAAGGCACCTTTTCCCACTGTCCGGTCTCTTCATTCTTCACATTACGGGACGAAACCTTGTAAAATTGCGCCTTACACAAATCATGGAGCAGCGCGCAAATCGCAAAGCTCTCCATACTGTCGCTCTCTTCATCAAAGTGCTTTTCGACCATCGTACGGAAAACGCTGACCGAATGCATAACCAGACCATTCTCACAGGCACAGTGGTACTTTGTACTGGCGGGAGCGGTAAAGAAATCGGTCTTTTGTATCCATTCCAACAGCTCCGAAGCGCCGCGGCGGGTGATAGATTCATTATATATCTGAATAAATTCTTCTTTCGCAGTCATATAAGCCTCACAATAAATCTTCATTATAAACAGCGCGAGCGCCGCCGATGAACTTTGCTCTGGTTCGGGCAGACGCAACGAATGCTTCGCCGATCTTCTTCTGCGGCAAGCGCAGCGGTACAGCAGTCTCTTTCAGATGCATACCGATCAGCGTTCCGCCGATATCGACGCCTGCGTCAGCTTTAATACGCTCAACAATCACCGGATCGTCAAAACGAGCATACGCCGTAGTTGCGCTGCTGCCGCCCGCCTTAGGCTGAGGAACAGCATTGACGATCGGAAGATTCAACTTCACAGCCAGTTCACGTTCAATGACTAAGGCTCGGTTCAAATGCTCACAGCACTGAGCCGCCAGATAGATACCCTTCTCTTTCAGCATGTCAAAAAAGCCGTCATAGATCGCCGCGGCAATATCCATACTGGAGTGTGTACCGATACGGTCTCCGCCGACCTCGCTTGTGGAGCAGCCGAGCACGACAATCGAGCCCTCGTGCAGCTTCGCGGTCTCGATCAGCTGAGTAAAGACCGCGTTTGTATCCTTTGTGATCTGTTCAAACATGTTATCACATCCTATTCATATTTTTAATTATATCATATCAAATTATTTCAATAATAATATTCTGATACAGACTAATAAAGAAAAAGCGGGTATCCTACCGGATACCCGCAGATAATCAATTATTCAGCGTCCTCAGCGGGAGCCTCGGCCTCAGCGGGCGCCTCAACCTCAGCGGGAACCTCGTCCTCGAGCTCGCGGATAACGGGCTCAGCGTCGGGCTCAACAACTGCTACGACCTCATCCTCTTCCTCAACAACGGGAGCGGGCTGAGAATCATCGGGCAGCAGTGCACGGATGGACAGGCTGACACGCTTCTTCTCAAAGTCGATGCCGGTGATCTTAGCCTCTACCTCATCGCCGACAGCAAGCTCGTCAGCGGGCTTCTCGATACGCTTGTTGGAGATCTGAGAAATGTGGATCAGACCGTCGATACCGGGGATAATGTTGGCAAATGCGCCGAAAGCGGTCAAACCGACGACCTTCGCCTTGACAACGGTGCCGACAGGATAATCTCTCTCAAGGATGACCCAAGGATTGTCCTCGGTCTTTTTGTAACCAAGAGAAATCTTCTTGGTCTCGGTATTGATGTCTTTGATGTAAACCTCAACAGTATCGCCTACGTTGACGACCTCGCTCGGATGCTTGATACGCAGCCATGACAGCTCGGAGATATGGATCATACCCGATACGCCGCCGAGATCTACGAAAGCGCCGTAGGAAGTCAGGGTACGGACTACGCCGGTATAGGTTTTACCGACCTCACAGGTCTCCCAGAACTGAGCACGCTTCGCGTTGAGCTCATCGCGGAGAACGCTCTTGATAGAGCCGATGATCTTTCTTCTTCTGCCGCGCTGAGAGAACTCGATCAGACGGAACTGAACCTCCTGACCCTTGAGCTCCTCGAGATTCGCGTCACGCTCGATAGAAGCCTGAGAAGCGGGGACAAATACGCGGATATCGTTGGAAACGACGATAACGCCGCCGGAGACGACCTCGGTGACAAGACCGGTCAGGACCTGCTTCTCATCGTATGCCTTCTGCATCTCCTCAAAGCCCTTCTGGGCGTCTACTCTGCGCTTGGAGAGCATGATGGTACCCTCAACGTCGTTGGTCTTCATAATCAGCAGTTCTACACGATCGCCGACCTTGACAACTTCATCGGCGCTCTGAATCGGAGTGGATGATAACTCGTCAAATGGGATAAAGCCAGTCTGCTTTCTGCCGTCGACCTCGACATACACCTCGTTCGGTGTAATGCTCGCGACAGTACCCATAACCCTTTCATTAGTGTTCAAACTCTTCAGAGATTCTTCTAACATCTCTTCAAAGTTTTCAGTTTCGTTTACGCTGGATGTGATGTTTTCACTCATTGTATCCAGTACCTCCTTTATAATCCTTTCCGGTGTAGAAGCGCCGGCAGTTACGCCAATCAACTCAGCGTCGGCAAACATCTCCGTTTTCAGTTCGTCAGCTGTTTCAATCATATAGCTGCGCCCGCAGTTGTTCTTACAAATCTGATAAAGCTTACTTGTATTGGAACTCGAGCGGTCGCCGATGACGATCATACAGTCGCATCGCTGTGACAGAGAATGTGCCTCGACCTGTCTCTTTGACGTAGCATTACATATTGTATCAAATATTTTGGCATTTGTATATAGTTTTTTCAAAATTTTTAAACAATTTTGCCATATTTTTTTGTTAAAGGTTGTTTGAGCAACCACGCAAATGCAATTTTTTTTCTCTGAGGGAATAATATTATCCAATTCCTCCAGATCATGTTCATTTTGAAAGATATAATAACTGCTCACACAGTTCGAGAGGATCCCCTGTACCTCGGGGTGATTCTCGTCGCCCGCTATCAGAACGGTATAACCCTTTGAGCTCATTTTATAGACGATGCGATGTATCTTCGACACAAAAGGACAAGTCGCGTCTATATAATCAAGCCCCATCTCCCTGAGCCGGGCGTAAATATCACGTTTGACGCCGTGAGAGCGAATGATGACCGGTTCCCTGCCGTTGATCTCATCAATTGAATCGACGGATACAACGCCCATCTCGCCGAGCTCCTTGACCAATTCTTTATTATGGATGATCGGTCCGAACGTGCAGCCGCCCTTCTTCTCCCGGGCTATGTTAAAAGCAATATCTACAGCACGATTCACACCGAAGCAGAACCCTGCGGACTCAGCGACAATGATCTCAGCCATTATTCTTAACCCCGGCTGCTGCAAGATCCTCTTCGCGCAGCGCCTTGATATGATCCATGATGACGCGGCTGGCGTTGCGGAACTCGCGGGCGCCGCCCTTATCAAAGCCCATATCCTCAAGCGACAGCGGCTTGCCGTAGTGCATGACGAATCTGCCGTTGATAGCGGTATGACAGATCGGGATAACGGGGGTCTTGGTATCCCACGCGATCAGGCTGACGCCGTTCTTAGGGGGTAGAAATTCGCCGTCCTTCGATCGGGTACCTTCGATAAAAATACCGATCAGATTACCGTCCTCCACCGCCTTCTCGAAGTGACGGATGGAGGAGGTATCGGCTTTACCTCTGCCGACCGGAAATGCGCCTAACTTACGCATGAACCAGTTGAGGAACTTATTTTGGAAAAGCTCCTCTTTCGCCATGAAGAGTACCTGACGCTTAAGACCCATACCCATAATGATCGGGTCGGACGCAAGACGGTGATTAGAGGCGAGGATATACGAACCCTCAGCGGGTACATTTTCGACGCCGATATATTTCATGCGATGAACCAAAAAGAAAAACGGTTTCAGAAAGCCTCTCCAGAAAAAGTAGAAATGATTGCGTTTCATATATGTTCCCTCATGATATTCAGTAGTTTATTGACGGAAGTCTCGAGATCCTCGCCGGAGGTATCGACGATCACGGCGCCTTCGGCAGGCTTCAACGGAGCGATCTCTCGGTGGGAATCGGCATAATCGCGCTCGATCACGTCGCTCAGGATATCCTCGTATTTCACATCCATACCCTTCTCGATCAGCTCGTCATAGCGGCGGCGCGCTCTGCACTCGGGAGACGCCGACAGGAAGATCTTCAGCTTCGCGTCGGGGAGGACGACCGTGCCGATATCTCTGCCGTCCATAATAACGTTCTCGGTGTGCGCCATATCGCGCTGGAGATCCAGCAGAAAGGCTCTGACCTCCGGGATCGCCGAGACAGCAGACGCCATCATCGATATCTCTGGGGTGCGGATCAGTCCGCTGACGTCTTCACCGTCAAGCAGAACGATCTGTTCGCCCTTATCATTAAAGGACAGCTCCACCCGAATCATATCAAGCATCGAAATGATATCCGATTGACTTTCTTTAGAAAAGCCTCTGCGAGAAGCGGCGAGTCCGATCGCACGGTACAGAGCGCCGGTATCCACATAGATGAAGCCGAGTTCCTTAGCGGCAAGGCGGGCAATGGTTGATTTACCCGCGCCTGCGGGGCCGTCGATAGCAATAGCGATAGACATAATTACTCCTTAATAACAACGGTCAGCGACCGGTATTTGATAACAATTACTTTACAGCAGCGTTTTGTCCGGCTAATCTGCCGGTAGCATAGGCGATCTGCAGATTGAATCCGCCGGTATAAGCGTCCAGATCGAGTACCTCTCCCGCAAAGTACAGCCCCTTGACGAGCTTACTCTGCATGGTGCGGGGATCGACATCCTTGACGTCCACCCCGCCATGGGTAACGATCGCTTCATTGATCGGACGAAAGGAGCGGATCTCCGCCTTAAATGCCTTAAGTATATCCAACAGCGACTTGCGCTGTGCAGCAGTCACTTCGCGGCATTTTGTATGGGGAGGGATATCCGCACGGTCAAGCACAACGGGAATCAGCTTCTTCGGCAAAAGCGATCCAAGCGAATTGATCATATCCTTGTTAGAAAACGCAGAGAGATCGCGCAGAAGCCGCTTGTCCAGCGTTATTCTGTCCAAAGCGGGTTTCAGGTCAATGATAACGGTATATCGGTTCGGCGACATATCGCGCATATTCGCGCTTGCCGAGAGCACCATCGGACCGGAGATGCCGAAATGCGTGAACAGCATCTCACCGAAGTCTGAATATATCTCTTTATTTATTTTACGGTCAATCACAGTGAGACTGACATTTTTCAGTGAAAGGCCTTGAAGTCCGGGAATATCCGCATCGATGGTATTCAGCGGGACAAGGGACGGAAGCAGCGGTGTAATGGTGTGACCCGCCGCTTTTGCGAAGGTGTAGCCGTCGCCGGTAGAACCGGTCGCCTTGTAGGATAATCCTCCGCAGGCGACAATCACACTGTCCGCGAAAATCTCGCCGTCATTCAGACGAACGCCCTTGATACAGCCGTTCTCGATCAGCAAGCCCTTTGCCTCACGGCGGATGATCTCTACGCCGAGCTCAGAGAGCCAATCACAGAGGGTATCGACCACATCCGCTGCCTTGTCAGACTCGGGAAAAACACGGTTGCCGCGTTCTACCTTGGTTCGCAGACCGCGATTTTCAAAAAACGCTACAGTATCGTAACAGGAAAAGTTGTTGATGGAACTGTACAAAAAACGCGGATTCGCGGTCACATGAGAGATGAACTCATCATTGTCACAGAAATTCGTGATATTACATCTGCCCTTACCGGTTATGGCAAGCTTCCTTCCGACGCGCTGATTCTTCTCGAGCAGCTTAACACGGGCGCCGTTCTCTGCGGCGGTACCTGCCGCCATCATTCCCGAGGGGCCTGCGCCGATCACGATCACATCAGTTTTCATTATTATCCTCAGCCGCTTTCTCCGTATTACCCAGAGCATAAACGTTCTGTTCCTTCCACACCTCTTCCAAAGCCGCGAAGGTTTGGATGATCTCATCCTTGCGTTCGATAACGATCGCGACCAACAGCGCGTTTATCAGGCTGAGCGGAGCAACGAGGGTATCAACGACAGAGGCGATATCCGAGCGAGCCAACAGTACTTCGTCGGCGTTCGCGACCAGCGGGGAGATCATGCTGTCGGTGATCGCGACAACCTGGGCGCCGCGATCATGGGCAAAGCTCATCGCTTCGACCGCCATCGTAGAATAACGCGGGAAGCTGATGCCGATAATGACATCCTTGTCGGAGATACGGAATAACTTTTCAAAGGTGGTCGTTTTTGAAGTGGAATCCAGAACATGGACGTTGCCGAATATCAAATCGAGATAATACGCAAGAAATCCGGCAATATGGGAAGCGGACTTCACACCGAACACATAGATATTCTCCGCGTTGATGATCGCGTCGACAGTCTTTTTAAAATCCTCTCGGGAGATCTCGTCGATGGTGCGCTTGATCTTGTCGATATCCTGATTAAGAACACTCTCGACAACATCGTCGTTACCGATTCGACCGGTGGTCACCTCGATGCGCTGCATCGAGTTCAGCTTATCGCGGATCATCTCCTGCATCGCCTTCTGCAGATAGGGATAGCCCTCGTAGCCGATCTGGGTCGCGAAACGCACCACGGTACTCTCGCTCACCCCGACGACCTCACCGAGCTTGGCGGCAGTCATAAAAGCCGCCTCATCATAATGCTCCTCTATATAGGAAGCGATACGGCGCTGACCCTTCGAGAAGGTCTTGCGCGACAGATCGATCCTGACTAACAGATTTGATACCATATTATCACACTCATTTCATAAACCATCTTTCATTTTATCACATCTACTTGCAAAATACAATAATATTTTGTCAAATTCTGCGGGTTTATGAAATTTTTTCAACATAAAACTGCATAATCGCAGATATCAGTCGTCCTCGGCTCTGATAACCGGTATCTGCTGATATACTTCCGCGACTTTATCGCGCATCCAGAGAGCGGGCGTGATACGGAGCGAGTAGCCGTATCCGTTGTCGCAAGCCCAGTCAAAGGGCTTTGCCTGAGGCAGTCCGTAGACGGCAAGCAAGGTATTCATGACGCCGCCGTGGGTGATGATCGCCGCGTCGGTGTTGCCGGTCTTGATCAGTCCGTCAACGATACTCTCGAACATGATACAGATGCGTCGAGTGAAATCGGCGCTGCTCTCCCCTCTCGGCGGCTTGACGGAGTTGTCGCCCGCGAGCCACTTCGCGAAATTCTCATTACCCTTTAACTCGTCAGCCGAACGGTTCTCCCATTCACCGAAGTGATATTCCGAGAGCTGATCGATCACCAGCGGCTCAACGCCGGGATAGATCAAACGAGCCGTTTCGGTACAGCGTTTAAGAGGAGATGAGAACACGACCTTCGCGTACGGATAATCCATGGTTGAATCAAGCTTTTTCAAATCTTCTTTACCTTTATCGGAAAGCCCGACGTCCGTTACGCCGATATACCTGCCGTTTAAAGTCGGGCTGATAGCACCGTGACGAATCATATGAATATAATAAGATTTCATAATCGCACCTACTTTACAAATTGTAGATTATAGTTTATACTGATTGTATAAGGAGTGATATAATGAACCGTGACTTCGCACGTATTATTACGTTTTTGAGAAAAGAACGCAATCTAAGTCAAAAGCAAGCGGCACAGGAGCTGGGTATCTCGCAAGCACTGCTTTCTCATTATGAGAAGGGTATCCGTCAGTGCGGGCTCGACTTTGTCGTAAGGGTTGCAGATTATTATAACGTCAGCTGCGATTATCTGCTGGGCAGAACGGTAGACCGCGAATATGACCTCAGCGAGAAACCTCAGGAGACGGAATCAAAGATACAAAATGCCGCGCAGATCGTCAGCCGAAGACTGATCGGCAGTATGCTGCGGGTGATCTACGATATCTCTGCCACAGCAAAGAACCGACGCATGGACAGAACTGTCAGCAACTACTTCATGCTGAGCGTTTATCGCATCTTCCGGTGTTTATATTCGTCGAACAGCAATAACCCCGACGATCTGTTCACCATTCCGAAAAGCATATACAGCGGCTACAGCAGCTCGGCTATATCCAAATGCTTCGCAGATATCGAAAACATGACAAGCAGCGAGGGAGAAAGTTATCTCAAAACGATCGGAACGCTCGAATTATCTCCCGAAAAGCTCGCTGAAGAATACCCCGACTCAGCGGGCGAGATCTTCAACGTCATCCGTCAGGCGGAAAACACACTTTCAAAAATCAAATACTAAATAAACATAACAGGTGGGTCAAGCGACCCACCTGATCTTATACACGTCTGTCGTTATACTAATCCTTGATAAAAAGATTTAATCAGATATTAGTGATAAATTTCGCAGAGCAAGGCGGACGACGCCGGCAGGCTGTCGCCTGTCAAGGAGTCCAACACAGCTATGCGGAATTTAGCGCAATAGATGATAAAGGTTTTTATTAAGGATTAGTATTAATTATCGGCAGCAGTTGTATTCTTCTTAGCGCCGCGGGAAACCTTGATGGTGATCTCGGAACCGGATTCGACCTTGTCGCCCGCCTTATGGCTTACGTATTCGATAACCTTGCCCTCTGCAACGGTATCGCTGTAATCCACATCCATGAGAGCCACCAGACCCAAGCCCGTGATCTCCTCGGCTGCAGCGGTAGACGACTTGCCGACAACATCGGGAAGAGCGGTCATCTGCGGACCCTTGCTGACGACAACGTACAGGATATTGTCGGAATCGCTGACGATCGGATCGCCTGCGGGAGGTTCCTGAGAGATAATGTTGCCCTTGGGAACCGTATCGCTGAACTCACCGTCGGCGCTCTTCTTGACCTTTCCCTGGAACGCCTTGACGACGTCCTCATATTTCTGACCGACATAGTTGGTCATGACAGGGCCCGTCCATGACTCGGTTGGAGGCGCAACGGTCATCGGCGCGGTAGAACCGTTTGTAAACAGACCCATCATCGGGTTCGTCGGCAGCCAGAACAGACCGATCGCAGAAAACAGCAGCAGCGCGACAATGGTCGCGACTAATCCGACGGCGGTAGGATTTACACCGGACTGTGTGCGTTCGCCCTCAGTCTTGATAGGCGTCATACTCGCGGTGCGGGAGATCTCATCCTGGATTGCCTGAACGGTTGAAGATACAGAGAGCTGCGCTCTGAGTTCATCAAAATCAGCGATACGCTGATCGCTCTTCATCTGCAGACCGTTAGCGAGAGCGGTCACGACATGGGGCGGCAGACGCTTTACGGTCGTCGTACTGATCAAGAGACGCGCGTCCTTCTCACGCTCCTTCGCGTTAGCAGGCAGATTACCGGTCAGCGCATAAAACAACGTAGCGGTCAGACCGTAGATATCCGTCGCGGAATCAAGCGCAGAATTATCCAAGTACTGTTCGGGAGCGGCACAGCCGCTGTAGAGCTGAGATTTCAGCATCGTGCCGCGCTTGCGCTCGTTCTCGGTGCTGAACCCGCCGAGCTTGAGCTTTCCGGCAGCGGTAACATACAGGTTAGAGGGCGATACGGCGTAATGACCGACTCCGAGCTTGTGGAGATTCTCAATCAGGGTGATGATCGGCATGAACAGCGGGCGAGCGGAATCCCACTCAAGATGACCGCCGCTGTGTTCCACATACTCGGTAAAGGAAAGCAGATCATCGTTCTCCTCTATCACATATGCGGTATTGTTCTCGGAAAACAGATCGACGATCTCGATCATCGCGCTCTTAACGCTGAGTGTATTAACCGTTTCATAATAGGCGCGAAAATCCGACAGCGCCTTATCAAAGTCGGCTCTGTCCCCGGGTTCGACATACAGGGCGGTTTCATCCTGATTTCTGTCAAAAAGTCCGATCGGCAAAAACTCGCGGATCGATAAAACAGTGCCGGTTTCTTTATCATAGCCGAGATAACGTGTGCTCTCGCCGTTTGTCTCGAGGTTTTTGGCGACTACATATTTATTATTCAGCACCGTGCCGTATGGTAAAAACGGCGCAGACTGCTTCTCTGCATTATTAAAACCGCAGGTTTCACATACGGAATCAGCGGCGGGAATCTCATTTAAGCAACCCATACACAAAGGCATTTCGTTGTCCCCCTAAATCGTTGATATTCTAATCAAAAGTCATACTGAGTCAATTTTCCAAACAATTATAGCACAAGTAAAAGCTCATAATCAAGGCTAATAAAGAAATATGATGTTACAATATTGTAAAAACTGAATAAATATTTATGACAGTTTTCGGCACATTGCACCTGTATTATTCTTTATTTCATTCTCTTGATAAAGCTCCTCACGTTAACTCAACGTTACAATTCAATACTTTGTGACAGATAAAACCGATTGACAAACAGAAATGATTATGATATACTACATAAAGAAAATCAAAATGCAGATGTAGTTTAGTGGTAGAACTTCAGCCTTCCAAGCTGACCGTGTGGGTTCGATTCCCATCATCTGCTCCAAAAGACTAAAGGATGTACCCTCCCCGGTACATCCTTTTTTATCAGAAAAGGGAGCGTCACGGAACGCTCCCTTTTGTTTATACTAATTTCAAATAAAACCCTTTAACATCTATTGCGTTAAATTCCGCATAGCTGCGTTGTCAATCTTGACAGGCGCCAGCCTGCCTGCGATCTCCGCCTTGCTCTGCGAAATTTTCCGCAAATATCTTGTTTAAGCGTTTTAATTGAAATTAGTATTACTGCTGATTACCGTCTATACGGTATATCTCCTGATTGTCGATATCGATGTTCGGGATAATGACGGGCTGGATGCCGCAGTTAGCGGTCACGGTAGTGATCAGCGCCTTGGCGTACGGGAACAGCGACTTGAAGGTCTCGGTATGGATCAGCTCCTTCTTCTCCTTCTCGTCAAATGAAAAGATACCGACGATGATGATGTGGATCCTGAATTTATCAGGGTTTTCTTTATCGTGGACCTCGATATCAAAAGTACCCTTCGCGACGCTCTTTCCTACGGCATACTGCACCTGATAAGAATACTTGTTGCCCAGTGCGATCTTGGTACCGTTCTCCAATTCATTGACAAATTCGATTTTATCGACCTTATACGCTTGTAAATTAACGATTGACATGATCAATTCTCCTTTTATGAACTAAGTCGTGTATCCGCTTATTTATCAGCCTTTTGTTTTTTGATGACCTTCAGGCGAGAAAACTCCTCTCTGTCCTTCTCATCGAGTGCGTCGGTGATGAACTTCACATCATCCTCAAACTTGGGGATCATGATGTTCTTCAGCGCGTTCGCACGCTTCTGAGTCTGCTTGATCGCGACAGCCAGACGATAAACGCTGTTTTCTATTTCAGCAAGCTCAACAGTCAGGTACTTAGCCTGCATAAACAGCGATACCGCCTCGTCGAAGCGGGCGTTCGTAGAGTGCAGGCCGTAATGAAGCTCGCTTTCCTCAGGCTTCTCGATCGAGAGGATAGGGATCTCTACGCCCATGATCGAGCGGGAATCCATCGTCACCGATGTATCGAACGGGATCGTCTTAGACAGCTCGTTACAAAAGCCGAGAGTAATATTCGCTTTCTCCAGCGCCTTATAAGCGTTTGCAAAAGCGTCGTCGATGGTGCTCTGGATGGCTGAGGCGCGATCGATCAGCGCCATCATCTCACGGATCAGGATATTGCGCTTCTTATCCATCAGCTCATAGCCGACCTTCGCCAAAGCGAGCGACTTCTTGGTCGCCATCAGATTTCCTTTTGTCGGTACGGCGTGCTGCGCCATGCTATCACCTCACCCATGAATAATAAAGGGGGTCTCCCCTATCTGTTACTTACCGTAATACTTATCGAGCAGCTCGTCGTCTACGCGATCCAGCTCGCTGCGCGGAAGCGTCGACAACAGCTTCCAGCCCAAATCAAGACTCTGCCCGATGTCGCGATCCTCGTTGAAGCCCTGATTGATGAAGGTACTCTCAAACTGTCTGCCGAACTCGAGATACTTCTTATCGGTATCGGAGAGCTCCTCTTCACCGATAACGGACGCGAGAGAACGCGCGTCAATAACCTTTGCATAACTTGCGAAGAGCTGGTTGGACAACGCCGGATGGTCGGCTCTGGTAAAGCCCTCGCCGATACCGTCCTTCATCAGTCGGGACAGGGACGGCAGAACGTTGACAGGCGGATAGATGCCTTGATTCTGCAATCCGCGGTCCAGAACGATCTGACCCTCTGTGATATAACCCGTCAGATCGGGTACGGGGTGGGTAATATCATCGTTCGGCATTGTCAAAATCGGGATCTGAGTCAAAGAACCGGTTGAGCCCTTGATCATACCCGCACGCTCGTACATGGACGCAAAATCACTGTACAGATATCCGGGGAAGCCCTTACGTCCCGGGATCTCGCCCTTACTGGACGAGAACTCACGCAGCGCCTCGGCATAGGAGGTCATATCCGTCATAATGACGAGGATATGCATATTCAGCTCAAAGGCGAGATACTCAGCGACCGTCAGCGCGCAGCGCGGGGTCAGGGTACGCTCGATGATCGGATCGTTACTGAGGTTCAGGAACATCGTAACATGCTGCATAACGCCCGCTTCCTCAAAGCTCTTTTTAAAATAGTCGGCGACGTCGTTCTTGACGCCCATCGCGGCAAATACCACGCCGAAGTTAGACTCATCCGCACCGGTGATCTTCGCCTGGCGGACGATCTGCACCGCGAGCTCGTTATGCTTCATACCCGAACCGGAGAAGATCGGCAGCTTTTGTCCGCGGATCAGCGTAGACAAGGTGTCGATACTCGAAATACCGGTATTGATATAGTTTCTCGGATAGATACGGGAAACCGGATTGATCGCGGTGCCGTTGACATCGCGCTTTTTGACTGGATAGATATCGCCGAGTCCGTCGATCGGTCTGCCTGCGCCGTCGAGGATCCTGCCGACGATCTCGGGAGAGAGCGGCATTTCCATCGGATGTCCTGTCAGTCTGGCAGTAGTATTATCGAGGCTGATATCTCGCGTGCCTTCAAAAACCTGTACGACGATACGGTCTCCCTCGATCTGAACGACGCGACCCTGACGGGCGGTACCGTTATCAAGCTTGATATCGACGATCTCCTCATACGACACGCCCTTGACGCCGTCGATAACGACCAGAGAGCCGTTGATCTCTTTAACGCCTACATATTCAATAATCATGAAGCGGCTCCCTCCTCAGCTTAAAATACTCTGAATCTTTTCATCGATTTCCGCGATGTAATCATCGAACATACCGAGATTATCATTGGGAATATCGTATTTGATCTTAGTGACTTTTTCAAAAAGACCCGTTTCGACGATGCGCTTGATCGGGATATTGCCCGCGACAACGGTCTTAGCCTGCTCATACAGGTGAAGGATCACTTCCATCATGCGCTTCTGTTTTTCAAGAGGGACGTAGGTATCGTCCTTATGGAAGGCGTTCTGCTGCAGAAAGCCGACGCGGATGATCTTCGCGATCTCAATAATCAACTTCTGGTCATCGGGAAGAACGTCGGAGCCGATCAGCTTGACGATCTCCATGAGGCGGTTTTCCTCCTGCAAGAGTGCGGAGATACTGTTTCGATAGGCGATAAACTCTCTTCCGAAATGTTCATCATAATACGGATCGAGGTCGGTGAAGTACTCACTGTAGCTGTCCATCCAGTTGATTGCGGGATAATGGCGGGCGTAAGCGAGGGACTTGTCCAGCGCCCAGAAGCAGCGTGTAAAGCGCTTGGTGTTCTGGGTGACCGGCTCGGAAAAATCGGAGCCCTGCGGCGATACCGCGCCGATGATGGTGACCGAGCCCTGAGAACCGCTGAGCACATCGGCTCTGCCGGCTCTCTCATAAAACTCGGACAGTCTGGAGGGCAGATAGGCAGGGAAGCCTTCTTCGGCGGGCATTTCTTCCAAACGTCCGGAGATCTCTCTGAGCGCCTCCGCCCAACGGGAGGTGGAGTCAGCCATGATCGCTACGTCATAGCCCATATCACGGTAGTATTCCGCAAGGGTGATACCGGTGTAGATGGACGCCTCACGCGCAGCGACAGGCATATTGGAAGTATTGGCGATCAGGGTGGTTCTGTCGGTCATGGGTCTGCCGGACTTCGGATCGATCAGCTCTGAGAACTCCTGCAGAACCTGGCTCATCTCGTTGCCGCGCTCACCGCAGCCGACATAGACGATGATATCCGCGTCGCACCACTTTGCGAGCTGGTGCTGGGTCATGGTCTTGCCGGTACCGAAGCCGCCGGGGATCGCCGCCGTACCGCCCTTGGAGATCGGAAACAGCGTGTCGATGACGCGCTGACCGGTGATCAGCGGGACGGTAGGCGTCAAGCGCTTGGCAACGGGACGGGGCGTGCGGATCGGCCAGCGCTGTACGAGCGTCAGCTCATGAACAACACCGTATCGATCCTCTAATTCTACAATAGTATCGTTAAGCTTGTATTTTCCGTCGGGCTTTACCCCAACGACCTTACCGCTGAGCAGCGGAGGCACCATCAGCTTGTGCGTGATGATCTGTGTTTCGGGACAGGTGGCGTACACCTCGCCGCCCTTGAGTTCATCGCCGACCTTCGCGGTGACGGTAACGTCCCATTCCCTCTCGGTATCGAGAGAGGATACCTGAGAGCCGCGGTTGATGAACGCGCCGACCTCCTTCTCGATCTCGGCGAGCGGTCGCTCGATGCCGTCAAAGATGTTATCGAGGATACCGGGACCGAGCATCAGCGTCATCTGGGTATGGGTACCCTCGACGGGATCGCCGGGCTTGAGCCCTGTGGTCTCCTCATAGCACTGAATGGTGGTCAACTCGGAGGTGATACCGATGATCTCGCCGACAAGTCGCTGCTTACCGACATACACCATCTCCATCATGGAGAACTCGGTCGCGTTCTTTACGGTAACAACGGGCCCGTTAATGCCGTATATTACATTTGCCATCTTTACACCACCTTCAAGCCTGAGTTTTCATTAAACCACGCATATTGATCCGAAAGACGGGTGTCGAGCGTATCATCGAGCATAATCCCTCCGGCGGGGATATGCGCCTTAACGCCGCCGATCAGGATATGGTTGTCTGCCTTGATCTCAGCGCCGGGGAGCTTCGCTTCTATCAGAGAACGCTTATCTTCATCAGTCGGAGCGATATAAACGGTACATTTGCCGTCGCCCGCGAACTGCGCGATCTTATCCAAAGAAGCGTTCAGAAAACCGATATATTCATCGGAGGCGGCAAAGCTTCCGAGCCTCTCCTCCGCCCTGTGAAACACCTCTTCACGAATCGACTCACGCTCCGCATACAGGCTGTTCTTCAGTTCAAGCTGCTTTTTCGCGACGCCGTTCACAATTGCGGCGGTGCGCTTGGTAACGTCGGCACGGATCAACTCATAGGCGTCGTTGAGACCCTGCTCGGTCGCCTGTTCGATCTTCTCGTTTTTATACGCCTCGATCTCTCTCGAGATCTGCGCCATATGTTCCTGCGCGTCCTGATTGATCGCGTCAAAAAACTTGCTTTCTTTCGTGTTATCGGATACAGACAAAAGGGAAGCTTTCATCTTCTGCTTACCAGTCTTGTTATTCTCTTTCAGATCCTGTTTCAACTGCTCCTTCCGCTCTTCTGCGTTTTGATAAATCGCAGTCAAAAACTTGGAATCATTATGGTTGTCGTTCATAATTCACCTTCTCTTGACGTTTGCGTCAGCTCATATCGACGCCGATCGCGTCCTTCACGTACTTCGTGATGCTGTCCTTCGTCCGTCCGTTTCCGTGGCGGTCGGGGATCTCGATAATCAGCGGTCGTTCGAGACGGAGCTTTAGATCGTACACGGTATCACGAATCATGTTCAACAGCGTAGATGTGATCAAGATTACAGCGATATCCTTCTCCTTGATAAGCGAACCGAGCTTCTCGCGGAGTTCGTCCTCCTTATGGAGCACAACGCCGTCCACACCGGACATACGCATCCCCATCAGGGTATCGACATTATCGCTGAGTAAGTACATTCTCATGGTTATCAGAGGCTGGTGAGGATCATGATGGAGATCAGCATACCGTACAGCGCGCAGCCTTCACCGAGCGCGACGAAAATGATCGACTTACCGAAGTTCTTGGGATCCTCGCTGGTAGCGCCGATCGCCGCGGGAGCAGAGCCGCCGACAGCGATACCGCCGCCGATACAGGACAGACCGGTAGAAAGACCCGCGGATATATAACCGAGTCCCGCGGAGGAATTAGCGGCGGTCTGAGCAGCTTCGCCCGCGCCTGCAGCATGAGCGACGATCGGGCAGATCAGACAGAACGCGGAAACCGCGCAGAAGGAGAAGATCTGGCTCAATACAGCCTTCTTGGGGCTCTTGCCCTTATTATACGCTCTCATGCACAGAAGAACGGAGATCACCAGAAAAGCGGCGGGAATAAACATCAATAAATACTGTAACATAATAGATTACCTCCAAATTAAGCTATATCTTTGACGGTGACGGGCTCGAACTTTCTGCCGTCGCCGATGTAGAACCTGCTGAACATCTCGTAGTATTCAAGTCTGAGAACCTGGATACCGACGAGAAGCGCTTCCAGCGCCATGACAAGGATGTTGCCGATCACGACCGTGATCCAGTAGCCGACCGGCCCGAACATGTTCGCGAGGACAAACACAACGGTCATCATGCCCGCATGAACAAGGATGAACGCGCCGACGCGTAGGAAGCTCATGGTGTTGGTCACATAAGACAGCGCGACCTCAAACATCTCGAAGAAGTTATCGACTATAAACGAGCCGAAGCTTCCTTCAAACAATTCTCGCTCTCCCCTGATCAGCTTAGAGAGCGGTTCACGGAAGAAGACCAGAAGCAGCGGTATCACGATCAGGCAGATGATATATGCGGGCTTCATGATGGACACACCGAACAGCATATTGCAGCCCAGACCTGCGACCAGCGAGGTGTAAAACACCAGACCCGCTGCGCCGTTCACACCGAACAGCGCGCCTCCGATATCTCCCCTCTTCAGGTTTGATACGATGTTGAGGATCATCGCGATGATCAGCAGAACGATACCGATACCGACAGCGCCGAAGATCAGGATCATAGTCGTATTGCCGTCCATAACCTCGACCGGCTTTTCCTCCAGTCCGAACAGCGCTTTATATACGGGATCGAGCACATGCTCAAAGCCGAATACAGAACCGAACACACAGCCGAATACCATCGAGCTGATCGAGCAGGGGATCAAGAGAGCGCCCAGCGGCATCTTCATCTTCTTATACATGAAGATCGCCGCGATCAGCAGCATCAGCCCGTGACCGACGTCGGCGAACATGATGCCGAACAGTAGTGTATATGTCAGCGCGATGAACCACGAGGGGTCGATCTCACGGGCATTCGGCAAGCCGTACATTTCAGTATAATACTCGAACGGCCTGAAGAAAAAGCGGTTCTTAAGCTTCACGGGCGGAGAGTGCTTTATCTCATCCTCCGCCTTGGTAAAGGTGACCTCAACGCTCTCTATCGGAGAAAGAAGGGCTTTTATCTGTCCCTCGTACTCGGCGGGGATCCATCCGACCAGTACAAAGCTCTTTTTATATTTACATGCATGATTTTTGATCGACAGAAAAGCATGCTGCTTGCACAGCGCGGAGAAGATCTTGAGGATGCCGTTCTCATGATTCTTCACATAATCGTCTATCTCGCCGTTCAGCTTCTTGATCTCCTCGGTCAGATCATCTTTGAGCTTTGTCTGCTGCTCGACATACACCTCGGGCTTATCGTGGATATCGGAGATATCGACGTGCTCAAAGAACAGGCGCGAGAACAACCGATCAACGTCATCCGCCTTACTCAGCGGCGTAACATACACGCCCCAGTAATAGGTGCCGTCGTTAGAGCACGGAAAGAAGTCAATATACGGATTATCGCTGTAGTTCTGCAGCTTTACATAGCTGTCCTTGGGGAGCTTTCCGAAGCGGGTAATGATATACTCGCACTCATAGATCTTTGAGATGTCGATATCCAGACCGAAGAAGTGCTTCGCTTTCGCGATATTCTCCTCACTTAAGTCCAGCTCCGCCCGCAGAGCGTCTCTTCTTTCGATCAGCTCACCGAGCCGGGAATCGGTCTCGTCGATGAACCGCTTCATCTCGGCGGGACTCATGTTATCATACTCGGGCGCGTCGACGATCTTCGGCCTGATACCGGAGCCCGCCATCAACACTCTGAGCTTATCGAGCAGGGGCGCGTAATCGTTAGCGGTGTTCACGGGTATCAGCTTCTCTTTATCGGAGAAGAAATCCGCGGTTTCGTCGGGCTGGAATACACCCGTTCGCCCCAGAACGGAAGCAACGTCGTCGAGCTCGCGCAGCATACCGATGACGTTTACCAGTTTCATTTTTGCCAGTGCCATAGTATCACCTCACCTTACAGTACGAGAGTTTCATAAATGCTGTCAGGTTCCATCGAATACCTGACCCCCTCGATAATCGCAATGACATTTGACAACTCTGTTTGTGAAAGAATATAAAACGCGAGCAGAACGATCTCGGGATTTGTTGAGAAATACAGCTGATGCCGACACATCTCGTACCGTCCCTGCACCGCCATATCGCTGTCGGGATAGACGCTCTGCGCCTTTTTACCGACGGAGGTATGCGACAATTCCTCGCGTACATCCTCGTAAGAATCCTTCGAGAGGATTCTATCCAGCTTCTTTCCGGTCAGATTACCGTAATGCAGCAGGTGGGATCGAACCGCTTCACTGTTCATATGATAATACTTCTTCAATCGGATGATACGCGAATAGTTGTGATAATCGGACAAGGTATCAAACAGGCTGAGAAGCTGGTTTTTCTCTTTTTTCTTCTTGATCTTTGAAAGATCCTGATACAAGAGCGCGAGGCTGTGATTCTCAAGCGCGTCCTCGATCGCAGCCAGGTCGTAATCCCCTATCTCATTCGGCGGAAAGCGCTCAATGATCTTATCGTAATCGGAATGCTCCAGCGCCAAGAGCAGATCATGATGATCGGTTACGGAAGATAGCTTTTCAAGCTTGATATCCGTATGCTGAATAAAAAACAGCGGAAGAGAAAAAAGATACTCCTCGGGACGGTTGATCGACAAGAGAGTGATGAACTTCATCAGCTCTCTGATTTCAATCATCCTGAGTCCGTACCGCGTCACCGGGGTGTTGCCGCCGTTATATTTACAAAAGCGCAGAAAGCTTTCAAACTGCTTTTCGCGCATGATGTTCTCCAGATTGCCGCGGTGAACGTCGTTGCTCACCTTTTCGAGAGAACTCTGAAAATGAGTGTATGTTTTCAGATACTGGACCACCTCGCCGACGGAGCCGCACTTGACCATCGCCTGATAGTCCTTCTCCCTGAGCCGCTTGCCGTACTGGGATTTTACCTTTGCCGTAATCGCCGACGCGGGGTTGATGATCGCCATACACTCACCACCTTTCTGTATATTCAGGCAAAGGCTTACGCCAGTGCTCTGTTTACGATCTCATCGACCCACTTGTCCATATTTTGTTCGGACAGGCGCTGCATCTCCGCCTTAACGGAGTCGGTACGTTCCGTATAATCGCGGATCTTCGCGTCGGCGCGGGACTGCTCGACGGCGATATTCTTCTCGACGCGATCCTTCGCTCGCTCGATGAAATCGTTGTAGATCTGCTCTCTGAGCTGTTCTACCTCCCGTTCGCTTTTTTCTTTCTCAGATTTAGCGTTTTGCTCGATTTCACGGGCTTTTTCATCCATTTCAATGATTTTCTTCAATAAATCCTGCATAATCGTCCTTCTTTCGGATGACGGTGACGATCACCGCCTTTTACGCCTCATGTATTATAACGCAACAGAACTCATTTTTCAAGCGTTATCGTATAATTCCGCAGAAAAGCCCATAGCAAGAGCTACGGGCTGCCCGCTGAGAATAATGAATAGAATGTCAAAAAACGAAATTAGATCGCCGATACAAAACATCATACCCCGATTCCGATAATCATGCCGGTGATGAAGGCAACAGCCGAGGATGACAACGCCACGACGATCAACGGAACCTCAAAATACGCAAGCAACAGCGCGACGACAGTACCCACCGAGGCTGTAAGGGTATTTCCCGTTGCGTAGAAGATCGCGGGAAAAGTCATTGCCGACAGCACCGCATACGGGATATAATACAGCACCGAATTGATGAATCGGGAGCGTATCTTCCCGCGTACGGCAGCGAAAGGAATCACGCGAATGAGGTAGGTGGTCAGCGCCATCACGGCGATATACGCAACAATGCTCATGCCTGCTCCTCCCCTCTCTCTCCCGTATCGATCGGAAAGATCAATGCGGTAACAAGCGACGATACCAGCGCGGAAATGATCACAGCAAAGCCCGAGGACAGATCGGGCAGGACGTAATGCAGAAGAATGCTCACTGCACCGGCGAGTATTACGGCAAACAGCACCTTTCGGCTTTTCTTTGCGGGCGGGATGATGATCGCGATGAACATACCGTAAAGCATCAGTGACAGCGCGGCGCCGACAGAAGCAGGCATGATATCGCCCGCGACAGCACCGAAAAGCGTACCGAGGCTCCAACCGAGAAACGGCGTGAAGATCAAGCCGTACATATAGGCGGGCTTGATCGGTTCAGGCTGAGCGGACGCGACAGCGAAGATCTCATCGGTCACACCGTAGCCCGCGATCAAGCGATGTGCAAGCGTGAAGGACGGATCGAGTCTTTGGGACAGGCTCAGACTCATCAGCGAGTAGCGCAGGTTGATAACCAGCTGACATAAGATCATCTCAAGCAGCGTACCGCCTGCCGCTATCACCTCGACCCCCGCGACCTGACCGGCCGAGGTCAGATTCGTCACCGATATACCGACCGCTGCGAGGATCGAAAGATTCTTTTGTACACATAACACACCGAAACCGAATGATACGCTGAGATAGCCCAGCATGATCGGAACGCCGTGCCTCATTCCCTTAACGAACAGTTTTTTCATATTACCCTTTACAAGCAGAACGCGGCTGAATCAGCCGCGAACAGCAATGATGTTATTTCTTTGTCACGGCACAGTAGTTGCCGAACTCAGCGACATTGTACCGCGAAAGATCAAAGTACGGCAGATCGCTCTTCAAAACGAGATACGCCGCGTTTTGGTCAGCGCTCTTCGTAACCGTCTCCTGCGTGATGCTTTCGTATTTGAAACGTTCTTTATACGGAAGGTAGGTCTGACCGTGATTCACATTCGTTTTGCCCTGATAATAGGCGGCGTCTGTTTCATCATAGAACATGGTCATGATCTCACTGACCGTCCAGTAGCCTTTGCCCTGAATATCGGCGGAGATATAAAGCGTATCGGCGGGGCTTTGGGTCACAACCTTTACCGCGTCGCCGAATCCCGCGTAAAAACGAGCGGAGATATCTTTGTTATAGGTTGTAAAATAAGTGTTGATAAGTATCACACCCGCTACCGCGATCAGCAGCGCGACGGCATAGCCCGCGAACCTGATCTCTCTGGCGATCACATACATGCCTAAAGCGGCGAACAGCATCATGAAATAATAGATGATGTTCATGCGGTTAACGTTGACAAAATTCGTCACAATGCCGACCCACACGCCCGTCAGCAACGCAAACACCGCGAGCGACTTATTTCCCTTCGATTTGATCTTAGGGAAGCTGAGGATCCCCGCGAAGAACAGCGGGATCATAAAGGGATACATCGTGTAGAAATGCTCGATATCATTATGCGGCGCGTCCTTGACCTGGAGGATGGTGGCATTAAGGAAGTATTGCAGATTCTGTCCGAGCTGCCAGCCGATATTATTCGAGAAGAACAGGATATCGGAGGAGCGTCGGCTCTCCGGGAAGAACTGACAGGTCACAAAGGGGAGCTTGATGGTTTCCCACTTAAAGTAGTTGACCGCCATCGTCAAAATAAAAGGCGCCGCGATCACAAGGTATATGAGCGCGCAGATCAGCACATGGCGCACCTTGACCTTCTTTCGGATCAGATAATAAACCGACGTCACGAGTAAAAACACAGGTATCGTATAGATGGTGATTCCGTAGCAGTACATGCACAGTCCGAAGAACACCATCGAAATATACAACCAGCGCTTTTTGCCGCTGAGTCCCTTACCGAAGAAATAGACGCCTCCCATAAAGAAGTGCGGGAGCAGATTGCAGTCCAGCGCCCAACGGCTCTGGACAAAATGCCACGGATTCAAGGCAACGATCAGCGCGGCGCACAAAGCGGTACGCTTACCGAAATGATCTTTTACAAACAAATACAGAAACATCCCGCCGAGCAGGCTCATCAAGAGAGAGGGCATACGAGCCGTGATCGGATTCAATCCGAATATCTTGACAAAAGGAGCGATCAGGTAGGACAAAAGCGAGCTCATCTGACCGTAGCCCCAAGCGTAAAGATGCGCCGGATGCCAAGTTCCGAAGCGATCGGTTCCGTAATCGGCGAGCGCCTTGCCGTCAACCGCCGCCATCGCGCCGTCCTGATTCATACCGCCGGGAACGGAGCCGAACTGCCACACACGGATCAATACGCCGATCACTATAATCATAATCAGCATGATACGATAGATGATAGGGTCGATCTCGTTGTTATCGCGCGGAATCTTCAACGGTTTACCGGTCTTTGCTTCAACGATATCCCTGACATAGAAGCTGAACACCGCGGCTACTGACAGCAGGGTCGTGATGATCATGAAAATGATATTCAATGCAGGCATGGCTTCAGTCATACAAAAAACATCCTTTATATACTTCTGACATAAAGAAACAGTGAATAACGAAAAGCTCAGAAACGCCGCAAAGACAATTTGCATTTGCTATTCATTACTCACTGTTCACCGTAACTCACGCCGGTGAGGCGCTTCTGGCGCGCCAAAAGGGATTCGAACCCCCGACCTTTCGCTTAGGAGGCGAACGCTCTATCCTACTGAGCTATTGGCGCGTATCTGTTGCTTATTCTATCTCAAAATAACATTCTTGTCAAGACGACAGTTTACAAGGTTCAAGTGAATCTGGTATTTCATGATAAATCAATTGTGATAAAGATGATATTCTGAACGGACGCGCGTGTTCCGTGAATGATTTGAAAGCACGCATCATAGACTTTGACGCACCTTACATACATATTTTACTGCACAACGGTACCGAAGCTTCTTCGATTAACGCAAGGAGCAAAATATTTGTTATTATTCACAAAAACAATTGAATTTTACCGTAAAATACAATATACTTGTATTATATGTATTCTAAGGAGGATTTCTCAATGTACGGATTATCTAAACAAAATCTGATACGAGCGCTGTCGGTATTCGTCGTTGCGGCGGTGCTTTCGACCGCGTTAACAGGCTGCATGACCATCACGACAGGGACGCCGTCGAGCGGCGCAAACACAAATCCGGTCAACGGGGTTTCTTCCGAAATCAAGGAGGAGCTGCAACCGGAAGCCGAAAAAATGCCCGATCTCAGCGGTTTGAAGAAAGAGGACGCCGTCAAAAAGCTTGCCGAGATGGGCGTAGTCGCTAAAACCACCGATATCGAGACCGACAAAGAGAAGGAAGGCTGTGTGTTCAGTCACGTTCCCACAAAGGGAAAGCTGCTGAAGAAGGGCGACGAGGTCACGCTCTATATCGCAAAAGCCAAACCGACAGTAAAAAAGAATACTGCCTCCAAGGCGGATTCCGACACAGCGTCCTCCGTCACCTATCTCTACTGCACTGCGGCGGACTATGTTTCACTCAGGGCGAGCGCGAACGCCGACGCAAGAGAGATCATCAAGATCCCTTCCGGTGATGGGATGATCTATCAAAACAAAAAATCCGGCAAGTGGTACTATGTCAAATACGGGAATCATTACGGCTTCGTGTATGAAGACTATGTATCCTTTGATAAGAACGCCGCGATCAACTACACGCCGGACAATCCCGGCATGGGAAGCACACTATACTGCACCGCTATTGATTTTGTCGCACTGAGAGCAGGCGCCGGCACAAACTCAACAGAGCTCGCGCGTATTCCCCGCGGCTATTCGATGACCTATTTGAGCAGCTATTCAGATAAATGGTATTACGTCAAATACGGCTCTCAAAAGGGCTATGTCTACTCGGACTATGTATCGTTCAACAAGGATGACGTACCCTCCGGTTCTCAGTCGCCCAAGACCTATTCCGGCGATTACCTCTACGGCACCGCCTCGGACTTTGTCGCGCTCAGGGAGCGCGCCGACGTCAATTCGACGGAGCTGGCGCGTATCCCTTACGGATACAGAATGGATTATCTCGGATACAAATCCGGTCACTGGTACTACGTTCAATACGGCTCTGTAAAAGGCTATGTTTACGACAAATATGTTACGTTCGATAAAGACGCGCTGTAATCCAAGGGGCTATCGCAATTTTAACGCGACAGCCCCTTGTGTTAATAGACTTATTCAATATACTCGAGAATCCTCGCCCACTCCCCGGCAAGACGATCAAGGCTGTACGCCGCGTTAGCGGGGCTGGTGGACGGCAGCTTGACCGCTTCGATCCCTGTAGCGGGGAGGATATATTTCCGATACAGATCAAAAGATGCCGTACCGTTACAGAATACCCGTTCAACCTTACTGTGTTCAAGGATTTCCGAAAGATCGTTTGGAACCACATCGCGGATAGAGCTGTCGGATGAACCGACAATGGTACAGGAACGGATGACGTCCCACATTGCGATATGATGACGTAGAGAAAGGTTGCGTTTTTCTTCGATACTTTGAGGAGCCGGCTCATTAAAAAGCCGCGCCAACAGCTTCCAGAAGCGGTTCTGCGGATGGCCGTAGAAGAACATCGCTTCTCTGGACTTAATTGAAGGAAAAGAACCGAGGATCAGGATTCTGCACGCCGCATCATATAAGGGCGGGATAGGATGGATAATATGTTGCGCATCCATTCGCTTACAGCCCCATCTGCGCTTTTCTTAATTCCTGATACTGCCTCATACTCTCTTCGGTAAGGGTAATACTCTGAATCGAGATCGAATCAAGAGAAACGCCGTAGGACGAGCGCCATTTATCCTGTAAAGAAGCACGAACATTCTCTGCGATCTCATTAGATTTCATCGGAAGCATCGCAAAACGCACATTTGCCTGAGCACATTTCATAATCGACTCAAGCACCGCGGCGACGATCTGCGTTCTCAGAGCGATCTGTAACCCGTCAAGACCGCCGTTAGCCTTCAAAAGCGCACTGTCGCATGCAGAAACCTTCGCAGTACCGTAAAAATTCAGCATCAGTGTAATCGTCGTTCCGTTGATGTTATCAGCATAAGGAACCGGAGCGGAACTGCCGAAGCGAAGCTCCATATCCTTCTTCTCCTCAACTGCGGGAGCGGGAGTGAAATCAGCGGAACCACCGCCCTCGTTCGGCTTGCCGTTCTTGAGCGTATCGAGAACAGTGTTGAAAACATCCCCGGCGATCTTTCCGAATAGACCCATGATCAAACTCTCCTGAATAAAGATTACCGACTTTATACTGAACAGAATAAAGCGATTAGGGTGACTGTAATAATTCGAACCTGCTGAAAATGGCATTATTTCGGCAATTTTCGGCTTATCAATCTTGGCAGGCGCCAGCCTGCCTGCACTTTCTGCACCGAAACTTGCTCGAAATCTTGCTCATTTTCAGTCCTTCGGAGTTTTTGACGGAGCAGATTTTTGTCTGACCGCGGCAAAACCACAGCGAACCCTGACGGGTTCGCGAGGATTTTAACAATGGACAGGCGAAAATATGCCCGTCAAAACCACGGTTCGGATTATTGCAGTCACCCTATTCAGAAATCAGTATTAAGCCGCATAAAGTGACAAGATAAAGAACAAGGCTCAGAACTGACATCAGTCCTGAGCCGATCTTTTGGAGGCGACACCCAGAATCGAACTGGGGAATCAGAGTTTTGCAGACTCGTGCCTTACCGCTTGGCTATGTCGCCGAATATAAATAAGAACTAAGAAATAAGAAATAAGAACCGTG
Source organism: uncultured Ruminococcus sp. (assembly GCA_902785355.1). Taxonomy (GTDB): domain Bacteria; phylum Bacillota; class Clostridia; order Oscillospirales; family Acutalibacteraceae; genus Ruminococcoides. The sequence continues at coordinate 22,233 of CACZYF010000008.1, read as the reverse complement.
TAAGCTCGATACTGATTTTCAAAGTCTTATTTTATCGAAAAAGGACTTAAGCGGTGTTAAGTCCTTTTCACGTCTATGGAGCGGATGACGGGGCTCGAACCCGCTACCTCCACCTTGGCAAGGTGGCGCTCTACCAGATGAGCTACATCCGCAA
>CACZYF010000008.1:0-22030 GCA_902785355.1 uncultured Ruminococcus sp. | reverse complement strand
CTGAGCTACAGAGGCAAAAGTGGCGACCCGGAACGGGCTCGAACCGTCGACCTCTAGCGTGACAGGCTAGCGTTCTAACCAACTGAACTACCGGGCCGTGTTTGGTGGGAACAACAGGGCTCGAACCTGTGACCCCCTGCTTGTAAGGCAGGTGCTCTCCCAGCTGAGCTATGCTCCCTAACCGTTCGCCTCTCTCTTTGCGACTCGTTTATAATACTACATTCGGACTTAAAAGTCAAGGGGTTTTCCAAACTTTTTTTACTTTTTTTCTTTCAGCAATTCAACAAGCTCATACTCGCTGAATGAGTAGTGCTTGTTGCAGAAGCGACAATCCGCCTCGGCGCCGTGATTCTGTTCGATCATCTCTTTTATCTCTTCCTTCGGCATCGCGGCGATCAGATTTCTGATCTTCTCCTTTGAGCAGCCGCATACATACTTGACCTCGAACTCATCAAGCACCTCTACCTCAAAGCCCTCTAAAGCAGCCTTACACATATCGAGCGCGGTCATACCCTTGGCGAGCATGGTAGTGACGGATTCGAGCTTACTGACATTTGCCTCTACCCTATCTATGGTGCTGTCATCCGCACCCGGTAATAGCTGTAACAGCAGCCCGCCGGATAAAAGCACCTGAGAGCTCTCCTTATCGATCAGAACGCCCAGCGCGCAAACGGTCGGTATCTGCTCGCTCGTCGCGTAGTAGTTAGTGATATCCTCAGCGATCTCACCCGAGACGATCGGGATCTTGCCGATGTACGGCTCCCCCTCGCCGAAGTCCTTCATCACGCTCACGATACCTGAGCCGACAGCCTCGGCGACATTCAGCTTGCCGTTTTCATAATGTGTCGTGGGACAGTCGGGATGGGTCACGAAGCCCTTGACGTTGCCTGCGGAATCGGCGACCGCCATGAACGCGCCCAGACCTCCGTCGCCCTCGAAGCGGATATTGATAGAAGCCTTCGACGACTTGAACTGTGCGCCCATCATCGAAGCGGCGGACAGCAGTCTGCCCAAGGCGGCGCTCGCTACGGGGCTCGTATGATGAATAACGCTCGCCTTGTAAGCGATATCGGTAGAATCGATTGCGGAGACCATCACGGCTCCGTCGGAGGTAATACATCTGATGATTTTATCCATAAGCTTATCCTTTCGGAATGATTATTCTGCGTTTTTTGACTCGACCATTTCCGCGACGAATACCGCGCGGTCGGAGGTATCTTTCAACGGTTCGGTCGTCATATCGGCATATACCGCACGAACGGTGAACCCTGCCTGCGCCAGCATCCGTTTCACCTCGTCTGTTTCATATGCACGCTCCTTGAAATGCTCGCTCTGACGGTAATACACGCCATCCTCCCGCTCAAAGAGATCAAGCTCGATATTGACGATATTATTTTCTTTCAGAGAATTTTGCCAGACACAAAATACCTGATCGGTATCGTAGACGAAGGTATTGTTACCGAGGATCTCGCGGTGCTTGTAGACGGTATTCATGTCAAATACGAAATATCCGCCGCTGTTCATGAACAGCGCCACGCGGTCAAAGGCTCTCTGCAGCTTCTTCTGATCGGTGATGTGATTAAGGCTGTCGAGCGTACAGATACAGGTGTCGATCGTACCGTACAAGTCGAGCCGTTCCATCTCCTGACAGAGAAAAAGAACGTCGAGCCCCTGCTCAGCCGCTTTCTCCATGGCGATCGAGAGCATATCATAGGAGCCGTCGATCCCGAAGATATCCACTCCCCTGGTTTTCAGCTCCAGCGTGAGCGTGCCGGTACCGCAGGCAAGATCGAGCGTCAAGCCCCACGGATGACCGTATAAAGATAAAACGCTCTGAATATAATCAGCGCGTTTTTTATAATCCACATTAAAGGTAAGGTTGTCGTAAAACTGTGAAAAGCTGTGATAACCGCTCATTATTCGTCCTTCATACGTTCAAAGACAAGGCTGTAGCCGCCGGCGTTCTCATAGTCCAGCGAGCGCTTCACGCGGCTGATGGTCGCGGTAGAGGCTCCGGTCGCCTCGACGATCTTGTTGTAAACCATATTTTTATCAAGCATGACGGCGACCGCAAAACGCTGAGACAGCGCCTTGAGCTCGGGAATAGTGCAAAGATCCTTAAAGAACGCTTCGCACTCCTCTTCGGTCTGTAAGGTCAATATCGCTTTGTATAAATCCTTTGTAAACTCGGTATTCGGTTTCGTAGACATAACAGACTCCTCTTCGATACGTTTTACTGATTTACAATTTTAACACACGAAAACCAAAATGTAAATAGAAATAATTATTTTTTGCGCAAATATTTATTTGCGTTTTAAAGCGTGATATAATCACGGCAATCAATCGGAAACTATGAAATGCATTGATGTGTATAAAACGCCCCTGCGCAAACAGGAGCGTTCGGATCATTTGATGGTATAGCCTTTGGAAGCGAGGTATTTGCTGATCTGCTCGTCGTCGTAGTATTCCAGATCATCGGCGCCGGCAAGGTATTCGTTATGATGTCTGATCTCATGTACCAATATCCTGCGCAGGATCTCGCGGTACTCGTCCAGCGTTTTATTGCGATAAGCGCGGATAATGCTGCCGTAATAGATCTTGATCGACTTGCCGAGGTTATCGCGCACATATACGCCGAGGATATACAGGTCGTTATTCTGCGCGTACCAATGGTAGCGCACACCGTCCTCAAGGACGATACCGCCGTTTAGCTCGCGATACAGCTCGACCGGCAGCGAATCGGCGATCTCGTCAAGGATCGCGCCGCATTCTTCGTACGTCATCAGTCTAAGAAGTCCTTGAGCTTCTTGGAGCGCGACGGATGGCGGAGCTTACGCAGCGCCTTCGCCTCGATCTGACGGATACGCTCACGGGTGACGTTGAACTCCTTGCCGACCTCCTCGAGAGTACGGCTTCTGCCGTCCTCAAGACCGAAGCGCAGACGGAGAACCTTTTCCTCACGGGGCGTCAGGGTATCGAGCACCTCCATGAGCTGTTCGCGCAGCATGGTATGAGACGCGGCGTCAGCGGGAGCGGGAGCGTCGTCATCGGGGATGAAGTCGCCCAGATGGCTGTCCTCCTCCTCACCGATCGGGGTCTCGAGGGAAACGGGCTCCTGCGCAACGCGCATGATCTCACGCACCTTGTCGACAGGCATGTTCAGCTCCTCTGCGATCTCGTCCGCGGAGGGCTCTCTGCCGTTCTGATGCAGCAGCTGAGAAGAAACCTTCTTGACCTTATTGATCGTCTCCACCATATGTACGGGGATACGGATGGTACGCGCCTGATCGGCGATGGCACGGGTGATCGCCTGGCGGATCCACCATGTCGCGTAGGTCGAGAACTTGAAGCCCTTGGTATAGTCGAACTTCTCGACCGCCTTGATCAAGCCGAGGTTGCCCTCCTGGATCAGATCGAGGAAGTGCATGCCTCTGCCGAGATAACGCTTCGCGATACTGACGACCAGTCGAAGATTCGCTTCGGACAGGCGCTTCTTCGCGTTGACGTCGCCTTCGCCGATACGAATAGCGAGCTCGACCTCCTCCTCGGGAGAAAGCAGCGGAACGCGGCCGATCTCCTTCAGATAGACCTTAACGGGGTCGTCGATCGAGATGTTGTCGCTGTTCTCAACGGGAGCAGGCTCGGAGCCGTCCTCCGACTTGATCGTCTCGTCAAGATTGAGGTTATCAAGGTTCAGATCGTCCTCCAGATCGGTCTCAACAATCTCGATACCCGCCTGTTCGAGCGCGTCATACAGCTTTTCGAGCTGTTCGGGGTCGATATCCATCTCACCGATGGCGTCAAGGATATCCTGGTTGGTGATATTACCCTTCGCCTTTGCGAGATCGGTCAGTTCTTTCAAAAGGTTCTTCTTATCGGTTGTTGCTGCCATGTGGCATCATCCTTTCTATATTCAGCATTCAGCGGTTATTGCTTCTTATCCTTCATGCTTTTTAGGTATGAAGTCAAATCATCGTTGGAAAAGCCGCGTATATCCTCCTCGGAGGGTCGGGAGGCTTCATCCTTGATAATTGCGATGTATTCGTCGAGCGCCTGTGTGGTGCGGGTCATGTCCTGATAGCTGTTCACGATACGCACGACCTGACTCTGTTCGTCAGCGGTAAAATCCGCCGCGATCGAGTTCATCGGATTAAGGTTATTCAGGATCTTCCCTGAAAAATATTCATACAGCCTGCGGTTGAAATCCGTCGCGAAATCCTCGGCGGGAAGCCGCTCGTGGATATAGGTCAGCTTGTCCGGATTATGCACCAGAAAAGCGATCAGATTCTCCTCGGCGGTCGCCGCGCGCAAATTAGACGCATGCTGCGGATTGATCTTGTCATCACGCGCGGAGATCTGCTTACGCAGACGCGCGTATTCTTCCTTATTTCTGCCGCGCTCCTTGCGCTTGAGCTGCCGCGCGATCTGCTCCGTGATCATCGGCTTGGAAACATCCGTCTCGTCGGAGAGTCGGGAGGCGTAGATATCGCGCTCCATCGGGTTATTCAGCTCGCACAGCAGCTTAACGCCCTCGTTGAGGTAATCGAGCTTACCCTGCGCGTTGCTCATATCATACTGCGATCTCAGCTTCCTCAACCGGTAATCCATATCATTGCCGCTGCGATCCAACAGGTTTTGGAAAGCGGCATGACCCTTATCGCCGTGACGGCGGATAAATTCATCGGGGTCTTTGCCGTCGGGGATCGAGATGACCTTGACGGTCAATCCTGCCCGTCGAAGGATATCAATGGCGCGTGCGGTTGCCTTCTGTCCCGCTTCGTCCGCGTCATAACAGATAACGACTTCCTTACAGTAGCGCTTCATCAGCGACGCCTGATCGGGCGTGAGCGCCGTACCGAGGGTCGCGACAGCGTTGGTAAAGCCCGCCTGATTCAGCGCGATGACGTCCATATAGCCCTCGCACAATATCAGCTCGTCCGACTTGCTGTTCTTCGCGTTATTGAGTGAGAACAGGTTCAGACTCTTGTTGAAAACGAGGGTATCGGAGGTGTTGAGGTACTTCGGCTTCCCGTCGCTCATGATTCGGCCGCCGAAGGCGATGACGTTGCCGCGCACGTCGATGATCGGGAACATCACGCGGTTATAGAAGCGGTCGACCACTCCCTTGCCCGACTTGGTCTTAAAGACCAGATTCGCGGCGATCATCTCGGCTTCGGAGAAGCCCCTGCCGCGCAGGTGATCTCCCAGAGCGAAACGCTCGTCGGGGGCGAAGCCCAAGCCGAAATGGCGGATCGTGCTGTCGGCAAGCCCTCTTCCCCTGAGATACGCGAGCCCCTCGGCGCCTTCCTTGGAGATCAGCTTGCTGTAAAAGAAGCGCGCCGCCTCGCGGTTCGCTTCATAAATCCGGGTACGCATCCTACTCATGGAGTCGTCGTAATCATCCTCCGGAAGCGACATTCCGGCGCGTTCCGCGAGGAACTTCACCGCCTCCATATAGTCGAGGTTCTCAATATTCATCACAAAGGTGATGATATCGCCGCCCTTGCCGCAGCCGAAGCAGTAGAACGAGCCGGTCTCCGTGTAGATGTTGAACGAGGGCGTTTTCTCACCGTGAAAGGGACACAGACCGACCAGGTTGCGTCCGCGGCGCTTGAGCTGCATATAGGAGGACGCCAGCTCTCCGAGATCGTTGCGATATTTGATCTCACTGATAAATTCATCCGATAATCTTGCCATACTTACTCTCTTTCTGTCAAAAGCTTTATTCACTCTGTTATTACTGTCAAAAAGACAGTCGCACATATTATTTACGCAAAAAGAGGGAATTACCCTTTATTTTGCTCAATTTTTTTCAAAAAATTGTTTTTCTTCCTCGGTCGCCTGTAATTTACCCGAAGATTCCTCGCTCAGCGCCTTGTTGAAGGCGGCGAGATTATCCTCGGGAAGATGAAAAACGAGGTGAACATCGTCGGTAAAGCTCGAATCGTCGATATTGCCGCCGAAGGAAGCGATCATCGAGGGAAGCTTGCCGTACATCGTATAGGAGCAGCTCAGGCTGCATACCGAGCAGACGATCATCTCGCGTTCACCCGAGGCGTCAACAGCGAGCTTTGCCGCGGCGGAATAAGCGCGCACCAAGCCGCCCGCGCCCAGCAGTACACCGCCGAAGTAGCGGGTAACGACGATCACGCAGTCGGTGACACCGCGCTTGCGGATCACATCCAGTACGGGGATTCCCGCCGTACCCTGGGGCTCACCGTCGTCGCTGTAACGCGAAACACCCTCAGAACGAATGACATAAGCATAGACATTATGCCGCGCGTCCCAGTGCTTCGATTTGATTTCATTGATAAAGGCGATCGCCTCGTCCTGTGTGGAAACAGGCTTGCAGTAGCCGATGAAGCGCGAGCGCTTCTCCACCAATTCATCAGAGGCGAACTGCCGAACAGTCTTGTATGTATTCATATCAACTATTAAATATTGAGGTTTTCAACCTGAATTGTAAAGTTTAATGACAATAAAAGGTCGATGAACTAAGTAAGGCGGTACTGATGTACCGCCTTAAGCTCTGTCTGATTATTTGTCCATACCGAAGCGCTTCTTGAAACGGTCAACACGGCCGCCTGTATCAACAAGCTTCTGTTTACCGGTGAAGAACGGATGGCACTTGGAGCAAATTTCAACACGGATATCCTTCTTAGTGGAACCGGTCTCAATCACATTACCGCAAGCGCAGGTAATGGTGGTCTGGCCATAATTAGGATGGATCTTTTCCTGCATTTCATTCACCTCTTTCACATGTAGCCATAAATAACAAAGTAATTATACACGATAAACTTGCAAAATGCAAGCACTTTTTTTAATTTTTTCGCGCAATCAGGCAAAATCCGCTTACTGAGCGGCTAAATAATGGATAAACGCATCGAAACTCATGTCCAGTTCACGCATATTGCGGGCATATTCGGTGCCAACATAGCGGAACAGATGTGAGTTGAACGCCATGCCGCCGGTGTTCTCGTTATCGGGATAACGTAAGACGAAGCCGTAATCGACACAGTTGCGCAGAAGCCACGCGTAAGCGGCCGTATCGACGAACTTACCGTCGGTACGGACGGTCAGATGTACCACCAAACCCGTCTGCTGTTCGCTCTCCCCCGCTCTGGGGATCTCGCGCTTAACGTGAGCCTCCGCCATCACGAGACTGGAGGAATTCTTCTTACGATAATCCTTTACAGCCTTGTCATAGCGCTCGCTTTGTTCTTCATAAGAAATATAACCCTGTTGAACGAGGAATTCAAAGCCCTCGCGCCGACCGTCCGAGACCAAGCGCTCCAGCGCGGGAGCGACCTCGGGACTGACCATGATCCCGCAGGACTCAACAAGCTCCGGCACATCGTTCTCGGAAAGCGGTGAAGCCGAGTTGACAGCTCGCAGAAACATCGGGTTCTCAAGCAGCTCGTCGGTGTTGACCGGCTCCGAGGGAGCCGACGCGCTTCGGTTACCGATCGTGGTCAGGTAATACTTGTAACCGAAGAACACGCCTACCGCCAGTACGGCAAGCATCAGAATCGGCAGAATGACCAACAGCGCCCGCTGGGTCTCAAGATGACTCTCCTCCCGCAGGGTGCGCTCCTCAAACGCGCCGCGATTCACTTTTCGGGGTTTGATATTACGTAGCTTTCTGCTCAATCTTCTTTCCTACCTGCCGTTAATGTCTTTCTTGAATGAAGGGGCGGGCACAATCACCCGCCCCAACCGTTGATATACTCCGGTGACCGAGATCACCTTTTCAAAACAATTACTTGATCGCCTTCGTGTCAATCTCTTCCTTCATCATCGTCATGAAGTCCTCGAGGCTCATTGAGCCGAGATCGCCGTCCTTACGGTGACGGATGGATACGGTGTTGTTCTCGATGTCCTTGTCGCCGATGATGACCATGTACGGGATCTTCTGTACCTGCGCCTCACGGATCTTGTAGCCGATCTTCTCGGAGCGGTCATCGACCTCGGTACGCATACCCATGTCATCCAGCGCCTTCTTGATCTCATACAGACGGTCGAGGTGACGGTCGGCGATGGGCAGCAGCTTGACCTGTACGGGAGCGAGCCACAGCGGGAACGCGCCGGCGTACTTCTCGATCAGAAGCGCCAAGGTACGCTCATAGCATCCGATAGAGGTACGGTGGATGATGAACGGATGCTTCTTCACGCCGTCGCGGTCGACATACTCCATGCCGAACTTCTCGGCGATCATGGGGTCGATCTGGATGGTGATAAGGGTATCTTCCTTACCGAATACGTTCTTGATCTGGATATCGAGCTTCGGGCCGTAGAACGCGGCTTCACCGATACCGATCTTGTAGTTGATGCCGAGATCGTCGAGGATCTTGCCCATCATGCCCTGTACTTCGTTCCACTCTTCCTCTGTGCCGATATATTTCTCGCGGTCGTTGGGATCCCACTGAGAGAAGCGGTAGCTTACATCCTCATACAAGCCTAAGGTCTTTAAGCAGTAGATCGCGAGGTTCAGGCAGTGCTGGAATTCGCCCTCGAGCTGTTCGGGCGTACACATCAGGTGGCCCTCGGAGATCGTGAACTGACGGACGCGAATGAGACCGTGCATCTCGCCCGACGCCTCGTTACGGAACAGGGTCGAGGTCTCGTTAAGGCGCATCGGCAGGTCGCGGTAGCTTCTGCCGCGGTTAAGGAATACCTGATACTGGAACGGACAGGTCATCGGGCGCAGGGCGTAGACGTCCTCGTCGCTGTCGGGATCGCCAAAGACAAACATACCGTCACGGTAATGATCCCAGTGACCGCTGATCTTATACAGATCGGACTTCGCCATAAAGGGGGTCTTGGTCAGCTGCCAGCCGTTCTTCTGTTCAAGATCCTCAACCCAGCGCTGTAAGAGCTGGATAATACGGGCGCCCTTAGGCAGCATGATCGGCAGACCCTGACCGATGTAATCAACGGTGGTAAAGAGCTCTAATTCTCTGCCGAGCTTGTTATGGTCGCGCTTCAAGGCTTCTTCGCGACGGGTGATGTACTCCTCGAGCATCGCCGCCTTCGGGAAAGAGATACCGTAAACACGGCACAGCTGCTGTTTATTGGAGTCACCGCGCCAGTATGCGCCGGTGCAGTTGGTGAGCTTGAACGCCTTGACGGGAGCGACGGACATCAGGTGAGGACCGGCGCACAGGTCGACAAACTCCGCCTGCTTGTAGAAGCTGATGGGCTCGCCCTTACCGGCGTGCTCCTGAGCAAGCTCCACCTTATAAGGCTCGCCGAGCTCCTCGAGATACGCGAGCGCGTCCTCGGGCGCTTTCTCAAAGCGGGAGATCTCAATGCCGGACTTGACGATCTTCTTCATCTCCGCCTCGATCTTCGCGATATCGTCGTTATCAAAGGGCTTTTCAACATCAAAATCATAGTAGAAGCCCTCGTTGATGGAGGGACCGATCGCGAGCTTCGCCTCGGGGAACAGGCGCTTGACCGCCTGAGCCATGATATGAGAGGTGGTGTGCCAGAAAGCCTGCTTGCCCTCTTCATCGTCAAAGGTCAACAGCTCGACCTTGCAGTCGGAAGAAAGCTCGGTACGCAGGTCGCAGACCTTGCCGTCCACCAGCGCGGCACAAACGTTGCGATACAAGCCCATCGAAATGGACTTGGCGATCTCGGCGGGCGTGATGTTCTCTTCAAACTGCTGCACTACGCCGCCCTTTAATTCTACATTGATCATAATATCTTCTCCTTTTCAAATATGACGCTGCATGCCGACAGAAGATTCAACCCTCCGCAGCTGAACGCCGCCTCCCCGGGAAAGGGAGACAAATATAAAAGCCCCGACAGTCAAAGACCATCAGGGCGTATCTACGCGGTTCCACCTGAGTTCGGTACTGTTATCGGCTGAAATCACAGAGTAACAAACACAGGATTCGGCTTCTCACTCAAATGACAGTACCCTCATTACGCCTTAACGCGGCGAACGTCGCTCCATTTCCTAAGCGATCTCCGGAGTGGTATCCCGCGGCTCTCTGCACCGTTTTTCACCAACCAACGGCTCTCTGAAGCTTCAAGCGGCGGACATTGTCTCCATCCACGATCATTATTAAAATTAAATATAGCACCAAAACAAACGGTTGTCAATGGGATTTTGTCAAATCTTTGACAAATTTTATTCAGGCATCGGAAGCACTTCTACGAGCACCATCTGCGCCATCGTCGCGTCGGTCACGGCGATATCCGCGTCGTAATCAATATCGGCACAGGACATCTGCAAGCCGTTGAACGGGATCATCAGAGCAAGATAGCGCTGGATCAGGGTCACATCCATTACGGACATATAGCCGTCGCTGTCTACATCGCCCTTCACGGCGCCGTTACGGTTCGCGGACAGTACGGAAGCCGCCGCAGAGTTATCGGAACAGGCTACCGCCGCATTCTTACAGTCGACAAGCGCTTGGCTGTCGATCAAAGAGGTATCGGACGAAATCGAGACGCCGCGCAGCTGCGTACAGCCGTTAAAGGCGCCGTCGCGCAGTACGGATACGCCCCTGTTCAGCAGAACGTAGCGAAGGCCGCTCGAGCTGAAAGCGTGATAACCAACAGTCAACCCTTTTCCGCAGATATGAGCGCCCTCAAGCGCTTCATCGCCGTCAAAGGCATGCTGCCCGATATATCTCAGCGTAGTCGGAGTGAGCAATTCACCCAGCGATTTACACCCGCGGAAGGCGCCGTCGCCGATATTGACCAGACCCTCGGCAAGCTTGATCTCCCGAAGGCCTACACAATCGGCAAAAGCATACGGATCGATCGAATAAACGCTGCGCGGTATGGTGACGGAGGTGATCTTAGAACGCGTCATGAATGACGCCGACGCGATTCTGCGTATATTGTCAGGGATCGTGACCTTTGTGTCATACCCCTGGTACTTGACAAGCACGCCATCCCCCACCGCGGCAAATGTGCCGAGAGACGTAAGATACGGCGTACCCTCAAAAGCATATGCGCCGACCTCACTGACAGACGCAGGCAGAGAAACATCACTGAGCTTAGAACAGCCGTAAAAGGCGCCTGTACCGATCTCGATCAGATTACCGTCGCTGCGAACGGAGGTCAATTCAGCCGAACGCATAAAAGCATAGGGCGCGACAGCTTCACACGAGGGCGGGATCACTGCGCTTGAGGAGGTGCCGTTATACCATACCAGTACCTTACCAAGCGTTAAATATTTTTCTGTAGAAGAAATAAGATAGGGAGTACCGCGAAAGGCAAACGCGCCGATTCGGCTGACGTTATCGCCGTCAAGCACAGAAGTGAGAGCGGAACAGTCACAGAAGGCTCTGTCCTCAATGATATATACGGACGCGGGAAGGGTCACACTGCGAATATCGCTGCCTTCAAAGGCGCTCTCTCCGATAACCGTTACACCGTCGGGGATACTGACGTTCTTCGCCGTGCCCGCATAGCGGAGCAGCACGCCGTCCTCGACGATAAAATCACCCGCCGCCTGCGCGGGCAAAACGGTCAGTGTAATCAGCGCAGCTACGCTGAGCAGCATACAAAGCAATCTTTTCATTCTCTCACTCCTTCCCGTAACTGTATTTATACTAATCCTTAATCAATCGGATTTTTCGGCGATCTCCAGAATCAGCTTGTCGATCTCATCCAAGCGGGAGGCATAATCCTTGGGACGATCGTCGTTCTCAGTCAAATCGGAATAAGAGGTCAAATAATCGTCGACGTCGCGCAAAATATTTTCATCTTCGGGTTCATCACGCTTGACCTCTTGATACAGATAACCGGAGGTGTCCGCTGTATTCAGGTATTCTAACGTTTCCTCGTTTTCGGTTTCGTTCTCATCGGAAACACTCACCAGAAATCCGTCTGCCTTTTCTTCCGAAACGGGCTTCTCCTCGGGCTCCTCATCGTCTATACCGATGACGGTCGTTTTCTCACGTTCAACCGCGTGTCGGCTTACCTCGATCAGGAAGAGCACGATAAACAGCGCAACGAGCACCATCTCAAGCGGAATCAGATTGGACAAAACATTACTTGTGTCAAAGCTGAAAACAAGCTTAAAAACGCCGCAAGCGAACATTGAGGCAGCAGCCGGAAGACCGAATACAAAGCAATTCTTGACGCCGGTTTTTGACTCGATCACCGACAGCGTTACCGCATAATGATAGAAGAACAGCGTCGCAAAAATATAACAGCACAGAGCGGTAACATCGGCAAAGCGCAGCGAGATCGTCGTGAACGATACAAAACAGGAAACCATGCGTACCGCGAACAATACCGCCGGGAATATACACAGTAAGGAAGCGGGCTTATTCTCTCTGCCCCGGAACATCACCGTCAAGCTCATCGTGATCATTACGACAGCCGAGAGCACTGCCAGTATGCCTTCGGCAACCGGGAGAGGCTGTGCCTTACCGCTTCCGAAGGAGGTGAACAGTTTATAAGTGCCCTCCGCAGCAAAACATACCGCCAGAAGCACGCCGACGATACCCGACGCGATATTACGACGTCTGAGATAATAAGGCGAAATACGACTGTCGAGAGCACAAAAGATCACGGAAAACAGAAAGATCAATACGATTGCCGCCAAAAACAGATAGTCAGGAACAATACTTCCTTTACCGAGGACGCTTCCTTCCGCAAAGAAGCTCGGCGCGAACCTGAAAAAAGCCGCGACAGGCAAGAGGATGATAAAGGGTATCCATGAAAGCTTGGATTTCATATTACTAACTCCTTACACTTGTAAAAGACATTCTTTCATACTAGTTTCTAATAAAACGGATTAGTATAAGCTGTTTTATCAGAAAACAGTATTACATAATAATCCTACTATATATTGTATAGTGAGCTGTTGTTGATGTCAAGTTAAGGTTTTGTAAACTAATAAACGGGCTCCTACCGGAACCCGTTAAGCTTATGAGCGATCTTTCTTAGAGCGCTTGCGGCGCTTCTTTGCGTATGACGACGACACCGAGACATAGACGATGAACAGAACAACGACCAGTCCCACTGCGATCAAAAACCACGGTGAACGCAGAATACCGCCGATTGTATCTGTAAAAAACAGGATCGGGCTGACGCTGACGTCGGAATCGGAAACCAGATTGATCGAGGTGAACTCCTCTCCCCTGTACAACACCTTAGCGGTAGTCACGACGTCGCCCTTCTTGATCGGAGCGCTGACCGAATCGGTGTGATCGGGTACGATCTTCACATCGCCGTCGGTATAATCGTACGGTAAAATGACGTTGAGATCGGATTCGGGCGTCAGGAGCACACTCTTGGTATCCCACGCATGATCGACCTTCTGTTCACAGATCGGCGTATCCTTTGTCACGGGAGTTTGAAACGCAAGCCCCAGAAACGCCCAGCGGAACATATTCGCCGCTTCGATCATGCAGTACTGCTCGTTTTCCTCGCCGTTCTCATTATAGGGAGCATGCAGACAAATGCACATATATGAGTAGCCGTCGCATACGGCGGTCGCAACCAGACAGCGGCCTGCCTCTTTAGAGGTTGCGTTTTTCACGCCGGTAGCGTAGACATAGTTATACTCGCCGCCGCGAGCGCTGTCAACCAACCAGTTCGTGGTGATAAACGGCTCGTCATCCTCGTTTACGTAATAGGTCGAGGTACCGCATATCTTGGAGAAAAGCGGCAGACCCATAGCGTACTTTGTGATCTTGTACAGATCGCGGGCGGTAGTATAATGATCCTCGGCATGATTACCGAAGGGGTTGGCAAAATGAGTATCGGTACATCCCAGCTCCTGTGCCTTGTCGTTCATCATAGGGACGACCTTGCGGTAGTCGCCCTCGCCGATCGCGTCGCACAACACCATGGTTGCGTCCTGACCCTCGGGCAGCATCATCGCGTACAGCAGATCGGTCACGGACAGACTCTTACCGACGTAGTTATCCACGCCGGAGCAATTCATCCCCAGATCGTACACGGTCTTGATACAGCTCTCCTTGACGGGGATCATTGTACCGAGATCCTCAAAATGCTCGGCAGCGATGATATAGGTCATGATCTTGGTCAGGGCGGCCGGATAACGACGAGTGTCGGCTTCTTTCGCAAAAACCTCCATTCCCGTATCCATGTTGACCATCAATATCGTATCGGAATACTGCTGTACATCGCAGTCAAAGGTCAGCGCCGAGGCGGGAACGACGCAGCACAGCGCAAGGATCCCTGCCGTCAGCACCGATAAGATTCTTTTCAGCGTCTTCATCCTATCACTCCTGTGCGGCTTCTGAGGCGGCAGTCTGAGAGGCGGCAGTACCGCTGACAGACGGCTCGGTCGTTGCTTTTGACGGTTCCTCTTTCTCCGATAAATGCTTTGAACTGACGATCAAGGGATTATCAGAAAGCAACCGGTCAAATACATATTTTCCGAATCGCGCAGAATCCGAAAGCATATCAACGCCTTCGCTTGATTCCAGTACCAGATTCACGTCCTCTATCTGCTCTTTATCATAGGTGATCTTGGCGTCGCCTATCTTTTGCCCCTTAAAGAGAGGCCAGTTATATTTCGTCTTCATATTAATCGAATAGGACAGCAGGCTCTCGTCAAAATCATTGGGCAGCGTCTTGTACGAGGAGTTGAAGGGAAACAGCTTCATCTCATATTCACCCCATGAGGATACGATCTTGACGGGAGAAATCTCGCTCTCGGAGTCAATGACTTTTCGGTCGCTCAGGTTGAGATAAGCCCACGTTGTCAGCTTTCGAGCGTCGGCATAGACGTTCTCTTCGCTTCTGTTGTATCCGAGCAATCCCGCGAAGAAATACGTCTTTCCTTTATAAGTAGTGGTCAGAGCGATATTCTGATAGGTTTCATCGGTATAGGAAAACTTCGCGTCGTTCGTATAGCGGAAATAATAAGGGCTGTTGGAATTTAGAATCGAGGCGTTGGATTCAACCGTGTACTTCTCGGGATCAAGACCGTCGGGAACATATCTTTTATCCTTTGTCAGTTCAGAAAAAAGCTTTGTATCGCGTACTGCCATATAGATACGGTACAGGTCGCGGCAGGTAGTATTCTGCGTACGGTCGCTGCTGTAGCCGGGCGAAACAAAATGCGTGCCGGTACAGCCGAGGCTCTTGACCTTTTCGTTCATCGCTGTGACAAATTCATCCAATGCCATACCGGAGAGGTCGGCAAGCGCTATAGAAGCGTCGCTGCCGGTGGTAAGCAGCGCGATAGCCATCAGATCCTTGCAGGTAATCTTCTTGCCGATATAAGCGTTCAGACAGCCGTCTGAATAAGGAATCTGATCGATAAATTCCCGAGTCACCGTAAAGCTCGTTTTCTCGGGTGAAGCGATGGAATCACACGCTACCAGATACGTTGTAAGCGCGACAAGATAACCGCTGAACCACTTGTTATCGGGCTTTTGCGAGAATACGACCGTGTTGGTGTCAACATTGACGAGAATCATATCGTTGGTGGAGGTGCGGACGTCGTTGGTATAGGATGAAACGGGAACGCACATCACACCGAAAGCCAGCGTCAGTACCATCAACAGGCTCAGGATTCTTTTCATTCTGTATTTCTTCATAAATTCCTTCATAATAGGGCTTGATTCTCCTATAGGTTATCTGTTATAATTTCTTATTGGAAACAAAAAGCGGTAAAAAACCGCGAAAATCGACTGATTCACCTTATATTGTACACTATTATTCAGTACATATCAATGCACAAATTGTTAAATTTACAAACTTTTTTCGCTGAACGTTTAGGAGGTTCGCTTTGATATACGTCACGGGAGATATGCACGGAGAGCTTGAGGTTTTTTCGGAACGAAAGCTCGGACAGATCAAGAAGAACGACACCCTGATCGTCACGGGCGACTTCGGCTTTATCTGGAACGGCTCGAAGGAGGAACAAAAAAATCTGAAGAAGCTCGGTAAAAAGAAATATAACATCCTTTTCGTCGAGGGCGCTCGCGAGAATCTGGAGCTTATCAAGCAGCATGAGGAGGTCGATTTCTGCGGAGGAAAAGCGTATCGGATCACCGACAATATCTATTGTCTGAAGCGCGGGGATATTTATACCATCGAAGGCCGCAGGATCCTTGCTCTGGGCGGCGGGTTACCTCCCTTTGAGGATCAGGACGAGGAGAATCCGCCCTCTATGCCTACCGATGATGAGTTGAATCAAACTGTAGAGAACCTGCAGGCGCATCACCGCGAGGTGGATATCATCATCACTCACGAAGCGCCCGCCTCGGTCAAGAAGCTGATCGACCGCCGCGCCGCGATCAACGACCTGAACATCTTCCTCGATACCGTTCTGCATAATACGCGCTGCGGCAAATGGTTCTTCGGCAGTCTGCACCAGGATCGCGCGATCAGCGAAAACCTGATCTGTGTATTTGAGGATGTGTACGGGATAAGATAGTGAAAAACGGAGAACAGAGAACGGTGAATGGTGAATGGTGAAGGGTGAATGGTGAACGGTGAAGGGCGGACGCTGTCCGCACCTGATTGATAATACTTTGATAAAGAAACAACGTCTGCGACCCTACATAGAGTCACAGACGTTTTAATATAGAAGTTGTTATACCAATCCAAAAGCCGTCAGGCTTTCCCAACACCGTTCTCCGTTCTCTGTTCTCCGTTCTCCGTTTCAGTTCATCGTATTCTCGGTTTCCTTGAACAGGCGTCGGATTTTGGCGCGGAGGGCGCGCATACCGTCATGGCTCAGGTCGGGTGAGATCGCGAGCAGCTTCTCCGCCGCCTCCTGGCTCTGGGCGAGCGTCTCCGTATCGGAGAAGTCGGCGATCGAAAGCTCCGGCAAGCCGTGCTGACGGTTGCCGAAGAAGTCGCCGGGGCCACGGAGCTTCAAGTCCATATCGGCGATCTCGAAGCCGTTATTGGTGCGGCACATCGTACCTAAGCGCTGTTCGGTATTCTCGCCGCGGTTGTCGGAGATCAGGATGCAGTAGCTCTGATACTCTCCCCTGCCGACGCGTCCGCGCAGCTGGTGAAGGGTCGAGAGTCCGAACCGTTCGGCGTTCTCGATCATCATGACGGTGGCGTTCTTCACGTCTACGCCGACCTCCACGACCGTCGTCGCGACCAATATACTGATCTCGTTATTCGCGAACTGCGCCATCACGGCGTCCTTTTCCTTCGGCTTCATCTTGCCGTGCAGGATACCGACGGGGTAATCGCGGAACACACCCAACATCAGCTCGGCGGCATAATCGTTGGCGTTTTCGAGCGGGGTCTCTCCCTCGCCCTCTTCGACCAGCGGACAGACGATGTACGCCTGACGACCCTCGTCGACCTGTTTTTTGATAAAACCGAGCGCTCGGTCGCGCTTATCCGTACCGATGAAGTAGGTCTGCACCTCGCTCCGTCCGGGCGGGAGCTCGTCGATGATCGTGATATCCAGATCGCCGTAGATGATCAGTCCGAGGGTGCGCGGGATGGGCGTCGCGGACAGTACCAGTACATGCGGATGCTCGCCCTTGGAGGCGAGTCGGGCGCGCTGCGCAACGCCGAAGCGATGCTGTTCATCGGTGATCGCACAGCCGAGAGCGCTGAACACCGTGCTTTCGGACAACAGCGCGTGCGTACCGATCACGATATCGCTCTCGCCGCTCTCGATACGCGCGCGGGTCTTCCGCTTCTCAGCAGCCGTCATCGAACCGGTCAAGAGCTCCAAACGGATATCGGTACCCGCAAACATCTTTGTAAAGGTCTCGTAATGCTGACGCGCGAGAATATCCGTCGGCGCCATGAACGCCGCCTGATAGCCGTTGCGAACCGTATGATAGCACAAAGCGGCGCATACCGCGGTCTTGCCCGAGCCGACGTCGCCCTGGATCAGCCGATTCATCGGCGAGGGCTTGTCGCGCATATCGGACACGCAGTCTGCGATCGCGCGCTGCTGGGCGCCGGTCAGCGTGAACGGCAGTTTATCGATAAACTCGGCGGTATAATCCGTCGTCATACGGACAGCGGTATGCTCCTTGCTCTGACGCTTCATCAAGCGCATGCCTAGATTCAACACCAGAAGCTCTTCAAATACGAGCCGCCTCCTCGCCCGCTCCATCGCGTCAAGATCGGACGGAAAATGAATATTTTGCAAGGCATAAGACAGCGTGCAAAGGTCGTAGTGCCGTAAGATATCATAAGGCAGCGGGTCGCGGATGACCTCGGGGAGCATACCGAGCGCTTCCTTCGCCGCCTTGATCATCACGCGGTTGCTGAGACCCGCCGTAAGGTTGTAGACAGGGGTCACGGCGTCCGAGGTCGCGGCAGAGGAAAATTCGGGAGAGGTCATCTGCAAGCCGAATTTATCTTCTGCGACCTTGCCCATAAAGAGGTATTCCTCACCGTAACGGAGCATGGACGAAATGTATTTGTTGTTAAAGAATACGAGGCTCAGATAGCCGGAGTCATCACACACGCTGAGCTTCGCCATCATCCTGCCGCCCGAGATACGGATGTTGTTGACGGGCGTCGCGACCTTTGCGCGGATAACAGCGGTCTGACCGCCGACAAGCTCACCGATCGGCGTGGTATCCGACCAGTTATCATAAGCGCGGGGATAATACTCGATCATATCGCCGACAGTATTGACGCCGAGCTTTTTGAAGAGAGCGGCTTTCTTCTCCCCTATGCCGCTGAGATGTGTGATCGGTATTTCATACAGGGACATGGCCGCCCTCCTTTCGTGAACATACACAACAGCGCTGTACTGCTTTCTGCGGTATTCTTCCGCTGAAACAGCACGACAACGGCAATCTGTACGGAAACGATTCCGTACGCTTCACCGCAATCGATCATCTACTTTCATTGTACACGATTCGAACATATATGTCAATTGCAATTTAAAATAATCCAAAAAAGAAAGAGAGAGTCGGGCTTGCCCGAGGCGGCTTGCCGCCTTTTTCTATTTATCTTATTCTTAGTCATTGTCATTGTCTTTGTCTTAGTCTTTGTCTTTGTCATTGTCTTTGTCTTAGCTTGTTTTGCTTGTTTTGCTTGTTTTGCTTGTTTTGCTTGTTTTGAAAGTTGTATATCAGCTTTCACTGTGATACAATATTATCCACAATATTTGACAAAAAATATTTTCATGCAGCTGTTCCGACGATATATGCTTTCCTCAACTACAATTACAACTAACACAAAAGGCTGTTCCCGAAGGAACAGCCTTTATTCTATCCATTATTGAGTTTATGATTCAATCCTCAGTCGATTCTGTTAACAGAAGTAGGATTATTCTACGCTGAAAATGTAGTAGTAGATGGGCTGATCACCCTTGATGTAGGTGATATCGACCTGATCGGCGAACTTGCTCTCGAGCATCTCGACAGCGGCGGCAGCGTCCTCATCGGAAACGTCCTCGCCGGAGATCAGGGTCACAAAGCTCATATCCTTGGTTATCATAGACTTCGCGAGCTTATAGAGCGCCTTATTCGGCGTGGAGGAGGTAACGGTCAGCTTACCGTTATCCAGACCGATGATCTCGCCTTCTCTGATCCTTCTCGCGCCAAATTCGGAATCACGAGCCGCGAAGGTGATCTGACCGGTCGCGACGTGCTTCGCCGCCTGCATCATGTTCTCGACATTCGTCTCGGTATCACTGTCGGGATCGAATACCAGCATTGCGGAGAGACCCTGCGGGATGGTACGGGTCGGAACGATAACGACCTCTCTGTCCTCAGCCAGCGCCTTAGCCTGCTCGGAAGCCATGATGATATTCTTGTTGTTCGGAAGAACGAAAACCTTCTTCGCGGGAGTCGCGAGAACCGCCGCGAGGATATCCTCGGTGGAGGGGTTCATGCTCTGACCGCCGGATACGACATTCAGGCAGCCCAGCTCGTTGAAGAGGTTCGACAGACCCTCACCCGCCGCAACAGCGACAAAGCCGTATTCCTCGGTCGGCTCGGCGATAACGGGCTCAGCCTTCTCCGCCTTCTCCTTCTCAGCCTTCGCCTTATCGTTGTCCTCTTTCGCCTTCTTATGCTGCTCCTTCATGTTCTCGACCTTGACGGTGAGGAGCTGACCGTAGGTCAAGCCCTTCTGGAGCGCTTCGCCGGGGTTCTCGGTATGTACATGAACCTTGATGATCTCATCGTCAGCGACGGTAACGACACAGTCGCCGATGGTCTCAAGGAACAGTCTCAGATCATTGGGATCCTCTTTGATCTCGGGATCTCTGCCGACGATGAACTCGGTGCAGTAGGTAAAGTTGATCACATCGTCAAACTCAGCAGCGGCGGAACGGAAGAAATCATCGGAGGTATCGTCACCGACGCTTTCGGAAGCGGTCTCGTCATACTCGACGACAACGCCGTCACGAATAACGGAGAGCATACCCTCGAAGATGGTCAGGATACCCTTGCCGCCTGCGTCTACAACGCCCGCCTTCTTTAGTACGGGGAGCATCTCGGGAGTCTGCTCCAGCGCGTCGAGAGCCGCGTCACATACGATCTCCCACAGAGCCGCAGGATCCTCCTCGGTCATGAGCGCCTCAAGACCTGCCTCATAACCCATACGGGCTACGGTGAGGATGGTACCCTCGGTGGGCTTGGTGACAGCGTTATAAGCCGCCTCAACGCCCAGACCCAGCGCGTGGATCAGATCGGCGCCGTCAGCCTCGGTCTTTCCCTCGAGGCCCTTGGAGATTCCGCGGAACAGCAGAGAGGTGATAACGCCGGAGTTACCGCGAGCGCCGCGAAGCATCGCGGAAGCGGTCATACGAGAAACATCGGCTACCGTACCTGCCTCGGCATCCTTGAGGGCGTCGGCAGCGGCAACGATGGTCATCGACATGTTTGTACCGGTATCGCCGTCGGGAACCGGGAAAATGTTAAGGTCGTTAATACGAGCCTTGATGGAAGAAATATTATTGGCGCCGGAAATGATCGCCAGTTTCAGGGTTTCACCGTTAATCAACGTAAACACATCCTTACTATTTAGTTACAAACTTGTATTATTATACACTAAATCGCCAAAATTAGCAAGCGCTATCTATACAAAAAAGACCCTATTTTTGTAAATTATCTTAGTTCAAATGACTGAGCGCCTGTACACCTGCCTGTTTTACGATCGATATCAAAGATCACGCAGTCAAGCTTACATGCGCCGTCGGCGTAATCAAAGCGCTCGGGCAGCATCGTTTGGAAGCGGCGGATGATGATATCCTTCTTTACGCCGAGACAGCTGTCGATCACGCCGGTCATCCCGACGTCGGTAATATAACCCGTACCGCCCTGCAGCACCTCGGCGTCAGCGGTCAGGACATGGGTATGCGTGCCGAAGACCGCGCTGACCCTGCCGTCGAGATACAGTCCCATGGCACGCTTCTCGGAGGTCGCCTCTGCATGAAAATCGACAATGACGATCTTCGCGTCAAGCTCCTTCAGTATCCTGTCGATTGCCTGAAAAGGATTATCCATATTCGCGTCCATAAACTGCTGACCCATGAGATTGACGACCGCTACGGTGGTAAAGCCCATGTCAATGGTACAGACGCCCTTGCCCGGCGTCAGGGACGAGGGGTAGTTATACGGGCGGATGATGTTCGGGGTCTCATCAAGGTAAGGATAGACCTCCCTGCGGCGAAAGCTGTGGTTGCCCAGGGTGATCACATCAGCGCCCGAGGTGAAGATATGGTCTGCGGATTTGGGCGTAATGCCGTTGCCGTCAGCGGCATTCTCACCGTTGCAGATCACCAGATCGACCTGCTGCTGCCGCTTGAAAGCGGGAAGCTGCCCGCGCAGAAAGGCGCAGCCGGCAGAGCCGACCACGTCGCCGATACACATAATTCTCATAATATCATCTTTCTATACTCAAGATAGGATCAGTATAGCACAAAAGAAAGAAATTGGCAAGACAAGTCCATCAGCTTTGCACGAAATCAAAAAGCTCAAAGCTTAAAGCTTAAAGTTCAAAGCTCAAAGAATAAAGCTGTTAGCAGGTGCGCCCCTACGGCACGATCACACGTCGGCTGTTTGTAGGCGTATGGTTATATTGTAGGGCGGGGGTGCCCCCGTTGGGGGAATGTCCGAAGGACAAGGGG
>CACZYF010000007.1 GCA_902785355.1 uncultured Ruminococcus sp. | reverse complement strand
CAACTTCACCGGCGTTTTCTCCTACGATCCCGCCGCTAAGGGTATGAATCTCAAGGACGGCGAGCAGTACGCGATCATCTTTACCTTAGGCGATACCGAGACCTATTCCCTGCTGATGGATACCACCTGCTACGGTCATATCGCTTATGCCGATACCGAGAACAAGGTCGAGAATCCTGTTGACAGCTCCAAGCTGTCTATCCTTGCGTTCTGGGAAGATTTAAACGCCGCTGATTACGGCCCCCGTCTCCAGATCTCCTCTACCGGTAACGTTATCGGTACCTGCATCCCCGCGGGCGAGACCGGTGAGAACATCTTCACCACCTTCCTGACCGCGACCGGTAAGGAAGGTATCGAAAACGCACGCACCTACTCCACCAAGACCGAGCAGCAGATGATCGACGATATCGGCGCAGGCTTGGGTCTGACCAAGGATTTCGTCCAGTCCGCTTTCACGGATAACAGCGTAGAGACCACCTGGAGCTATGACGCTTCTACCCTGCCCGCAGGCTCCGCTCCCGACACCGGCTACACCGTCAGCGGTAAGATCACCTCTTATCTTAACGATTCCGATGTTACCTTGGAGCTCGCTGCCACAGACAGCGACTTCTCCAATATGATCGAAGGTAAAACCGACTATGAGTTCATTAACGTTGCTGCAGGCACCTACAACCTGACCGTTCGCAAGGAAAACCATGTTGAGCGCGTCTACGAGATCATCGTAACAGACGCAAACGTCACTCAGGATGTCAAGATCCAACCGATCGGCGACGTCACCGGCGACGGTAAGATCACCACTGCCGACTACGGCAAAGCAAATTCCGCCGCACGTAAGAAAGCTGTGCTCACAGGCTATGAATTCAGCTGCGCGGACGTGACCGGTGACGGCAGTATCACTACCGCAGACTGCGGCAAGATCAACGCCGCCGCCAGAGGAAAGACTCCTCTGTGGAAATAATCCGAATACTTTTAACGGTCAGCTAACCGTCAGCATCCCGCCCCGCGAAACCCTCGCGGGGCTTTTTGCGCCCGGTATCGCCGCAAAGCAGACCGCGCTGAGATGTGTACAGATTACAAAAATTTGATAGGATATGAGTCAATTTATGCTATTTTGTAAAGTCAGTTTTTCTTGACTTTAACGCTTTGATATAGTAAAATGAGGGATACGAAATCTAATCTTTGACGGTTTTTCTGCAAATTCAGAGATTAGAGCTTGGAAAGGAGACGTAGAACACATGGATATCTATCTTGTAATCGCGATCTTCGTCGGCGCTCTGCTGGCGCTTGGTTTCGCCGTGATCATGGCAAAGCGCGTGCTGGGCTTTGACGAAGGTACCGACAAAATGAAGAAGATCTCCGCTTCCATCCGTTCCGGCGCGAACGCTTACCTCAAGAGACAGTACACCATCGTACTGATCTTCTTCGCGGTCATGTTCGTGATCCTGGGCGCGATGGCTATTTTCGGACTGCTGACCCCCTATGTACCCTTCGCCTTCGCAACAGGCGGTTTCTTCTCGGGTCTGTCGGGCTTCGTCGGCATGAAGATCGCTACGGCGGCTAACGCGCGTACCGCGAACGCCTGCCGCACCGGTCTGAACAAGGGATTGAGAGTCGCTTTCTCGGCGGGCTCCGTCATGGGCTTCACCGTCGTAGGTCTTGGACTTCTCGATATCTCGATCTGGTTCACCCTGTTAAAGTATGCATTCGGTCTTGATCCCGCGGGTATCACCTCCGCAATGCTGACCTTCGGTATGGGCGCGTCCTCCATGGCGCTGTTTGCCCGTGTCGGCGGCGGTATCTTCACCAAGGCTGCCGACGTCGGCGCTGACCTCGTCGGTAAGGTCGAGGCGGGTATTCCCGAGGACGATCCCCGTAACCCTGCCGTTATCGCGGATAACGTCGGCGATAACGTCGGCGACGTAGCGGGTATGGGCGCTGACCTATACGAGAGCTATGTCGGCTCCGTCATCTCCTGCGCAGCGCTGGGCGTTGCCGCATTCACCGGCAACGGCGATATGCAGTTCAAGGCGATGGCTGTCCCGATGATCATGGCTGCACTGGGCATCCTGTGCTCCATCATCGGCACCTTCTTTGTACGCACCGGTGAGAAAACCGAGCAGAAGCTCCTTTTGAAGGCGCTCTCCCGCGGTACCAACCTCGCCGCTATCCTGATCGCTGTTCTGGCGTTCCCGCTGATCTACTTCATCCTGGGCGCCGAGAACTGGAAAATGTACTTTGCCGTTCTCGCGGGTCTGCTCGCAGGCGTTCTGATCGGTAAAGCGACCGAGTACTTCACCTCGGATACCTATAAGCCCACCAAGAATCTCGCGGCAAAATCCGAGACCGGCTCCGCCACCATCATCATCGGCGGTCTGGGTCTGGGTATGCTCTCCACCGCTATTCCGATCATCATCGTCGGCATCGCGGTTCTGGTCGCGTTCTTTGTATCCGGCGGCTCGATCACAAGCCCCAACATGGGTCTGTACGGTATCGCGCTGGCGGCTGTCGGTATGCTGTCCACCCTCGGTATCACCCTCGCGACCGACGCTTACGGTCCTGTTGCCGATAACGCGGGCGGTATCGCCGAGATGAGCGGCCTCGAGCATGAGGTCCGAGAGAGAACCGACGCGCTCGATTCTCTGGGCAACACCACTGCCGCTACCGGTAAGGGCTTCGCGATCGGCTCCGCCGCGCTGACCGCGCTGGCGCTGATCGCCTCCTACATCGAGAAGGTCAAGGAAGTCGGCGCTGCAGCGAATGTTGAAGCTGCCGCGAAGGCTGACTTCTCCAGCTTCAGCGTTATGAACCCGCTGGTTCTGATCGGTCTGTTCATCGGCGCGTGTCTGCCGTTCGTCTTTGCAGCACTGACTATGGACGCTGTCGGCAGAGCGGCTCAGAGCGTTGTGATCGAGGTTCGTCGTCAGTTCAAGAACATCAAGGGTCTGATGGAAGGCAAAGCCGACCCCGACTACGCGAAGTGCGTCGACATGTGCTCGCGCTCCTCGCTGAAGGAAATGATCCTGCCCACCGTCATCGCGATCGTTGTACCGGTCGTTGTCGGTCTGGTGCTGGGCTTCTACGGCGTTGTCGGTATGCTCGCGGGCGCTACCGCTTCGGGCTTCCTGATGGCGATCTTCATGTCTAACTCCGGCGGCGCGTGGGATAACGCCAAGAAGTACATCGAGGCGGGCAACCACGGCGGCAAGGGCTCCGACCAGCACAAGGCTGCTGTCGTAGGCGATACCGTCGGCGATCCCTTCAAGGATACCTCGGGTCCCTCCATCAACATCCTCATCAAGCTGCTGAGCATGGTATCGATCGTGTTCGCGGCGCTGGTCGTACAGGTTCACCTGTTCGGCTGATAAACCGATATTCAAGAGCAGACGCGCGATCGTGTCTGCTCTTTTCCTTTTGTCATAATATCCACATCTTGTGGTCAGATGAACCGATAAACACAATTCGGTGAAATGTTCACAAAAAATTAAAAAAATTGTAATATCAACGCTTTATTTCCGCTTTATAGTTTGGTATATTGTTAATAAAGAATAATATCGGGATGTCAAAGCGTTGAGAAACGCGATTCGGACGCCCTTTTTTCATGCCAAGCGAGCTTTTTGCACTGCACAAAAAGATTAACGGCGTGCAACCAAGATTAAAAAAATATCATTTTTTCAAAAAATCGGGTGAAAAGACCGCTCGGATTTTGAAAAAAAGGTTGCTTTTTCTCCTCCTTTTGTGTAAAATGTATATGAGTAAAGTGGGTTATTTATGTAATTCACCAAATCGTTCGGTATTTTGACTATTTTTAATATGGAGGAGAACTATGTCCAACAGATTATTCCAGGGTGTTATTCACCAGATGAAGGACGCGATCGACAGAACCATCGGCGTAGTTGACGAAACATCCGTCGTAATCGCCTGCTCGGAGTTAGGCAGGATCGGCGAGGTCAACGAGAGCATTACCTCCGACACCCTGTCGGCTACCGTTCCTTTTGTTATTAACGGACACACCTTCAAGTCCTTCGGCTCTTCCACCAGATCCGAATACGCGGTGTTCGTACAGGGCAGCGATGAGATCGCGCAGAAGTACGCTCAGCTGCTGGCGGTTTCGCTGAGCTCCATCAAGCAGTATTATGATGAAAAGTATGACCGCTCCAACTTTATCAAGAACGTCATCCTCGACAACATCCTCCCCGGCGACATCTACCTGAAGGCGCGCGAGCTGCGCTTCAACAGCGACGTCAGCCGCGTTGTCATGCTGATCAAGATCACTTCTAAAACCGACGTTTCTGCCTTTGACGTTGTTCAGAACCTCTTCCCCGATAAGAGCAAGGATTTCGTCATCAATATCAACGAGACCGATATCGCGCTGGTCAAGGAGATCAAGCCCGGTATCTCGACCAAGGACCTCGAAAAGCTCGCGGGCTCCATCGTCGATACTCTCTCCACCGAGTTCTATACCCACTGCGTCGTCGGCATGGGTACCACCGTCACCGGCATCAAGGATCTGGCGCACTCCTTCAAAGAGGCTCAGGTTGCGCTGGAGGTCGGTAAGGTATTCGACACCGAGCGGCAGATCGTTACATACGATAACTTAGGTATCGCGCGTCTGGTTTACCAGCTGCCGACCACCCTCTGCGAGATGTTCCTCAAGGAAGTCTTTAAGCGCGGCTCCATCGACAGTCTCGACCAGGAGACCCTGTTCACCATCCAGAAATTCTTTGAAAACAACCTGAATGTTTCCGAGACCTCCAGAAAGCTCTTTGTACACCGCAACACGCTGGTATATCGCTTGGAGAAGATCAAGAAGCTGACGGGGCTCGATCTGCGCGAGTTTGAGGACGCGATCGTCTTTAAGGTAGCGCTGATGGTCAAGAAGTATCTGACCTCCAGCCCCACCAAGTACTGATCCCCGCGGGAATCACCCAAAAGTAAAACACATATAATCCCAACAGCGGCAGTTTTCTGCCGGCGAAAGGAATTACTATGATAGAATTCAACAACGTATCCAAGGTATATGCCTCCAACGGCGTACACGCTCTGGATAACGTATCTCTGAAAATCGACAAGGGCGAGATGGTCTTCATCGTCGGCGCCTCCGGCGCGGGCAAAAGTACCTTCCTCAAGCTGATTATGCGTGAGGAAAAGCCGACCTCCGGCTCCATCATCGTCAACAATATGCACCTTGAGAAGATGAGACGCGGTAAGGTACCGTATCTCAGACGCACCATGGGCATCGTCTTCCAGGACTTCCGCCTGATCTCGAAGATGACCGTCTATGAGAACGTCGCCTTCGCGATGCGCTGCGTCGGCAAGAAAAACGACGCCATCAAAAAGCGCGTGCCCTATATCCTCGAGTTGGTCGGTCTCGCCGATAAGGCGCAGGATCACCCCTCGGAGCTCTCCGGCGGCGAGCAGCAGCGCGTCTCTCTGGCGCGCGCGCTGGTCAATAACCCCGAGATGATCATCGCCGACGAACCTACGGGCAACATTGACCCTGAGATGAGCTACGAGATCATCGAGCTGCTCTCTGAGATCAACAAACGCGGCACCACCGTGCTGATCGTTACCCACGAGCATGAGCTGGTCAAGTCCTTTGGCAAGCGCGTCATCACCATCGACGACGGCAGGGTCGTATCCGACACTGCCGACGACCGATTCGTGGTCATCTGAGGCAGCGGAAAGGAATAAAAGTTATGAGTAGTTTTGGCTATCTTATTAAAGAGGGCTTCAAAAATCTGGCGCATAACCGCCTGATGAGCCTCGCGTCCATCGGCGTACTGATCTCCTGTCTGGTGCTGACGGGCTCGGCGATCATGCTGACCATTAACGTGGCGAACATCGTAGACTCCGTCGGCGATACCAACGTCACCAAGGTCTTTCTGGACGATAATATGACCAAGCTCGAAGCCGTTTACAAAGGAAAAGAGCTCAAGGAGGTCGACAACATCGTCGACGTCCAGTTCATCGATAAGGATGAATCCATCGAGGCGTACCGCGAGCAGTTGGGCGACGAGGTCTTTGCGAACATGACCGGCGACGACAACCCCCTCCCCTACGCCTACAGCATCGTCATGGACGATCTGTCCAAATACGACGATACCATTGCGCTGATCAAAAACGTACCGGGGGTTGCCTCGGTATCTTCCCACCGCGACGTGGCGGCAAAGCTTACGAGCCTGTCGTCGTTTATCACCACGATGAGCCTGTGGATTATCCTTGCGCTGGGTATCATCTCGCTGTTTATCATCAGCAACACAATCCGAATGACCATGTTCTCGCACCGCTTTGAGATCAGTATCATGAAGAGCGTAGGCGCGACCAACACCTTTGTGCGGGTACCGTTCATTATAGAGGGAATCGTCATCGGTTTGATATCGGCGATCATCTCCATCGGACTGATCTTTGTGCTGTCCGACGCGATCATCAGCGCCGCTCGCAATATCCTTGACTTCCCGTACACCAGATTTACCGAGGTCATGTGGCCGATTATCGGCATCTTCTGCGCTGCAGGCGTCGTAGTCGGCGCGCTCGGCAGCGCGGTATCCATCCGCCGCTTCCTCACCCACGAGGGTAACGAGGTTCTCGGCTGGTAACATTCGATTATCCGGACTTTCTTTAGATAATCCGCAAAACCTGAATAAGGAGTGATTTTATGAAGAAGATTTTAGCCTTTATCCTAGCTGCAACGATCCTGGTAGCCGGTGCGATCTCCGCGACCGCGACCAGCATCAGCGAGCTCGAATCCCGCCAGGCTGAGCTGGAGGCTCAGAAGGCGGAGTACCAGAAGCAGCTCAACCAGAGCAACGCCAAGGTATCCGAGCAGCAGGAGAATGTTGACGCGATCGTCGGTCAGGTCGAATCCGTGACCGAGGAGATCCAGATTTGTTATAAGAAGATCTCGCTTCTCGACAAGGATATCGCCGAAAAGCAGAAGCAGATCGACGCTGCTAACAAAGAGATCGAAGAGAACATGAACGTTCTGCGTCAGCGTATCAAAACCATCTATATCTCCGGCGACGTCAGCTCCCTCGAGATCATCCTGGGCGCGAAGGACTTTTCTGACTTCCTCGACAAGCTCCAGCTGGTCGAATATGTCAGCAATCATGACGAAGCGCTGATCAAAGAAGTGCAGAAGCAGCTTGACGCGATCTCCGCCGAGAAGAAGGCGCTCGAGGACGATAAGGCGGCTCAGGAAAAGGAGCAGGCTTCTCTTGAAGAACACAAGAGCGAACTGAACACCCTGCTTGAAGAGAACAAGGAGATCCTCGCGGGCTTACAGAGTGAAGCGAGCGACGCTCAGATGAACCTCAACCTCAGCGAGGAAGAGCTCAGCGGTCTGAGCGCGGAGATCCAGGAATACTACCGCAAGCAGCGTGAAGCGCTTGCCGCTCAGCAGGCGGCTGCCAACAACAGCAGCTCAAGCTCCGGCAGCACAAGCTCGGATGACTCGGGCAGCAGCTCCGGCGGCAGCGACAACACTTACTCCGACCCCGGTGCCCCAACCCAGATCGACTCCGGCGGCGGCTGGACATGGCCGACTCCCGGCTGTCACTACCTGACCTCGACCTTCGGCGAGGGTCGCTCCTATGAGACCCATAACGCGGTCGATATCGGCGCTCCTGCCGGTACACCGATCTATGCGGCGAACTCCGGTACCGTTATCTCCTCCTACAGCGGATGCACCCACTCCAGCTACGGCAGCAACTGGTGCAGCTGCGGCGGCGGTTACGGTAACTACATCTGGATCCTACATGACAACGGCTACGAGACGATCTACGGCCATATGATCAGTACCGCTGTCTCGACCGGACAGCACGTATCAAACGGTGAGCTGATCGGCTACGTCGGTTCTACAGGCTGGTCGACCGGTCCTCACCTGCACTTTGAGCTGCGTATCGGCGGTGTAAAGAGCAACCCCATGAACCTTTACTAATTAAGAGGAAACTGCGCCTTAAAAGCAAGGCGCAGCTTTTCATAATATTTTACCTGGCGGCGTCTGCTGTCAGAAAGGAGAAGAATCATGATCCAACAGAGAAACCTTGCGGTATGCATCATCCTCACTATCGTGACCTGCGGTATTTACGGTCTTGTCTGGCTATACTGACTGAATGACGATACCAACACCGTATCGAATGAACCCAATCCCACCTCGGGCGGTATCGTTATCCTACTCACTATTGTGACCTGCGGTATCTATGGCATCTACTGGGCATACAAGCAGGGAGAAAAGCTCAACAGAGCAAACGAAATGCGCGGTATGGCAAAATCAGATCGCAGCATCATCTATTTGGTACTGGTTATCTTCGGCCTGGGTATCGTTGCTTATGCATTGATGCAGGATGAGCTGAACAATCTCGCCAATGTACCCGTCGGCAACGCCGCTCCTCAGCAAACCTATGCACAGCCCGTTAATCAGGAAACTGTTCAAATCAATCCTTCTCAGGATGAAACGAAGTAATGCGCGAGAGAGCAATCAAAGCAATCAAGCCCGCAGCTATTCTCTTAGCCGCGGGCTTCGCCTATTTCATTCTACATGAGCTGACCGGGCTGTCGCTGTTCTGTCCGATCTACCGTTTTCTGGGGCTGTATTGTCCCGGCTGCGGCGTCAGCAGAATGTGCGTCCATTTGCTTCATGGTGAGATCGGATCGGCATTCTCCTCCAACTGCGCGGTATTCTGCCTGCTTCCGATCGGCATAACGATCTGGCTCATCCATACCTATCGCTATATCCGCTACGGTGAAACAGAATACACCCGCTTTGAAAACATCGTGCTGTGTACCATGATCGGACTGCTCGTGATCTTCGGAATCGTGCGTAATATCTGGCACTTCGATATTCTGATACCGTAAAACCCTCCCTGTTCAAAACAGAGAGGGCTTTTTGCTATACAATCTTATTCCGAAAGAGATTCCAAAAATGCTACAAGATCGGCATACCCGCCGCGGCGGAACTCGTCGAAGGGCAGGTCATGGGTAATTATGTGATTGGTAACAAGGAAAGTATCGATCCCCAGCGCCTTACATGGCTGCATATCCTCGCGGACGTCGTTACCGATCATCAGCGCCTCGTCGGGCTTGACGCGGAAGCGGTCTAGTATCTCCTGAAAATAGAGTGGATTCGGCTTGCTGTAGGAGCTGGTGACGGCAGTGGTAATATAATCGAACATCTCGGGGTTCAAGCCGACCCATGCCATACGCGCTTCGACCGCCTCCATCGTGAATACAGGCATCGTCGCGATAACGGCATACTGCGCCTTCATGCGCATCAGCTCGGCGATCCGTACCGCATAGGGATTCGGCAGAGTCAGATCATACACATTCTCAAAGGTCGTGGTGTAGTAATCGTAGAGGATCGGGGCGATCTGCGCTTCGGTATAGCCGCTGACCTCCTTTACCACCTCATAGAAAACATCGATATTCTTTTTTCCGCTCTCGTTAAAGATCATTGCTCGGATCCCGCGGCTCACGCCGTCCAGCGCAGGCTTCAGCTCCAAGCCTCGTTGAGCGAACTTCTTTGACATATCTCTGAGCCACATCTCGGCAAACCGTTCCTGCGTGTAGATCGGCAAGAGAGTATTATCGAGGTCGCACATAATCAATTTGTACTGTTTCATTCCATCACCGATTTATAGTTTAGCATAATATACGAAATTTCGCAATAGTTATTGTCAATCCCGCCGTTTCGTGGTATTCTGTGTCCATAAAATGAGAGAAATCTCAAATGGGAGTGATATGATGAAACATTTTAACCCTGCTGACATCCTGCTGCCGAAGAAAGACTTCGAGAACTGGGCGGTCGTCGCATGCGACCAGTACACCAGCGAGCCCGAGTACTGGCACGCAGTCGAAGAGAAGGTCGGCGATAAGCCCTCAACTCTGCACCTGATTCTGCCGGAGATCTATCTGAGCGACGACAACAGTGAACGTGTGAACGCGATCAATGCCGAGATGCAGCGCTATCTGGACGGCGACGTCTTTGACCTGCACGAGAACAGCATGATCTATGTTGAGCGCGAGTCGAACAACGCCATCCGCCGCGGCGTAGTCGGTCTGATCGATCTCGAGGACTACGACTACCGCAAGGGCGCGACCTCCGCTATCCGCGCGACCGAGGCGACCGTGCTGGAGCGTATCCCTCCCCGCGTACAGATCCGCCGGGACGCGCCGCTGGAGCTGCCGCACATCCTGCTCCTGATCGACGATCCCGATCGCACCGTCATCGAGCCGCTTACTGACGAGAAAGGCAGCTTTGAAGAAGCGTATAACTTCGACCTGATGCAGAACGGCGGTCATATCGACGGCTACTTCCTCAGCGATGATGCGATCGCCCGCGTTCAGGACGCGCTCGAGGCGCTGATCGCCGATAAGGACGATAAGCTCCTGTTCGCTGTCGGCGACGGTAACCACAGCCTTGCTACCGCGAAGGAATGTTACAATCTTTCACAGAATCCGCTTGCCCGCTACGCACTGGTCGAGGTGGTCAACATCCACGACGAGAGCATCGAGTTCGAGCCGATCTACCGCGTGCTGTTCAACGTTGACTCGGAGGACTTCATTGAGAAATTCTCTGCTTATACCGACGCAAAGGGCGGCATGAGAAAACAGACCTTCCGCTTCATCAACCCCGAGGTTGACGGCAAGCTCGAGGTCAAGGCGACCGCGAAGCTGCCTGTCGGCACACTGCAAAGCTACATCGACCTGTATATGCAGGAGCATCCCGAGGTACGCATCGACTATATCCACGGTGAAGAGGTCGTCGAGAACCTGTGCAAGCAGGACGGCACCTTAGGCTTCATCTTTGACGGCATGCAAAAGGATGAGCTCTTCCCCGCTATCACCGCGGACGGCAGTCTGCCCCGCAAGACCTTCTCCATGGGTCACGCACACGACAAGCGCTACTACATCGAGGCGAGGAAGATCAAATAATTAAACGCGAAAACGGCACGGAAGCATCGCTCCTGTGCCGTTGTTTGTTTTGTATTATACGATTACCCCGCCGCCTAGGACGGTATCGCCGTCGTACAGCACACACGCCTGACCGGGGGTGATCGCACGGACAGGCGCGTCAAAAATCACCGTCACGCTCCCGTCGGGATTCGGGTACGCCGTCGCAGGCTGCTCCTGCTGGCGGTAACGGGTCTTGGCAAGACAGCGCACAGCGCCTTCGGGGGCTTCTCCCGAGATCCAGTTGAAGTCCTCCACCCGCGCCGTCGTGTCGAAAAGCTCCTCTTCATCGCCGAGTACAACGGTATTATCCTCCGCGCGGATACCGACGACATAGATCGGCTTGCCTACACTGATACCGAGGTGCTTGCGCTGACCGATCGTGTAATGCGAGATTCCCTTGTGCCGTCCGAGTATCGTACCGTCGGACGTGATGAAATCACCGCTCGTCATTTTGCCGCAGCGACTCTCGATAAAGCCCGCATAATTGCCGTCCGGGACAAAGCAAATATCCTGGCTGTCGGGCTTTGACGCATTTACAAAGCCGTTTTCCTCCGCAATACGGCGCACCTCGCTCTTTGAAAGCCCGCCTAAGGGGAAGCGGATATGGGCGAGCTGCTCCTGAGTAAGGCTATAGAGCACATAGCTCTGATCCTTTGACGGATCGAGGGCTTTTTTTAACACATATTTACCGTCATTCTGCTCAATACGCGCATAGTGACCGGTGACAACCCAATCACACTTCAGCTCGCGGGCACGGGCGAGGAGCTTATCAAACTTCATATATCGATTGCAGTCGATGCAGGGGTTCGGCGTAATGCCGCGACGATAACAATCAATAAACTTTCCGATGATTTTCCTCTCAAAATCCTCGGTAAAATTAAACACATAGAACGGGATCCCCAGGCGGAAGCATACCGCGCGTGCATCCTCAACATCATCAAGAGAACAGCAGGTACGACTGTCGTCGGTGTTTCCCTTATCAAAAAGCCGCATCGTACAGCCGATACGATCATGCTCAGCCATCAACAGTGCCGCTACCGACGAATCTACTCCGCCGCTCATTGCGATCAAAGCCCTCATACTTACCTCCCGCATAATCTTTCTCTTTTCATTATATATGATAAAATACTGACTGTAAAGTCATTTTCCTCTTGATTTACCTACCGGGTATGTGGTATAATAGCCTCAAACCTCATATTCATAGAAACAGGTGAGTAAAATGATGATATCTACCCGAGGAAGATACGCTCTGCGCGTGCTGATCGACCTTTCCGAACACAACAACGGCACATATATCCCGATGAAGGATGTCGCCGCACGACAAGAGATTTCACTGAAATATCTGGAGCGGATCCTACCGACTCTCACCAAGGCAAAGCTGATCGAAGGCGTTCACGGCAAGGGCGGCGGCTACAAGCTGACCCGCGCGCCGGAGGACTACACCGTGGGCGAGATCCTACGTCTGACGGAGGGCGATCTGGCTCCCGTGGCCTGTCTGAGCCCCGACGCGGAGCCGTGCGAACGCGCCGCGGAATGTCGCACGCTCGGGATGTGGCGCGGCTTTTATGATCTGACTAACCGCTACTTTGACAATATCACCATCGCCTCGCTCACGAACGAGAACGGTGCGGATAATTACATAATATAACAACACAGGAGCCCTGCATCGGCAAGGCTCCTGTTTCTTTTCTATCGATCTTAAACATTGAAGCGGAAGAGGACTACGTCGCCATCCTTCATGACGTACTCCTTACCCTCGGAACGAACCAGACCCTTCTCCTTCGCGGCGGTCATCGAGCCGCAGGCGATCAGGTCGTCGAAGGCGATGACCTCGGCGCGGATGAAGCCGCGTTCGAAATCCGTATGGATCTTACCCGCCGCCTGAGGCGCCTTAGTGCCCTTCTTGATCGTCCAGGCACGCACCTCGGGCTTACCCGCGGTGAGATAGGAGATCAAGCCCAGCAGGGTATAGCACTCGTTGATCAGGCGATCCAGACCGCTCTGCTCGAGCCCCAGATCGCTGAGGAACATCTCCTTCTCTTCCTTATCCAGCTCTACGATCTGCGCCTCCATCTCGGCACAGATGGGCAGAACACCCGCGTGCTGCTCCGCGGCGATCTCACGAACGCGGGCAAGGCGTTCGTTGGACTCGATACCGTTCGAAAAATCATCCTCGCTCATGTTGGCGGCGAAGATAACGGGCTTATTGGTCAGCAAGGCGACCTCTGCAAGCAGCGCACGCTCATCGTCGTCGCACTCGACCGCTCTGGCGGGCTTTCCCTCGTTGAGGGTATCGAGCACACGCTTGAAGAAATCGACCTGAGTCTGGAATTTCTTATCGCCCTTGACCATCTTCTGCGCCTTGTCGATACGGCGCTGGACCATCTCGACGTCGCTGAGGATCAGCTCAAGGTCGATGGTCTCGATATCACGGATAGGATCGACCGAGCCCTCGACGTGGATGATATCATCGTTCTCAAAGCAGCGCACGACATGAACGATCGCGTCACACTCGCGGATGTTGCTGAGGAACTTGTTGCCCAGACCCTCACCTTTGGACGCGCCCTTGACCAATCCCGCGATATCGACAAACTCGATGGTAGCGGGGGTATATTTATCGGGGTGGTACATCTCGGCAAGCTTATCCAGCCGCTTGTCCGGTACCGCGACCACGCCGACGTTCGGCTCGATGGTACAGAAAGGGTAGTTTGCAGACTGAGCGCCCGCGTTGGTGATTGCGTTAAATAAGGTGGACTTGCCGACATTCGGCAGCCCCACGATTCCTAATTTCATATATCTTCAATCTCCTTTGCTGAGGATAACCCATAATTACCCATTATTCAGTAGTATTTTACCATCATACGATAGAAAAGTCAATCGACCGATATTGACAAACGGCAGAATCATCAATACAATGATAAAGGTTGAGATGATCGCAATTGATGATTGCGGAATAGATAATCTCAAACGGTGAGGTTTATGAAAAAATACGGTTTTATTCTTTTTGATTTAGACGGTACGCTCATTGAAAGCGCAGAGGGCGTAAGGGTATCGATCGCCCACGCGATGGAGGCGCTCGGACTCCCCTGTCCCGATCTGAGCGATTATACAAAGTACGTCGGACCTCCGCTGGAGGATACGATGCGCGGGATGTGCGCCGTTCCCGAAGAGCTGATCCCGAAGTCGATGGACATCTACCGCGATTACTATGACGAGGTCGGTCAGAAGAGCAACCGCGTATTCGACGGCGTTTTCGATATGCTCTCCGCACTTAGAAAACAAGGGAAACGCCTCGCGCTGTGTACCTCGAAGAATGAGCCGGTCGCCGAAGGCGTTGCGGACGTTCTTGGGCTGAGTCCGTACCTCGACGCGGTATGCGGTTCAACGATCGACGGCAGTCGCCGCGCGAAGGCGGACATCATCCCCTACGCGCTCGAAGCACTCGGCTGTACGAATAAAGCAAACGCCGTCATGATCGGCGATACACACTTTGACGCACACGGCGCAGAGCTTGCAAAAGTAGATTTCATCGGTGTCAGCTATGGCTACGGAACGCGCGAAAGCATGGAAGCCTGCGGCGCGATCGGCTTTGCGGACAGCCCTCAGAAGCTCCTGAGCTTATTGACTTCAAACAACGGATTCGATTCATGATTCGCCGGCAGTAAGCATATACTGTACCGGTGATGGTATGTTTCGCTCGGTCAAGATCAGCAGTAACAAGCTGACGATTTTTTCGCTTATCTGCGCAGTGGTATTTGTCGCGGTATGCTTCCTCATGCTGCGGGCAGGCGCTCCCGACAGCGTTGACATTAACGGAAAGCCGTATTCGCTGAGAGCGGTGGACGATGAGGATATCGCGGCGTTTCTCTCGATATGCGGGTATCCCGCTGCAACATGTATTTCACGACACGACATCAAAGTCCCCCTACACTGGAACGAGATCTACGAGCGATATCAGGCGCTGCAAAAAAAACAGGGACTTGACCTCGTACCCTACAAGGGCAAGCCGGCGACAGAGCTGATCTATGAAGCAGACCGGCGCTATATCACGGTCATAGTCAGTGACGATCACATCATCGCCGTCCATATCTGCGACGCGGACGGCGGCAACATGGAAGGCATCTTATGAAAGAACGACTGGATAAATACATTGCCTCGCAGACGACGCTGAGCCGCAAGGAGGCGCAAAGGGCGATCAGGGAGAAGCGCGTTACGCTGAACGGTGAGATCGTGCGTTCACCCGACGTCAAGGCGGATCCCGACGCCGATACTGTCACCCTTGACGGCAAGGCGCTCTCTTACAAACAATACGTCTATTACATGATGAACAAGCCGCAGGGTGTGGTCAGCGCGACTGAGGATAAGCTCGAGCGCACCGTTCTCGACATTCTGCCCGCCGAATACAGGCGGGACGGGCTCTTTCCCGCAGGAAGGCTTGACAAGGACACCACGGGACTATTGATCCTGACGAATGACGGCGACTACGCTCACCGTATGCTGTCGCCGAAGAAGCACGTTACCAAGCGCTATATCGCAACACTCGACAAAATACCGGGAGAAGAGATTCCTACGCGCTTTGAGGCGGGAATCGTCCTCGGCGACGGTACGGTCTGTAAGAGCGGACAAGCCAGTATTCTGGATCATAACCGCGTAGAGGTCGCGATCTCGGAGGGAAAATACCATCAGGTCAAGCGGATGTTTGCCGCACTGGGCTATCGTGTCACGGCTCTGGAACGCATACAGATCGGCGCATTGGCGCTCGACAGATCGCTTACCGCCGGTCATACCCGCGAAATGACGGAAAATGAGGCTCAGACAGTCTTTCTCACACCCGAAAACAAGGTGTAAAAGGCCGTCTTTATGCCGTTTATTGGAAATTATGATTAACATGGAAGTGCTGTTTCGTACTATTTGACGAGAGGCATTATCAAAACAGACAAAAAACATGCATCGATGCTGATATATCCGCATTTTCCTTGTAAAAATCGCACAATTACAAGGGTGTGTTTTTTGACATATCGGAATAATGCCTAAATTCACGCTCCAATATTTAGTGAAAAAATAAGTAGAAGTGAAAACGGTTTTGTGCTATATTATTGGTGTACACTTATCATAAGTGCGTAAAGCGAGTCTTTGTTAGTTTTTGCTGCACTTTTAGGCGTGCAGATTAGGATAATATTGGAGGTTTTCTAATGGCTAATGTATCACTGAGACACATCTACAAAATCTATGACGGCGGCGTAACTGCAGTTACCGACTTTAACCTTGAGATCGAGGATAAGGAATTTATCATTCTCGTAGGTCCTTCCGGCTGCGGTAAATCCACCACCCTGCGTATGGTCGCGGGTCTTGAAGACATCTCTAAGGGCGAGCTGTACATCGGCGATCAGCTGTGTAACGACGTTGCTCCTAAGGACAGAGATATCGCGATGGTTTTCCAGAACTACGCTCTGTATCCCCATATGACCGTATATGATAACATGGCATTCGGCCTCAAGCTCCGCAAGATGCCGAAGGAAGAGATCAAGCGCCGCGTAGGCGAGGCTGCCCGTATCCTGGGCATCGAGCAGTATCTGGACAGAAAGCCGAAGGCTCTCTCCGGCGGTCAGAGACAGCGTGTCGCGCTGGGTCGTGCGATCGTCCGTGATCCTAAGGTCTTCCTGCTTGACGAGCCGCTCTCCAACCTGGACGCTAAGCTCCGCGCTAACATGAGAACCGAGATCTCCAAGCTGTATCAGAAGCTCGGCACCACCTTCATCTATGTAACACATGACCAGACCGAGGCTATGACCATGGGTACCCGTATCGTCGTTATGAAGGACGGCTTCATCCAGCAGGTCGATACTCCTCAGCATCTGTATGACCTCCCCTGCAACGAGTTCGTAGCAGGCTTCATCGGCTCCCCGCAGATGAACTTCCTCGACGCTGTTCTGGTCAAGGAAGGCGGCAAGTATGCGCTGAAGTTCGACGAGTACACCATCACCCTGCCCGAGAAGAAGGGCGCGAACGGCGTTCTCGATCCGTATGTCGGTAAGGAAGTCCGCTTCGGTATCCGTCCCGAGCACGTTCATGACGAGCCCGAGTTCCTCGAGAAGAACACCGACAACATCATCAAGGCTGAGGTCGTTGTTACCGAGCTGATGGGCGCTGAGATCTATCTGTACGTCAACATCGGCGGCACTCAGGTCACCGCTCGCGTAGAGCCCACCTCCACCGCGAAGCCCGGCGACGTCATCGACATCGCGTTCGATCTCGACAAGATCCATATCTTTGATAAGGACACCGAAATGACCATCACCAACTGATGATCGGTTGATTATACAAATTCAGCCCGCTGCACACGCAGCGGGCTTTTTGTCGTCTATCCTTTAAAACCACCTTTGTAGCATTAATGCCACAAAGGTAATTGTACTTAATCAGTCATTTTATTCGGTTCTTCCATATTAGATAAAGCGTATATAATCATTTGGTTAATTAATTCATTTCTACTGATTCCTGTTGCATTGGCTTTTTCATCAACTACTTTTAACACTTCAAGAGGGATCCGCATAGAGATGACTTCTTTTTCCGGCTTTTTTGCTATAAATTTGCCCATAAAAATCATCCTCCTTATTGACTATTGTATCCGATTTAGATATAATAATATATATTCAATATTAGATATCATATATTGAATATATATTATAGAACAATAAAGAGGTGACTAACTAATGGGAAAAGCACCCATGCAATGTCCTATCTGCGGCAATCGCGAATCGTGGAAATTAGTGGATAAAAGCAACAAGGGTTTCAGTGTTGGAAAAGCAGCCGTTGGCGCAGTACTGTTAGGTCCGATAGGACTTGTCGGAGGGGCTTTGGGCAAGAAAAAACAGTTTTATTACTGTGGAAAATGTGGTTTTAATCATGAGTATTAATGAGGTTCTATTATGAAAAAAGCTATTACACTGATTCTTTTGTCGTCAATCATTTTTTCGATCGTTTTCTGTTTATCATCGTGTTCAAGTAAGAGTTCCACAACAAATACATCATATAATCCATCATATTCAACTAACAATGATAGTTCAAAGTCAAGCTCATATTCATCAGACAAATCATATTCATCAAATTATAAAAAGTCTACCTCAAAAAGCAACAGTTCTTTTACGAACGCATACGGTACACCCACTACAAAATGCGCTCATTTAGGATGTAATAACTATATTGCCTCCAGTGGTGATACAAACTGCTGCACTTTGCACTCAAACAAGTGTGCAGAATGTGGTAAATACATTGATGAAGATGCTTTATATTGCATTTCATGCCTAAAAAGAGCTGCCGAACAAGTTTATAATGATAAATATAAATAATTACAAATTTAGCCCGCTGCGTGTGCAGCGGGCTTTTTGTCGTCCTTTTTTGATTATGATTGTACTTTTCTCAGCTTGATCAGCTGCTCGATATATAGAATGACGGGTGCAGCGAGAATGATCCAATCGGCGACCGCGATGATGGTTCCGGCATAAGCGACGCCGGATGCCATGCTTGAAAATGAGGCGCCCGACGAAGCGGAATCCGCAATTTCGGTAGAAAATGCCGTGGCGACCGTCATAGTCTCGCGCATGACGACAGCCGTGATCGACAGGACGAGCCCGATGATCCCGATCACCAAGGCGACGATCATGACCTTCTTACTCGTGATGAAGCCGCGCTTTGTCAGTTGGTGACGATACCAGAGCAGCACACCGGTCAGCAGGGCGACAAACACATCGCCGTAAACGGTACGCGGCATAAAGAAGCCGAGGGACAGCATCTCGGGAGCGGTCTTCAAAAAGATCACCACGCAAACCAGGATCGCCGCGCCGGTATAACGCGCGTCTGTCGCGAAGGCGGGATCGTTCATGTGTGGGCGGTTCTGCATCGTGTAACGCACCTTTGCGATGATCACCATACAGATACCGACGAAAACGGCGATAATCCCGACGAAAGAAAGCAAGTCGGCTGTCGCGCCCTTTGTCGTCTGATAATACTCCGCGTCAACCAGATTCGGCGCCATAAAAACAGCGTCATCGAAATAGCGATAGATCAGCGAGCCCATCAAGGAAGTCAGCATACCCACGATCATCCATATTTTAAAGTGAAGAAGGTTTTTGGCTTCCTCCTTTTTTGAGGTCAACGGTGTTTCATCCTCTTTTTCAGGCGTTTCGAGCCCGTACAGGCTGTCGATACTGACGCCGAGTATCTGAGCCAGCATAGGCAGCAGCGACGCCTCGGGCAGCTGTACGCCGCTCTCCCAGCGGGAGACCGTCTTGTCGGAAATGTTCAGTTGTTCGGCAAGTTCTTTCTGGGTCATACCGCGCTCCCGCCGCAGGGCACGGATGTTTTCACACAAGATATTCATGATGTTCTCCTTTTCGATTGCTTGCCATCATGATACAAAAAACAGGCTGAAAAGTAAACGTCGTAAGCATTGAAATCACTCTCAAAAACTGAGAATTGCAGATAAAATGCAGAAAAGAGCGCCGGTCGGCGCTCTTTCGATTATTTATCAAACGAGATATCCAGCTCGACGGGACAGTGATCGGAGCCGAGGATATCGGTGTGGATCTTTGCGTCCTCGATCCTGTCGGCGATCCGGTCGGATACGATGAAATAGTCGATACGCCATCCCGCGTTGTTCTTGCGGGCGTTGAAGCGATAGCTCCACCACGAGTAGACGCCCTCGACGTCGGGATTGAGGCTGCGCCAGCTGTCGGTGAAGCCCGAGCTGAGGACCACGGTCATCTTCTCACGCTCTTCATCCGTGAAGCCCGCGTTCTTTCGGTTGGACTTGGGATTCTTCAGATCGATCTCCTGATGGGCGACGTTGAGATCGCCGCAGTAGATGACCGGCTTCTTCTCATCAAGCGTACGGATATAGGCGAGGAAGTCATCCTCCCAGCGCATACGGTAATCGAGCCTTTTAAGCTCATTCTGGCTGTTAGGGGTATAGACGGTGACGAGGTAGAAGTCCTCGTACTCCAGCGTGATCACACGTCCTTCATGATCGTGCTCCTCGATACCGATGCCGTAGCTGACGGACAGCGGGGTATGTTTCGTAAAGATCGCGGTACCGGAATAGCCCTTCTTCTCCGCGTAGTTCCAGTAGCTCTCGTAGCCGTCGAAGGAAAGATCGATCTGA
This sequence comes from uncultured Ruminococcus sp., assembly GCA_902785355.1. Taxonomy (GTDB): domain Bacteria; phylum Bacillota; class Clostridia; order Oscillospirales; family Acutalibacteraceae; genus Ruminococcoides. Next base: position 32,227 of record CACZYF010000007.1, on the reverse strand, counting down.
CCCTCCTGCAATTTAGTTTCCTGCAAGCAGAAGAAATCAGCGTCTAAATCGGTAAAAATCTCCGCAAAGCCTTTATTTACAACGGCGCGCAGACCGTTGACGTTCCATGATATGAATTTCATCGTGATCTCCTATTTGAGCGCTTCTACGATCTTCTCGAACTGCATGCTGTGACTGGCTTTGACCAGTACGGTATCACCCGGCTGTAAAAGGTCGTTTACCGCGGCGATACAGCTCTCGACGTCAGCAAAATAGTATGCGCCGTCACCGTAGCCCTCGGCAGTCGCCTTAGAAAGCGGACCGACAGCGATCAGCAGGTCGATACCGGCCTTCTTCGCGTGTGCGCCGACTCCGTGATGCAGGCTCAGCTCGTCAACGCCCAGCTCCTTCATATCGCCCAGTATCGCGACGCGGCGTCCGCTGAGCTTTGACAGGGTATTCAGGCTCGCCTTGGTCGAGGTAGGGTTGGCGTTGTAGCTGTCGTCGATGACAGTCAGCTTTTCCGTCCTGATGATCCTGTTTCGTGCGCCGACGTTGCGGAAGCTCTCGAGACCGCGGCGAATCTCATCAGCAGTCAGTCCGAGCTGAACGCCGACCGCCATTGCACACAATGCGTTGAGGACGTTGTGACGTCCCATAGTCGGAATCGTGACGTTGATCCGCATATCGTCGTGGATCAAGGTACAGTCGATACCTTCAAAGCCTTTTTCGACAATATTCTCGGCACGGAAGGGTTCATCCCCCGTACCGTAAAAGATCGGATATATACCCTTATACTCCGTGACGGTCGCAAGCTTATCATCATCATGGCAGAGGATGATCGTGCCGTTCTCCTTAAGGTAGGTGAACATCTCGGTCTTAGCCTTCAGCACGCCGTCACGGTCGCCGAGGTTCTCCAGATGACAATAACCGATGTTCGTAATGACGGAGATATCAGGACGCACCATCTTGCTCAGACGGGTCATCTCTCCGAAACCGGAGATCCCCATCTCGATGACGGCGACCTCGTGGTCTTCCTCCAGACCGAACAGGGTGATCGGAACGCCGAGCTCGTTATTGAAATTGCCGCTCGTTTTATGTACCTTGTACTTCTGCGACAAAACGGTGCTGATAAACTCCTTGGTCGAGGTCTTGCCGACGCTGCCGGTGATGCCGATAAACGGGATCGTGAACAGCGAGCGGTAGTACGCAGCGATGCCCTTCAAGGCTACAAGCGTCGATTCGACAAGAATATAAGGGGCATCGACCTCGGGTGCTTCTTCGCACAGCGCACATGCCGCGCCCTGCTCCACCGTCATCGGGATGAAACGGTGACCGTCGGCGCGCGCACCGCGGATCGCGGCGAACAGCGAGCCTGCTTTCGCCTGTCGGCTGTCGGTCACGATCGAGGTGATCTGTATCTCAGGGTCGCCGTGCAGCGTACCGTTACAGGCTGCCGCGACCTCGCGTAAGGTAATGGGTTTCATGATTTCCTCCGGAAATCGGAGAACGGTGAATGGTGAATGGTGAATGGTGAACGGTGAAGGTTTCTCGCTGCGCTCGGGCAATGATACAGTGCCATAGAGTAAAGCGTTTCCCGCCGCCGTTAACCGTTATCCGTTAACCGCTATCCAAATATTACTTTTCTAAAGACAGTTCGATGATCTTCTCACACAGTTCGGGATAAGCGATACCTGCGGCGGCTGCCTCCTGCGGAAGCAGGGACATCGGCGTCATGCCGGGCAGGGTATTCGCCTCCAGGCAGTAGAAGCGGTTGTGTGAATCGAGCAGAAAGTCGACTCTGCCGTAGACCTTGAGGCGCAGCATCTCAAAGGCGTGCTCCGCCTCGCGCTGCATCTTCTCGGCGATCTTCTCATCAAGCTCGGCAGGGCAGATCTCTTCGGTCGCGCCCTCCTGGTACTTATTGGCGTAATCATACCATCCCGACTTGGGGATAATCTCGATAACAGGAAGCGCCTTGCCGCCGAGGATACCGACGGAGAACTCGCGTCCCTTGATATACTCTTCGACCAACACATCGTCGTCATATCGGAACGAAGCGCCGACTGCGGCGACGAACTGCTCGCGGTCAGCGACGATCTGTACGCCGACAGAGGAACCCGCGGAACAGGGCTTGACAACGCAGGGGAATGACGTCCAGCTGTCGAGATAGCCCTCGCCCATGAACTCACGCTTATACAGCTTGCTCTTCGGGGTGGGGACGTTTGAATTGAGGAAAATACCCTTGGTCACGCCCTTGTGCATCGCGATCGCCGCACCGAGGCTGTCTGAGCCGGTATATTTGATACCGTAGAGCTTTAAAGCAGCCTGCACGGAGCCGTCCTCTCCCTCGCCGCCGTGAAGTCCGAGGAAGGTGATATCCGCCGCCTTACACAGCTCGATCACATGGTCGCCGAAATAATCATTCGATTGATTTTTACGGCTTTTCTTCACTTTTTCAATATCCGGCGCTTCCTCGGCGATCGCGGCATTCGTGGTAAAATCATAATTCTCTTCAAAAAGCCTATCGGCGTCGAAGTCATCCGCTTCATAGCCCATATAGATGTCGATCAGCGCGACCTGATGTCCCTTGGTACGCAGAGCCTGCGCGATCTTGGAGCCGGACAGGATCGACACGTCACGCTCGGAGGAAAGTCCTCCTGCCAATACTGCAATTCTCATTTATATTACCTCCTAAAACATGAAGCTGTCGTAGCCCCAGTTCTCGGTTTCTTCAAACTTGACATAAACATTGGAGCCGTCTACATCCATCGTATCCTTGGCGATCTCACAGAGCCGAGCGGTCAGCTTCTCGTAGCTTGCACGGGGAGCGGAGTGGAGCAGGCTTACGTCAAAGAATGCGATCGGAGCGCTGTTATCGCCGCCGAAGTACAAACGGCGGTTGTCCTCGATCTCAACCATCAGGTAACGCTCGGACTTACCGAGCAGGGTGATCGCCTCGCCGAGGGCGGATTTGAGCTCCTTCTCCTTCTCAGCGGAAACGGGAGCGGAAAATTTAGCATTGATAAAAGGCATAGTGAATCCTCCTTTACATCGGCAAAGTCCGGCTTTGCCCTATTCTATATATTATAATCCAAACAGCATAGAGAATCAACCCGCTACAGTTCAATTATTATTTCGCAATATGCCATATATTTAGCAAATATTTCTTTTTGCGTATTGCTAATTGCACAAAACAATGATATAATATAATATGATGAAGGCTATTCATTTAAACATCCATTAAGGAGGAATTATTATGCCGTTAGTAAACGCGAAAGAAATGCTCACCAAAGCAAAGGCCGGCCATTATGCTGTCGGTCAGTTCAACATCAACAACCTCGAGTGGACCAAGGCGATCCTGCTGACCGCTGAGGAACTCAAGTCCCCCGTCATCCTCGGCGTATCCGAGGGCGCAGGCAAGTACATGTGCGGCTACAAGACCGTCGTCGGTATGGTTACCGCGATGATCGAAGAGCTCGGTATCACCGTTCCGGTCGCTCTGCATCTGGATCACGGCTCCTACGAAGGCGCTAAGAAGTGCATTGAGGCGGGCTTCTCGTCCATCATGTTTGACGGCTCTCACTATCCGATCGAAGAGAACATCGCTAAGACCAAGGAGCTGGTCGGTATCTGTAACGATCTGGGTCTGTCCATCGAGGCAGAGGTCGGCTCCATCGGCGGCGAGGAAGACGGCGTTGTCGGTATGGGCGAGTGCGCTGATCCCGAAGAGTGCAAGATGATCGCTGATCTGGGCGTTACCATGCTGGCTGCCGGCATCGGCAACATCCACGGCGTATATCCCGAGAACTGGCCGGGTCTCTCCTTCGAGACCCTCGACGCGATCCAGGCGAAGACCGGCGACATGCCCCTCGTTCTGCACGGCGGCACCGGTATCCCGGACGACATGATCAAGAAGGCGATCTCGCTGGGCGTCAGCAAGATCAACGTCAACACTGAATGTCAGCTCGTGTTCGCCGAGGCTACCCGCGCCTACATCGAGGCGGGCAAGGACAAGCAGGGCAAGGGCTTCGACCCCAGAAAGCTGCTCGCTCCCGGTACCGAGGCAATCAAGGCGAAGGTCAAGGAGAAGATGGAGATCTTCGGCTCCGTCGGCAAGGCTTAATCATTATTACCGAATCATCGGGAGGCTTCCGCAAGGGAGCCTCCTGTGTTTTGGCGTTTTCCACAACCAGAATAGAGGATTTTTGTCAGATTTTTCAACTGAAACTATGGATTTTCGAATTCTGTTGTGTTATTATATGAGAACGAAATCAGTCGAAATACAGTGAATCAAGAAAAATCCTGTCACATTTTTCTGATCACGTATTGCATCGAGAAAGGAAACGGATATGAAAAAAATACTGATCCTCTTACTGGCGGTCGTCATGGTACTGTGCTGTGCCTGCGGCAAATCTGACGCAAAGCCGCTGACCGATGTCTACAATGACATCAAGGCGCAGGTCGGCTTTGAGAATGTAACGGAGCTGAACGATATCAGCCTGATGGAGCGCTACTACGGCATCACCTCCGACATGGCGGCTGAGTTTGCGGGTTGCGTCAATTCCTCCGGCGTGGAGCAGGAGGAGATCGTACTGGTCAAGGCGGTCGATGATGCCAGCGCCGCAACCGTCAAGGAAAAGCTCGAGAACCGCTACAAGGCGAAGCTCGACCAGAACAAGAGCTATAACCCCGAGCAGGCAGCGATGATCGAGAAGTGCTCCGTTCAACAGAACGGTCTGTATGTCTCGATGATCGTGTCCGACAAGGCGGAGCAGATCACGGCGATCTATCGCAGCGAAGCCGGTCTGAAATAAAGCTGTTCCAACATAAAAAGGCTGACCGGGCGGTCAGCCTTTTCTGCGTCTGTTAAAGGTTATTTCAAGCTTTCATCGACCGGATAAGAGGTCAGGAAGGTCACACTGCGCTCGATGGCGTCCTTGCTGTTCTTGTAATCGCCGCCTGCGTTACGGTAATCGAACATGGTGGTGAAGTGGGTCACATCGTCATAAAGGGTATCCATATAATCCTTCGAGAGCGTATTGGTCGCATCGTAAAAATCAGCGAGGGTCTTTTTATCCATCGCCTTCTTGTTCACGCTCGACATCACCAGCGCATAGTGATCGAGGCAGATAAAGTCCTGAGCACGGTACTGCTCGCGGAAGGCGGGATCGGAGCCGTACTGGACGTAGACGGTAGCGAGAAGATGAAGGATATCACGCTCGATACGGTCGCAGACATAGCAGGTACCGTCGTTCTCACGGATCGCTGCAAGCATCTTCTTATCGGGTGCGTCGGTTTTCTTCTTCGGAAATACCTTTTTCCTCAACTCGTCGATATGGGTCTGGAGCAGAAGGGCGTTCGACAGGCGGGGTCCCGTGTTGACCATCATCGAGAAATGACGGTGACAAAAGCCGGTCTTGTTGGTCTGGACACGCACGTCGGGCGCCATCATCGCCGCGCCGGTGATGTACTCCACATACTGGGACTCGATCATGCGATGCATGCGGCAGATCGGACAGCCGTCGGTCTCGGTGAATAGATCGGTGATCGGAATGGTGGTGATATTCGGCTTCATAGCTACCTCCTGTAAACGTCGTCAGCGGTTGTCTGCGAAATTATTTTAAATTATTATAGCATATTGCAAATGAATATGATATACTTATTTTGAATTTTATACAGGACAATTTGTCATATGGTTTTTGAACACATTACCGATCTGGATCTGAAAGAAACGCTGGACTGCGGTCAGTGCTTCCGCTGGCGTGAGCAGAAGGACGGCAGCTTCACCGGCGTGGTGCGCGGCAAGGTCGCGTCTGCGAGGGTAGAAGGCGACAGACTGATCCTCGACGGCGCCAATGAGGATGACCGCGCCATGTGGCGGGATTACTTCGATCTCGACCTTGACTACAGCGCGATCAAGCGGGAGCTATCGGCGATCCATCCGGTGCTTTCCGACGCCGCCGCTTATGCGCCCGGCATACGCATCCTGCGTCAGGAGCCGTTTGAAGCGCTGATCAGCTTCATCATCTCACAGAACAATAACATCAAGCGCATCACGGGGATCGTGCAACGACTGTGCGAGAGCTTCGGCGAGCAGATCTCCGACGGTCGGTACGCTTTTCCGACTGCCGAACGGCTGGCGGCGCTCACGCCCGACGACCTCTCCCCTATCCGCGCAGGCTTTCGTCACCGCTACATCATCGACGCGGCACAGAAGGTCGCGGACGGAACGATCGACCTCGAGGCGATCCGACAACTGCCCTATAACGAGGCTCGTGAAGCGCTGACGCAGATCACGGGCGTGGGTATAAAGGTCGCCGACTGCGTTCTGCTGTACGGACTTCATCGTCTGGACGGATTCCCGATGGATGTATGGATGAAACGCGCCATGGCGGCGCTGTTCCCCGATACCGAGATCTCGGCGTTCGGCGAATACGCGGGGATCGCCCAGCAATACATCTTTCATTACGCGCGCATGCATCCCGAATTGTTTTTGTAATACCTATCATATCATCTTAGGAGGATCATATGAAATTCATCTTTATCTTAGCACTTCTGTCGCTGTTGGTATTTGCGGTCGCGAGTATCATCAAGGAACGGAGGTTCACGAAGATCGTGCGCTACGCATCCTGCGGCGCCACGGTCGTATTCTCGCTGATCGCGGGGATCGCCGCGCCCTACCTGCGCGAGCTGGGCGTAGGGGTCGCGGTCGTAACGATCATCAGCTTCGCACTGTCCGAGCTGCTTACCGCTCGTTGTAAGAAAGACGGCGTAAAAGCGCTCGTCGGCTACATGGCGAAGGCGATGCTGGTCGTTCTGCTGATCGAAGCGGTCTGCTTCAACCTCAACAGCTACCACCTCTGGAAGGGCGGCTATGAGAAGAACGCCCCTGATCTGAATACGGCGACGATCACCGGGATGACTCCCTCGGGCAGCGGATATGTCAGCAACGGCGATTCCGCTACCATCGAATTCCCCGCTCTCGGTCAGAAGATCGGCGTCATCAAGCTCGACGTCGAAGGCTCCGCCTACAAGACCGACTACAGCATCGATTTTGCGGACGAGACCAACGCCTCGTACTACATGCGTCAGGGTCTGGTTCAAGGCTCGGTATTCAACAAGATCGAGGCGACCAAATACATCGTCTGTGACTTCTCGGGCAAGGTCAGCAAGCTGAAGATCAACCTCTCGGGTCTCGATAAGAACACCGTCACCCTGCGCTCCGTCAGCTTCAACGAGGACTATCCGACGCACTTCTCCATCTTAAGGTTCCTTCTGATCACGCTGGGCGTGATGTTTGTCTATCTCTTCAAGAGAAGCGTAAAATTCCGTACTCCCATCGGCAGTCAGCTGTACAATACCAAGGCGATCACAGCCGTATTGATCATCGCAGTCGTGCTGATCTCGATGGTGCTGTCCTCCGTCAATATCAACCTGAAAAGCGATTTTAACATGAACAGCGGCAACCAGATCACTCAGGAACTGGTCGACGCGTTTGAATCGGGACACGTAGAACTGAAAGATACGCCCAACGACGCGCTGCTGAACATGGAGAATCCTTATGACTGGTCGGCGCGTACCGAGCAGAATATCGACGCGAAGTGGGATCACGTCCTCTATAACGGCAAATACTACTCCTACTACGGCATCGGGCCAGTGATTCTGCTGTATCTCCCCTATCACCTAATCACCGGGCACTACTTCCCCTCGCTGGTCAGCGTGCTGATCTTCAACACGATCGCGCTGATCTTCCTCGGGATGACCTTCTTCAAGCTGATGAAGAAATTCTTCAAGGATATCCCGCTGTCGATGTACACAGCGGCACTCATCATGGTTTACGCGGCATGCGGCGTGTGGTACTGCACGGTGATGGCGAACTTCTACGAGATCGCCCAGAGCTCGGGCTTCTGCTTCACGGTACTGGGCGCTTACTTCCTCGTCGCGTCCAATGTGATCGGTGACGACAAGGAAGCAATCAGCCCGCTGAGAGCGGCGCTGTCGTCGCTGTTCCTCGCGATCGCCGTGACCTGCCGTCCGACCACGGCGATCTGGTGCGTCGTGGCGGTGATCTTCATCATCGTCGGCGTACTCAAACTCAAGAAGACTAAGAGCGAGAAAAAAGCCTATATCACCTATCTGCTGTGCGCCCTGCTGCCGTTCGCGATCATCGGCGGCGCCCAGATGCTCTATAATCACGCACGGTTCGGCTCATTCACCGATTTCGGTATCGCGTACTCGCTGACGATCAACGACTTCACCCATACCGAGTTCCACCCGCAGCTCGCGGCGATCGGCTTCTTCGATTATCTGCTCGCTCCGCCGTCGTTCCAAGGGGAATTCCCCTACGTCACCACCACGCTGTCGAAGCTCGGCGTCAACGGCTACTACTTCGTCGCAACAGACAACGGCTGCGGTCTGCTGTACCGTGCGCTGCCGATGTTCTTCCTCTTTGCTTCACCCTTCGCGCTGAAATACGTCGATAAAAGCAAACGTAAGACTGCTGCGATCCTGTTCTGCGCTGTGGCGATCATCGCGCCGTTCATCATCATCGCCTCGATCTGGGAGTCCGGCTACGGCGTACGCTACATGATGGACTTTGCGTGGGAGATGCTGACCTGCGCGCTGTTCGTGATGTTCCTGTTCTACCGTAACCTGCGCGGCAAGGATGCAAAGCGTATCTACGAGCATATCCTCCTGATCTCGATGTTTGCTTCTCTCTTCGTCAATATCTGCCTCGTCTACGCCTACTACTACCCCGGCAACTATGTCGGCGGCAGCGAAGCGGCTTTCGAGAGCTTCGGCAGAATGTTCTCCATGTTCAATACCTGATGTTGCAAATCACGAAAGCTTATGCTATACTATAACGCTGACGGAAGGTGTTATATATGAAAAAGAAGAAATTCAACTGGAAAGAGTGGCTGATCTCCCTCATCGTCACGCTGGCGATGCTGGGGCTGGTGATGGGCGCCGAGCTCTGGTACACCAACACCACCGGCATGCAGCTGGATCAGAAGTGGGTATGGATCGGCAACCTGATCGGCGGTATCATCATGCTGTTCCTCGTGCATCACTTTGTCAAAGCTCCGAGGGATGAAGATTGACCTAAAGATATGAAAAAGCGCTTCCCGCGTTAATGAACGGGAAGCGCTTATCTTTTTATAAAGTATGATGCAGGCTCCTAAACATATTTATTTCCAAGAGCTGTAGTATCCTCAAATAAATGAGGCTTATGCTTTGGCGGGCTGAGACAGCTTCGGGGCGTCGTCGCTCTCGGCGGTCTTGAACATCTGCTTATGCAGATAGATGACATACGCCACATAGACCAGCACATTGAACCACGCGAACCGCACACTGTCGATACCGTACGCGAAGAGGAAGTGGCTGTAGGTGCCGAAGGTGGTGAAATACATCAGCACCAGCATCGGGATGGTCTTGTAGTACCAGAACGCGAGGAAGATCGCGAGGATCTCATAGATAAAGCCGTAGCGTTCATGCATCGCGGGCAGAAACAGCACGCAGGTGTAGGAAATGATAAACGCCATCGAGAACGAGTTGCGCAGATTGAGCGGGATCTTCTTCTTGATCCACAGAACCATATACACACCCAGCACCGCTACGGTCAGCAGGGTCGCCGCGGTATGGAACTTCTGATAGAATTCATCCAGAGAAGCGTTCTGGAACAGCGTCCAGAAGGAGGGATAGTTCATCGTCATCTGCTGATAGGTCGTTGTCTGCTCAAAATAGATGGTGAACACCTCGAAAACGCCGCGCCCCATCACGATACCCGGAAGCGACAGCGCGATCATGGTCACGGGGATCGTCAGGAAATAGAGGATGGAGAAGCGCTTCTTGTACAGATAGCAGAACAGCAGGAACGGCAGGACGAAGATCGCCTGCAGCTTGAAGGTGATCGCCACACCAAACAGGATCATCGAGGGCAGATACTTGTCACGGTACATCTCATACACCGACAGCACGCAGAAGTAGGTGTAGATCACATCGCACTGCGCCCAGTAGGCGGAGTTGAGAAACACGATCGGAGAGAGCAGAACGGCGGCATACATCAACACGCCCTTGAGCTCGCGGTGAGATGTCTCGTGCTTCATGATGACATGCATACCGAACGCCGCTAACAGGAAATCGAAGATGACCGAGAACAGCTTGTAGGTATAAAGCGGCTTCATCGGCAGAACAGTGAACAAGGTGATGCAGAACTGGTATAGGATCCCGTAGTTGCCGACCGGCTGGGACAGGCTCTTGAAACCGCCTGCCTTGATGGTATCATACCACGGCAGCAGGTAGTAATAGGCGTCGCCCGAAACATTTTCGCGTAGCATAAACCGAATGATCAGCGCAAGCGCCGTCACCGCAAACATCGCGATCATCAACAGGTGCTGCTGGATGAAGCTGAGCACATTTTGCTCGAATTTACTGATCGCCGGCAGAGTAAACTTCTTTTGTTTTTTGTTATCCATCGTGATATCACTCTTCTTTTCATAAAATGATAGGTTATCAACGTTTTCTGACAGATTAATCATATCAAAAACCTCAGGCTGTGTCAACCGAAATTCACTGCTTGCCTGATTGGAATGCATTATCAGCGTTTTACTTTCTATAGGAACGAAATACGAATGCCGATTTGAAAGAATATAAAAAATTTTATTCTTAGCACTTTACAAATCCGAAAATATGTTGTATAATACTAAAGCGTTATGGGGGTATAGCTCAGTTGGTAGCCCGACAGGGTGGCTTACGCAACCCATAGATAATTTTTGTCGTCGACATCGTTTTACGATGCCTCCGACCCGCCATTCAATAATGGTGAGTCCGACATCTACAATTTCATACATTTGACACGGGGGTATAGCTCAGTTGGTAGAGCGCTTGGTTCGCATTCAAGAGGTCAGCGGTTCGAATCCGCTTATCTCCACCAGTGAAAAGAAAGAGTATCTTCATGATACTCTTTCTTTTCATATCATTAATTTCCGTCAAATCTTTTTTGGGAGAGATTACTATGACTTTTGTTGACGCGCTTAATAATATCAATGGATCTGTTGATGAAAGGATTCAGTTTACCTGTGATATCTATATAAAAAATATAATAGATATTATTCATAGAGAAGCCGAAATGGCTGCTCAGGTCAAAAGCAATCATATAAGAGGATATTTATCGAAAATAGGGACTGTATCTGTTTCAGAGCAAAACCTTGGATTTAATCTGCATTACGACAATGACCCTTTAGATTTTAGCAAAGTATTGTTTCTAACTGGAGGATTCGCGACATACGACCCTCTTATCTTAAGCAAAAAAGAGTTAGATAGCAGAGTGTTAAGTAAAGTAAATGATCAACTGATCAAAGATGGATTCATAATCATTGATTTACACAGTGAGTGTATAAAAATGCATGATAGTGTTCCAGTTCATGGTCTATTTAAAACAAAATATAAACACGTCCTTAACGGAAAAGAAGAAGTATATGTTTTTGTAGATTTGTATTGGTAAAATAGACGGAATATAAAAGTTACTCTTAAGTAAAACAATAGGTAATATTATTATCTCCGCCTGCTCGCAGTGAGCAGGCGGATTACTATTTTCTTATTACGCTGTGATCGGATAGCTTTCCTGCTCATCCATCCCGAGGAAGAACTGGCGGATATTCATATTCAGCTCGATGTTCAGGTCATAGTTGCGGTAAACGTCGATGCGTTTAATCATCGAATTGACGATCATCTTTTTCGCTTCTATGGACGCGCTGTCATACAGGCTCGACCATGAGATGATCTCATCGTACTGCGTATTCAGGTCTTTGATAAGGTTCTCCGAGGATTCCACCTCACGCTGCGCTTCATCACAGCGTTCCTTCAAGCTCTGCATCCTTGCTTCGGATTCCTCGACCAATCCGGCGAGCATTGTCTGAGAAAAGGCACTCTCTCCCTGAATGGACTTCACGACCTCTGAGCGGAGCTTATTCAGCTTATCAACCTCCTTGGCATATTCGGACTGATGGCGCTTGAGATTCGTCTTTCTGATCGTCAGCTCCTCTTCGTACCGTGAGCTGATAACGGCGCTCTTAGGAACGCCCTTGATACGCTCAAAGACCTCTTTCACGACGCTCTCGACGATACTGTCGAGCTTCTTTTGCATATAGATCGACTGACCGTCGCACACGGTAGCTTTCCTCGTCTTGCCGTAGCAGACATATCGGACGCGGGGTTTCTTAACAAGGGTTCCGTCCTTCTTCGTGTAATACTTGCAAGCGGTGGATAGGTGAAGCCTTGAGCCACAGTGACCGCAAAAGACGTTGCCCGACAACAGCGCATTGCCCTTCATGTTCATCGGCACACGCGGTTTGTTGTTCATGACCTTTGCCCTTTGGCTTGCGATCTCCTGCGCCCTGTCGAACTGTTCCTGCGAAATGATCTGCAATTCAGGGATGAAGGGCGAACGGCTGTCGCCGCTTCTGAGATACCCGGTATAGGTCGGATTGTGGATGACATTGCGGATGGTGTTGTACGACCATCGGTTCCCGGTAGGGTTGGGATAATCGCCGTCATTCAAGAGATTGGCGATCTTCTGCATACCGATACCTTCTTTGGTATATTTATCAAAGATCAATCGGACGATTGCGGCGTCGTTCTCACTGACTTTCAGATCATACAGCTCATGCTTGCGCTTGTTCAGACGACCGCTCTTGACCAGCATATAACCGAGAGCAGGTGAGCCGCCTTTGTAGTGTCCTTCCTCCACCATCTGACCGAGGCTGGTGCGTGTACGGATAGAGGTCTTTTCGCTTTCGCCGTCAGCCTGCCAAAATCGTATATAATTGAGCAGTTTGTCGATATGGTTATCAAAGCGCTGTTCACCCTCCTGTGTACTCCATACCTGAATGCCGTTTTTGACAAACCATTCGACAACGAACGGCGTTTCATCGGCGATACGTCCGATTCGGTCGAACATGAACACAAGGAGGATATCGAACTTCCCCTTGCGGGCAAGCTCTTTGATCGCCTGAATCTTGTCACGATTCTCGGCACGAATCTTGTGTCCCGAAACACCGTCCTCCTGTTCCTCATGAACGATCGTCCAACCCATCTTTTCCGCAAAGCGGTGACAGGCTTTGCGCTGCATCGGGATATCCGCTTCGTGATTGGTGTCATAGTCCACCTGCTTGTCTGTCGATACACGGTACAGGCAACATACACGATTCTTTTCCATTACGACGCCTCCTTGTCTGATGATGAAATTGTATCATCATTCGGGGGATCGGGACAAATGTGTGAAGTGTCGGAGCAAGTGAGCAGGATATCCCTGAGCTGAGTGAACAGCTCAGGGTTGGGATCCTTTGCAAAAGAGATGCTGATACGATGCCCACCGATCGAGCGGTATTGCTTCGTATGGTCATTCATATCAAGATCCTTCATCGTGCGTCACCTCCCCTGCTGCGGTTATGCTGGCGCTGATAATCTTTCGCTACAAGGTTTAGGATATATCGCTGGATATCTCCGACCGAATAGCTGTCCGGAAAATACTTGCGGAGATCATCGTACTTAAAGCTCACCTTTTCCTTTTGATTCGGCTTTTCCTCTGACATTACCGCCGCTAACCCCTCACGGGTCAGGGAGCAGTTATTGAAAGATTTGTGGAGACGGAACGCCTGTGAATAGGACGGTGTGCAATCCTCACGGTCGATGATCTCGTATAATTCCTGCTGTATCTCAGGAGGAAGGTAGGACAGCTCCACGCCGACGGAAAAAGCGATCTTGCCCTTGTCCATCAGGTCAAGCAGTTCGGGGATAAGGTTGGTTAAGCGGATGTAGCGCTGAACAGTTTTGTAACTCTCTCCTGACTCTGCACCGATGACCGCAGTAGTGCGGTTTTTGTCGAACTTCGGGACAATTTGTCCCGAAGTTAAATCAGTTCGTCTACCCTGCTGTTTGAGCGCCTCTGCTTTCATCTTATAAGCAAAGGCTTTCTCCGAGGGCAGGATATGCTCACGGTGGAGGTTGCTGTCCACCAGCATGATCGCCGCCTCGTCTCGGCTGACGGGACGAATAAAGGCAGGGACTTCACTAAGCCCTGCCTTCTGTGCCGCGCGGAAACGGCGGTATCCCGAGATGATCTCATATTGGTCTGTTGTTCCCTCTAAAGGACGGACGATCAGCGGCGACAGGATGCCGTGTTCCTGAACGCTCTCGATCAGGCTGTTCATCTCGTCATTATCGAGCACCTTATAGGGATGGTCTTTGAATGGGTGTAGTTTTGTTATTGATATATTTGTCATCGTTCGTAACTCCTTGTATGATATTTTTGTTTGGTATCCAACCCGTAGGCTTTGTTGATAGCCTGCGTTTCGATACGGATGTTTTCCTTGATCTTGGGATTGTCCTCAATGATGGTTTGGGCAATCCGCTTTTCTTTGCGCAGCTGTTTCAACAGCGTTGTGCAGTCATCTCGGCGGGACAGTAACTCCGTCCTCTTTTCGTCGTCATCACAACGCCGCAGTTTGTTGTAGAGTTTCTGCCGCACGGCTGTTACCTCTTTGATGGAAGAATCGGTTTCTTGTATAAAGCCGCTGACATCTTCTAAGGTGTTCAGCTTCTTATGGGATAGCAAGGTCACCTGAGCGGATATACGATCGAGGTGACGCCAAGCTTCTCTCATCTCAGGCGACAGCGGTTGTCTCTGGTGAAACTTCGGGAGTTTGCCTAATAGGTAACAGTAATGAAGATAAAGGGCGTATATCCCCGTATGCTTCTTTGTTCTCTTGAAATTGCCGCGGAATACAAATCGCCTCGGTTGGAAATACCGCATTTCTTTCTGCTCGGCATAGTATTCTCGATTGCGCTGCCATGCAGATCTATCAGACTTTTCATAGATACGCCGCTGAATTGCTTGATTACCGTATTCCTCGCCCAGCCGGATCATACGAACGCTCTTTTTGCTGTTAACGGAGCGGATCGTCCAGTAGGTGCGGTTTTCATTGAAGTTCACGATATAGCCCTGATCGAACAGAATGTTTTTGAACTCCTTAAAGCTCAATGCGTGATCAACAGCGTAGTCGATCGCCTGCCGCATGAGATTGAACTTGGTAGGCTCGCCGTTCTTCTCCGCAAAGTAAATGCTTCGTGGCGTTTTACCCTGCGGATTCTTGATGACCGTCAAATGGTGTTCGGCGCACAGCTGATCAGACAGTGCTCGGAACCGCCAGTACACGCCTTCGTTACAGTTGAACTTTTTGCCGTTCCACATATTGACGGCATTTACGACGAAATGATTGTGATCGGATAATAACCGCTGTGCCGTTTTGGCACAATCTGAATGGTACATCATTATTTTTGTGCCTGTTTGGCTCATTGATAAACTCACGGTTATTGTTCCTGACGCCATTCTGCTGTCACCAATTCTCATAACCGCGATATTGTGACGGCATAGTGCTGTCAATCGCAGAGCGGATCTGATCTCGATGCATAATCCTTTGCAGATCATCTTGGTGTTGACGCAGGGTATAAAACTCATAGTCAACATACGCAGCCAGCGCGTCACTCCGCGTGACTTTTTGCGGCATAATGGATGATTCGATCATAAGGCATCGCCTCCTTTCAAGTGATATTTGAATCGCTGTCCCTTAAAAAGTGGGGACAGTTATCAAATAACAGATACTTGAATATATAGAGGCGTTATGCTATACTTTTTTTCAGATCATATCAGGAGAAATATATGAAAAAGTATTTGATACCGCAAATCTCAGCTTTGAGCCTTTTATCCTCTGCCGTGAAGCAAAACGATGGGTGGAGGTTTTATTTCAACGCAACCGATCCGTCAAAGGAGTACCTTATCGCACTGTCCGAGCAAGAGGACTGCATGATGTTCTATCAGGCAATGGCGGTCTTGTACAGTTTGGAAGATACAACCTCACCATGTGACCGATTATCCGATGTGTTTGTCTATATTGATTTCTCGGGGATCTTCGACAGAAAGCCTGTTGGCAGGATCGCTGAGTTACAGAGGAAAGCAGAGTGTCTGTTCCGTCCCGAGGGAATCGAAATCGTTTTGGATGAAAGATATCCTGCACGTCGGTATATCGCCTTTGAACGTTCGGCAAGCATGAGTCGTCATAATGTACTGTCGTTTGTGCGTGAGGATGTGTATGAGCCTCTCCGAGAACGGATGATGCTTGGGATGAAGATCGAGAATTGTCAGTTATCTAAGCTGTATGCCTATAACGGCTTGATGTTCACAGGCGGTCGTCGGGAAGAAATACAGAATCTACTGCAAGAAAAAAGGATCGTCGTGATAGACAATCCGAAAAGTTTCGTAAAGGATGCTGATATTATTACAGTTGAGGACGATGGAACAGACAATCCGACGCGCAAATACAACCGTGTTGAAGCAAAGGCAGATGTAGAGGTGTTGGAATTTGACGGCGAAGGAATTATCTCTAAAGAGCTTTCATATATGCTGACAGAATCGGGACAGCACCATTCTTTTCAAATCCGTCTGCCGTATATCAAGGGCGTTGTTCACGAGGTCGATTTCAAAAAGCTGTTTTCCGAGTTGCGTGTTGAAGAGATAAAAGATATTTGGGGTAAAGCTCATGCCGTTGCCGACGTGGATATGATTCTCACCAAAAGTATGTTCAAGGGCTTTGGCTGGATGACGGAAAACGGTCTGACATGGGCAGAGTATTTGGAAAGATGCAGGAAATACAACTATGCTTTGTATATCTCCGGTATGGATAAAATAGAGCCGCAGGTAACAACAGAACTGAATTATCAGTTTCTGAATACACTTGCCTTGACGGATGAAGAATTCAGACCTTTGGACTTGCCGCTCGGATGGGACAAATCTCCGAATACCGATCCGCGCCACTGGCTGACGAAAACGACAGAAGCAGCGTATTATGATTACGTCGGCGAATATGGCAACATACAGAAACACTTTACCGATATTCTTGACGATGAAGATATTGGAATAACAGATAAGCGTAAACAGCGCGCGGAGATAATCGAACAAAATCCGCTGTTTATGGAAGAAGCGATATACGCAAAAGAGCTCTCCGACAAAGCGGAGAGCGTCAGACAAAGGTACGCTGTCGGACAGTTGTTGGTTGCAGGAGATAACCGTTATTTATCCGACGACTTGATGCGATTATTGGCGTACATTGTAGGGTGTGCCGAAGGAGAAAGCAAGGCGTATAGAAAACTGGAATCAGAATGCCTGACAGGGAATAAGATATACGCCCCGAAGCCTGCCTATGAGGTACAGGATCACTACACATTATTGAGGAGTCCGCATATTGCACGAAACGAGGAAGCGCTTGTTTGCCCGTTATCAAAGGTTGGTATATTGCGAAAGAAGTATCTTTCTCACCTTCGCTATGTGGTTATGGTGGATTCCAGATCATTGATCCCGGACCGTCTCGGCGGCGCGGACTATGACGGCGATATGGTGAAGACGATCGCCGATCCGTTGGTCAACAAATGTATCCGTAAAGGCTATGATGACACGGCGCCGTTACCTGTGCTGAAAATACCGTCGGCAGATCCAATCATTGCCGATGCGAATGATTGGCATAAAAGGATGGAAACGGTCAAAAGCACTTTTTCTTCTCGCGTCGGTCAAATCAGTAATGCCGCTTTACGGCGTGGCATTATCGCTTATGATGAGAACAGCCAAAGTGATGAAAGAGTGGCAAGCCGTCAGGACACCGAGGTGTTGGCGATCCTGACCGGCTTAGAGATCGACTCAGCCAAGAGCGGTGTTAAGCCCGATTTGTCCGAGTATCTGGAAGTGCGTAAAGCAAAGAAAAGCCTGTTCCTGCAATACAAGTCGATTGTCGGCGATAGCGCACAGCGGAAATGGTATCAGCCAACAACAGCGAAACGCGTAAAGGAATTCATCGGCAAAACCGACTGGGACAACGTCAGCTCCAATCTTGAAAAGCTGCCGTATTACGCCTATATGCTGGATAAAGAAACGCTAAAGCACAAAGCGAATCCGGCAACAGACGCGGAGCTATTCACTTTTGCTCAATCTCCGAACTGGCAAGATTCATTAGATCAACACGTTTTTGAGCGGACAAAAGCCATTATCGCTGCATATCATGAAGCGATGAAACGTAATCGCTTTATTCGTCACATTCCGAAAGAGCGGAAGCGCCAAACCGATATCGAAAGAATCCTGTTTGCAAGAGGTCAGGAAAACCTTTACTCCGTCGACGAGTTATACAGCGCTTTTGATAACATATCGCCTTTTGATATTCGCCGGTCAAGATTGAAACTATCCGAAACGGCTTGGCATTTAACGCCACATTCAGACAGAATGGTCGCAACCTATGAGATTATCTCGGGAATGATTGATTATGACTACCGTGAGCTGTTCTGTGATTTCCGTCACAGCGGGTACAGAATCCTCGGCGACATCATCTGTGACCTTGACGATATGTATCGTGCAAAGGAAATCGCCGATCACGTTAAGCATCAGGATGACGGCAAAGATTTGAGCGCCCTGCTCAGTAATACAAATCAAACGGGTGATTATCGTAAAACGGTTGTCAGTAACTGTATATATTTGATGACCTCGCATATTAAAGGCGCAGAAAAATTCGATTTGAACGAAGTGCTGAAATGCGCGGTCGCTCTCGGTGAGCGGCAATTCGCGTTGGAAGTCATGCCGATGACGGTATTTGAGAATTGCAGGAGGATAAAGCGATGACAAACGAATGGGTGGAATTCAAAGCATATACCGAGCAGCCGACTTATACCGCTTTCCGCAAAACCGATACTACCTATCTCGGTCGCTTTACCTTTGACATGATTACCGACTTCTCCGGCTTCGGTCGTATTTTGACCATAATCGCAAGGGGCTATCTGTTCCATGATAAAGACGGAGCTGTCCTTGACGGAAATCCATATGACAGGATCGACACTGCTCGAAACGCTCTATGCGCATGGTGCAGTGTTCCGGACAAAAAGAAAAGCTCCGAGCCGTCGGTGGACTTTCGTGAGCTGTCCGCCGACTTCCCGGAGCTGATAGATGAAAACGGTAAAGGTTGGTTTTACCGCCATATAAAAAGTGTTATTCGGTTTGTAAAAGCAAATCCCGATAAGGTCAGCAAATCCGCATACAAAAAGTGCGAGAATCTCTCTGTGGGTTTTACGTCACAGTGGAAAAAGAGGGTACGTCAGCTGCAAGTGCCGATCTTTGCTTTGAACACAAAAGGAGCGTGGACGCTCCGCTTTGACGACATCATCGCCGACGCCTTGGAAGCGGGCGCACTCAGAACGGAGGAATATCCGCTTCCTGAAACAGTAAATAAACAGCTTGAAACAACAGGTACCAATGGCGTACCGAAAGAGGTTATTGCTGAGATGATCCGCTATTACTTCGCCAATAAGCCCGATGACACCGATTGGGTCGTCTTACCTGTCGCTAACTTCGACGCCTATTACGGCAACAACAACCTAAGCAAAAAGTGGTTGGCGAAGATCACGAAATCATTGATACAAAGAGAGAATCGGCATGGGATTTGCAGGTATAAGGTCATTGCTTCTCAAGGTAAAATAGCTTTTGGACCGATTTTATAAATAATAATCAATCCGTACATTCGACGCCGGATTGCCTCCTGTATATAATAGAATCATCAAAGCAAAGGGGGCAAACATATGAAGAAGTACCATCTTTACCTCACCGCCGATGAGCGTCGAATTATCTTGCACAGTTTGATTGATATGAAAAACGAACTTATCAAAACCGGGCATTATACCGACGCGCTCGATGAGATTATCGTTCAACTCACAAAAGCAAAGATTAAACATGTGCGAGTAAAGGAGGTCTGACCATGAGTACAAAAATCACTTATACCAGACAGGGTGACTACTATTTGCCTGATCTTAAACTGCCTGAGCAAGAGCCTCGCGAGATCGGTATCTGGGGACAACGTCGCAGACGCTATCTCAAAGAACATCACAAAATCCTATACTATAACTTACTCACCCAATGCAAGCTGATCGATCATCTCGCTGATATCAATGAAGAAGCGCAGAATATGTATGACCGGCTCGTAAAACAGCTTGCAGAACAAGAAGGTGTTACCGAGAAGCTCAAAGGAGAAGATCCGTTAGAGTGGGTGGCAAAAATGAACAATATCAACTCACGCGCAAGTGAGATCGTTTTTGCTGAAATTATCTATACAGTTTAATCGAAGCGGCTGCTGCAATACTTTGATTGCAACAGCCGCTTTCCTTTTTATATGATAATGATATGCTTTTTCAGTTTTTCAGCATGCCGTCAAGCCGTGGTTCACGGTAACTGCAAGGAAGTGATGATACAGTGAAACATTTTATAAATATCTCTCTGCCTGAGAAAAACAGCTCCGAGTTTCTGCATGACAGTTACTCGGAGCTGTTTTTTTATTCTTCTTTTTCTCTGAAATTTTTATAACTCGATCCAAAATCTTCCATTGACTTGATGATCGGGCGCATACTCTCACCGAGGTCACTCAGGGCGTATTTCACTCTCGGAGGCACTTCGGGATAGACGGTGCGGGTAATGATACCGTCCTCCTCCATTGAGCGCAGGCTGTCGGTAAGCACCTTCTGGCTGATACCGTCGAGCGACTTTCTCAGCTCGTTGAATCGCCACGGTCTGACGAGCAGATTTCGCAGGATCAACAGCTTCCATTTACTTCCGATCAGACTGACGGTGGTTGCGACGGGACAGTCGGGTAATTCGGCTTTTGTTTTCATGGTGCGCCTCCTATATCTGAATTTGAATACAGTATAACAGAAAGAATGTGGTTTGTCGATAGGTTACAAAAAGGTGCCTATGTAATTAAAAAGTGCGTACTTGTTATGCCGGTGATCGCTCCTTATAATGGAATCAGAAACTATGAAAGGAGAACAGCTATGGCATTATCGAATATTGCTTCTTGGACAAAGGGCGGCACAGCTTCTGCTTGCGGTACCTCCGACAAGGCTTCTGCCTGCGGCACTTCCGACAAAGCATCTGCTTGCGGCACATCGGATAAAATGTCCGCTTGCGGTTCAGCCTGCGGCGCAGGTGACAAGTGATCTTGTCCGTAATGCCCTTCGATAATGATTCGGAGGGCGATTATGTAATCATCAGCAAATGCTGTTTATATATGCGAGGTAATCATGATGAAACCGTATTTTTCTTTTCAATGGCATATCACGGATGAATGTGACCAGCGGTGCAAGCACTGCTACATCTTCTCGGACGGCAAACACAACTGCCTGAAATCCATGACATGGGAGCAGATGCAGGACACCTTCTACAACTGCCTTGATTTTTGCGAGGTGTTCGGGCGCACGCCGTACTTTTATCTGACGGGCGGCGATCCGATTCTGCATTCTGACTTTTGGCGGCTGCTGGAGCTGTTTCACGATCACGACATTCAATTCACGATCCTCGGCAATCCGTTCCACCTCAACGACCAGGTGTGCAGGGAATTAAAGTGGTTCGGCTGTGAAAAGTATCAGCTCTCTCTCGACGGCTTGCGTGAAACGCACGATTGGTTCCGTAAGCCCGGCTCCTACGACTGCACGCTCGAAAAGGTAAAATGTATCAATAAAGCGGGTATCCGTTCGGTGATCATGACGACGGTTTCCAAAACCAATATGAGCGAGGTCACGGGAATTATCGATGCGGTGGTCGAAGCGGGCGCAAATGTTTTTGCCTTCTCCCGTTATGTGCCGAGCGGCGGCGACCTTGACGCGAGTATGACGGCGCAGGAGTACCGCAGCTTGCTTGCGGCCTGCGACAAGAAGTTCAAGGAGTATGATGCGGAAGGCTGTCAGACCTATTTCAATAAGAAAGACCACCTCTGGACGCTCTATGAATACGAAACAGGAGAGTTCACCATCCCCGATAACGCCGAAAAGAGTATGATGTACGGCGGATGCAACTGCGGCGCTTGTCACATCACGATACTGCCGACGGGCGATATCTACGCTTGCCGCAGAGTGGCGGAAAGCAAGGTCGGGAATGTGTTTGAGGATAGGCTCGCTGATGTGTGGCTGACTTCTATGGAGAGTTATCGGGAGTTTACCAAGTTCAGCAAGTGTTCAAGATGTAAACTGCTCGCATGGTGCAGAGGGTGTCCTGCCGTCGCAAAAGGCACAAACGGTGATTTCTACGCCGATGATCCGCAGTGCTGGGCAAGTGTAGAGAACGGACTGATTGAGGTGTGAGATGATGAAAGCAGTTGTATTGACGAAGCCGACAAAGGCGGAAGATATTGTTTTATCAGAAGTGGAAGTGCCGAAGGTCAAATCCGGCTGGGTGCTCGTGAAGATCAAGGCATTCGGACTGAATCACTCGGAACAGATTTTAAGAGAATTTGAAATAGAAAATGACTATATCAAAAAGCCGATCATCCCCGGTATCGAGTGCGTCGGAGAGATCGCCGACCCGTCCGACAGCGGATTTAATATCGGACAAAAGGTCGTCGCCCTGATGGGCGGCATGGGGCGGTCGTTCAACGGCAGTTACGCTGAGTACGCCTTATTGCCGACACACCATGTTTTTCCTGTGGAGAGCAAGCTGTCGTGGGCTGAGATGGGAGCGATCCCCGAAACCTATTTCACCGCTTGGGGGTCGCTGTTTCAATGCCTTCGGCCGAAGCCCGATAACAAACTCCTGATAAGAGGCGCGACCTGCGCTCTCGGCTATGTGGCGATCCAACTCGCCAAAGCACTCGGCTGTACCGTTATTGGTACAACGCATAAAGAGGATAAACTGCCGCTTTTAAAAGAAGCAGGCTGTGACGAGTGTATTCTTGATAACGGCACGATAAAGGGCAAGATCAGCGGCATTACTAAAGCACTGGAGCTTGTCGGGATCAAAACCCTCAGAGATACGATGTTTGCGCTCGAAGAGGGCGCGGTCGTCTGCAACACAGGCGTTCTCGGCAAGGTGTATGAGTGGAACGGCTTTGACCCGATCAAGGACATCCCCAACGGAGTGTACCTGACAGGCTTTTTCAGCAACTATCCGACGCAGAAGATGATAAAGGATTTTTTTTGCTTTATGGACGTGTATCATCTGAAACCGCTGATAGGCGCGACGTTTGATTTCGACCATATCCGGGAAGCGTGTATTGCTCTTGACAGAGGAAAGGTGAATGGTAAAATCGTAGTCGAAGTTCGAGAATGTGATACTGTGTCGCAGACTCTGACTGAATAGAAGATCCGATCCCTTTTTCATTAGTTCGTTATTCAACTCATAATCACGGTAAACATCAACACGTTTGATGATCGAATTGACGAACAACTATTTTGCCTCTGCCACGAGGCGCTGAACCGTTTACAGTCTGTTCAGCACATTCCGAAAGAAATGATAAAGGTTTCGGAGATTGCTCTGTCAAGCGGTTTTCTGATCTATCATACTTTTCCTTTTCGCGCGCATTCTTTGAGAAGTTCGGTCTCACTCCGTCCGACTGTTGCAAGAATCACTCTCCCCGGTACGAAAAGCATTGACAAAGATGACGCTGTAGGATAGAATGAATTGCATAAACATACACGCAACGAATTATTTACGAACAACGGAAAGGCTGAGCAATATGAAACAGATCGATATCGTCAACGGACCTCAAGGCGCTTCTCAGATCATCCTCGGATGTATGCGGATGCCGGCGCTGAATACAGATGACGCGGCGAACCTCATACGCACAGCCTATGAGCTGGGGATCAACTTCTTTGATCACGCCACCTGCTACGGCAGGGACGGCGAGGCGGAAACGCGCTTCGGAGACGCGTTTCCCAAAACAGGAATCCGCCGTGAGGACGTCTATATCCAGAGCAAGTGCGGCATCCTTTCCGAAAAGGGTGAGTTCAACTGGTCAAAGGAAACTATTCTTGAAAGCGTCAACGACAGCCTGCGCAGGTTGAAACTCGATTATCTTGACGCGCTGCTGCTGCACCGTCCCGACCTCTTGTATGAGCCGGAACAGATCGCTGAGGCGTTCGATGAATTGGAGAAGAGCGGCAAGGTGCGCTTTTTCGGTGTGAGCAACGTTCCGACGATGATGCTCGAGGTGTTGAGAAAATATATCCGTCAGCCGCTTGTGTTCAACCAGCTTCAATTCTCGCTGGATCAAAGTCAGCTCATCGATCAGACGCTTTATGTCAACAATCTTACGTCAGAGCGCTCGATCGACCGTGACAACGGCACGCTCGATTACTGCCGTCTGCACGACATCACCGTTCAGGCGTGGTCGCCGCTGCAGAAGGGCTTGTTCCAAGGATGTTTTGTCGATGATCCCGAGCTGCCCGAGCTGAACCGTGTTCTCAGTGAACTCGGCGAGCAGTACGGCGTATCCAAGACCGCGATCGCGATCGCTTGGATCCTGCGCCATCCCGCCAAGATCCAGACGATCGTCGGAACGATGAATACGCATCATCTGAGGGATATCTGCGAGGCGACAAAGGTCGACCTCACCCACAACGAATGGTATCGGCTGTATCTTGCTTCGGGCAAGTATCTGCCGTGAGGTATAACTTAATCTACATTATTTCAGGAGGTTATTGATGGAATTGAAATTTTACAAATGTAAACACTGCGGCAACATCATTGCTGTTGTCAAAGCGAGCGGAACGCCGATCTCCTGCTGCGGCGAAAAGATGACGGAGATCGTTCCGGGCACTGCTGACGCCGCCGTCGAAAAGCATGTGCCGGTCGTCGAGATCAAAGACGGAAAGGTGATCGTTACGGTCGGTGAGGTCGCTCACCCGATGGCTCCGGAGCATTATATCGAGTGGATCGCGATCAGCACCGATCAGGGCAATCAGCGCAAGATACTGGAGCCCGGCGACAAGCCGATGGCTTGCTTCGCGCTGTGCGACGGCGAAAAATTTGAGGCGGCATACGCCTACTGCAATCTCCACGGACTGTGGAAAAAGTGATCGGATCTGTTGCCGATATCTGAATGATGCCGCCGATCATAACAACGAAAATATATACGTTGTTCGGGTGATTATGCAAAAAAAAACTATTGACAATGGTTTTTTGTTATGCTATAGTATGAAATAATTTAACACATCAAACCGTTGAAGCGGAGATAACGGCGATGATGCCTGTACAGAGAACCCGCATTGCTGAGAGTCGGGTCAGAAACAAGTCGTCAAATGGACCGCTGAGGGCGCAGTCAAATGTGACTTTTGTCACAGAGTATGCTGCGACGTTGCAGGCAGACGTCATTTGCCGGGGATATGCTGGTATCCCGCTAAGCGCACAGGTCATGCTGTGAAATCAAGGTGGCACCGCGGATAAGCTGTTATTCGTCCTTGGCAGAAGTTAATTCTGCCGAGGACGTTTTTGTTTTTAAATTTTGTAAACGGAGGGTCAAATATGAAAATACTGCCGGACTATTCTCAGGTCAAGGAGATCGCGGCATCGGCTCGATACAATGTACTTCCGGTGAGCACGGAGATCCTGTCGGATTTCACCACACCCATCGAAGCCATGAGGATCCTGAAAAATGTTTCGACACATTGCTATATGCTGGAATCTGCTCAATCGAACGAAACATGGGGCCGGTATACCTTTCTCGGCTTTGAGCCAAAGATGGAGATCACCTGCATAGAAGGGGAAATGAAGCTCGGAAACCTCAAGGTCAAAACCGATGATCCTTCTGCATATCTGCGGCAGATCCTCAGCGAATACAAGAGTCCGCGTTTTGATTATCTGCCTCCCTTCACGGGCGGACTGGTCGGCTATTTTTCCTATGATTATCTCGCTTACAGCGAACCAAGCGTGAAACGTGACACGGAGGATACAGAGAACTTCAAGGACGTTGATCTGATGCTGTTCGACAAGGTGATCGCATTCGATCATCTGAAACAAAAGATCATCCTCATCGTCAATATGCCGCTTGATGACGTAGAGGTCGGCTACAACAAGGCAGTCATGGAGCTTTCCCAGCTCAGCGATCTTCTGAAAAACGGCGCTAAGAAGAGTGAACCCGCCGGAAGGCTGACAGGTGAGGTCACACCCCTGTTTGATCAAAAGAAGTTCTGCGCAATGGTGGAAAAAGCAAAGCACCATATCCGCGAGGGCGATATCTTCCAGATTGTGCTGTCAAATCGTTTATCCGCTCCGTTTGAAGGCAGCCTGTTCAATACCTACCGCGTGCTCAGAACCATCAATCCCTCGCCGTATATGTTCTACTTCTCCGGCACGGATGTAGAGGTCGCGGGCGCTTCACCGGAAACCTTGGTCAAGCTGGAGGACGGTGTGCTCCATACCTTTCCGCTCGCCGGCACCAGACCCAGAGGAAAAACAGAAGCGGAGGACAGGGCGCTGGAAGCGGAGCTGCTTTGTGATGAAAAGGAGCTTGCCGAGCACAATATGCTGGTCGATCTCGGACGCAACGACCTGGGGAAGATCAGCAAATTCGGCACCGTAGCAGTCGAAAAGCTACACTCCGTCGAACGGTTCTCACACGTCATGCACATCGGCTCAACGGTACGCGGCGAAATACGCGATGATAAGGATGCGCTGGACGCGATCGAAGCGGTACTGCCCGCGGGAACGCTGTCCGGAGCGCCGAAGATACGAGCCTGTCAGTTGATCGGAGAGTTGGAGAACAACAAGCGCGGCATCTACGGCGGCGCGATCGGCTACATCGATTTCACCGGCAATATGGACACCTGCATCGCCATCCGTATCGCCTATAAGAAGAACGGAAAGGTGTTTGTCCGCAGCGGCGCGGGGATCGTCGCCGACTCTGACCCCGAAAAGGAATATGAGGAGTGCCTGAACAAAGCGAAAGCCTCGCTCGCGGCGCTCCGGATCGGCCAGGAGGTGGAATAATGGTATTATTGATCGACAATTACGACAGCTTTTCCTACAACCTTTACCAGTATATCGGCGAGATCGATCCCGATATTAAGGTCATCCGCAATGATGAACTGACCGTCGAGGAGATTCGCGCGCTGGCGCCCGACCGTATCATCCTTTCTCCGGGACCGGGCAGACCGGAGGACGCCGGCAACATCATCGAGGTCGTCCGAAAGCTCGGCATAGAGATCCCGATCCTCGGCGTATGTCTCGGTCATCAGGCGATCTGTGCCGTGTACGGCGCGACGATCACCTATGCCAAGCAGCTCATGCACGGCAAGCAGAGCGAGGTGCATTTCGACGCCGCCTGTCCGCTGTTCAACCGCTGTCCCGAGAACTCCCTCGTTGCGCGTTACCATTCACTTGCCGCCGATCCCGACACCATGCCCGACTGTCTGCGCGTTACCGCGACGACAAAGGACGGCGAGGTCATGGCGGTACAGCACAAGATCTTTCCCGTTTACGGCGTCCAGTTCCACCCTGAATCCATTTTGACGCCGGACGGAAAAACCATATTGAAAAACTTTTTAGTCGGCTGATACAGCCGTAATCCAGATACAAAGGAAGGTTTATGATGATCAAAGAAGCTATCGAAAAAATAGTCAGTAAGGAGGATCTCACCTATGACGAGGCATATGCCGTCATGAACGAGATCATGAGCGGAGAAACATCAGCGACCCAAAACGCCGCTTTTTTGGCGGCACTGTCCACGAAGAGCGCCAGAGCGGAAACAACGGATGAGATCGCGGGCTGTGCCGCGGCGATGCGCGATCACGCTACCAAGGTCGATACCGGCATGGAACTCTTTGAGGTCGTCGGTACGGGCGGCGACAACGCCCACAGCTTCAACATCTCCACCACCACAGCTATCATCGCGGCGGCAGGCGGTATGAAGGTAGCGAAGCACGGCAACCGCGCCGCGTCTTCCCTTTGCGGTACGGCGGATTGTCTGGAGGCGCTCGGCGTGAATATCAACCAAAGCCCCGCAAGATGTGTCGAGTTGTTGAACGAGGTCGGTATGTGCTTCTTCTTCGCGCAAAAATATCATACCTCGATGAAATATGTCGGCGGGATCCGCAGGGAGCTGGGCTTCAGGACCGTCTTCAATATCCTCGGACCGCTCACCAATCCCGGCTCGCCGACCATGCAGCTCTTAGGCGTGTATGACGACTATCTGGTGGAACCGCTGGCACAGGTGCTCGTCAACCTCGGCATCCGCCGCGGTATGGTCGTGTACGGTCAGGAAAAGCTGGACGAGATCTCCTTGAGCGCACCGACCACGATCTGTGAGATCAAGGACGGCTGGTTCAAATCCTCGGTGATCACTCCCGAAAAGTTCGGCTTTGAGCGCTGTAAAAAGGAAGATCTGAGGGGCGGTACACCCGAAGAAAACGCGCAGATCACCCTCGCGATCCTGAACGGAGAAAAAGGACATAAACGCAACGCTGTACTGATGAACGCCGGCGCGGCGCTGTATATCGGCGGCAAAGCGGACAACATGAAGGACGGCATTGATCTTGCCGCTCAGATCATCGACTCCGGCAAGGCGCTCGCGACACTCGACAAGCTGATCGAGGTCAGCAACCGTCCCGAGGTGGAAGCATGACGATCCTCGACCGTCTCGCGGAACACGCGAAGGAACGGGTATGTGAAGCAAAAAAAGCGACGCCTTTATCCGCCATTCGGCGACAGGCGGAGAATCTGCCGAGGGGAACTTTCGCTTTTGAAACCGCGCTGAAAAATCCGGGGATCTCCTTTATCTGCGAATGCAAAAAGGCCTCTCCCTCCAAGGGCTTGATCGCGCCGGATTTTCCGTATGCGCGGATCGCGATGGATTATGAGGCGGCGGGCGCGGACTGCATCTCCGTGCTGACCGAGCCGAAGTGGTTTTTGGGCAGTGATGAATATCTCAGAGAGATCGCGAACACTGTTTCGATCCCCTGCCTGCGCAAGGATTTCACCGTTGACGAATACATGATCTATGAGGCGAAGCTCCTCGGCGCGTCCGCGGTGCTGCTGATCTGCTCCATCCTGAGCGAAACGCAGATCAAAGAATACATCGCTGTCTGTGACAAACTCGGACTGTCGGCGCTGGTAGAGGCACATGATGAGCAGGAGGTCAACGCGGCGATCCGCTCCGGCGCGCGGATCATCGGCGTCAACAACCGCAACCTGAAGGATTTTTCGGTTGATACCGATAACAGCGCAAGGCTCAGAGAGCTGATCCCGCAGGATATCCTTTTCGTCTCCGAAAGCGGCGTCAAAGATGCTGAGGACGTCAAGCGTCTGTGTGAGTTCGGGGCGGACGCGGTACTGATCGGCGAAGCGCTGATGAAAGCGCACGACAAAAAGACGAAGCTCGCGGAATTACGGAGTATGCTATGACAAAGATCAAGCTGTGCGGACTGTCACGTCCGTGCGATATCCTAACGGCAAATGAATTAAAGCCGGAATATATCGGCTTTGTGTTTGCACCGAAAAGCAAGCGGTATATCGATCCGCAAAAAGCGGCTCAGTTAAAAGAACTGCTGTCGTCCGATATCCGGGCGGTCGGCGTGTTTGTCGATGAAGCGCCCGATACGGTCGCCGCGCTTTTGAACAGCGGCGTCATTGATATCGCTCAGCTCCACGGCAGCGAGGATGAAGCCTATATACAAAGGTTAAGACAGCGTACCGATCAGCCGATCATCAAGGCGTTCCAGATCAAATCCCGTCATGATCTCGCCAAAGCGGAAGCCTGTACCGCCGATCATATCCTGCTGGATTCCGGCGCGGGAACAGGCAATGTATTCGATTGGTCGGTATTGCAGGACGTCAAAAGACCGTATTTTCTCGCGGGAGGGCTGTCCCCCGATAATGTCGGCGATGCGGTCAGGCTTTTACATCCATACGCGGTGGACGTCAGCTCAGGCATCGAAACGGACGGACGCAAAGACGAAGAAAAAGCGGCGGCATTTATCGCCGCCGTCAGAAAGGAAAAACAATCATGACAAATCCAAACGGACGCTTCGGCATCCACGGCGGTCAGTATATCCCCGAAACGCTGATGAACGCCGTGATCGAGCTGGAACAAGCGTACGATCACTATAAAAACGACCCCGAATTCAACAGAGAACTCGGAGAGCTGTTCAACGAATATGCCGGAAGACCGTCAAGGCTCTATTTTGCACAGAAGATGACGAACGACCTCGGCGGCGCGAAGATCTATCTCAAGCGCGAGGATCTGAACCACACCGGCGCGCATAAGATCAACAACGTTCTCGGACAGGCGCTCCTAGCCAAGAAGATGGGTAAGACACGCCTGATTGCCGAAACGGGAGCCGGTCAGCACGGCGTTGCCACCGCGACAGCCGCCGCCCTGATGGGGATGGAATGCGTAGTGTTCATGGGTGAAGAAGATACAATAAGACAGGCGCTGAACGTCTACCGTATGCGGCTTTTAGGCGCTCAGGTCATCCCTGTCAAAAGCGGCACCGCGACCCTCAAGGACGCGGTATCCGAAGCCATGCGCGAGTGGACGTCACGCATCAGCGACACCCACTACTGCCTCGGTTCCGTGATGGGGCCGCATCCGTTCCCGACCATCGTCCGCGATTTTCAGGCGGTCATCTCCAAGGAGATCAAGGAGCAAATGCTGCAAAAAGAAGGAAGACTGCCCGACGCCGTGATCGCGTGCGTCGGCGGCGGTTCCAACGCGATAGGTAGCTTTTATCACTTTATCGGTGATGAAACGGTTCGTTTGATCGGCTGTGAAGCGGCAGGCAGAGGCGTCGACACCTTTGAGACAGCCGCGACCATCGCTACCGGCAAGCTCGGTATCTTCCACGGCATGAAATCCTATTTCTGTCAGGATGAATACGGTCAGATCGCCCCCGTCTATTCAATCTCAGCCGGATTGGATTATCCCGGCGTAGGGCCCGAGCACGCTCATCTGCATGATATCGGCAGAGCGGAGTATGTGCCGATCACCGACGAAGAGGCGGTATGCGCCTTTGAATACCTCGCGAAAACAGAGGGGATCATCCCCGCGATCGAATCGGCGCACGCCGTCGCGCACGCGATAAAGCTCGCGCCGACGATGGATCGGGACAAGATCATCGTGATCACGATCTCCGGCAGAGGAGATAAGGACTGTGCCGCTATCGCGCGCTACAGAGGGGAGGATATCTATGAGTAATATCCGCAAAGCTTTTACAAGCGGAAAAGCCTTCATCGCCTTCATCACCTGCGGCGATCCCGATTTGGAAACGACTGCGGCAGTCGTGCGTTCCGCGGTGGAAAACGGCGCCGACCTAATCGAACTGGGTATCCCCTTCTCCGATCCTACCGCGGAAGGTCCCGTGATCCAGGGGGCGAATCTCAGAGCGCTTTCCGGCGGTGTCACGACCGACAAGGTCTTTTCACTCGTCAGAGATCTGCGCCGCGATGTCAGCGTGCCGATGGTGTTCATGACCTACTCGAACGTCGTGTTCTCCTACGGCGCCGAAAGATTCATCTCGACCTGTCACGAGATCGGGATCGACGGGCTGATCCTGCCTGATCTGCCGTTTGAAGAGAAGGATGAATTCCTCCCGATTTGTCGTCAATACGATGTTGATCTGATCTCTCTGATCGCGCCAACCTCCGAGAATCGTATCGCGATGATCGCCGAAGAAGCAGAGGGCTTCATCTATGTTGTGTCCAGCTTAGGCGTGACGGGTATGCGCAGTGAGATCAAAACCGATCTCGCGTCCATTATTAAGGTCATCCGGGAGAATACGGATGTTCCCTGCGCGATCGGGTTCGGCATTTCTACACCTGAACAAGCGAAGAAGATGGCGGATCTCTCCGACGGCGCGATCGTCGGCTCCGCGATCGTCAAGCTGCTCGAAAAGCACGGCAAAAACGCGTCCGAATACGTAGGAGCATATGTGAAATCCATGAAGGACGCGATCAGATAACGAACGTATTTTTATGTGCTGCGAGATAAAGATGAAATATTAGTCGAATATATCAGCGTCGGGCAAAGATGGTACAAACCACCTTTGCCCGACGCTTTTTATTATTTATCACTTCACTGTTTACACCGGATTTACTCTGACGCGCGCGTCAGGAGTCGATCGTCGAGATCGTCAGCGTGGTTTCCTCGAGTACATCAAGCAGAACGCGGACGGTATCGAGCGAGGTGAAGATGGTCACGCCGTTCTCAACAGCTGTCTGGCGGATCGCGGTGCCGTCCTCATAATGGACACCCGACATGATGGCTCTGGTATTGATAACGTAGCTGACGTAGCCTGCGCGGATCGCGTCGAGGATCTCGGTGCTGCCCTCGCTGATCTTGCCCAGCTTGCGGGTCTTGATACCGTGCTCACGCATGACCTTTGCGGTCAGGTCGGTCGCCTCGAT